>JBGQHO010000044.1:0-31681 GCA_041497955.1 Terriglobia bacterium | reverse complement strand
CCATTTCTCTTTGATCCTCACCGCTGCGCTAAAATGGAGTAGGCCCCGCGAAGATTCTGCCGCCTGCCCGCCTGGAGCGGGGAGCCTGCCCGCCAGATTCTTGGAGGGCCTGCCCGCGTAGGCGGGCGGAGTTCGGGTCTTAAGCTCTTTGGAATGAGCAAATGCACGGCAAGAGCCCAAAAGAATCGGCCCCGCAAGTGTCTTGGAATGCGCGCATTACAAAGTATGCGGGTCTCATCTCCTTTAGAATCAGTGTTTGCAAAAAACCGGGGGGGCCCCCTTGCATGACAACGGCCGAAAATCGGAGAACGATGCGGCCCGCCAACGCGGGCAAGCCCGCCACAGCGGCAGGCCGCGGGCCTTCCCCTGCGGCGCGAAAGGGGGAGCAATCCTCGTAACTTCTTTCATCTGCAACTTTTGGCGCGGGAAAGTGTTCGATACAATGTGGGGGTCATGGTCAGGTCGGACGTCCAACTGATGCTGGGCGTGAAGGCGGGGGACGATACCTCCTTCGAGCTTCTGCTCCAGAAGTATCGGACTCCGCTGGTCAGCTTCCTCAGCCGGATGGTGCGCGATCCGGCGATGGCGGAAGATCTGGCGCAGGAGGTTTTCCTCCGCGTCTATCGCGCGCGCAAGCAGTACGCGCCGAACGCCAAGTTCACCACCTGGCTTTTCCGCATCGCTACGAACCTGGCGCTCAACGCGCTGCGCGACGGCCGCTACCGCCAGATGGAAGTTTCGCTCGACCAGCCGGTCGAAGGCGAAGAAGGCGAGCGGCCGGCGTTCGAGCTGCGGGATGCAAGCGTCACGGTGGAGCAGCGCATGGTGGACCGGGACCGCGCCGAGGTGATCCGTTGCGCGATTCGCGCGCTGCCGGAAAAGCAGCGCGCCGCCGTGCTGCTGCACAAGTATCATGAGCTCGACTATGACGAGATTGCGCGGATTCTGGACTGCTCGGAGAGCGCGTTGAAGTCGCTGCTGTTCCGCGCCTACGAGGTTCTGCGCGTGCAACTGGCGCCGCTGGTCCGGCAAGCCGCGAAAGATTGAGGAGCAGGGGAAAGAAGGGAACCATGAATTGCGAACGAATTGAAAACCGGCTGATTGCTTATCTCGACGGCAAGGCCTCGGCCGCGGACCGCCGCGAAGTGGAAGCGCACCTCGCCGCGTGCGGCGCGTGCCGCACGCGCGCCGAAGAGTTCCGCGCGCTCTGGAGCGTGCTGGACGAAGCGCCGCCTGCACAGCCGTCGCCGGCCTTTGACGCGCGCCTGCGCGCGCGCATCGCGGCAGAACCTGCGCGGGCGAGCATCTGGGCGTGGCTCGCGCCTTCGCCGCGCCTGGCGTTTGCCGTGACGCTCTTGGCCGTATTTTCCGTGTGGTTTTCTTCGCTGCCTCCCACTACAACGCCAGTGCAAACGCAGCAGGCTGCGGCGCCGGCTGAAGCCGAGTTCCGCATGATCCGCGACCTGCCGGTGCTGGAGGACTACGACGTGTTGGCCAATTTCGAGCCGCTCACCGAGCTGCCCGCGAAGCCGGCCACGCCGAATCGAGACATGTAATGCGCTTCTGGCGTCTCCAATTCGTCCGGCTCCTGGCGCTCGCGCTCCTGGCGGGCTGCGTCAGCCTGCCTGCGCACGCGCAGGGGCAGGGAAAGAACAAGAAGAAGCAGCGCCGCGAAGAGGCTCGTGAGAACCGCCGGGCCGCCGAGAATCAGAAGAACGCACTCAAAGAAAACAAGGAAGAGCGCCAACTCATGGGCGTGCCTGCGCCGTGGATGGAACGGCTCCAGCGCATGACGCCCGCGGAGCAGGAGCGCTTCTTCAACAATAACGAGCGCTTCAGGAATCTGCCGCCCGAGCGGCAGGCGCAGATTCGCCGGCGCCTCGACCAGTGGAACCGGCTGACGCCCGAGCAGCGGCAGGCCATGGTCGACCGCGAACGGGTCTGGCAGCAGTTGACGCCGGAGCAGCAGCGCCACGTCCGCGAAGAAGTCCTGCCCAGGTGGCAGCAGCTTCCGCCTGATCGTCGGCAGCCCATCCTGCGCCGCTTGCACGCGCTGCAGAACCTGAGCGAAAGCGAACGAGAAGCGAAACTCAATGACGAGGCCTTTATGCGCGGGCTCAATCCCGAAGACCGCAGCATGCTTCGCGAACTCGCGCATCTGCGCGTGGGTCTTCCCGAGCCGCCTCCGCCGAGCCCGTAACGCTTAAGGCACAATGCGCATGATCTCCGCACAGGCTAGACAAGCAATCCGCACTCGCGAGCCCTCCGGCACAAGGTATGGTGTTTTGCCGCTAGACTGGCCCCAGGCACCTCTTTTCCACAAGAAATATTGATTCCAGTGCCGGATTTCCCTTGACAAGGAGAAATCTAAGTCTAACATCGTGGGCCAAAGTGGGAGAAAGTGGCTACAAGTGTAGGGCTGTGGTGACGGGGCGAGCTCAAACGACGAATCTTAGCAGGTTCCATGATGCTGCGCGGCAGGTATCCGGCAACGGTCGACGAGAAGGGCAGGTTGAAGATTCCTGCCGCCTTTCTGGCCGCCTTGCGGGAGTTCGGCCCGGAGTTCTACGTCACCAGCGAGAACGGCGACTATGTCCGGATCTATCCGATGAGAGTGTGGAGCGAGATTGAAGACAAGCTCGCCAAGCTCTCCTCGCACAACCGGACCAAGCAGAAGTTTCTCGCGCGGGCCAATTACTTCGGTCAAGTCGTCGATTTGGACGGGCAGGGAAGACTGCTGCTTCCGGCTATCCTGCGCGACACCGCGCAGATGAAGGGCGATGTGGACGTGCTCGGGAACCTGACGTACCTGGAAGTTTGGAACCACGCGCGGTTCCTGGAGAACCTGAGCAAGAGCCCGATCACGCCGGAAGACGAGAAGACCCTGGACGAGCTGGGCATCTAGGGTTGAGCGAGCTGCATACCCCGGTTCTGGCCGAACAGGTGGTGCAGTGGCTGCGGATTCGGCCCCAAGGGATTTACATCGACGCCACCGTGGGGCTGGGGGGACACGCTCTGGAGATTGCGCGCCGCTTGACGACTGGGCGCCTCATTGGGATGGACCGTGACCCGCGGGCTCTGGACATCGCGCGGGAGCGGCTGAGGGAGTACGAGCGGCAGGTGATTCTGGTGCACGCCAACTTCTCGAGGATCGAAGACGTCGCGCGCGGCTTGAAGCTGCCGCCGGCGGATGGCGTGCTGGCCGACCTGGGCGTATCGAGCATGCAGTTGGACAGCCCGGAGCGGGGCTTTTCGTTCCGCTTCGCCGGGCCGCTCGATATGCGCATGGATGCGGATGCGCAGGAGACCGCCGCCGAGATTGTGAACCATTGGTCAGAGGAAGATCTGGCCGACCTGCTCTATCGCAACGCCGATGAGCGGGCTTCACGCAGAATCGCCAGGGCCATTGTTCGCGAGCGTCCCATCCGGGACACCGAACACCTGGCAACGGTTGTGGCAGGGGCCCAAAAAAAAAGGGGAAGGCAGAAACTGCATCCCGCGACAAAAACGTTTCTGGCGCTGCGGATTGCGGTGAATCGAGAGTCGGAGGAACTCCAGCAGTTTCTTACCAGGGCCCCTGCCACTCTTTCTCTCTCGGGACGCTGGGTGGTGCTGAGTTACCACTCGATCGAAGACCGGCTGGTGAAGCACGGCTTCCGGCAGCTCGCTCAGGAAGGCGTCCTGAAAATCCTCACCAAGAAACCGATCCAGCCTGCGGCGGAAGAAGTGCGCGCGAACCCGCGCGCGCGAAGTGCAAAGATGCGCGTGGCCGAGCGGGCAGCGTCCAAGTACGCTCCGGCAGAAAGCCTGATGCCATGACCGAGTTCTACACCGTAAAGCGCATTGACAATTCGCGGCTGGTTCGCAGCGCGCCGCCGGAGCGGCTGCGCGAATGCTTCCGCTGGGTGGCGCTGGGTGGGCTGCTCGCCGGCGTGATGCTCCTGTACGCCTGGCAGCATTTCCAGGACATCCAGTTGCGCTATCAGGTCGAGGAATTGAAGAGCGAGCGCGCGCAGGCCGCGGAGCTCAATCAGAAGTTGAAGCTCGAAGTGGCCAGCCTGCGCTCTCCGATGCGGATTGACGCGATTGCGCGCAACCAGCTCGGTCTGACGGCCCCCGTGGCGGGTCAGGTGACGCCGGTCGAAGGCCCGAGCGAAGGCGTCCTGGCGCAGGCGCGCCCGGCTGCTTCGGGCAACAGGCAATAGAGTTTCGAGCGCGGGCCTGGCGCCGCAAGTCCGCGCAGTGGCGACATCGCGTTCAGTTCGGAGCCCCGGCAAGAACATGGACCTGCGCAGTACCCCCGCACGAGTGGTGCTGGTGGCCGTGCTGGCGATGGTTTGGATGGGGGCGGCGCTGGTTCGCCTCGGTTATCTCCAGATCATCTGCTATAGCGACTACCTCTTTCGCGCGCACCGCCAGCAGCAGCGCATCATCGAAATCAGCCCGAAGCGCGGCTCCATCTACGACCGCAACGGCCGCGAGCTCGCCATGAGCGTGCAGGTGGACTCCTGCTTTGCGGTTCCCTCTGAGATCAACGACGCGGACATGGTGGCGCGCCTCCTCGCGGGCATTCTGCACCAGCCGGAAGAAGAGATCGCGGCGCGGCTCTCCGCTTCGCGCTCGTTTGTGTGGATCGCGCGCAAGCTGCGGCCCGAGAAGGTGGAGCGCATTCAGGCGCTCAACCTGCGCGGCATTTACTTCCAGAAAGAAAACCAGCGCATCTATCCCAAGCGCAAGCTCGCCGCGCACGTGCTCGGGTACGTGGACTTGGACGACAAAGGACTGGCCGGCGTTGAGTACGAACTCGACTCCGAGATCCGCGGCACGCCCGGGCGCATGCTCGTCCTGACCGACGCGCGTCGCCGCTGGTTCGAGCGCACCGAAAAAGCCGCCGACGCGGGCTCGAGCGTCATGCTGACGCTCGACGAAAATATCCAGTACATCGCCGAGCGCGAGCTCGCCGCCGCGATCCGCCAGACCCACGCGCTCGCGGGCAGCGTGATCGTGCAGGATCCCAATACCGGCGCGCTGTTGGCCGTGGCGAATTGGCCCACGTTCAACCCCAACGCTGCCGGCGAAGGCCCTGCCGATGCGCACATGAACCGCGCCATCGGCGCGCTCTACGAGCCGGGCTCGACGTTCAAGATCGTCACGGTGGGCGCGGCGCTGGAAGAAGGCATCACGCGCCCCACAGAAGTGATTGACTGCCAGATGGGCGCCATCTACATCGCTGGCCACCGCATCCGCGACCACAAGCCCTTCGGCCTGCTCACCGTCGCGCAGGTGCTGTCGAACTCGAGCGACATCGGCGCCATCAAGCTCGGCCTGCGCCTGGGCGCGCCGAGAATGTACGACCACATCCGCGCCTTCGGCTTCGGCACGCTGACCGGCGTGGACCTGCCCGGCGAGACGCGTGGCATCGTGCGCCACGTGGAGAACTGGTCGGCGATTTCAATTGGCGCGGTTTCCATGGGCCAGGAGATCGGCATCACGCCGATTCAGCTCACCTCGGCGATGTCGGCCATCGCCAACGGCGGTTTGCTCTACCGGCCCTACGTCGTGCGGGAGCTGCGCCGTGCCGGCCGCATCACGCCGATGGAACAGCCCGAGCCGCGCCGCGCGATTGCTCCGCAGACGGCGGCGACGCTGCGGCAATTGCTCGAAGGCGTGATTCTCGAGGGCACCGGCAAGCTCGCCAGGCTTGAAGGTTATTCGGCCGCCGGCAAAACGGGCACGGCGCAGAAGGTGGACCCCGCCACGGGGCGCTATTCGTCATCGCAGGTCATCGCGTCGTTTGTCGGATTCGCGCCGGTGAACAATCCGGCTGTCACGATCCTGGTCACACTCGATTCTCCCGTAGGCGCGCATCACGGCGGCGACGTTGCTGCGCCGGTTTTCAAGCGCATCGCTGAGCCCGTGCTGGCCTATCTGAACGCTCCGCACGACGCGGAGGTCACGCCGGGCCTGCGCCGCGTTTCACTGAAGAGAAATGCGGATATCTCTCCCGCGGACCTGAGCGATTTCGATCCCATCCAGGTGCAGGACGCCATCGGAGAGACCCCTGCAGCGTCGGCGCCGCCTTTGCCGAAGTCTCCCGCACCTACAGTGGCGCTTGCGGAGGGCGAAGGCATCGCTGTGCCGCAACTCGCCGGGCAGACGGTTCGCGGCGTCACCGAAGAGTGCCTGCGCCTCGGCCTGAACCCGGTTCTGGTTGGCACCGGGCTTGCAGTGCAGCAGAGTCCGGAGGCCGGCATGATGGTGCGGCGCGGCAGCTCCGTGACGGTGCGCTTTGGGCGCGCACCGGCGCAGGCGCGCGCAGCAGGCCAGGGAAACTGAGCGTGGGAGTCCGCGTGAAGCGCACGCTGGGTTTGAGGGCCACCCCGCCGCGTCCTATACTGGTGAAGTCCGGAATGAACCTCAGAAATCTGCTGGTCGGGGCCCCGCTTGCCCAACCCGCCGGGAACGCCGACGCCGAAATCACTTCGCTGGCCTACAACAGCGGCAACGTGCGTCCCGGCGCGCTCTTCGTCGCCATGCACGGCGAGAAGACCGACGGCAACCGCTTCGTGGCCGACGCGATTGCGCGCGGCGCGCGCGCCGTTGCGAGCGAGCAGCCTGCGCCCGCCGGCCTGCCGCCCGCCGTGCTCTGGGTGCGCGTGGCGGATGCGCGCAAGACTCTCGCGATCACCGCAGCGAATTTCTATGGCCGCCCGGCCGAGACGCTCAAGCTCGTCGGCGTCACCGGCACGAACGGGAAAACGACGACCTGCTACCTCCTGGATTCCATTCTTCGCGCCGCGGGCCACGGCTCGGGCCTGTTTGGCACGATCACCTATCGCACGCCGCACGCGGAGCGCGTGGCCAAAAACACCACGCCGGAATCGCTCGACCTGCAGAGCTTTCTCGCCGAAGTGCGCGACGCCGGCGGCACGCACGCCGTGCTCGAGGTGAGCTCGCATGCTCTTTCGATGGACCGCGTGTGGGGGTGTCCTTTCGCCGTCGCCGTCTTCAGCAACCTGACGCGCGACCACCTGGATTATCACAAGACGTTTGAGAGCTACTTTGAGGCGAAGCGCCGCTTGTTTGAAGGCACCGGCGCGGGCGCGCCGGCCGTCGGCGTGGTGAACACCGACGACGCTTACGGCAAGCGCCTGGCGGGCCTGGCGCAGCGCACGCTGACGTTCGGCCTTGAAAATGGCGCCGAAGTGACGACGAAGAAGTTTTCGCTCTCGTTTTCCGGCCTCGAATTTACCGCGCAAACGCCCGCCGGCAAGATCGAAGCCCGCTCGCCGCTCGTGGGCCACACGAACGTGTACAACATCCTTGCGGCAATCGCCGCGGGCATCGGCCTCGGCATCGAACGCGAGAGAATAGAAGCCGGTATCCGCCAGCTCGCGCGCGTGCCGGGGCGCTTCGAGCGCATTGATGAAGGCCAGCCGTACCTGGTGGTCGTGGATTACGCGCATACCGACGACGCGTTGAACAACCTGATCGCCACGGCGCGCGAGCTGAACCACGAAGGCCGCATCATCACCGTTTTCGGCTGCGGCGGAGATCGCGACCGCGCCAAGCGTCCGTTGATGGGCGAAGTGGCGGGCCGCGGCAGCGCGTTCGTTGTGCTCACGAGCGACAATCCGCGCAGCGAAGACCCTCTACAGATCATCAACGACGCCGTGGTGGGCCTGCAGAAGGCGCAGGCGAGATACCGGCTCGAGCCCGACCGCGAAAAAGCCATAGAGATTGCGCTCGATGAAGCCCGCGCGGGCGACATAGTGCTCCTGGCCGGCAAGGGCCACGAAACCTATCAGGTGCTGCGCGACCGCACGATTGACTTTGACGATCACGAGGTGGCGCGCCGCTTGCTCCACCAGCATGGGTTCGGGAAATAGACTCAGACTAGGAAATGGCTCGCGAGGATGGAACTGGGACGCTCGGCGAGGGGGCCGAAACGGTGAGGCCCAGCCCGTACGCGGAGAGCCCGAAGACGGGCAATCCGCTGAGGACGCTATGCGGTGGACGCTTCAACAGGTGGCTGGCGCTCTGGGTGTGGCGGCGCCCGGCGGGCTCGACCCCCTGGCCCGGCTGGCCGGTGTCTCGATTGATTCTCGCACGGTGGCTCGAGCCGAGCTGTTCGTCGCCATACACGGACCGCGTCACGATGGACACGCTTTCGTGGCGCAGGCCCTGGCTGGCGGAGCTCTGGCCGCAGTGGTGGCGCGCGCGCGCGTGGCGGAATACCCCGAGGCGCTGCGCGGAAAACTGTTCGCCGTGGACGACACGCTCGGCGCGCTCCAGCACCTGGCACGCGAGGTGCGTCGCGCATGGGGACTCCGCCTGGCCGCAGTCACGGGGTCGGTCGGCAAGACCACCACAAAAGAAATTCTGGCGGCGCTCCTGGCCGCGCGGCTCCGCGTTCTGAAATCTGAGGGCAACCTGAATAACGAGTATGGCCTGCCGCTGGCGCTGCTGCGGCTTGACGACGCGCATGAAGCCGCAGCGGTGGAGCTGGGGATGTCGCACCGCGGCGAGATCGCGCGGCTCGCGGAGATCGCCGAGCCCAGCGTCGGCGTCGTCACGCGCGTCGCGCCCGTGCACCTGGAGTTCTTCTCTTCGGTGGACGAGGTGGCGCACGCGAAGCGCGAATTGATCGAAGGCCTGCGCGGGAAAGACTCCGTCGCGGTGCTCAATGCCGATGATGAGCGCGTGGCGCGCTTCGCCGAAGTCGCGCCGGGGCGCGTGGTGACGTTCGGTTTTTCCGAACGCGCGGATTTTCGCGCCGCCGCGGTTGAAGATCGCGGTGTCCAAGGCACAACCTTTGAACTCGTCGCGCCGGGCGAGCGCGGGCGCCTGACTCTGCCGCTGGCGGGCCGCCACAACGTCGCAAATGCGCTCGCGGCGCTTGCGGCGGCGGGCACGTGGGGCATCGGCATCCGCGAAGCGCAGCGCGCGCTTGCGAATCTCGCGCCGGCGGCGATGCGCGGAGAGATCCTGCGGTTTGAAGCCGGGTTTACGGTGATTAACGACAGCTACAATTCGAACCCCATCGCGCTCGACGCCATGGTGGATCTGCTCGCGGCGACGCCGGGCTACCGGCGGAGCGTTCTCGTCGCAGGCGAAATGCTGGAGCTGGGGCCAAGCTCGGCGGAATTGCACCGCAAGGCGGGGGAGCACGCCGCGCGCAAGCAAATCAATTGCATCTTCGGCGTGCGCGGCGAAGCGGCGAATCTCGTGCGCGGCGCAGAGGATGCGGGCCGTGCCGCCGAAACCCGCTTCTTCGCCTCCTCCGACGAAGCCGCCGCGTTCGTTGCCGGTTTCGTCAAGCCGGGTGACTTAGTTTTGGTGAAAGGCTCGCGCGGCGTGAAGATGGAGCGCGTTGTGGAAGCGCTCAAGTCGCGTTTTGCGCTGGCCGGAGCCGCGCCCGAAGTGGCGTCGCCGAAGGAGCACGGCTGATGCTCTATTACCTGTTCTTCCGCGTGCTCCAGCCCTACTGGCACCCGCTCAACGTCTTCCGCTACATCACCGTGCGCACGGCGACGGCCAGCCTGACGGCTCTCTTGCTGGCGCTCGTCTTGGGGCCGCTCGTGGTGCGACGGTTGCGCGAGATGCAAATCGGCCAGTTTATCCGCGAAGAAGGTCCGGAAAGGCACCAGGCCAAAGCGGGCACGCCCACGATGGGCGGCATCCTGATCGTCATTGCCACGGTTGTGCCCACGCTGCTCTGGGCCGACCTCGGCAACCCTTATGTGATTCTTGTGATGGCTGCGATGGTCGCGTTTGCTGCCATCGGCTTTGCCGACGACTACAGCAAGGTGGCGCGTCGGCACAACCTCGGCATGCCGGGCCGCACGAAGCTGTTCTTGCAGATCGTCGTCAGCTCTTGCGTGGGCGTCGTGCTTCTGCTGATGACCGCGTACGGCGTTTATTCGACGCAATTGATCGTTCCGTTCTTCAAGAAATTCCGGCCGGACTTGGTGTTCGACTCATTGTTGCAAGGCCGGCACAGCGCGTATCTCTGGCCGGTGGCGTTTCTGCCCTTTCTGGTTTTCATCGTGCTCGTCATCGTAGGCTCTTCGAACGCGGTGAACCTGACCGACGGCCTGGACGGGTTGGCCATCGGCTGCGTGGTGGTCGCCTCGGGCGCGCTGACGATCCTCACCTACGTGAGCAGCCACGCGCGCTTCGCGTCGTACCTCGACATCCAGTACATCCCGCGCGTGGGCGAGCTGACGGTTTTCTGCGGGGCGCTCGTGGGCGCTGCGCTGGGCTTCCTCTGGTACAACGCGCACCCCGCCGAAGTCTTCATGGGCGACGTGGGCTCACTGGCGCTCGGCGGAGCCATCGGCGTGATTGCCGTGATCATCAAGCAGGAGATCCTGCTGTTTTCCGTGGGGGGCGTGTTTGTGATCGAAGCGCTTTCCGTGATCCTGCAGGTGGCGTCGTTTCGGTTGACGGGCAAGCGCATCTTCCGCATGGCGCCGCTGCATCACCATTTCGAGCTGATGGGCTGGAGCGAATCGAAGGTCATCGTGCGGTTTTGGATTGTGGCGCTGGTCTTTGCGTTGTTCTCGTTGACCACGCTGAAATTGAGGTAACGGGCTTTGAGACCCAGGGTGGAGTTGGCGGACAAGCGGGTGCTAGTGGTGGGATTGGCCCGCACGGGCATTGCCACGGCGCTCTTCTGTGCCGCGCGCGGCGCGCGCGTGACGGCCACGGAGGAGCGCCCGGAAGCGCAGGTGGCCGAAGCGGCAGCGAAACTCCGCGCCGCAGGTTGCGTGCTCGAGCTTGGCGGCCACCGCGAAGAAACTTTCCTCGAGCAGGACTTGATCATCCCGAGTCCTGGTGTTTCACCGGCGATGCCCGCGCTTGCGGCGGCGCACAAGCAGGGGATCACGGTCTGGAGCGAGATCGAGCTGGCCTGGCGTTTTCTGCGCGGGCGCCTGGTCGCCATCACGGGCTCGAACGGCAAGACCACCACCACGTCGCTCACCGGCCACATTCTGGAAACGGCGGGCCTGCCCGTGATCGTGGCGGGCAATATCGGCACGCCGCTGATTTCGAGAGTGGATGAAACAAGCGACGCGACCGTCACCGTCGCCGAAATGAGCAGCTTCCAGCTCGAGCTGATCGACGAATTGCGGCCCGATGTGGCGCTGCTGCTGAACCTGACAGCGGATCATCTGGATCGCCACGCGTCCTTCGAAGACTACGCGCGTGCCAAGGCGCGCATCTTCGAGAACCAGCGCGAGCAGGATGCGGCCATCCTGAATGCGGACGATGCCGTGGCGTCGCAATACGCGCCCGCGCGCGCGCAGGTCTTCTGGTTCAGCCGCACGAAGCGCGTGGCCAGCGGCGCCTTCCTGCGCGGCGACGAAATTGCTTTCCGGCGCGACGGCGCCGAAACCGTCCTGCTGCACCGCGCGGACATCGGCCTGCGCGGCGAGCACAACGTGGAAAACGTGCTGGCGGCTTCTTCGGCCACGCTGCTCGCGGGCGCGGCGCCGGCCGCGATTGTCGCAGGCGTGCGCAGCTTCGCCGGCGTTGAGCACCGCCTGGAATTTGTCGCCGAAGTGAACGGCGTCAGCTTCTACAACGACTCGAAAGCGACCAACGTGGACGCCACGCTCAAGGCGCTGGACGCGTTTCCCGGCAACCTGCTCGTGATTTTGGGCGGCAAGGACAAGGGCGGCGACTTCACGTTGCTGCGCGAGCCCCTGCGGCAGCGCGCGCGGCTGGTGCTGCTGGTGGGCGACGCAGCGGAAAAAATCGGCGCGCAAATCGAAGGCGCGGTGGCTCTTGAAAGGCCGAAGACAATGGATCGCGCCGTGCGCCTGGCGTTTGAGCGCGCGCGCCCAGGCGACACCGTGCTGCTCGCGCCCGCCTGCGCCAGCTTCGACCAGTTCCAGAACTACGAGCACCGCGGCCGCGTTTTCAAGCAGCTCGTCCGGCAAATCGAGCAGGAGTCGGCGGGCGCCCCGGTGGGTAGGAGCTGACATGCCGCGTCGCATGCATACTGATCGCTGGCTCTTCGGAGTCACCCTTGCGCTGTGCCTGGTCGGGGCGGTGATGGTCTTCAGCGCCTCGGCCGTGATTGCGCGCGAGCAATTCGGCAACGCCTATACGTTCATCCTACGGCAGCTCGTGTGGCTGGCGCTGGGCCTCGCCGGAATGTTCTGGCTGATGAACCTCGACTATCGCCGTCTGCGCCAGCCCGCGGTGATCTTCAGCGGCCTCGCTCTTGTTCTTCTGCTGCTTGTAGTCGTCTTTCTGGTGGACCGCGCGCACGCCACGCACCGCTGGATTCGCCTGGGCCCCGCGAGCATCCAGCCTTCGGAGTTCGCCAAGCTCGTTGTGATCTTCTATCTAGCCTGGTTCCTGGAAATACGGCGCAAGCCCGCCGTGGGCCTGGCGCAGGAGGGAATGAGTGCCGGCATCAACAATTGGCACACGCTCGCCCCCGCGCTTGGCCCGGTGTTGTTCCTGACCGTGTTGGTGCTCCTGGAGCCGGACCTGGGCACGTCACTCGAGATCAGTCTGGTCGCCATTGCCATGATGTTCGTGGCCGGGCTCTCCGGCACGTACGTGCTCGGCGCGGGCGTTGCGGCGCTGCCGGCGCTCTATCTGCTCATCGCGCGCGTGCCGTACCGCTACATGCGCGTCATGAGTTTTCTGAACCCCGACGCGGACCCGCAGGGCAGCGGCTTCCAGTTGCTGCAATCGCTGATCGCGGTCGGCTCGGGCGGCCTGTTCGGCGTGGGCTTGATGGAAAGCAAGCAGAAGCTCTTTTACTTGCCCGAGGCACACACGGATTTCATTTATGCCGTGCTCTGCGAAGAGCTGGGCTTTATCGGCGGCGCAATCGTGCTCGCGCTGTTTGCGGTGTATGGCTGGCGCGGCATTCGCGCCGCGCTACGCGCGCCGGATGATTTCGGCCGCCTGACCGCGCTCGGCATCACCGCGATGGTGGTCAGCCAGGCGCTCATCAATCTCGGCGTGGTGCTGGGCATGATGCCCACGAAGGGGATTCCGCTGCCGTTCATCAGCTACGGCGGCTCGAGCCTGCTGGTGATGCTTCTGGCCACTGGCGTGCTCCTGAACATCAGCCAGCAGACGGAGTGAGGCTGGCCGGCACGCAGGATGCAAGCGAGCGCAGCAGGTCGCGGCATGAAGCTGCTCGTTGCCGGAGGCGGCACGGGCGGGCACGTGTTTCCGGCGCTGGCCGTCGCGCGCGAGTGGCTCAGCCGGGACGGGAAGAGGGAAGTCGTGTTCGTTGGAACGCAACGCGGGATGGAAGCGAAGCTGGTGCCCCAGGCGGGCCTGCCGCTCGAAACGATTCGCGTGGCGGGGTTGAAGGGCATCGGCGGGATGCGCCTGCTCCGTAACGTCACGCAACTCCTTCCGGCCTTCTGGGATTCCGCAGCGGTGCTTCGCCGGCACAATTTCTCCGCGGCCTTCGGCATGGGCGGGTACGTCGCAGGCCCCGTGCTGCTCGCAGCGGCCTGGAGCGGCTTGCCGAGCGTCATCTTCGAGCCCAACGCGCAGCCGGGCTTCACGAACCGCGTGCTGGCCGAGATCGTGACGCGCGTGGCGACAGCTAATGAAGAAGGTGCGATGCGCCTGGGAAGCCGGGCCGTCGTTACCGGGTGCCCGGTGCGGCCGGAGTTCTTTACTGCGCAGCCGCGGGTGCACACGGCGCCGTTTCGGATTCTGATCACGGGCGGCAGCCAGGGCGCGCTGACCATCAACCACGCCGTGGTGGACGCGCTCGATCTGCTTGCGGCGCGCAGGGGCGCGCTGGCAATCGTTCACCAAACCGGTAATCGAGACTATAATGCTGTGCGCACAGCCTATGCGCAGCGCGAGTTTCAGGCGGACGTCCAGCCCTTTCTGTTCAACATGGCGGAGCAGTTTGCCCGGGCAGACCTGATCGTTTGCCGCTCGGGCGCGATCACCGTGGCGGAAGTTGCCGCGGCGGGACGCGCCGCCATCTTTATCCCCTTCGGCGCCGCTACGGACAGCCATCAATTGCGTAATGCGCAGGTGTTGGAGCGCGGGGGCGCGGCGCGCGTGGTTCCGGAAAGCGAATTGACGGCAGAGCGCTTGGCGCGCGAGGTTTTCGCACTGCTCGACGAGCCCGGCCGGCTGCGGCAGATGGAAGAGCGGGCGCGTGCGTTTGCCCGGCCGCGCGCGGCCGCCGCGATCGCGGACTTAATCGAAGAGGTGGCCCGGCGATGATGGTCATCTTTCGGAATTTTCAACGCATTCATCTGGTCGGCATCGGCGGCATCGGCATGAGCGGCATTGCCGAGGTGCTTTTGACGCTGGGCTACGCTGTTTCGGGCTCCGACCTGAAGGCTTCGCCGATCACCGAGCGGCTGCGCAGCCTGGGCGCGACGATTTTCGAAGGCCACCGCCCCGAGCAGGCGCACGGCGCGCAGGTTGTCGTGGTCTCCTCCGCGATTCGTCCCGACAACCCCGAGATCGTCGAAGCGCACAAGCTGAAGATTCCCGTCATCCCGCGCGCGGAGATGCTGGCGGAGCTGATGCGTCTGAAGTACGGCATCGCTGTCGCCGGCGCGCACGGCAAGACGACGACCACGTCGCTCACTGCCTCCGTGCTGGGCGCGGCGGGCCTCGACCCGACGTTTGTGGTCGGAGGGCGCGTGAACCAGGCGGGTGCCACGGCGCGGCTCGGCCGTGGCGAGTACATGGTCGTCGAAGCGGACGAAAGCGACGGGTCGTTTCTGCTCCTGGCGCCGGTCGTGGCCGTGGTCACAACGATTGACCGCGAGCATATGGACCACTACGGCTCGCTCGAGGAGATTCAGGCGGTCTTCACGCAGTTCGTAAACCGCGTGCCGTTCTATGGCGCGGCGATCCTCTGCCTCGACGAGCCCAACGTCCGCGCCATCATTCCGCATGTGAAGCGGCCCGTGGTCACCTACGGCACGTCGGCGCAGGCGGACCTGGTGATCCGCGACGTCGAACTGCGCGGGCTCGAAAGCTATTTCAGCCTGACGTATCGCGGCGAAGACCTTGGCCGGTTCCACTTGCCCGCGCCGCCGGGCATCCACAACGTGCGCAATGCCGCCGCTGCGGCCGCGGTTGCGCTGTATCTGAATATCCCCGCCGACCTGATCCGCGAAGGCTTCGAGAAATTCACCGGTGTGGGCCGCCGCTTCGAAATCAAGGGCGCGGTGAACGGCGTCACGCTGATTGACGATTACGGCCACCACCCCGCCGAGATTCGCGCCACGCTCGAGGCCGCGCGCGGCTGCGCGTACCAGCGCCTGCTCGTGCTTTTCCAGCCGCACCGCTACACGCGCACGCAGCACTTGTGGAATGAGTTCTGCCACGCGTTCGAGCAGGCGGACTTTCTGGTGGTGACGGACATTTACGCTGCGTCCGAAAACCCGATTCAGGGCGTCACCGGCGAGGCGCTGGCTGACGCCATCCGCGCCGCTGGCCACAAGAACGTGCATTACCGCAGCTCGATGCAGGAAGGTATCGAGGTTCTCCTGCACGAGGCGCGGCCCGGCGACGCTGCGCTCACCATCGGCGCGGGCAACGTTGGCCGCGCGCTCGGCGGGCTGGCCATTCTCCTGGGAGCCAAGGTGTCCACGGGCCATGCGGATTAGCGAGCCAAAGATCTTGAGCGCGCTGCCCGAGCTAGGCATTGAACACCGCGCCGGCAGTTCGCTCGTTGATCTGACGTCGCTCGGCATCGGCGGCACCACCGACCTGCTGCTGATTCGCCGGCACGAGCACATGCCGGAGCTCGTCCGGCTGCTGAAACAAGAGGGCATCCCGCATCGCTTCCTCGGTGGCGGCACAAACCTGCTCGTGAAAGACGGCGAGCTGCCCTGGGTATTGCTTCAGCTCGCGCAGCCGGTGCCGGACATGCGCGTGGAAGGCACTTTCGCCTATGTGGACGCTGCCGCCGACCTCGGGCGCATGGTGACTTTCTGCGCGAAGAACGACCTGGGCGGGATGGAAGGCCTGATCGGTGTTCCTGGCACCGTCGGCGGTGCGCTGCGCATGAACGCGGGCGCCTACGGCACACAAATCGGCTCGCACGTCCGTGAGGTGGAGGTCTACCGCGCGGCCGCGGGCCGGACGGAGACCCTTCGCGGAGGCGAGATCAACTTCGAATATCGGCACACTTCTTTTGCGCCTGGTGATATCATGTTCGCGGTGAAACTGGAGCTTCCCTCCAAGCCGTACCGCGAAATCCTCCAAGGCATTCGCATCTGTAACGAAAAACGACGGGCCAGCCAGCCGCTCAATCAGAAAAGTGCGGGATGCATTTTCAAGAATCCGCCGGGGGGTTCGGCCGGGCGAATGATTGATGAGCTCGACCTGAAGGGCCACGGCGTGGGCGACGCGCGCGTCAGCGACCGCCACGCGAATTTCTTTGTGAATACGGGCCACGCGAGCTTCGCCGACATGTACGCGCTCGTTTCCGACGTGCGCGAGCGCGTGCGCCGAGCCTACGGAGCCGAATTGGAGGAAGAAGTCATCGTTTGGAACGCGTGATGCCGCCAGAACCGGAAGCCCTCCAGCCCGACTTGGCCGCCGAGGAAGAGCCGCGGTATCTGCGCCGGCAGAAGCCGGTCGAAGTGAAACGCCGCAGATTCGGCCGGCGCAGCCTGCAGCTCTATAAGCGCATCGCCGTCGGCAGCGCGGCGGCGCTGGTGAGCGGATTTGTTTTGTACGTCGTTTGGGATTTCGTTGCGAACTCGGCGAGGCTGCGGCTGGTTTCGGTGGACCAGATCGAGCTTGGGGGGAACCACTACGTGACGCGCGCGACCGTGCTTGAAAAATTTGCGGGGGACCGGGGTCGCAGCGTCCTGCGCATTCCGCTCGACGCGCGGCGCCATGCGCTCGAGGAACTTCCCTGGGTCGAGCGGGCCAGCGTGGAGCGCATCCTGCCGAACCGCGTGCGCGTCGAGCTAGTCGAGCGCACCCCGGTGGCGTTCCTGCGCCAGGGCACCGGCTTGGCGCTGATCGATGCGTACGGCGTAATCCTCGACCGGCCCATGCAGGGCGGTCTCCGGTTCCCGGTTGTGACCGGCATCGGCGAGAACATCCCGCGCGAGGAGCGCGGGCAGCGCATGAAGCTCTACGTAGAGTTCCTGAAAGACATCGAGATGATCCGGCCGGGCGCAGCCGATCAAGTCAGCGAAGTGGATCTCTCCGACGCCAAGGACGTGCGCGCGGTCCTGGCGGGCGTGCCAGGTACTGGTTTGTTGGCGAGCGAGAACCGGAGCCCCGTGCTGGTGCACTTCGGCGACTCGGACTTCGTGAACAAGTTCCGGCTTTACGTGGAGAACATTGCCCAGTGGCGCGCGAGCGCCGGGCGCGTGGAGTCGGTGGACCTGCGCTATGCGCGGCAGGTGGTGGTGAATCCGGAATCGAAGGCCACCGCTGCCCGGCGTAGCGACACCGCAAGCAAGGCGCGGTGAGGCAAGGCACAGCGCAGTAGGGCGGAAGGCAGGACTCCCAGAGGAGCGGCGGTTTGGGTAAGAAGGAACGTTACCTGGTGTCGCTTGACGTCGGCAGCGCCAAGACCTGCGCGCTGATGAGCGAGCTCGAAGACGACCAGCTCAGGTTCATCGCGTTGGGCGCGGCCGAATCGAAAGGCGTGCGCAAGGGGCAAATCGTCAATCTGGACGCGGCGGTCAGCTCCATCCGTCGCGCGATCGAAGAAGTGGAAAGCGTGGCGGGCGTGCCGGTGGAGTCGGCGCTGGTGGGTGTGGCGGGCGGGCAGATCCGCGGCGTGAACAGCCGCGGCGGCATCTCGCTGGGCCCGCGGGCGCGCGATATCCAGCGCGAAGACGTGCGCCGGGCCGTGGACGCGGCGCGCGGCGTGTCGCTGCCCGAAGACCGCAGCGTGCTGCACGTTCTACCGCAGGAGTTTCTCGTGGATGCACAGGACAGCATCCGCGATCCCGTGGGCATGGTGGGCCAGCGGCTCGAAGTGAACGTGCACATCGTCACGGCGCCCGCCGCTCCCACGCAGAACCTGATCACCGCGGTGAACCGCGCCGGCGTCGTCGTGCAGGACACCATTCTCGAGCCGCTTGCCGCAGCAGACGCCTGCCTGACGCAGGACGAGCGCGAGCTCGGCTCGTGCCTCGTTGAAATTGGTGCGGGCTCAACGGAATTGCTCGTCTATACAGGCGGCGTCGTGCGGCATACGGCGGCGCTGCCCGTCGGCGGCGACCATTTCACCAACGATCTCGCCGTTGGTCTGCGCACGCCGATTCCGGAAGCCGAAAAGATCAAGTGCCAGCATGGCTGCGCCTGGCGCGAGATGTTGGGTGAAGACCACGCCATTGAAATCGCCAGCGTGGGCGACCGGCCGCCGCGCACCGTGTTTGCGCGGATGCTCTGCGAGATCCTGGAGCCGCGCGCGCAGGAGCTGCTCGTGCTGGTGCGCGACGAGCTGCAGCGCGCCGGGCTCGACACCGTGATCCCGGCGGGACTCGTGCTCGCGGGCGGCGCCGCGCGCATGCGCGGCCTGCAGGAGCTTGCCGAACGGATTTTCTCTCTGCCGGTGCGCGTGGCCGTGCCGCGTGGGCTGGCGGAGATGCCGGAGGAAATTGCCCAGCCCGAGTATGCAACGGCCATCGGGCTGCTGGTGTACGGGGCGCGCGCGCGGCGCACGGCCGCGCAGCGTCCCGCGACGCTGGGAGCCAAGCTGAAAGCGATGTTTGCAGGGCAGTAGGACGGCAGGTGAAGGGAGAACCTGTCCGGGCACGTCAATCTGGGGGAGGCACCATGACGCCGAAAGACGCGGGCATCCGGATTTCATTCAGTGACGAGCAGCTGCAGGGGGCGAGGATCAAAGTGATCGGGGTCGGCGGCGGCGGGTCGAACGCCGTCAACCGCATGATCCGTGCCAAAGTCGAGGGCGTGGAGTTCATCGCCGCGAACACCGACCTGCAGGCGCTGAAGCTGTCGCAGGCGCCGGTGAAGCTGCAGCTCGGCGCAAAGCTCACCAAGGGGCTGGGCGCGGGCGCCAACCCTGAGATCGGCCGCAAGGCCGCGCTCGAAGACACCGAAAAAATCATCGAGGTCCTCGAAGGCGCCGACATGGTGTTCCTCACCGTCGGTCTCGGCGGCGGCACGGGCAGCGGCGCCGCGCCCGTGGTGGCGTCGCTCGCGTCGGAGCTCGGCGCGCTCACCGTGGCCGTGGCGACGAAGCCCTTCGCGTTCGAAGGCAAGCGGCGCATGCTGCAGGCCGAGCAGGCGCTCTCGGAGCTCGTCAGCTGCGTGGACACTGTCATCGTGATCCCCAATGAGCGGCTGATGGACACCGTCGAGCGCGGCACGAGCTTTTTCGAAGCGTTCCGCATCGCCGACGACATCCTGCGCCAGGCCGTGCAGGGCATCAGCGACATCATCACCATCCCGGGGATCATCAACCGCGACTTCGCCGACGTGAAGACGATCATGCACGGGCAGGGCTACGCGGTGATGGGCACGGCGGTGGCGTCGGGCTCGAACCGCGCGATTGACGCCGCGAACCGCGCCATCAATAGCCCGCTGCTCGAAGACAACTCCATCCAGGGCGCGCAGGGCATCCTGATCAACGTCACCGGCTCGTCCAGCCTCACCCTGCACGAGGTGCACGAGGCCAGCTCCATCATCCAGAAGGCCGCGCACGAAAACGCCAACATCATCTTCGGCGCCGTGCAGGAAGACTCGATGAAGGAGTCCGTGAAGATCACGGTCATCGCTGCGGGTTTCCGCGAAGCGGCGCGCAAGCAGGCGCATCAGCGCACGTCGTATCTGCCGAAGACGTGGAAGGCCGCGCGCGAGCGCACGGTGGTCGAGGAAGTGGCGCACAATGTCGGCCAGGTCATCCACGAAGTGCCGGCGGACGACCTCGACGTGCCGACGTTCCTGCGCCGCCAGGCCCAGAAGGCGTGATTCTCTTGTAGCGCCGGCATTCGTGCCGGCGATCGTTTTCCTCTGGGGCGGGCCTCGGCCCGCCCCTTTCCTTTGTCCGCGGGGTTAGACTGAGATCATGCGGGATGTGGTCCGGGTGCGGAGGGACGTGCTTGAGCAGATGCTGAGCGTGGCGCGCGCGGCAGCGCCGCAGGAATGCTGCGGCCTACTCGGCGGAAGTGACGGCGTGATCTCCGCTGTTCTTGCCGCGCCGAATGCGCTGGCCAGCCCAACGGCGTTTGAAATTGCGCCTCAGCAACTCTTCCGCATCTTCCGCGCGATGCGCGCCGCGGGACTGGAGCATCTGGGCATCTACCATTCGCACCCAGCGGGTGAGAGTGCGCCTTCGCCACGCGATATCGAGCGCGCGTTCTATCCCGGCGCGGCGTATTTCATCGTTTCACCGGCGGCGCAGGCGAAGTCTGCCGTGCGCGCCTTCCGGATTCGCGACAGCCACGTATCAGAACTGAGGATTGAAGTGCTGGAGTGAATCGCGGCTAAGCCGCGCGCGCGCGTTCCGCCATCACCGCTTCGTACACGGCGCGCACCTGCTCGGCCGAGCGCCGCCAGGAGAAGCGCTCGACGAGCTCGCGCCCGCGCCGCGCGAGCGACTCGCGCAGCACGCCTTCGGTGAGGATCTGCCGGATGCCGCGCGCAATTTCAAAAACGTTTTCCGGATTCACGAGCAGCGCGGCCTGGCTGAACACTTCGGGCAGCGAGGAAACGTTCGAGGTCAGCACGGGCGTGCCGTGAGCCATCGCCTCGAGCGGCGGCAGTCCGAAGCCTTCATAGAGCGATGGAAAGAGGAATGCGCGCGCCCTCGCGTAAAACACGCGGAGCACCGGCAGCGGCACAAAGCCGAGGAAGCGCACGTCTTCGCGGATGCGCGAGCGGACGACGGCGCGGCGCAGGTCGGGATGCTGCGTGAGCTCGTCGCCGATGACGATCAGCTTCAGTTGCGCCAGATCGGGGTGATCGCGCAGGTCGGCTTTCGCCACGGCAAACGCTTCGATCAGCCGCGCGAGGTTTTTCTGCGGTTTGATGTTTCCCGCGTAGAGCACAAACGGGTAATTCACCGCGTGGCGCTCCAGAATGCGGTCGGCATCGGCGGGCAGCGGCTCGCGCAGGAAGCGTTCATCCACGGCGTTATAGATCACTTCGATTTTGCTTTCCGAGATGGCAAACGCGCGAGCGAGCTCGCGCTTCGAGGCGTGTGAAACCGAGAGAATGCGGCTGGCGTTCTTGAGCGCGCGGCGCGCGAAAAACAATCGCCCGGCTTGCACCACGGACGTCGAAGCCACGGGCGGCGAGAGCACGTCGGTCAAATCGTGTACCGTGATCACCAGACGCGCGGGCAAGAGCGCCGGCGCGTAGAACCACGGCATGTGCAGGATATCGATGCGCCGCCGCCGTAGCACAAACGGCAGGTGCAGGTGCGTACGGAACGATTCCGGCTCGGCGGCGTATTCGACGAGCTCGAAGTTCGCCGGCAAGCTGCTGAACTCCTCAAGATGCTGGCGCCGTCCGATCAGGAGGTATTGCGTCGTGGCGTCGAGCTGCGCAAGCTGAAGGACGATGTTGCGAATGTAAGTGCCGACGCCAAAATCGCCGGCGCGGCGGATATCGATCGCAACGCGCATCGGCGTAGGAGTCAGGAGTCGCTGCGGCGCGTGGCCACGCGGTAGGGCATGGCGTCGGCTGTCTGGTAGCGTTTTTCGTAGAGCGGGAAGTTCACGGTGAGCTCCGCCACTTCGCGGCGGACGCGCTGCTCACACTCGGCATCGCCCATGTGCGTGAGGATCTCCGCGATCCAGCCGGCGATGCGCTCCATTTCCGGCTCGCGCATCCCGCGTGTGGTCACGGCCGGGCTGCCCAGGCGGATGCCGCCGGCCTTCATCGGCGGAAGCGTGTCGAAAGGAATCGAGTTCTTGTTTACGGTGATGGCGGCGCGGTCGAGCGCCTTCTGCGCGTCGCTGCCGGTCAGGCCGCGCGAGACCAGGTCCACCAGCAGAAGGTGCGTGTCCGTTCCCCCCGAGACGATGCGGAACCCGTGCTTCGCCAGCCCTGCGGCCAGCGCGCGCGCGTTGGCCACCACCTGCTGCTGGTAGTCGCGGAACTCCGGCTGCGCCGCCTCCTTCAGGCAGACAGCCTTCGCCGCAATCGTGTGCACCAGCGGCCCGCCCTGCGTGCCGGGGAACGTGATCCTGTCGAGCTCCTTCGCGTACTTCTCGCGGCAGAGCACCAGGCCGCCGCGCGGGCCGCGCAGCGTCTTGTGCGTGGTGGTGGAAACGAAATCGGCGTGCGGCACCGGGCTGGGGTGGACGCCCGTCGCAACAAGGCCCGCAATATGCGCCATGTCCACGAACAAAATGGCTTCTACCGACTTGGCGATCTGCGCGAGGCGCGGAAAATCAATAGTGCGCGGGTAGGCGCTGGCGCCCGCGACGATCATCTTCGCGTGGTGCTCGCGCGACAGCCGCTCGATTTCGTCGTAGTCAATCGTTTCGGTCTCGCGCGTCACGCCGTAGGCAATGAATTTGTACATGCGGCCTGAGAAATTCAGCGGATGGCCGTGCGTCAGGTGGCCGCCGTGCGCGAGGTTCATGCCCAGCACCGTATCGCCGAGCTGCAGCGCCGCCATATATACGGCGATGTTCGCCTGCGTGCCGGAATGCGCCTGCACGTTGGCGTGCTCGGCGCCGAAAAGCTGTTTCGCGCGGTCAATGGCAAGCTGCTCGGCGCGGTCGGCAAACTCGCAGCCGCCGTAGTAGCGCTTGCCCGGATAACCCTCGGCGTATTTGTTGGTGAAGACGGAGCCCATGGCTTCGAGCACTGCTTCGGAGACGAAGTTCTCCGAAGGAATCAACTCGAGCCCGGTGGCCTGGCGGCGCGCTTCGTCGCGCAGGATCTCCGCAATTTCGGGATCCACCTCGGCGAGGGGCAGATTCATTCGCGCAGCAGCTTCGGTGACGGGTTTCATGGCAATGGCCTACTTTGGCGCGTGCACTTCGCGGTCGAGCTCGGTGATCTTATCGATGCGCCGCTGATGGCGCCCGCCGGCGAATTGCGCGCCCAGGAAATTTTGCACGATCTCAAGGGCCTGTGTGTCATTCACCACGCGCCCGCCAAGCGTCAGGACGTTGGCGTCGTTGTGCTCTTTTGCGAGGCGCGCGGTCATGACATCGTGCGCGACGGCGGCGCGGATGCCTGGCACCTTGTTTGCCGTGATGGCCATGCCGATCCCTGTGCCGCAAGCCAGGACGCCGATCTGGTCCTGTCCCGCCGCAACTTTTTCGGCGACGGCCTTGGCGTAATCGGGATAGTCCACCGACTCTTCCGACCAGGTGCCCACGTCGTCCACGGTGTAGCCTGAATCTTCGAGGTACTTCTTAATGGTTTCCTTGACGTGGAAGCCGGCGTGGTCGGCGCCAATCGCGATGCGGGGCTTGGAGGCGGTGTTGGTCACATGTGCGTCCTGTGGGGATTCTATCGGTTCACCTCGCGCTTTTCAACGCCGCAGAGTCGTGGGTAGTGACTCATTTTGATCTCGCGGGAGATGGCGGGAAGTGGCGATAGATGGTAGTGTGGCTGCGTGCTGAAGAAAAAACCTACAAAGAAACGAGGATTCATTCCTGAGCCATCCCCGATTTCGCCCTCTCGATCATTCGTTTTACTTCTGAGTTCGTCTTGCTGGTGAGTAGCTGTATCTCTGGATGCTGTTGGGGAAATACTCTGAAGATTTCATCCGCGAAAGCCTGCCCGATGGTGTCTACTCCAGCGAAATCGAATATGACTGTTTTGAAGAGTTCCACCCGAGAAAGGACCCTTTTAGCTTGCGAACGTGAAATTAGCTTGTCATTTCCATATTGGGCTAGTTTTACGGGCACGACCGTCTTGCTAAAGCCATAATCGTCCCCCGAACTATATCGGTCGAAAATCTTCCTCTTTGTCCGTGCAGTGTGATTATCAAGTTTCATCCAGACGGCGGTGCCGCTTGCAAACTTATCTCGCTCTAGGATCCAATCTTCTGCATCGCCAAACGAATGAGTGAAAAAAACTCCGCCTGAAAGAATATCGAACGAATCGAACATCCTAGAGGTAAAAAAAATACCCTCCCCCGTATGTTTCTCAGGATCAGTTGTAAGCTTTCCTTTGGAAAGTTCGAGAATCGCGTGGCGCTCATCCAAAAGGTTCAAGCTGGTCTGAATCTTCTTGAAAATCCCAATCCCATCATCGAGCAGAGCCATCTCAGTATTTATGGCGGTTTTTCTTATGTGCACCCGGATCGTAGTCCCTCCCGAATGATCGACGGCATTGTTAAGCATCTCGGTGAAGCCATATTGCCAAATATCCAAGACGTTTTCTGGCGGTTGCCCAAGCATCGGACGGATATCATCTGTCCAGACTACGTCTTCAGCCAGTTCCGGGTAAATCAAATAATCCTTTTTCCATTCGGATAGCGGAGATAGCTTATAGGAGCGATTCCGCGTATGTCCCGTCTCAGCAACAGCATGCTCCGAGCTGAGTCTCTGTAAGTGCTTATTCACCGCCTGTCGCGTGATCTTGAATTGCTCGGCGGTTAGCTTACTTATGTCGGCCGGGTGCTTTTCAAGGTTCTGCAGGATGAAGTGCCGAATCGCTTCCCCGCGTGTCCGGACTCTGGTCATTTGGAAACCAACTCCCCAAACTTTGTCAACTTTATGCTTGACATTTGTCAACCATTTGACCTATGATTGTCAACGATAAGAATATGATTGTCAACCTTTATTTTGGGGTTTGACCATGAATCTACTAAGCCAGGAAAGCAAAGCCAGAAACGGGTGCCTTGGCTCGTACAGCCCGAGTTCACCGCCGCCCGGAATCTTGATTGCCGTCACCAGGCCAAAGCCCGCTTCCGTGACCGGCCGCGCAAACTCCACTCCCTTGCTCTGCAGCTCTTTGATGGTCGCCTTGATGTCGTCGCACATGAGGTAGAGCTCCTGATAGCTCTCCTCCTCGGTGGGGTGGATGCCCAGTTCGGCGGGCGGCAGCGCGAAGATGAGCCAGCCATGCCCGGCATCAACACAGGGGAACTTGAGCACGTCGCGGAAGAAAGCGCGAAGCCCGTCCGCATCCTTGGTATAGATCAGCGCATGCACCCCATTGATCATGCCTCACCTCCGCGCGCATCTTAGACCCGCGGGCGTTTCCGGACAACGTCTCGGCGGGGTCCATCGGCGCTTGTGTCGCGGCATTGTGCTTCGGGCTTCGTTTTCTCAAGCATGGGAGACCTCATGCCCCGCACCGTACGCCTCGGGCTTTTCTTTTCTTAGACATAGCGGACCTCGTTGGGGGCCCCCCCCACCTTTTTCGTAAGTGTTCATTTCAGAGAAGATACAGTCGTACCCTCCCGCAAGTGGCCATTCCAAAGGACTTGGAGCGATTTCTGGTAAGAGGGCGCCGGCCTGTCATTCCTGGGCTCAGGCCCTGGGCTCCTCTCTTCCGCCCCTTCAGGGCGCTCCACAAGGACGTCAACTGGGCCACCTCCAATCGTGTCCCGCCCGAGGCGGGCAGGCCCGCCTGTGGCAAAGCCACCAGCGGCGGGCAGGCCCCCGGCATGACTATCGCAGGCCATACTCCATTCTAGCGCAGCGGTGAGGATCAAAGAGAAATGGAGTGTATTCGGAGGTTGGCTACGGCCGCTAACAGCAAGAAAACTCAGGGCCGAGGGGAGTGAACAAGGAGTGGAAAACAGGGTGGACATGAGCCTTTCCACGCTTCTCGCCCAGTGCGCGAGGAAGGATTGACAACGCCTTCGGTCTTATCGAGGGGCACCCGGCTATCCGGGCCGCGTGCCCTGTGCCGAAAACCCAGCGGACTCGGATCCAATAAGTCATTGCGTTTCAGTTGGCGCTGATGGCTGAACTTGGCGTGCCTCAACGACACGGTTTCGACGCAGGCGGGCTCAAAGGACAGGAGGCCGTGCGGGGCACGCGGCTTCGCGGCACCAATCACGGAGCCCCGGTTCGAGCGCCTTGCCTGTGATGCGGGCCTAGCGACTGTCACCAAATGGTCGCACGCGCAGAAATAAAATCACACCCCTAGGGTGCGACCCGTAGAGGGAATTGAGTGAGGCAGGCATCCCATAAAACGTGACCTGTCCTCCGAGTGCGGTTGCCAAGTGCGGAATCAGGTCGAAGTCATGGTCATAGCCAAACGTATAAGCCTGTACGCGAGCGAGAAAGTGCTCCTCGAAGCCAGGCGGCACCGGATTTTCGCCAAGTAACAGCTGGTTGGTCCTGTCAACGTTTTCCACGCGACCCCAAACGTAGTTCCGCGTCAGGAAGCGCAGCGTCGACTCCGCCAGATAGCTATTGAAAACCTCTCCTCCCGGCGAGGTTCGGTTTCTGCCCCAAAGCACCGTCGTGGCCCAGTTGCCATTCCTCAGAGGCCGGTTGTACATGATGGAGGCCGTCATCCTCAGGGTGTCTTCTTTGGGGTTCAGTTCCTCCGGACTTTTCAACCGTGTGATCGAGTACTGTCCACTCCAGTTCTGGGAGGGGCTGAAGGTAAGCCGGGTGGACCAGGAATCCATCGTTCCCGAATCGATGTTCCAGCGACGCTCATCCGGTTCCCTACCGTGGAAGCCAGAGGCCTCCAATCTCACCCGCTTGTACGTGAGGCCCACTGTAACCACATCGTTGGTAATGTGCGTGGAATCTTGGAGGTGATGGGCAAGGGGCGCCAGCGGGTCCTCGCTGGCAGACATGCGATGCGGAAATGCTGTGGGCCCCATCGCCGGATCGCCCACCGGAGCAGCGTAGAAAGACAGTAAGCCGTTTTCGCCGAGCTTCAGATCGTAGAGAACAGCCAGTTCCATAAAGAAGTCGTGCGGGTGCTGGCCGTCAACAATTGACTTGTTGAACGCAACTTCTCCGATCTGGAGAAGCTCGGGATATCGGCGCTTGGTCACAGTCGCCGGCTCGAGGCTCAGCATGGCACGTGCGGTGAAGGTGCCAGGCCCGAGCTGCCGCTGTGCCATGGGCATGAGCCAGTTAACTGAGAATACCTTATCGAATCCGCGGGGACCGCTTTGTTGAATTGAGTTGAGGAATCCCACCCCATGAAACATCAACATCCAGTTGCCTTTCATGGTCATTAGCATCGGCATCGGAGTGGAGTTAGGCTCAACGCTTGTGCCCCCCGTGCCGTGATGAATTATCTCTTCGATGAGGGAGTTGGCCTGCATGTTCATTCCCCCGTGATGCATTCCCTTCATTTGTTCGGGCGTGCCTGGCATTTGCTGTTCCATGCCCGGCATCGGGTGTTCGTGAGGATGTTCTTGGGGCTTCTGTTTATTGCTTTTTTCTGATTGCTTGGTTTCCTCTTGCTGGTTGGGTTCCTGTGCTTCTGTGTCGTGATGGGGCGTCGTTTCCTGGGGTAGTCCCCATACAACGCAATAGAATGAAAGAGATAGGATCGTGGCTGCCACGCAGGAAACGGTGAACTTTGCCATTGTTCCTCCCCAACTCAGTGGTGATGTGCGTGCGGCTTAGTTCCAGGCCCATGAGTGTGATCATGCGGTTGGGCTGGTGCGCCGCCTGCTTCCGTTACTTGCCGCTCCATGAGTTTCAACTCGTCTGGGGAGAGGGACGGTAGGCGTCGGATAAAAGAAACTAACTGCCATGTTTCTTCCGGGCTGTGCTCGCCTCCCCAAGCCGGCATTCCGGTAAAACGAACTCCGTCGTTGATGATGTAGTAGAGTTCGCCGTCGCTCAGGCCTTGTGTGGCTGCATCACGCATGTCAGGAGCCTTGGGATAGAGGTTGCGCCCGATGACCGTGTTTCCACTGCCGTCCAGCGCATGGCAGGTCGCGCAGTGGTCCATCCAGTGCTCGCGAGCGGCCTTCAAGCCTTCCGGGTTGATCGAGTAAGGGTTTTTAAGTTCTTTAGCACCCGCCGGCGTTGCAATCTTCCGAGCGTGTCGGGCTAGAAATTCCTCAAACCGCGAGGGTTTCTCTCTCGCGCTGAAGCCGTGACGAGCAATCGCGACTCCCAGGTAGCTGAGTCCAGCCAGAAAGACGGTAGCAACCAGAATCAGAACCTTTGTTCTTGTATGCATGGATCGCTCCCTCCAAAAGCGCAGACATGAGGGGACAGTTGGTCCCGGCGAGAATGGACACGAATACTTCGGGTGTGCTTCTAGATGCGAAGAGGAACGGGACCGGTTTCAGTAAGAGGGACGAAAGGAACTCGCCAGGACGATTCGTAAGCGGACGCGATTTCCGGAATTGCATTCACAGGTTCGGGTGCGGCCGACAGCACGCCGAAAAGGGCGATCAGCGCAGCTGACCTCGTCGAGGACGACGTGCTCAAGGCTGCCCTGTGATGGAGCCCCGCGTCGCACGGATGTTCCTTCGAAGGGGACCTTTTACCATTTTCAGAGTGGGCTGGAGTCTCCTGGCAATGTCCTTCAATGGATTTATAAAGCGTATCCAACCGGAGCAGCACATCATGCTTCAATTGGCAGTTAATCTCACAGACGGGACCAACTGCGGAGGTTGTCAAAAACAAAGCAATCAGAAGAGTTGGCAACGGTCGCATCATCACTGTTGCTCGGATGACAATTGAACCCTTGCGAGTTGTACATGTCAACTTGGCTGCGCTCATCTGGCCGCCATGCGCGTGTCTCGCTAGATTAAGCGAGGTTCGCGGTTTCTGGCCGGGAGCTGCTGCGCCAAAAGGGTTTCCTTTCCGCACAGTGCGCAATGGAGACGCCCAAGTATCTGCCGCGGAAGGACATGCCCTTTGCTGGAAAAGTTCCAGGACATTTTCGGCACGGTCCTATCCGATCGGCGGGTAGCTGATCCGCTTGTCCAGCGAGGGTTCCCTTATCTTGCTCTCTCGACCGGGTCGCTGGGCGCATGATAGCACTGCGGTAGTTCACGGCGAAGTACAGGCGTGGGGGCCGAGGGGAGTGAACGCGGAGTGGACAACAGGGAGGACATGAACCTTCCCACCCTTCGAAACCCGAAGGGCAGGCCGCCCGCCGAACTGACGGAAAAGTCAAAAACCGCACCCTTAAAATCGAAGGGTGCGGCACCCGAATCGTCCTATACTGCTCCGCATTATGAAAGCCGCTGCGACTCGTGTCCTTCTATCGTTTTGGCTGACGGCCATTGCCGTCACAACTTGCTATGCGCAAGGCCCGTGCGATGTGATCACCAAGGCGGAGGCGGAGGCCGTGGTTGGCGTTCGGCTGCAGCCGCCGGAGTTGAGCCCGAAGAAGACCTTATGCCGGTACGAGGAGCCCGGCTACGGGGTGGACGCGTCCAAGAAAAAACAGGTGACCATCGGCATCTGGCGAATGCCGGCTCCCGATCCTCAGGCCATCAATAATCGGCGGCAGTCCATCCGCCAAGATAGGTCTTTGCTTCCGGTAGTTGATAAAGAAGTGCAGGACGTTGGCGATGCAGCCATATGGGTCTGGGCGGGCGGATATTTCGGGGCGCTCTACGCGTTCAAGGGCGGAACGCTGGAAGTCGCGGTGAAGATCAGCGGCATCCCAGAAGCTACAGCGCTGGCAGCGGCAAAAAAGTTTGCCGCCAGGGCCGTGGGCGGCGCCGGCAAGACCAGCTATGTGTACGCGGAGCCTGAAATCCCGATCCACCCCGCGGTCTACAACGTGCCCGGCATTCTGAGCCCGCTGTATCTGGGAACGTTCGACCTCATCGGCGATGACGAGATGACGCGAAACTATGTCATGTCCCTGGTGCAGGCATTCAACGGCAACTGCTCCCAGGTGCCGGAAATCTTCGCGGTGATGGACTACGGGTTCTACTACGAGCGCAAGGCGTTAAAGGGGACCCTACAGGGGGCCATGAGGGATGATTTCGACAAGGGATTTGCCCAAGCCGCCGAAGCGATGCGTCGTAGCCATCCGCACATCCTTCAGGAGGGTAGAGACGACGCGCTCGTGTTTCTGGCATTTCAGGGGCGAAAAGACCAGTGTCTGACGCCGCCGGTGAAGAGACTGTACGATAACATTGCCAGACTGGCGCTCCAGCGCAGGAGCCTGCCTCCGGATGTAGACGACGATTACCATTTCATGGAAATGATGAGCCCGGCGACCCAGAAGAAGAATGGATTCGACCCCAAGACCGCGAGGGCGTCGCCAGCGCAGCAGCAATTGATGAGGGTGAAGAAAGCGTGCCTGGCATTCACCAAGGGGGCGGCATTCCCAGAACAGATGGAAGGGTTCTGCCGGTGCCACGTAGATGCGGCGGTCCAGGCCAAGCTGCCCAAGAGCGATCTCGAACTTCTGGAAGGGCATTTTACGCAGGAGACCCTCACAGAGCTTTCGAAGCGGAATGCGGCGTACGATAAGCGGAAGAACGCGTGCTACCAATAGAGGCGGGTGGCTGCGAATTGATCTCGTTGGAGACCGCTCAGAGAAGAGAATCCCCCACCCTTGGAAACCCAAAGGGTGTGGTGCCCGCCCCCAAGTGCCGAAAGCATTCGATTTCGACCGTCTCACAAATCAGGGCGGCTAGCGGCTGCCTTAGATAACGCGAGGTTAAGCTTCAGGGCGTGTGCCATGTGACTTTTCCGTCTTTACCATACAGAAGGAGAGATGGTTCTCCCGCTGCAAACCCTAGCTGAGCGCGACCCGTGCCGGTTGGGTCGTAAAATCCGATGCTGGATCCTAACGGTGTGACCAGGAGGCTGGTCGCGAGTTTGTCCTGGCCATCAGAAAGTTTTAGCCCGGAATAATTTGCGCCGACAGTCAAGAGCACCATCGATTTTCCGTTTTTGTCAGATAACGCCAGCGTGGTTTCCTCCAAACCTTCGCGTCCCTGCACTCCGAATATTGCCCGGGGGCGTCCTGTGGCATCGCCCAGAGTGACGAATGCTCCCGTGTCTGCGACCATCAGCTCGGTGCGAATTCTCTCCTTGGTGTCGAAGAGTCTAAAAAGCACCTCATGTCCCTTCGTTTCCCATCTTGCTCTAACCGCGCCGTCGGCATCCTTGAGAACAAAAGACTGTGCCTCCACTTCACGCCCTTTTTGAGATCCCTGGCCCAAGAGGATGATCGTGGCGAGGGCAAGCACCGTAACGGCTGCCGCCTTCTTGAGGCGCGCATTTTGAGATTCAAGCCGCTCGATCCTCTGTAAAAGGGAAGGGGGCGGTTGATGGGCGTTTTCTATGGCTGCCATAGATCCTCCTTGGCGTGCTTATCGCCGCACCATCGCACCTTACACTATGTGCCGCAACGGTGGGTGGGTGCGAATGGATTTCGTTTGAGACCGCGCAATAAGCTTGGTACTTTGGTTCGGCCAGGAAACTCTGCCCAGTCAGCAACTGTTGAATATAAAAGAGGAGAGAACGATGAAGAGAAGGCATAGGGGCTTCCTTCTTATTCTGCCTTTCTTCTTCGGTGGCGGTGCCGTTCTTGAAGCGCAGATGGACCCCTATTTCACTGCTATCAATCATCCTGTTCCGCAGGACACGATGATGGTTATGCTGCTGTCGGACTTCCAGTCCGCGCGATCCACCAACGATTTCTTCACCGGCATGAGTATGGTGCAGTACGGCCTCACCCCCCGCTGGACGGTGGGGTTCATGGCGGAGGGGCAGAAAATCTTCGGTTTGCCTACCACCTACGGCGGGCTGCGGATCAGCAGTTACTTTCGCGTTTTCCCACACGACCACCTGCTGAATTTCACCCTGTACGGCGAGTACGAAGGCCT
>JBGQHO010000043.1:0-31767 GCA_041497955.1 Terriglobia bacterium | reverse complement strand
TCTTCGTCGGATGGAATCCTTTCAAGACCTCGATGAGCTGGGCGATCTCGGCCTGGCGTTTGGGCGCGAGCACATCGTCGGCCTGCATGTTGAAGATGTCGTGCCCGGGATTCGACATGTGGTAGACCCCGAGCACCAGAACCTGGGCGCCCGCGGTGGGCGGCTCGGGCTTCTGGGCGGCCGCTTGCTGCGCCAGCGCGGGGATCGCGCTCCCCATCGCCAGCGCGAATATCAAAACAGATCGGTTCACCATTTCGAATTTCCTCCTAGCGAGCGATTGAATCAAGGGCGCATGCGCGCGCTACGATCGCCCTTCCCCCGCGGCGCTGGCCTGCTCCTTCCATCGTTGAACGTTCACGCCGAATACGAGGAGCCAAACGATCAGCACGAACTCCCCAATGCCGCAGGGCACTAGAACGTAGCGGAACACGTAGGCGCCGAATGCAGGTGCGAGGAAGTGTACGAAACTGTTGATGAGGTAGCCGACGCCCGCAATCGCCATCAAGACGCCCACAGCGCGAGGCAGGAAAGTCGACCTGAACATGAGATATCCAAGCAATAGGCAAGTGAATCCGAAGAACACCAGAGAGATGTTGTAGCCCAGTGCGTGCAACCTGAGAGAGACGAGCGCCTGCGCCTGCAACTGCGCCGCGGAAAATACGCTCAAGTCGTGAGAGCCTCCCAAGAAGACGAGAGGAGCGAAATGGTTGAGGGTAATAGTGGCCATGATGGCGACGAACATCAGCCTAAAGAACGCCGCAAGCAAGGAGAGGCTCCTGTTCACTGGCTTGAGCAACTCATAGAAGATGAGCGCCACGGCGGTATCGCAAGCGAGACCGATGAGATCAGCAGACCCCCCAAAACGGTACAACGACTCGTGCGCCAGAATGTTGGCCGCTGTAGCCGCGGCGTCGCCACGCACAAAAACCCTGCCGCGCACGAAGACCTCGGCGAATCCGCCGGCGGCGCCGGCGATCAGGTACAACACGCCGGCGATTCTGGCTTTGAAGCGGGGCGACATTTCTGCAATCCGTTCCATCATTTCATAGTCTCCAGGAGGGGCCACCACATGATCGTGGCGACGCCGAATACTCCGACGCCCATAAGGGCCGTGAGCACAACGAGACCGCCCGCCATAGCGAACCGCCCGCGCAGACCAGCGCTTTCCTTTGCGCGCAGGTAGAGCTCAAGAACAGCGAGGGGTAGCAAGTAGCAGCCGAAAAACCAGAAGTAGTTGAACGGGCCGTCCCACCTGGCCGTCATTCCGACCGGCCCCCGGTTGACCATGATCCAGGCGAAAATGCCGACACGCGCGAACCATTGCGCATTGGCCACGAGGTAGGTGCGCAGCGCCCAGCGGCGATGGGTGGAGATCTCACGCCGGAGTGCCGAGCGCCAGGCCAGACCGGCGAAGAGGATGATGAGCACGGCGTCGAGGCTGAGGGCGAGCGAGCCGACAATGTTTACGCTGGCGCCGCGCACCCAGTTCATATAGAGGCCGGAGACGCTGCCCCCCAACGCGGTCAGCAGGAACAACCGCCCGTTCCAGCGGTGAATGGAAATGGCGCGAGCCCGTATCTGCGGAATCAGTTGGATCGCTCCCCCGAACGCTATAACCGCGGCCAGCAAAGCGTGCGCGGCGAAGAACAGATTTCCAGCGGTATCGCCGGCGACGTATCCTTTGAAGAGGAACGTGTTCTTGCTCCAGTCCTGAAAATGTCCCTGAAGCGTCGAGGGGCCATAGAAGGCGACGATATAGTACAGGAACGCCCACTGGCCGATGACGGCCACCAGAAACCAAAGCCCGGCTGCTGCTTTCAAGGCGGTGTCCGCAAAGTCTTGCAGGGAATGCCGCCTTTGCGATGCGGTGCTGTTTTGCAACTGTGGCACGTCGCGCGGGCGGATGTACGTCGCGTGCACCAGGACACCCCCATTGTTGGACTATACGAGCCGGGGCAGCGGTAAGTTTCCTGGCATGCATGGGTTTGTGAACGCGTTCGCTGGCCCTCACAGCCGAAAGAAAAAGCCTCGCTCTCGCTCCGCGAGCGCCGGATTCGCAAATCAACCCTGCGATTCCCTTTTCAACATGAGAAAATAGAGTGAGGGCTCATTGAGGCCGTGCAATTCTAGGCCAACTCGGCGAGGAAACGCAGTCGCGCGGAACCGGCGGCCAAGTCCTTTAGAATGGCTACTTACAAAAACACGGGGCACTCTTTTGAGAACACGGGGTTTGATCTGCCCTGGAATCAATACTTGCAGAAATTTCGACGCTATCTTCTTTGGAATCTTTACTTATGAAAATAGTAGGGGGTGGGGGGAGGTATGACTCTCGCATCGTGTTTGATTCTGCGGACTTAGCAAAATCGCCGCGACTGCGGCAGGAGGAAAATACGCGAGGTCGGCTAGCGCAGCAGCTTCTCCACACGCGCGACGTCGTCGGGCGTATCCACGCTCACCGAGTCGTAAGTGGTCTCGGCGACCCTTATTTTCCACCCGTTTTCCAACCATCGGAGCTGCTCGAGTTGTTCGAGCTGCTCCAATTCGCCTTGCGGGAACGTAGGGAATTCGAGCAGGGCCTCGCGGCGGAAGACGTACAGCCCGAGGTGCTTCAGGTGCCGCGCGCGCGCGCCGGCCCCGTCGCCGCGCACCCAGGGAATCGGCGCGCGAGAAAAATAGAGCGCGTTGCCCTCGAAGTCGAGCACGACCTTGACGATGTTGGGATCCATGATGTCTTTCGGGTTCGCAATGGGCACGGCCAGCGTGCCGACGCGCGATGGGAGATTTTCTTCGAGCAGGCGCACGGCGGCGTCCACGGCTGCGGGCTCAATCAGCGGCTCGTCGCCCTGCACGTTGACGAAGATGTCTGCTTCGGCGCTTGCCGGAGCGGCGGCCACTTCGGCGACGCGCTCGGTGCCGGAGCGGTGGTCGCTGCGCGTCATCACCGCTTCGCCGCCAAAGCCGACGACGGCCTGCGCGATGCGCTCGTCCTCAGTGGCCACGAGCACGCGCGCGATGCGTTTTGCCTGGCGCACGCGCTCCCAGACGTGCTGGATCATGGGCTTGCCGCACAGCGGAACAAGCGGCTTGCCGGGCAGCCGGCTGGACGCAAATCGCGCGGGAATAACGGCCCAGGCGCTCAAGTCTTTCCTTTCGAGGTCACATCGGCAGACGATGCGATAGCGCCGACGATGCTACCACACTGGCCGGCGTTAATTCCCCGCCTTGGGGCTTGCTTTGGATTGCGGGGGTGGTACAATGCCGTCATCGTGTTCTAGCGAGTGGTTCCGCAACCGCCGCGCGGATGTGCGGCAGGGGGAGCGGGTGAAGGCGAAGAGCAAACATCTTCGCGCTATAATCAGTTTCCTCGTAGCTTGTTCCCTGCTTTCACTGCCCGCGGTTGGCCAGAAGCCCGGCCCTGAAACAAACTCCAAGGTTCCGGAGAAACGCAAGCCGGCTGCCTCGATCCGCGTGGACGTGGATCTGGTGCAGGTGCCGGTGACCGTGACCGACCCGCTGAACCGGCTGGTCACCGGGTTGGAGCAGGAAAACTTCCGCGTTTTCGAGGACGGCAACGAACAAGAGATCGTGCACTTCTCGAGCGAGGATGTGCCCGTTTCGATCGGCGTCATTTTCGACTTGAGCGGGAGCATGTCCAACAAAGTGGACAAGGCGCGGCTGGCCGCGGTGCAGTTCTTCAAGACGGCCAACCCGCAGGACGATTTCTTCCTGGTCACCTTCAACGACCGCGCGCAACTGACCAGCGCGTTCACGTCGAGCGTCGAGGAATTGCAGAACCGTTTGATGTACACCTCCGCCCACGGACGCACCGCGCTACTCGATGCCATTTATCTCGGACTGAGCCAGATGAGGGGTGCACACAACGCCAAACGGGCCTTGCTCATCATATCGGATGGAGGCGATAATCATAGCCGGTACAACGAAGGTGACATCCGGAACTTCGTCAAGGAGTCGGACGTTCAGCTCTACGCCATCGGCATCTACGAGGCCGTGGGCTATCGCAACCGCACACCGGAGGAATTGAACGGGCCGTCGCTGCTGACTGAATTGACCGAGATGACGGGCGGGCGAACGTTCACGGTGGACAACCTGAACGACCTGCCCGATACGGCGACGAAAATCAGCATGGAGCTGCGCAACCAATATGTGGTGGGATACAAACCAGGCAATCACGCGCGCGATGGAAAATGGAGAAAGATCCGCGTCAAACTGCAGCATACGCCCAAAGGGTTTCCTCCCCTCAACGTGTACGCCAAAACGGGCTACTACGCACCCACCCACTAGGCTCGCACTTCTCGGCCTGGTCGCCGTAACCGTCCTTCTGGCAGCGGGACTCCTGTGGAGCGGCGGGCGCGCGCTGGCGCAGCAGCCGCCTTCACAAGAACCGCGCATCCGCCGCGACGTCAACCTGGTGGTGCTGCACGCCACCGTGGTGGACGAGCGCGGCCGCTTTGTCTCCGACCTGAAGCAGGAAAACTTCCGCGTGTTCGAGGACCGGGTCGAGCAGAAGCTCTCGCTCTTTAAACGCGAAGACATTCCCGTCACCGTCGGCCTGATCATCGATAACAGCGGCAGCATGCGCGACAAACGCGAGCGCGTGAACGCCGCGGCGCTCAGCTTCGTGCGCGCCAGCAATCCCAGCGATGAAGCCTTCGTCGTCAACTTCAACGACGACTACTACCTGGACCTCGACAAGGACTTCACCAGCGACTCTAACGAGCTGAAGGAAGCGCTCGAGCGCATTGACTCGCGTGGCTCGACGGCGCTCTTTGACGCGCTGATCGGCTCGCTCGACCACCTGAAAAAGGGCCACCGCGACAAGAAAGTGCTGCTCGTGGTCACCGACGGCGAAGACAACGCCAGCCGCAAGAGCCTGGCCACAACCGTCCAGGAAGCGCAGCAGTCCGACGCCCTCATCTACACCATCGGGCTGCTCAGCCAGGAAAACAAGCGCTCCGCCAAGCGCGCCCGTACGGCCCTGATCCAACTCTCCGAAGCCACCGGCGGCCTGGCCTTTTTCCCCGAAGCGCTCGCCGACACCGAGTCCATCTGCGCGCAGATCGCGCACGATATCCGCAACCAGTACACGCTGGCCTACTACCCGACGAATACGTCCCGCGACGCCGGCTTCCGCGGCGTGAAGGTGGACCTCATGCCGCCGCGCGGCCGCGGCAAGCTCACCGTTCGCACGCGCAACGGCTACTACGCCAAGGGCTCGTCCACGGGCAGCAACTAGCGCCGCCTGCGGGCTTACCCGCAAACCCGCGCACTCTCAATTGGCAATTAGGGAAAGGAAACTCGCGCCGCGAGGAATCACGCCGCCGAAGTTTTCCGCCACGGTTTGGCCCATGTCGGCCAGCGTCGAGCGCACACCCAGGTTCACGCCGCGCTTCCCGCTCGCGCTGTACGTAACAATGGGCACGTATTCGCGCGAGTGGTCGGTGGACGGCGAGCAATCGTCCGGGTCGCAGCCGTGGTCGGCGGTGAGCAGCAGCAGGTCCGCCGGCTTCAGCGCCGCCAGGAACGGGCCCAGCAACGCGTCGAATTCCTCGAGCGAGCGCGCGAAGCCTTCCACGTCTTTGCGGTGGCCGTAGAGCATGTCGAAATCCACGAGGTTGGCGAAGATCAGGCCGCGCGCCTCGCCGGCAAGCGCGGCGTGCAGCTTCTGCATTCCGTCGGCGTTGTTCTTCGTGGTGACGTAGCGCTCCACGCCGCGGCCGTTATAGATGTCGTGGATTTTACCGATGCCGAGCACGGGCACGCGGCGCTCGGCGAGCACGTCGAGCAGCATCGGCCGCGGCGGCTCCACGGCGTAATCGTGCCGGCGCTCGGTGCGGCGGAAACTCCCCGGCGCGCCCGCAAACGGCCGCGCAATCACGCGTCCCACGCGATGCGGCCCGTCGAGCATCTTCCGCGCGATCTCGCACATGCGGTAGAGCTCGGCGATGGGGATCACGTCCTCGTGCGCCGCGATTTGAAAGACGCTGTCGCCGGAGGTATAGACGATCGGCTGGCCCGTGCGCACGTGCTCCTCGCCAAGCTCCTTGATGATTTCCGTGCCCGAGGCGGGCTTGTTGCCAATCGTTTTGCGGCCGATGGCCTTCTCGAATTGCTCGATCAGCATGCGCGGGAAACCCTGCTTGTACACGGGGAACGCCTGGGTAAGCCAGATGCCGGCCATTTCCCAATGCCCGGTGGTCGTGTCTTTGCCCGGCGAATGCGTGGCGCCCTTGCCGAAGCAGCCTTCGGGCTGCGCGGGAGCCGCCAAGTGCTCGAGCGGCGCGATGTTCGCCAGGCCCAGGCGCACGAGGTTCGGCACGCGCAGCTCTCGCGCTCGCGCAATGTGGCCCAGCGTGTTGCGCCCGTCGCCCGGACGCGCTCCCGGGGGAATATCGCCGTACTCGGCCGCGTCGGGCAGCGGGCCGATTCCCACGCTGTCCAGCACAATCCAGATCACGCGTTCAAATCCGCGACTCATCAACGCCAATTTATCACACCGACGGCCCGGGGATAGCGCCGGGGCGCGTTTGCTCGGCGCGGTGCGGCGACGTATAATTTCAAGTTTGGGCTTGCGGCGCCGAACGCGCCGTAGAGGGCTCCCTTGGCCACTGAACCGCTTGCCGCGTCTGCCACTGCCGAAGAGCGCGAAACCATCCGCGTGCGCGGCGCGCGCGTCCACAACCTGAAGAACATCAGCTTCGAGATTCCCCACAACGCCATCACCGTGGTGACCGGCGTGAGCGGCTCGGGCAAGTCCAGCCTCGCGTTCGACACCATCTATGCCGAGGGCCAGCGGCGCTACATCGAGTCGCTTTCCGCCTACGCGCGGCAGTTCCTCGAGCGCATCGAAAAGCCGGACGTGGACGAGATTACCGGCATCGCTCCGGCCATCGCCATCAAGCAGAAGAACGCGACGCGCAACCCGCGCTCGACGGTCGCGACGGCGACAGAGATCTACGATTACCTCCGGCTGCTCTACGCGCGCATCGGGCAGACGATCTGCACGAAGTGCGGCCAGCCGGTCCGGCGCGATTCGCCTGACGAAATCGTCGCGCGCGTGCTCGCGCAGCCGGCGGGGCGCCGCTTCTACATCCTTTATCAAATTGTTTTCCCCCAGCCCGCGCGTAAGGGGTCTGCGCGGCGCGCGGCGAAGCCTTCGGGCGAAGTCGTCAAGCAGGTGCTGACAGAGCTTCAGAAGCGGGGCTTCAACCGTCTTTATCAGGACGGCCGGGTGCACGAGTTCGCCTCGCCCGAAAGCTTGCTCGACCTCGACTTCGCGAGACCCGTCTACGCGCTCGTAGACCGGCTGGCCCTCTCGGCGGAGGCGCGCTCGCGCATCATTGACTCCATCGAGATTTGCTACCGCGAAGGCCGCGGCGAAGCCATCCTGGAGTTCCTCTCCGAGACGCCCGGCGGCGAGCCGGAGCGGCTCACGTTCAACGAGCGCTTCGAGTGCAAGAACTGCGGCATCGCCTATCAGGAGCCGGAGCCGCGCCTGTTTTCGTTCAACAGCCCCTACGGCGCCTGCCCGCGCTGCCAGGGCTTCGGCAATACGATTGACTTCGATCTCGACCTGGTGATCCCCGACCGGGGAAAATCGCTGAATGAAGGCGCGATCGAGCCATGGACGAAGCCGCGCTACCGCTCCCTTCTGCAAGACCTCAAGCGCACCGCGCGCGCGAAGGGCATCCCGCTCGACGTGCCCTTCCGCCAGCTTTCGGCGCAGCAGCGGCAGCTCATCCTCGACGGCGATGGCGAAAGCGGCTTCCCCGGCGTGAAGGGTTTCTTTGCATGGCTCGAGCGCAAAAAATACAAACTGTACGTGCGCGTCTTTCTGAGCCGCTACCGCGGTTACGCAACATGCCCGGACTGCGGCGGCACGCGGCTGCGCCTGGAAGCGCGTGCGGTGCGCATCCAGGACAAGCCGGTCACCGAGATCTGCCGGATGACCGTGACGCAGGCGCGCGCGTTCTTTGAAGCCTTGCAGCTCGGCCCCGCGCAAGCGAAGATTGCAGATAAGATTCTCGAAGAGATCCAGCAGCGCCTGGAATTCCTGGACGCCGTGGGGCTGGATTACGTGACGCTCGACCGGCTGACCTCAACGCTATCGGGCGGCGAAGCGCAGCGCATCCAGCTGGCGACTTCGATCGGCTCGCGCCTGGTGGGCGCGCTTTACGTGCTGGACGAGCCTTCGATCGGCCTGCACCCGCGCGACACGCACCGGCTGATCGACATCCTGAAGACGTTGCGCGATCTGGGCAACACGATCCTCGTCGTCGAGCACGACCCCGACACCATCGCCGCCGCCGACCACGTGATTGACCTGGGCCCCGGCGCGGGCGAGCAGGGCGGGCAGATCCTCTTTGCCGGGCCGCGCGAGGCGCTGCTGGGAGACTCGCGCTCGCTCACCGCGCGCTACCTGAACGGCGCGATGCGCATCGCCGTGCCCGCGCAGCGGCGCAAGCCCAACGGCAAATTCCTGCGCCTCTTCGGCGCGCGCGTGCACAACCTGCAGAACCTCGACCTGATGATCCCGCTGGGGATGACCGTGGCCATCACGGGCGTCTCCGGCTCGGGCAAATCCACGCTCGTCTACGACGTGCTGTACAAGGCGCTCACGGCGAAAAAATCCGGCGGCAACCTGAAGGACGCGTGCGATCGCCTCGAAGGCGACACGCAAATCGCCGAAGCCGTGATCGTGGACCAGTCGCCCATCGGACGCACGCCGCGCTCGAACCCATCCACCTACCTCAAGGCGTTCGACGCGATCCGCGAAGTCTTTGCCGCCACCCCGGAAGCCAAGAAGCGCGGCTACACCGCGGGCCACTTCTCGTTCAACATTCCGGGCGGGCGGTGCGAAGCCTGCCAGGGCGACGGCACCGTGACTGTGGAGATGCAGTTTCTCGCCGACGTGGAATTGATCTGCGAAGAGTGCCGCGGCACGCGCTTCAAGAGCGGCGTCCTCGAAGTTCGCTACCGCGAGAAGAACATTCATGAAGTGCTGCGGCTCACCGTGCGCGAGGCGCTGACGTTTTTCGCGCACGTCCCGAAGATCACCGCGAAACTCCGAATCCTCGACGAGGTCGGGCTGGGCTACCTGCGGCTCGGCCAATCGGCCACCACGCTTTCGGGCGGCGAAGCACAACGGCTGAAACTTGCCGCGCATCTTACCCGGCAGGCCAATGAAGGCGTGCTCTACATCTTCGACGAGCCGACCACCGGGCTGCACTTCGACGATATCCAAAAGCTGCTGGCCGCGTTCCGCAAGCTCGTGGAAAGCGGAGCTTCGCTCGTGATCATCGAGCACAACCTGGACGTCATCAAATCGGCCGACTGGGTGATTGACCTGGGACCGGAGGGCGGCGCGGAGGGCGGACGCGTGGTGGCGACGGGCACGCCAGAACAGGTGGCGCGCAACGCACAGTCCTACACAGGCAAATTCCTGGCGCGCGTGCTGAATAACAACGGCGGGCACAACGGCGGGCGCGCAAACTCACACCGATGAAAAAGCACGTGCGATTCGCGGCGGCCCTGCTTGGATTCCTTGCCGCTGCCGCGCCGTCCACTGTGGGCCAGGCTCCTCCGAAAGCGCCGAAGCGCTCCGCCCGGGCCGAACAGCAGCGCGAAGATCCCCTCGCTCCGCTTCTCAAGCAAGCCGAAGAAGCCATCGAGAAAAAAGACTACAGCGCGGCACTCCCGCCGCTCGAGAGCTACCTGGCGCAGCGGCCCGACGACGCCTACGCGCATTTCCAGCTCGGCTACGCATTCTCTTTGCTCCAGCGCTTCGACGACGCGAAAGCCGAGTACACGCGCGCGATTGCGCTGAATCCCAAACTTGCCGCCGCGCACGTGAACCTCGGGCTCATCCTGTTGGACAAGGACCCCGCCGCAGCCGTCGCGCCGTTCCATCAGGCGGCCGAGCTTGAGCCGGAGAAGGAGCGGCCGCGCTTCCTCGAAGGATTCGCGCTCGAACGCTCGGGCAAGCTGCCCGAAGCGATCTTGAAGTACGAGGCGGCCGCGAAACTCGAGGAAAAGAATTTCGACATCCGGTTTGCCTGGGGCCGCGCGCTGCTGGCAGCGGACCGCGCCGCCGATGCCGAAGCGGCGTTTCGCGAGGCGATTGCGCTACGCGCGGAAGCCGCCCCCGCGCATCTGGGCCTGGCAAACAGCCTGCTCAGCCAGAAGAAGACCGACGCGGCAGCCCAGGAATTCAGCGCGTATCTCCAGCTTCAGCCGCAGGACCGCGAGGCGCGCACGGAGCGAGCCGGCCTGCTGGTGGACCTCAACCAGAACGACGAAGCGCTGGCCGAGCTTGACCGCGCCGATGCCGGCGCTGCGCCTACGCTGGCCAGCCTGAAGCTTCGCGCGGAGATTGCCGTAAAGCAGAAAAAGCCCGCGGCGGCCGCCGAAGCGCTGAAGAAGGCCGTAGAACTGGCTCCCCGTGATGTGGAGCTCCACGCGCGCCTGGGCAGGACGCTGCTGGAGGAGAAGGATTATTCTGGGGCGGAGCGCGAGCTGCGCACCGCGCTCGTAATCAATCCGCAGTGGACGGACGCGCTGCGCGATCTCGTGGCGCTCTACTACGTCAGCCAGCACTACGCGGCCACGCTGGACGCGCTGGACCGCCTCGCGCAGCGTGAGGAACCCAACGCAGGCACATGGTTCATCCGCGCGGCGTGTTACGATAAACTAGGCCGGAACGCGGAAGCGGTCACGGCGTACGAGAAGTTCCTGGCGCTCGATCAGGGCCGCAGCGAAAGCCAGACCTTCATCGCGCACGAGCGCATCCGCTTTCTGAAGCTCCAGCAAAAGAAGAAATAAAATGTCTCCGCTTGCCTGGGTCCTCCGCTGCCTGGCTCTCGCCGCGACGCTCGCCTCCCCCGTGTTTGCCCAGGCTCCGACGCAAGAGCGGCTCACTGAAATGCAGGCCCAGTTCGACCATGAGGGCGACCCGATCCGCAAGGCCAAGTCGCTGGCGCACCTCGGCGACGCCCAGTTTGAGGTGGCGCGGCAGCAAACCGCCGCTGGCGATTTCGCCGGCGCGCTGGGCACCTTCCAGCGCTATCGGGACGACGCAAAGAGCGCTTCGGCGGCGCTGAAGAGCACCGGCGCGGATGCCGAGCGCAAGCCGGGCGGCTACAAGCAACTGCAGATCCACGTGCGCAAAGGAATCCGCGAAGTCGAGCAGACGATGGTTGCGGCGCCTGCAGAAGAGCGGGACGGCTTTGAAAATATTCGCCGGGACCTGGTGAACGTGGAGCGGGAATTGATCGACCTTCTCTTCCCGCGGCAGCCCGCGAAGAATGGAAAGGGGAAGCCCAAAGGGTGATGCGCATGATGCGGGTCCGACTCTTTGCATGTTTGCTTGTGGCGGCGCTGCCTCTCGTGGCTGCATCGCCGACTTCCGCGCAGAAGCCGAAGAAAGATTATTTGAGCGAGTTTGAAGCAGACAAGATCCGCGACGCCGAAACACCCTCCGAGCGCATCCGCCTGTTCGTTCTGTTCGCCGCGGACCGCATGAAGAAGTTCCAGTATGAAATGGCCCACCCTTCTCCGAGCCGTCACGCCGAGCGGCTGAACGGCCTGCTCAACGCGTACACCGGCTGCGTGGACGACGGCGCGTCGCTGATCGAGCTGGCCATTGATAAGCAGCAGGACATCCACACCGGCATCAAGGAAATGCAAACGAAGGCCAAGGAATTCCTGGCGTATCTCCAGGACCTGGCCAAGAGCGGCGCGGAGCTCTCGAGCTACAAAGATACGCTCGACGATGCGATCGAAGCGACCCAGGACGCCTTGAAGGACGCCGAGCGCGCCGCCAAGGAAATTGCGCCGCCGCCCGTGCGGAGGAAGCCGTGAAGGCGCGGCGCGGAAAGCCGGCGCAGGTGCCCGGCGGCGCGCGCGTCTTCCAGCGCATGTACACGCGCCTGGGTTGCCAGGGGCGCCCGCCGCATTTCGTCGTGGAGTTCTATCCCTACGCGAACCTGGTGCACACGATCCGCCTGCGTGAGGACACGGCGCATGTGCGGCTCTCGGACCTGCTGCGCGCGGCGCCGCTGGTGGTGCGCGAAGCGGCTGCGGCCATTCTGCTCGGGCGCTTGTACCGCCGCCGGCCGCCCCACGAGCTTGTGGAGGCGTATCGCGAGTTCTCGCTCGCGCGCGGCACCCGGCGCCGCGTGCTGCGCGTGCGGCGCGCGCGCGGGCGTCGCGTGAAAAACGGCGCGCGCGGAGCCGAACACGACCTGGCCACGTGCTTCCGCGGCCTGAACCGCCGGTATTTCCGCGGCCGGCTGCACCGCCCGCGTTTGGGCTGGAGCGCGCGCGCCTGGCGCCGCCAGCTCGGCTGCTTCGATCCCGGCCTCGATCAGATCGTTCTCAACGCGCGCCTGGACCGCCCTGGCGTGCCGCGCTACGTGGTGGAATACGTGCTGTTCCACGAGATGCTCCACGTGAAGCATCCCATGCGCGCGGCGAGCTGCGGCTTGCAGGCCCACTCGGCGGAGTTTCGGCGGGAAGAAAAACGGTTTGCCGGTTACGAACGCGCGCGGAAATTCCTCGAGCGGCTATCCTGAGCGGCGCTTCGCCGCGCGGTCCAGGTCTTTCTGAAGCTTTGCGATGCGGCTGCGGGCCTTGGGCGCGTCCTCGCCCGCGGGAAGAATCTCCAGGTATTTCTGATACGCCGCGATCGCTTCCTTTTTCTCGCCCTTCTTCTCGTACGCCTCGCCTATCATCAGGTAAGGGACCGCAAAGTTGGGCCTCCATTTCAGCGCATCCTGGAAGCGGTCGATCGCCGCGTCGTAGTCACCCTTTTTCATGTAGAAGCGGCCGACCTCCATATCCTTCTCGGCCTTGTAGGGCTCAAACACCGGCTGCGCGGGCGCTTTTGCGGGAGGAGGCTGCTGCGCGGGAAGCGCGGGAGCTCCCGCCGCAGCCAGCAAAGCAAGACACAAGATGAGGCGCCGGCTCATTCGACCCCGTTAGATTCCCTTTGTTATCATGAAAGTTGTCCGCTGCGCGAGCGCCGCGCCGCGTTGAAGCCGCCCCGCCATGGAACTCGAGCAAAAAGCCGCGAGCCTGCCCGCCGAAGCGGGCGTGTATCTGTTCAAAGACGCGCTGGGCACGATTCTCTACGTGGGCAAGGCGCGTTCGCTGCGACATCGCGTCAAGTCCTACTTCCTCGAATCGAAGCTGGCCGACGCCAAGACCGGCTGGCTGGTGCGCGAGATCGCCGACCTCGACTACATCGTCGTGGACAACGAGAAGGAAGCGCTCGCGCTCGAGAACAACCTGATCAAGCAGCATCAGCCGAAGTTCAACGTGCTGCTGCGCGACGACAAGACGTATCCGTACATCCGCTACACCGCGTTCGAGAAATTCCCGCGCGTGTACGTGACGCGGCGGCTGAAAAAAGACGGCTCGCTCTATTTCGGCCCTTACTTCCCGCACAGCCTGGCGTACCGCATCGTACACTTCATTCACAAGCGGTTCCTGGTGCCCTCGTGCACGGTGGACCTGACGCGGGCGCACCCGCGGCCGTGCCTCCAGTACTACATCAAGCGCTGCCTGGGACCCTGCGTGCCGGGGCTGGTGACGGACGAGCGCTACGCCGAGGCCGCGCGCGATGTGCGCACGTTCCTCGAAGGACGCCGCAGCGATTTGCAGAAGAGCCTCGCAGCGCGCATGCAGAAAGCCTCTGATGAAGAGCGCTTCGAGGAGGCCGCCGCGTACCGCGACCTGATCCGTACGCTCGAGGAAATCGAAGAGCGGCAGAAGATTGCCGCGGCACAGGGCGACGACACCGACGTGCTCGCGTGGTACGCTGAGCCGCCGCAGGTGGCCGTCAACGTGTTTCATCTGCGCGGCGGGCGCGTGGTGGACCGCCGCGATTTCTACTGGGAGGACTTGAAAGAATTCGACCCGTCGGAGTTTCTCCCTTCCCTGCTCAAACAGCTTTACCTGGACGCGGGCTATCTTCCGCGCGCGATCCATGTGCCCATGGACTTCGAAGACCGCGCCGTGCTCGAAGAGATCCTCTCCGAACGCGGCGCGGCGCAGGGTGCGCACCGCAGGGTCGAAATCCTCGCACCGCAGCGCGGCGCCAAGCGCGCGTTTCTCGACCTGGTGGAGAAGAACGCAAAGCATTCCTTCGACCAGCGCTTCCGCGTGCTCAAGCCCAGCTCGAAGGCCATCGCCGAGGCCCTGCAGGGCGCCCTGAACCTGCCCGAGCCGCCGGCGCGCATCGAGTGCTTCGACATCTCGCACATCCACGGCTCGGACACCGTGGCCTCGCTGGTCGTGTGGGAAAGCGGGCGGATGAAGAAATCCGGCTACCGCAAGTTCATCATCCGCGGCGAAGCGGGCAACGACGATTTCGCGAGCATGCGCGAAGCCGTCGAGCGGCGCTACCGCCGGCTCCAGGAAGAACACAAGCCGCTGCCCGGGCTGATCCTGATCGACGGCGGCATCGGACAATTGCACGCCGCGGCCGCGGCGCTTGAAAAGCTCGAAATCATCAACCAGCCGCTCGCCAGCATCGCGAAAAAGGAAGAGGTGATCTACGTCCTCGGGCAGGAAGACGAGCCCATCGTGCTCGAGCGCCACTCGCCCATCCTGCACGTGGTGCAGCAGATCCGGGACGAGACGCACCGCTTCGCCATCGGCTTCCACCGCCAGCGGCGCACGAAGCGCCAGCTCCACTCAGCTCTCGTGGACATTCCCGGCGTGGGCGAGCGCACTGCGCAGAAGCTGCTGCGGAAATTCGGCAGCGTGGCGCACCTGCGCGAGGCGGGCCTCGCGGAGCTGTCCAGGGTGGTCACACCCTCCCAAGCCGCGCGCATCCTCGAGCATTTCAGAGGCACGCCGCCCGCCGGATGAGGCCCGCGTTGCTGGTTGCTTGCAACCCTCGGAAGCGCTATGCTACTTTAGGAACTGGAGGTTGGCCATGAGTGACAATGCCGGAGCAAAGGTCAGCTACTTCCTCGTTGGACTCGGCATCGGCGCCTTGATCGGCATTCTATTTGCGCCGAAGTCCGGTGAAGAGACACGCGAATTCCTGACGCAAAAAGCCGAAGAAGGCAAAGACTACGCGCAGCGCAAAGCACGCGAGCTGCGCGAGCGCGCTGAAGACCTGCTCGAGCGCGGCAAGCAAGTGGCGCAACGGCAGAAGGGCTCCATTTCGGCCGCGGTGGAAGCGGGCCGGGACGCGTATCAGCGCGAAAAGTCGAAGGCACAGTAGAGGCATCTGAATGGAAAGCTGGCTGCCGTTTTTCCTGGTCGTCGCCACGGTTGCGATCGTCCTGCAGATGGTGATCCTCGCGGCGATGTATTCCCAGATGCGCCAGACCAACGAGCGTCTAACGCGCGCGCTGGCGGACCTGCAATCGCGCGTGAACCCGATTCTCTCGCGGCTGCAGGTGCTCGTCGAAGACATCCAGCCGCGCTTCACCAGCATGGTGGCCGACGCGGCTGAAATCACGCACCTGGCGCGCAGCCAGGCGCAGAAGGTGGACCGCATCTTCACGGATGCGGTGGATCGCCTGCGCGTGCAAGTGATCCGCGCCGACCAGCTTCTTACCGGCGCGCTCGAGACCATCGAAGACACGGGCGCGCGCGTGCGCCGCACGCTCTGGGGACCCGTGCAGCAGGCTTCCGCGTTCATCAAGGGAGTCAAGATGGGCCTGGACGTTCTCCGCGCCGGGCGGCGCGCGGCTCAGCCGCCGAGCGAGCAACCGGACGAAGAACTCTTCATCTGATTTGCGGCATCGAAAGGGTGGAGTCTGCGCGATTCCACCCTATTTTTGTGCCTGCATGAAGCGCATTCGACAAGCAACGAGCAAATGAAGTCTCCCGCCATCGTCATTTTCGCGAAGCCGCCTGAACCCGGCCGCGTGAAGACGCGCCTGCTCGGCAGTGTTTCCCCGCAACAGGCGGCGGCCATTCACCGCGCCTGCCTTGCGGACACGGTGCGCAACGTCGATCGCCTGCCCGGTTGCCAGAAATGCTTGTGGGTGGCCGGGACGTTCGCCGGCGCGAGAGCGTTAGCGGCATCTCTCGGCTGTGGCCAGACCTGGCGCGTCAGCGTCCAACGCGGGCGTGGCCTGGGCGCGCGGCTCGAGCGCGCTTTCGGCGAGCTATTCACCGCAGGTCATCGCCCCGTCGTTGCCGTCGGCACAGACACGCCGTGGATGGGGCCTGAGCGGATACGCCGCGCGCTCGAAATGTTAGGCCATGTTGATGTTGTTCTGGGGCCCACGATGGATGGCGGGTACTACCTCGTCGGGACGCGGCGGTTCGTGCCGCAGATGTTTCGCGGCATCCCGTGGAGCACGCCAAGCGTGCTCGAAGCCACGCGGCGCGCGCTCGAACAAGCCGGCGTCAGCTACCGCTTGCTGCCGCGCGATTTCGATCTCGACCGGCCGGCCGACGTGGTTCGCGCACGAGCCTTGCTCACGCAGAACAAAGAAGATGCTCCGGCTCTGGCGAAGCTTTTGGGTGAAATGAGGAAACGGAAGGTCAGCAGATCCAGCCGCCGCCGAGCACCACATCGCCCGAGTAAAACACGGCGGCCTGGCCGGGTGTGACGGCGCGCTGCGGAACCTCGAACTTCACGCGGGCGCGGCCGGCATCGAGGGGCTCAACCGTCGCCGCCGCAGGAACATGGCGGTTGCGAATTTTCACCGTGGCGTGCATCGGCAGCGCAGGTTCGGCCAGGGCAATCCAGTTGACGTCGCGCAATTCGCAGGCGGGCGTGCGCAGCTCTTCGTCGCTGCCGACGATGACGCGATTGGCGGCGCGATCGACGGCTACAACGTAAAGCGGCCGGCCGGCGGCGACGCCGAGCCCGCGCCGCTGACCCACAGTGAAGTGATGCACGCCGGGATGCTCGCCAATCACTTCGCCGCTCGTGGTCACAAGCTCGCCGGGTTCTCCAATCTCCGCAGGCAGCGCGCTTCCCTGCTCTGCGAGATACGCCTCGATGAAACGCACGTAATTCCCTGAAGGCACGAAGCAGATTTCCTGGCTTTCCGGCTTTTCTGCGACGGGCACTCCGGTGCGACGTGCAATCGCGCGCACTTCGTCCTTCGTCAACTCGCCCAGCGGGAATGCCGTGCGCGACATCTGCTCCTGCGTCAGACCGAAGAGAAAGTACGACTGGTCCTTCGATTCGTCCCGCGCGCGCAGCAGTTCGTGGCGGTGCGTCTCCACGTTGAAGCGGATGCGCGCGTAATGCCCAGTGGCCAGCCGCTCGGCGCCGATCTGCCGCGCGGTGAAGATGAGCTGATCGAACTTGACGTAGTTGTTGCAGAGCGTGCACGGGATCGGCGTGCGGCCCGCGAGGTATTCCTCGACGAAGGGGCGCACGACGGTCTCCTCGAAACGATTCTCGAAGTTGACCACGTAGTGGGGAAAACCGAAATGCTGCGCCACGCGCTTGGCGTCGTACACGTCGTCGAGCGAGCAGCAGCGGTGCGTGGCGCCGTCGGGCGCAAGCCCCGGCAGGCGCCGCTGGTTCCAGAGCTGCATCGTGAGGCCAACAATCGGCTGGTCTTGCTCGTGAAGGATCGCCGCCACCGTGGAGCTGTCCACGCCGCCGCTCATGGCCACGGCGGTGAGCTCCGAATTGTTGGCGTCACGCATCATTTCGATAGGAGTTCCGCCCGGGCGCTCAATCGGCGCTGACGGGGTTCGCGCGCACCGGTGAAAGCGCGCGCAGGCGCTCGACGACAGTAGGAATCACATCAAGTGCGTACGCAACCTCTTCCCCCGTGCTCGCGCGGCCCAGGCTAAAGCGCAGCGTGGCGCGCGCGTCCTCTTTGGGCAGCCCGATGGCCGTCAGGACGTGCGACGGCTCGACGGCGCCCGAGGAACATGCCGCTCCGGTCGAGCAGGCAATGCCCTGCAGGTCGAGCGCAATCAACATGGCCTCGCCATCGATAAACGGGATCGTCACGTTCGATGTATTGGGCGTGCGGTGCTCGCGGCTGCCGTTCACGCGCGTGTGCGGCACGCGCGCAAGCAGGCCCTCTTCGAGCCGGTCGCGCAGCCGCGCAATCCGCGCGGACTCGTGCGCGAGTTGCAGGCGCGCGAGCTCCGCGGCCTTGCCCAGGCCGGCGACGCCGGCGACATTGTCCGTGCCGGGACGGCGGTCGCGCTCGCTGTGGCCGCCGTAGAACAGCGGCTCGAGCGGCGTGCCCTTGCGCACGTAGAGCGCGCCGACTCCCTTCGGCCCGTAGAGCTTGTGCGCGGAAATCGAAAGCAGGTCCGCGCCCGCTCGCTCCACATCCACCGGCATCTTGCCGGCCGACTGCACGGCGTCGGTGTGGAAGTACACGTCGGCTTCGGCGGCGATGCGGCCGATTTCCTCGAGCGGCTGCACGGTGCCCAATTCGTTGTTCGCGTGCATCACGGTGATGAGCGCGGTCTCCGGGCGGATGGCGTGGCGAATGTCGTCCGGGCTCACGCGCCCATCGCGGCCCGCCGGAACGTAGGTCACCGCCACGCCGCGGCGCTCGAGCGCCTGGCAAGTGTGCAGCACGGCGTGGTGCTCAATCGTCGTGGTAATCACGTGGAGATTCTTCTGCCCCGCGCGTTCCGCCGCGGCGACGACACCGAGAATGGCCGTGTTGTCCGACTCGGTGCCGCCGCTGGTGAAGACGATCTCCGCCGGCTGTGCCCCCAGCAGCGCGGCCACTTGCTCCCGCGCGTTTTCAACCGCCGCGCGCGCCGCCTGCCCAAACGAATGAATGGAGCTGGCGTTGCCGAACTCGTCGGCAAAAAACGGCAGCATGGCCTCGAGGACCTCGCGGTCCACGGGCGTCGTGGCGTTGTGGTCGAAATAGACGCGTCGCACGGCCATTGTCCTGAGCGATTCCTTGGAAACTGCCAAAATCAAGAATAGACGCTGCCGCGGAAGGGGTCAAGGCAAGCCGCCTGGCGGCCAACAGTCCGCAGGTGCAGTCTTGCCACGACCGCGCCCGGGTACTCTTGGCAGGCCGGGCAAGTCGCCTTGACAACGCAGTGACCCTTCGCTAGCGTGCCAAAAGAGGTCTCTCGTGTCCGCTCCCCTCATCACGCTCACCACGGATTACGGCACGCAGGACCATCTGGTGGGCACGCTCAAGGGCGTGATCCTTACGATCAACCCCGAAGCGACGATCGTGGACATCACCCACAACGTGCTGCCCTTCGACGTGCTCGACGGCGCGCTCTCCATCGGCGCGGCCTATCGCTACTTCCCGCCGCGCACGATCCACCTGGTGATCGTGGACCCGGGCGTGGGCAGCCAGCGGCGCCCGCTGCTCGTCTGCGGCGAGCAGCAGTACTTCATCGCTCCGGACAACGGCGTGCTCTCGATGGTGTACGACCGCGAAGCAAGCCTCGTCGTCCGCCACATCTCCGCCGAGCACTACTTCCTCACTCCTGTCAGCAATACGTTCCATGGCCGCGACATCTTTGCGCCCGTCGCCGCGTGGCTCTCGAAAGCGGTGCAGGTGGAGAGCTTCGGCGATCAGATTACCGATTTCGTCCGTTTCACTATGCCGCGGCCCGAGGCCGCCGGCCAGGGGCGGAAGGGCGTGATTCTTCGCATCGATTCGTTCGGCAATTTGATGACGAATTTCCGCTACGAGGACCTGCCGATTGCGTTCTGGAACGGCGAAAAGGTAAAGCTGGCCGTCGGCGGCAAAGAAATCACGCGTGTGGTGCAGACCTTCGCGCAGGGCGCGCCGGGCGAGCCTTTCGCGATTCTGGGGTCGAGCGGCTTCCTGGAGATTTCGGTTAATAAGGGCCACGCCGCGCGTCAGCTGGGCGCTCAGCGTGGCGGCGAAGTTCACGTCGAGCTGTAAACGAGTTTCGTATCTCGAGTTTCGGTCTTCCTGCCTCGCTTACCGCGTTAGATCCAGCGTAACCAGATACGACCTTGTCCGCGGATCGAGCCAATCGCGCCAGGCATCGCCGAGCAGATTGAACGCCAGCACAGCAAACATCACGGCGAGCGCCGGGAAGATGACCATGTGCGGCGCATCGAACAAATGCCCGCGCGCGTCGTTGAGCATCGCGCCCCAGCTCGGCACCGGAGCCAGGACGCCGAGCCCGAGAAAGCTCAGCGTGGATTCGGCCAGGATGGCGCTGGCCATGCCGATTGTCGCCTGGATGAGCACCGGCTGGACAGAATTGGGCAGCAAGTGTCGCAGCAGGATGCGCGCGTGCGACGCGCCGAGCGACCTGGCGGCGAGGACAAACTCCATTTCCTTCACCTTCAGCACCTGGGCGCGCGCCAGCCGCGCATAACCCGCCCAGCCCGTGATCGTCAGCGCGAGAATCACTTTCTCAAGCCCGGCTCCGAGGAACGCAGCGAAAGCAATGGCCAGCAGAATCCCCGGGAACGAAAGAAAGGCGTTGATCAGGACGACGTTCACGAGCCGGTCCAGCCAGCCGCCGAAGTAGCCCGCGAGCGCGCCAAGGAACAGTCCTACCAGCCCGCTGCCCAGAACGACGCACACGGCAACGAGCATCGAGACACGCGCACCATAAAGGATACGGGAGAAGATGTCGCGGCCGAGCTCGTCGGTGCCCATCCAGTGCCCTGCGCGCGGCGGAGCCAGACGCTGGGGCAAGCTCTGCGCGGCGGGGTCCGCAGGCGCGACCCACGGCGCCAGCAGCGCCGCCAGGAGGAGAATCACCGCCGCCAGCAAACCCCAGCGGCCCAGGCCGCTCTGGCGGAGAAACTGCGTGATGCCGGATGCGCGGCTCATTGCAGGCGAATCCTCGGGTCCACGAGCGCGTAGAGGATGTCGGTGGCGAAATTCACAAGCACGTAGGAGAGCGCAATCATCAGGATGCAGCCCTGCAGGAGCGGATAGTCGCGGGACTGAATGGCCTGCACGGCCAGCCGGCCGATGCCCGGCCAGGAGAAAATGCTTTCGGTAACGATCGTGCCGGCCAGCAATGTGCCGAACTGCAGGCCGAGAATGGTGATGATGGGAATCAGCGCGTTGCGAAACGCATGGCGGAAGAGCACGGCGGGCGCGCGCAGGCCTTTCGCGCGCGCGGTGCGCACGTAGTCGCTGGAAAGTTCTTCGATCATCGAGCTGCGCACCATGCGCGTCAGGATCGCGGCCAGCGCGCCGCCCAGCGTTATCGCGGGCAGCACCAGGTGACTAGGCCCGCCGCGCCCCGAGACCGGCAGCCAGCCCAGCACAATCGAAAACAGCAGGATCAGCAGCGGCCCGAGCGCGAAGTTGGGCACGGAAAGGCCGAGGAGCGTGAAGAAACCGACCGCGCGGTCGGCGGCATGCCCGCGGCGGTGCGCGGCCCAAACGCCCGCAGGAATGCCGATGCCCGCGCAGGCGAGCAATCCCACCAACGCCAGCTCGAGCGTCGCGGGGTAGCGCTCGAGCACAAGCCGCAGCACCGGCAATTGAAAGCGGAACGACTGCCCCCAGTCGCCGCGCGCGAGCCCCGCGAGGTACCGGCCGTACTGCACGTGCAGAGGCTGATCGAGCCCGAGCGCGTGCCGCAACCGGTCCAGATCTTCCGCGCGCGCGCCGAAGCCCAGCATCTGCTGCACCGGATCGCCGGGCACAATGTGCACCAGCAGAAAGACCATCGTCAGAATCAGCCAGATGGCCGGAATCGTGAACAGCAGCCGCAGAAGAAGATGGCGGATCATTCGCGGGGGGGATGGGGAGCGGCGGCCGAGCGCTCCGCCGCTTTCTCCGGGAGCGGCACCGGCGCCTTGATGCGCTCGATCTTCAGGCGCGCCACGCGCCGCCGGTCCACTTCGACGACGGTGAAGCGGTAGCCGCCGTAGTCGAAGCTTTCGCCGCCGCGCGGGACGAATCCGAGCTGCGACATCGCAAAGCCGCCGAGCGTGGCGTAGTCCGGGTCTTCGGGCAGATCAATGTTGTACTGCGTTTCGAGGTCGCGCACGTTGAGCGATGCATCGAAGACCATAGCGCCATCGGCGAGCGTCAGCGGGCGCTCGATGACGTCAAACTCGTCGTGAATCTCGCCGACCAGCTGCTCGAGGATGTCTTCGAGCGTCACCAGTCCCAGGATGCTGCCGAACTCGTCGACGACCATCGCCAGCCCGGCGCGCCGCGCGCGCAGCTCAAGCAGCAGTTCGCCCGCCGACTTGCTCTCCGGGATGATCAGCACTTCGCGCAACAGGCGGCGCAGGTCGAATTCGGGCATGGGCATGCCCTCCTCGGTGCGGCGCTCGCGGTCGAGCAGGACCCAGAGCATGTCCTTGATGTGCACGAAGCCGAGGATGTGATCGATCGTTCCTTCGTAGACGGGGAGGCGCGAGCGCTGCGTCGTGGCGAAAACGCGCATGACGTCTTCGAGCGAGGCCCCCGCCTGCAACAAGTGCAGGTCCGGGCGCGGCACCATGATTTCGCGCACCTGCAGGCGACCCATCTCGAACGCGCTCTGGATGAACTTCTCTTCGCCCGGCGCCAGCAGGCCCCGCTCGCGCGCCTGCTGGATCTGAATTTGCAGCTCCTCGGCGGAGTGCACCAGATGATGGCTCTGCGGCCGCGCGACGCCGAGCGCGCGGATGATCCGGCCGGATATGCCGTCGAGCAGGTCAATAGCCCAGCGAAACGTGTGCAGGTACCAGCGGAACGGCCGCGCAATCAGGAGCGCGACGCGCTCGGAGCGCTGCAGGCTCAGGCTCTTGGGCACGAGCTCGCCCAGCACGACGTGCAGGACCGACAGCATCACAAACGCCAGCGCCAGCGACAGGCCGTGCGCCACGAGCGCCGCGCGCGTCCCGGGCATCCAGTCGAACAGCGGCCGCAGCACGCCGGCCAGCGTCAGCTCGCCCAGCGCGCCCAGGCCCAGGCTCGCCAGCGTAATCCCGAATTGCACGCCGGAAACCACGCGGTCCAAGTCGCCGATGAGGTCCTGAATCAGACGCGCGCGCGCGTCTCCTTGCTCCACGAGCTGCCGCACCCGCGAAACGCGGATGGCCACCAGCGAGAACTCAGCCGCCGCGAAGAACGCGTTCACGAAGACCAGCGCCAGCACCCCGAGCAGCCGCACGACAATCACAGCAGCCACACCTCAATCGCAGGATTGGGCGAAGAAAGCGGATCCTCAGCGCGCGGCTCTGTTCCAGGCGCGTTGCGCCCGGCAGCTTCCGAAGCTGGGCGAGCCCCGGGCTCGAGCAGGCGCCAGACCTGTTCCTCGGGCGATGCGAGGACTCCGGCCACGACCATATGACCGCGATTCTAGCAGGAGGCCCGGTTCCCGTCCGCGAAGAATCTCGCAGGCTCCGCAGTGGCCCCGTCCATCGGCCGGGTTGCGCCTCCCAAGCCCCTGGGCTAGACTCCGCGGGCAATATCGGGGTGGGGTGAAATCCGTGCGGCGTTTCCTTCGCTACTTTGCGCTCGCGGTCGTTCTCGCGGTCCTCGCCGCAGTGGGCGTGGCCGGCTGGGTGGTGCTTCGCCCGCTGCCGCAGCTTGATGGCACGGCTTCCCTGCCTGAGCTCCGGCAGGAAGTCACCGTGGACCGCGACGCCTGGGGCGTGCCGTTCATCCGCGCGAGTTCGGTCGAAGACGCCATCACCGCGCAAGGCTACGTGGTCGCGCAAGACCGCCTGTTTCAAATGGACCTCCTGCGGCGCGCCGCCGCCGGCGAGCTCTCGGAAGTCATCGGGCCCGCGACGCTCGATCTCGACCGTGAAAACCGCACGCTGGGCCTGCGCGCCGCGGCCGAGCGCGACGTGAAGCTCCTGCCTGCCGAGAGGCGCGCCCTGCTCGAAGCGTATGCGCGCGGCGTCAACCGCTTCCTGGCGGACCATCGCAAACGGCTGCCGTGGGAGTTCACCGCGCTGCGCTACGAGCCGCGGCCCTGGTCGCCGGCGGAAACGCTGCTCGTCGGCGCGTACATGTACAAGAACCTGACGACCACCTGGCGCTGGGAGCTCAACCGCGCGAAGGTGACCGAGCGCGTGGGCGCCGAGCGCGCGGCGGACCTCTTTGCGGTGGAGTCGCCGCTCGACCACTTCATCGTCGGAAGCGATGTGGCGCCCGCGCCGCCGCGGGATCCGCGCACCACCCGGCCCGCGCGGAAACCCTCAGGACAGGACTCGCGGCCCGCGCTTGCGTCCGACCGCGAGGTGCGGGGCGCGCAGCAGGCGGCGCTCGCCGCGTTGGACGCGTTCGAAGAAGAGACCGCGCTATTTGCGGGGAGCAACAACTGGGTGGTGGACGGCCGGCACACAGCCTCGGGCAAGCCGCTGCTCGCGAACGACACGCACTTGCAACTCAGCGTGCCGTGTATCTGGTACATCGTCCACATCACCGCGCCGGGATGGAACGTCAAAGGCTTCGCCTTGCCGGGCGTTCCGCTGGTGATCATCGGGCAGAACGAACGCATCGCCTGGGGCTTCACGAACAACGGCGCCGACGTGCAGGACCTGTATATCGAAACATTTAATCCCGCGAACCCGCTGGAATATCGCGCCAATGGAAACTGGGTGCGCGCCGAGGTGCGCAAAGAGGTCATCCACGTCAAGGGGCGTCCGGACGAAACGCTCGACGTGGTCATCACGCGCCACGGGCCAGTTGTGCACAGCGAAGGCGGCCGCGCCTACGCCTTGCGCTGGACGGCCGCGGAGCCCGGCGGCTTGGCGGCGTCCACCTTTCTGCTGGGCCGCGCGCACAACTGGGACGAGTTCCTGACCGTGTGCCGCGAAATCAATGGCCCGGCACAGAACGCGGTTTATGCCGACGTGGACGGCAATATCGGCTTCGTCGTGTCCGCGGTCATCCCCATCCGCAAGAACGGCGACGGCTCCGTGCCCGTGCCCGGCGATACCGACGACTACGAATGGACGGGCTATGTTCCCTTTGAGGAGCTTCCCAAAACGCTCAACCCGCCCTCAGGGATGATCGCCACGGCAAACGCGCGCGTCGTGGGGCCGGGCTACGCACATTTCCTGACCAACCGCTGGGTCGGCCCCTACCGCACCGAGCGGATCTACGAGCTGCTTGGGGAGAGGAACAATTTCCGCCCCGAGGATTTCATTCGCCTCCAAACGGATGTCTTGAGCCTCCCGCACCGCTTCCTCGCACAGGAATTGTTTCGCGCGAGCCAGCATGCACGGCCGGTAGAGGTTTCGGCGCAGAACCTGCTTCCACCGCTCAAGGGGTGGGACGCGCATGCCCAGAAGACTTCGGTGGAGATGGCTTTCGTGGAGTTCACGCGCCGCGCGCTGATGGAGCGCCTGCTGCGGCCCTATCTGGGCGATGATTGGCGGCTCTATAACTGGTTTCGCGACGGCGTCTTCCTGGAGAATGTCTTGCGCGAACGGCCCGCGCGGTGGTTGCCGAAGGAGTTTCACAGCTACGACGATCTGCTGATGGCCAGCGCCGACGACGCCGTACGGCGGCTCCAAGCGCAGAGCGGCAACCCGAATCTGGCGACATGGACGTGGGGACGCTTCATCCTTCTTCAAATGACGCATCCGCTGGTCCAGACGGGTTGGCTGGCGCGCTGGCCGGGCGTCGGCCCCATCGAGCAGCCGGGCGCGGCAAACACCGTCAAACAGACGGGGCGGAGCTTCGGGCCGGCGATGCGCTTTGTCGCCGACCTCAGCAATCCCGACAAGTCGCTGATGAATATCACACTCGGTGAATCCGGCCAGTTAGGCAGCTCGCACTATCGCGACCAATTGCCAGCCTGGTTCGAAGGACGCGGCGTGCCTGCCGCGTTCAGCGACGCGGCCGAGGAAAATGCCCGCGCGCACCGCTTGCGCCTGGCGCCATCGCCGAATTGAGCCAGATCGGTTTTCCGTTTCCATTTCTCGGTTCATGCCTGAACTCCCCGAAGTCGAAGCCGTTGTTCGCAGCCTGCGCCCGCTGGTGCGCGGCAAGAAGATCCGCCGCTGCCGCGTACTCCACGCGATTGCCGTGCGGCCGCAGCAGCCCGCGGAGCTGCGTCGCGCCGTCGAGGGCCGGCGCGTCGAAGCGGTAGCGCGCCGCGGCAAGTATCTGTTGCTCCGTCTGGACCGCGGCTGCGTGATCCTGCACTTTCGCCTCGACGGCCAGCTCGTCTGGTTCGACACGCCGCAAATCCGCGGCCACATCGACGTGGCCTTCGACTTCGGCGACGGCGTGCTGGGCTTTGTGGACCGGCGGCATTTCGGCCGCGTGCACTGGCTCGCGCGGCCGGACGATTCGCCCGGCATCCGCGCGCTGGGCGTCGAGCCGCTCAGCGCGGCATTCACCCTACGACGCTTCACCGAGCTGCTCGCGGCATCGCGCCAGCCGCTCAAGCTCCTGCTGATGGATCAGACGAAGATCGCGGGGCTCGGCAACATTTATTCGAATGAGGCGTTGTGGCACGCGCGGCTCCATCCGCGGCGTCGTGCGGACCGCGTTGCGCCGCAGGAAGCGCGGCGGCTTCACAAAGCCATTGTGGACGTTCTCCGCCGTGCATTAGAATGCTGTACGCATCCGGCCCCTGATTTTCGTGATCCGGCATGGTGGTTCCAGGGGCTGGAGCGCATCCTTCGCGTGTACGGCCGCAAGGGCGAGCGCTGCCGGCGCTGCGGCGGCCGGATCCGGCGCAGCGAGCTGGGCGGCCGCGCGAGTTACCTCTGTCCGGGCTGCCAGCGCTAGCCGGCGCTTGACGAGACGCAACATGAATCCGACGCCGAACAAGAAAGCCGAGCCCGCAAAGAAGCCGGAATTCGAGCGCTCGCTGGCGCGCCTGGAAGAAGTGGTGCGCCGGCTCGAGAACGCCAACCTCTCGCTCGATGAGGCCATGAAGCTGTTCGAGGAGGGCGTCGAGCTTTCGCGCGATTGCCAGAAACAGCTCGAGCAGGCCGAAGGGCGCGTGGAAATCCTGCTGAAGAAGGTGGACGGCAAGATGGTGGCGGAGCCCTTCGAGCCCGAGACCGAGGAAGAATCCTGAGGCCGGCCCGAGCTTGCCTGCCTTTCGCCAACAACCGATTCCTCTGAGCGTTTCTCGCGCATGAAGCTGCCTGCATTCTTCGAGGAAGACCGCCGCGCGGTGGACGCGGCGCTCGAGGGCCTGCTGCCGGCGGAGGATGCGCGGCCCGTTTCTATCCACCGCGCGATGCGCTACAGCGTCTTTGCCGGCGGCAAGCGCATTCGCCCGATCCTGTGCCTCGAAGCGGCGGGCATCTTCCGGAACGATCTGCCGCCCGCGCTGCATGTGGCCTGCGCGCTCGAATTCATTCACACGTATTCGCTGATCCACGACGACCTGCCCGCGCTCGATAACGACGACCTGCGCCGCGGCAAGCCGACCTGCCACAAACAGTTTGGCGAAGCCACGGCGATCCTTGCGGGCGACGCGCTGCTGACGCTGGCGTTTGAAACGCTCGCCACTGCGCCGGTTGAAGCCGCGCGTCGCGTGGCCATCCTGCACGAAGTCGCCGTCGCCGCGGGCACGCGCGATGGCATGGTGGGCGGTCAGGTGGCGGACCTTGAAGCCGAAGGCAAAAAGGTCACGCCCGAAACGCTCGAGTACATCCACCGCTCGAAAACCGCGGCGCTGATTCGCGCCTCACTGGTCGCCGGCGCGCTCTGCGGCGGCGCCGCCGAAGCCGATGTCGCGCGGCTGCGGCGCTTCGGCGAAAGCATCGGCTGGGCGTTCCAGGTGGTGGACGACATCCTCGACGTCGAGGAGTCTTCGACCGCGCTGGGCAAGACGGCGGGCAAAGACCAGGCGCAGCAGAAGGCCACGTATCCTGCGCTGTTCGGCCTTGCGAAATCGCGCGAGACGGCGAACGAGCTGGCCACGCGAGCGATCGCCGAGCTCGCGCCGTACGGCGACCGCAGCGCGCGTCTCCGCGAGCTGGCGGAATTCCTCGTCCTGCGGCGCGCCTGAACTTGAATTACTCCGTTGCGCAACCCGAAACCCAAAACGCGCAAGCAGCGGCTGGACGTGTTGCTCGTCGAGCGCGGCCTGGCCGAATCGCGGCAGAAGGCGCAAGCGCTGATCCTCGCGGGGCAGGTCCTGGCCGGCGGCCAGAAGCGCGACAAGGCCGGGACGCTCGTCGCGGCGGATGCTCCCATCGAAGTCGTACGCGGATTGCGGTATGCCAGCCGCGGCGGCATGAAGCTCGAAGGCGCACTCGAAGATTTCGGCGTCGATCCCGCCGGCAAGACGTGCCTCGATATCGGCTCCTCCACCGGCGGGTTCACCGATTGCCTGCTCCAGCGCGGCGCGCGCCGCGTGTACGCCGTGGACGTGGAAACGAACCAGCTCGCATGGAAGCTTCAGCAGGACCCGCGCGTCGTGCGCATTGAACGCAACGCGCGGTACCTGAAGCCGAAAGACCTCGCCGAGCGCGCGGAGCTTGTAACGTTCGATGTGTCGTTCATCTCGGTAACAAAGGTCCTGTCCGCCGCAATCGCCTGCGCGGCGCCGGGGGCGGACCTGCTGATCCTGGTCAAGCCGCAGTTCGAGCTCGAGCGCAAGGATGTGGCGCGCGGCGGCATCGTCCGCGACCCCGCGTTGCATGAGCGCGCCGTTGCGCACGTCGAAGCGGCCGCGCGCGCCGCAGGCCTCGTCATCCTGGGAATGCGTCCCAGCCGTGTGCCCGGCGCCGAAGGGAACTTGGAGTTTTTTCTGCACGCCCGGCGGGAACCGGTGGAGTAAAATGCGCCCGCGCTCGCATCCAAGCGCAGAGAACATGATTCAAAGAGTCGGCATCATCTCCCGCCCCCGCCGCGACGACGTGGCCGCCGTCGTGCCGAAGCTTTTGAAGTGGCTCGGCGAGCACGGCCTCGAAGTCTTCTACGATCAGGAGACGGCGACGTGTATCGGTTGCGAGCCCACGGCCATGCCGGAACAAATGATCCCCCGCGAACAGCTCCCGGGCCGCGTGGACGTGCTGATCGTGCTCGGCGGCGACGGCACGCTGCTGGCGGCCGCGCGCATCACGGGCGAACATCCGGTGCCCATCCTCCCGGTGAACATGGGCGGGCTCGGCTTCCTCACCAGCGTGACACTGGGGGAGCTATACCCCATTCTCGAAGAGGTGCTCACCGGCCGGAACCGCATCAGCGAGCGCGTGCAGCTCCAGGCGGAAGTGCTCCGAGACGGCAAGAGCGTCGCCAGCCACCGCGCCCTGAACGACGCCGTGCTCAACAAGGGCGCGCTCGCGCGGATGATTGATCTCGACCTGCACATCGACGGCAGTTACGTGTGCAGCTACAAGGCCGACGGGTTGATTGTCTCGACGCCCACGGGTTCCACAGCCTACTCGCTCGCCGCCGGCGGGCCGATCGTCTATCCGGTCGTCGAGGCTTTCGTGATCACGCCCATCTGCTCGCACACCCTCACGAACCGCCCGCTGGTGATCCCCAACACCGCGAAGCTCGAAATCGCATTCCGCTCGGGCGATGAGATGACGTACCTGACGCTCGACGGGCAGGTCGGCGTGGAGCTGAAGCGCGGTGACCGCGTGGTTGTCTCAAAGGCCAGCCACCGCCTGCGCCTGGTGCGCCCCTCGCGGAAAACCTATTTCGAAATCCTGCGCAACAAGCTGAAGTGGGGCGAGCGCTGAGTTTTCCTCGCGAGGACACGATGAGCATCCGTGTGATCGGACAGATTGTCGCGGCAGCATTGTGGGCGGAAGGGTGGTCTACAGCGCGGTTGAGTGAACGGATAGCGAGAGCGCCATGGAAACACAGAGGACGCAGAGGGAATCTATTCGCCGCGGATGAGGTCGCCGCGGGATTCGCGGCGGCGGATGATGCGGAAGCGGTTGCCTGCGACCAGAACTTCAGCAGCGCGCGGGCGTGAATTGTAGTTCGACGAGGCCACAAAGCCGTACGCACCGGTTCCCCAAAGGACCAGCAAGTCCCCAGCGCCAACCTGCGGCAACGGCCAATCCTGCACGAAGAAATCTCCTGTTTCGCAGACCGGTCCGACCACATCGGCGCGCGTCCTTCGCGCGGAGCGCTGCGGCTGCGCGACGGGCGTCACGGGATGCGTGGCGCCGTAGAGCGCGGGCCGTAGAAAGTCATTCATGGCGGCATCCACGACCACGAAGTCTTTGCCGCGGTTGCGCTTCGTGTAGAGCACGCGCGTGAGCAATACGCCCGCGGGCCCGACCAGTACGCGCCCGGGCTCGAGCAGCAGGCGGCAGCCGAGCGGCCGCACCACACGCACGATCTCGCGCCCGTACGCGGCGACCTGCGGCGGATGCTCCGCCGAATAGCGCACGCCCAGGCCGCCGCCAAAATCGAGATAGCGCAAGGGGACGCCGTTGCGCCCGAGGTCGCGGACGTAACTCGCCAGCCGCCGCAGCGCCCTCAGAAACGGCGCGAGGCTCAGGATCTGCGAGCCAATGTGCGCGCTCAAGCCCTGCCACGCAATCCAGCGCGAGTCGCGGTGCGCAAGATAAAGCCGGCGCGCTTCGGCCCAGTCCACGCCGAATTTGTGGCGGTGATGGCCGGTGGAGATGTGCGGATGCCCGCCGGCTTCGACATCGGGATTGACGCGAATGGCGACGGCCGGCTTCGCGCCGTGCTTTCGAATAGCGCGCGGGGATTCTTCGACCAAGAGCGCCAGCTCGGCTTCCGACTCGACATTGAAGAGAAGAATGCGCGCCGCGAGCGCCTCGCGGATTTCTTCGCGCGATTTGCCCACGCCGGAGAAGACAATGCGCCGTCCCGGCACGCCGATGCGGCGCAGGCGGTAGAGCTCGCCGCCGGAAACAATGTCGAAGCTGCTGCCTTGCCGCGCCAGAACGCGCAGGATTTCGAGGTTCGAATTCGCCTTGACGGCGTAACAGATCGTGTGGGGAAGAGCGGCGAGCGCGCCATCGAGCACGCGATACGAGCGCTCGATGCTCGCGCGGCTGTAGACATAGGCCGGCGTGCCGGCGCGCGCGGCAATTCTATCGAGCGGCACCCCTTCGCAGTGCAGTTGTTTGCGAACAAAGGAGAAAAACGGCGTGTATTGCGTGGGATCGGCGGATCGGCCGGGGCGTTGGGGCACCGCGCGCCTCACTTCACTTTCATCACAACGAGCGTGCGGTCGTCCGCCACGGGCACGCCTCGCGAGAACTCAGCCACTTCGGCGAGGAGACGGTCAGCCAGCTCCGCGGCCGAAAACGCGGCGTTCGCTTCGACCACCTGTCGGAGCTGCTCGGTGCCGAAGAGAACTCCTTCGGCATTGCCCGCTTCGGCCAAGCCGTCGGAATGGAAAATAAGAATATCACCGGGATCGAGCTCGAGCGACCACTCCTCATACGAGACGTCGTCATAAAGTCCCAGCGGGAATCCCGTCAGGTTCAACCTCTCGCAGCGGCCCCCTTTATAGAGCAGCGGCTGTGACTGACCCGCGTTCGCCAGGCGCAGCTTGCGCTTTCCCTTGTGCCACGTGGCGAAGCAGAGCGTCATGAAGCGCTCTTCGATGCGGCGTTCGGAGAAGAGGTGGTTCATCTGCCGCAACATTTCCGCGGGCTGCAGCTTGTGCGGCGCAAGGCTGCGCAGGATGCCGATGCCCACGGCGCCATAGAGCGCCGCGGCCGAGCCCTTCCCGCTGACATCGCCGAGCGCCACGCCGAGATGTTGTGGGCCGTAGCGCAGAAAATCGTAGAGGTCGCCACAGACCTCGCGCGCGGACTGGATGCGGGCGGCAATTTCCAGCCCGTAGTCCTCCACCGGCACAGGACGCAGCAGCGCGCCCTGCATGCGCTGCGCAGCGCGCAGCTCGCGCTCCATACGGGCTTCGTCGCGCGCCACCCGCTCGTAC
>JBGQHO010000042.1:0-32402 GCA_041497955.1 Terriglobia bacterium | reverse complement strand
CGAGATGGACGAAGCCGTGATGCACTACCTGAAGCGCAAGTACAACCTGCTGGTCGGCGAGCGCACCGCCGAGCAGATCAAAATGGAAATCGGCTCCGCGTACCCGCTGGAAAAGCCGCTCACCATGGAAGTGAAGGGGCGCAACCTGATCGAGGGCGTGCCGCGCACCGTCACGATTGACGACAGCGAAATCCGCGAGGCGCTCTCCGAATGCGTCGCCACGATCCTGAACGCCATCCGCGTGGCGCTCGAGCGCACGCCGCCCGAGCTTTCCGCCGACATCAGCGACCGCGGCATTGTGCTGACCGGCGGCGGCGCGCTGCTGAAGAACCTGGACAAGCGCATCCGCGAGGAGACGGGCCTGCCGGTTTCCATCGCCGACGATCCGTTGGCCTCGGTGGTGCTCGGCACGGGCAAGATGCTGAGCGATTTCCGCCTGCTGCGCCTCGTTTCGATCGACTGACGCGCCGCGCTTCGGATTCGAGTTTCGATCTTTCATGCTCGCCGTCCCCTCACGACATCGCTCGCTCGTTCTGCTGGCCGTCGTTCTGACGGCGCAGGTGCTGCTGCTGGCGGTGCAGATCAAGCGCGACCAGCAGGTGCGCCTGATCCGCGCGTGGGCGGTGGCGGCGGTGACGCCGTTTGAGCGCGCCGGGAGCTGGGCGATTGACCGCGTGCGCGGCGGCTGGAGCAACTACGTCGGCCTGGTGCGCACGCGGCGCGAAAACCAGGAGCTGCGCGCGGAACTCGACCGGCTGAAGCTGCGCAACTCCGGTCTCGAAGGCCGCGCGGCCGAGGCCGACCGCCTGGCCGGCCTGCTCGGCTTCCGCGAAGCGCACGGGGACGTGCCCATGCTCGCCGCGCGCGTGATCGGCGCGAGCGCTGATACGGCCAGCAAAACCGTTTCCATCAACCGCGGCGAAAACGACGGCGTGCGCAAGAACATGGCCGTGATCACGCCCGAAGGCGTCGTGGGCAAGGTCCTCGAAGCCTATGCCGGCACGTCGCAGGTGCTGCTGCTGACCGATAAGGACAGCGGCGTGGGCGCGCTGCTGGCCGACTCGCGCTTGCAGGGCGTGGTCGGCGGCCTGGGCGAGCCGCTCGCGCAGATGAAATACGTCAGCAACGACGAAAACATCGCGGCGGGCGCGCAAATCCTGACGTCGGGCCAGGACCGCATTTTCCCCAAAGACCTGCCCCTGGGCACCGTCGTTTCGGCGAAGCAAGGCAACCCGTTCAAGGAGATTCGCGTGAAGCCCGCGGCGCACCTCGAGCGCCTGGAAGAAGTCCTCGTGCTGCTGACGCAGCAGCCGCTCGAGCCGAAGAAAGAGCCGGAGCGCGCCGCCCCGGGTCCCGCCAAAGCACCTCCCCCGCGGCGCTGACATGGTCACCCGCGCGGATACCGAGCAACACATCGAGGTACACAAGTTCCGCACCGGCGTCGTCGTCAGCGTGTCTGCTGCGGCGCTGATCTTGCAGGCGTTCCTGCCGAGCTATTTTCCGCGCACGCGCGACTACCTGGAATTGCCGCTGCTCGTCACGCTCTACTTCGGCCTGAGCCGCCGCAATCCTTCGTCCGGACTTCTGCTGGGCCTCGTGATCGGCCTGGTGCAGGACGGCCTCAGCAAGAGCCTCTCGCCCATCGGCCTCTACGGCATCTCCAAAACGCTGGTGGGTTATGCAGCGTCGTCGGTCGGCGCGCGCCTTGACGTCGAGCATCCCCTCGCGCGCTTCCTGCTGACCTTCGCCTTCTTCCACTTCCACCATGTCGTGCTGGTGGTGACGAAGCGGTGGCTGCTGGCGCAGCAAGAGCCTTACGCGAATCTCACGCTGCTCATCGCTTCGCTTGTGAACGCCGCGCTGGCCATCGTGCTCTTCCCTATGCTCGACCGCCTCCGCAAGACCTAGCGGCAACGCATGTCGCGCAAGACAGCTCGAATTCTGCAGGCGCTGCTGATTGTGGCGCTTGTTGCGGCGGTGGTGTTTTATCACTCCAGGCCGCGGGGCGGGCCGCTGAACCGGCTGAAGAACCGCTCCACGGCGCCGCAACCGAGCGAAGTCAATCCCGCGATTACGATGGCCGCTCTGGTTGCGCCGGGGGACGACACGAACCGCTGGCGCGACAACGAAGCCGCGGAGATTACCGGCTACGTGTGGGACGTGAAGCTCACGGCCGACCACGACACGCACATCGAGCTGGTGCCCAACCCCGAGCACCCCGAGCAGAAAGTGATCGTCGAGGTGACGCCGCGCTGGCGCACGATCATGGCGCAGCAGGGCGTGGACTGGTCCACGGCGGCGCTGCGCGACACGCTGCGCGGCCGCTGGGCGCGCGTGCGCGGCTGGATGCTCTTCGACAGCGACAGCAAGGACGCATCGGAGAATACCGCGCCGGGCCGCCCACGCAACTGGCGCTGGACCGCCTGGGAGATTCACCCCATCACCTCGATCGAGCTGGTTCCGACGCCCTGAGGGCGGCGCCGCAACGAGCCCGCCTGGGCGGGCCTGCCCGCTGTGGCGGGCCACATTGTTCTCGGATTTTCCACCGCTGTACACAAGGGGGGACCCCCACCCCCTTTTTTGTATGTATTTGATTCTACGAGGGATTAAGTCCAATGATTTTGTATGTAGTGAAAAAAAAGGGGTTGCGGCGTCAAAATTCGTAAGTATAGGCTTCAAAGGACTTAGCGCAGCGACCATGTCTCGTGTGCCCCTCCGTTGCAGCCCGCCAAAGCTCTGGCGGGCAGGCTCCGCCCAGGCGGTCAAGCCCGCCACGATCAGGTTCGGCGGGCGGGCGGCAGAACTCGCAAGAGTGCGGCCCGCCCCGCCCAGCAAGATGGCGGGTCTGGCGGGCAGGCCCCGCCTACGCGGGCAAGTCCCGCTCCAGGCGGGCACGCCGGCACAGCCCTCGCAGAGCATTACTCCATTTTAGCGTACCGGTGAGGATCAAGGAGAAATGGGGTGTATTCGAGCGTGGCTAGGGCCGGTAACAGCAAGAAAACTCAGGGCCGAGGGGAGTGAACAAGGAGTGGAAAACAGGGTGAACATGAACCCTCCCACCCCTCTCGCTACGTGCGCGAGTTCAGGGTGCGGCAACCGGCAGCCTTACCGATTGACTCTCACAATACGAGCACTGGTGAATCGGGCCAGAAAATCCTCACCCTGATGCATTTCGGGGGCCTCGTCTCCGAATTCGTCAAGGAACAACTCCGGCCGGCAGGGGGTGTCCCTCTTCACTTGCTGGACAGAAGTGTCCTGGCTTGGCGAAGCTCAGGCCGGTCACCGTCGGCTGCTTTGGAGACTTCCACGAGCTTGGCGTAGTACGTGCGCGCTTTGTCTCGCTGGCCGGAAAGCTCAGCCGAACGCGCCGCACCGTAAAGCGAATTGAATCGGTTGGGCGCGTCGTGAAGCGAAGCTTCGTACTCGGATAGAGCGTGGGCCGGCTGGTTGAGTTCAAGGAGCAGGTCTCCCAGCAACTCGCGCGCGGGGAGGACAGAGCCCGGCGTGACGTTGTGCTTATCAGTCGAGGCCTCGAGTTCAGCCGCTGACCGCATCAGCCCGAGCGCCTCATCGTTCTTGCCTTCTGCGCGCGCGATCCAGGCAGCAACTTCGCGGCGCATGATCTCCACCAGGTTTGCCCAGTAGCCCTGTTTGGCATCGGCGAACGCCTTGTACATCGCTTCGATTTTTTCTAAATCCTTGTGCGCGTCGCCCGGCCGGCCGCTGCGGGCAGCAGCGAGCCCGTGCGCGGAATAGAAAGTGGCGGCGGGCCAGGGATACCGGCTCCAGGGAAACCACGCCGGTTGCAGCTCAAGCGCGATGGCGTCGGCCCAGTGATGCCGTTCGAGCGCGTAGCGCGCCGGGAGGGCCGCAAAGGCATAGGCCGAGGTCAGATTCTCTGGCTGCACCTTTCGGATGGCGAGGAGTTCATCGAGCACCTGCTTCGCCTTGACGTCCTGTGCGCCCTGCAAGTAGGCGTACGCCAGGTAGTCCATGGCGTGAAGCTGCTGGTCCCAGGCTCCGCCGAAATTCGCCTTGGTCGCGTAGTCCCTGCCGGCAGTCGCCGCCGCAGTGTTGGACTCGATGGATTCCTGCCAGAGGCCGAGCCGCGTGAAGATATGGGAGGGCATGTGCAGGGCATGGGGAACCGAGGGGGCTATCTTGGCGTAGCGCCGCGCGGCGGGCAGCGCCAGTTCGGCAATTCCCGAGTAGTCGCAGGCGTGGATAATGTAGTGCGCCATGCCCGGGTGGTCCGGCTCGACCACGAAGATTTTGTTCAGGATGGCCGCCGCTTTCTTCTGGTTTGCGTACGTCTTGTCGGTCGGTTGCACGGTGGCGATCAGTGCCAGCGCGTAGAAGGCACCGGCCTCGCGGTCGTCCGGGTATTTGACGTAGATTCGTTCCATAGCCTTCTCGTAAGCCAGTGCGCGAGTGCTGGCGTCGAATTTCTCCGGTTCTGCGTAAATGATTTCGATTGCGGCAATGTAGTCACGTTCGCGCGGAGTTTTGGCATTCGCGGCCTTCGCCTTTTCAAGGGCCGCACCGCCTTTCTGCAAGATCGGCAGGGTGGGCGGCTCTCCCCAGATGGGGTGGTAGAGGCTCATGGCGACACCCCAGTAGCCCATCGCGCAGGTCGAGTCGGTGCGAGTCACGCCGGTGAATGTCTTTTCCGCTTCCTCGTACCAAAACGAGTGCAGCATCGCCACAGCCCGCTCGAACTCTTTCTGCGCAGCGTCATTGCACGAGATGGGGAACTTCACATGACCGAGTTTCTCGCCAGACTCCGCTGCGTGTTTGTGTTGTTCCTCCTGGCCCCAGGCCCCGACTGCCAGGGGCACGGCGAACACGAAAATTGCGACGCTTAGACGCCTCCAGGGTGACATAGCAACCTCCCGCGCTCTCTATGTACAGAGCCATGAGGCTCCCGTCAAGGCTTGCGTGGTCGCCCCTCGCGGGTCTTCATGGCTATCGACCGGTTCGAAACGGTTGCCTTTCGGCACGGCCTGCGAAAGCGTCACGTGTTTTTGGACGGGGTGTGGCTCTTGCGGGCAGCACTTCCCACTCCACCCCAAGACTCAAGTACAGACTACAGTTGTCCTAAATAGCATACGGGCGTACTTTAGGTTTTGTGGTGAACCGGCCGACTGAACGCACTGAGGTTCGACCGCGGGCGCTCCCAGCGGGTGCTTGCGCAGTTACCGGTGGTCGTGCACGGTAAATTGGCCGACGAAAGTCCATTCGCAGATCCCACGCGCGCTATCGTGCTCAGTGCTCACGGTTGCCTCATTACTCTGTCCATATCGGTCAGATTGGGCGAGAAGCTTGTCTTGGGAAATGCCGCCACTCGCCAAGAGCAGGATTGCCGAGTCGTTTACGTAGGCGCACGGGCCGAGGTTCTTGAACCGAATAAGCGGCATGCGGCATGATGTTTGACGCCTATTCCGAACGAGCGAGGCAAGTGATATTCCTTGCGCGCCTCAAGAGAAAGTGTGGAAGGATTTGGGAAAGATAACAACCGAATAGGCTACATTTGCGTACGCTCAGGTGCGGCTAAGTACCGAGCGAACCAACAACATATAGATCTGGCGCTGGTCTCCGGAACCAGAGATCACCTTCTCAGCCGCACCAGCGTGATCTGGTGTGCTAAAGCGCTCAGGGCAAGCCCTTCGGCAGGGCCTCAGGACAAGCAGGACAGGCAGGGCAAGAGGCCGACGCTACATGATGGGACATGTGGCCGCGGGCGTAACCGATACCCTACGGCTGGCCCGGAGGACAGCTTGCACCGGGATTGTGCAAGTGATACTTTGGGCGGCACTTGTGGCGCGCTCAAGGACGCCGGCAGCGGTCGCCGGGAGGCTGTGAGTCAGCTCGCCAGAGTGCGGCGGAGTCTGACGACAAGGCGAGAAGGTAGGAAGACCTGAGGTCTGGAAATCAGGAAGTCAGGATCGCCCACCTCGTGGTCCACAGAATAGAGCGAAACTGAAGTGTCGTACTGGTTCGAAAGCGATAGCAAACTGCCTGCGACCCGGCTGGCGATTGTCTCCTATACGGTGGTGGGCCTGATTGCGCTGCTGCTGCTTGGCTTCTGGAAGCTCCAGGTCATTGATTCCGACAAGTACGCAGATCTCGCGGAGCGCAACCGCGTTCGCGCGCTCCCGATCATCGCGCCGCGCGGGCGCATGCTGGACCGCGAAGGCCGCGTGCTGGTGGACACCTACCCGTCGTTCAGCGTGCTGCTGCTGCGCGACGACCCGCAGGCCGTCGAGCGCAGCCTGCCGCTCATCGCCGAGGGTCTGGGCGTCTCGGTGGAGGAGCTGCAGGACGACCTCGAAGCCGCAAAGTCATTCCCGAAATTCCAGCCCATCGTGATCAAGCCGGAAGCGAGCCAGGCGGACATCGCCTTCATCGAATCGCACCGCGCGGATATCCCGCTGCTCGAAATGCTGATGGTGCACCGGCGGCGGTATCTGGCCGACGGCTTCCTCTCGCATGCGAGCGGCTACGTGGGCGAAGTGAGCGCGCAGGAAGTGGAACGCAACAACGGCCGCTATCGCCCCGGCGACATCGTGGGCAAGACCGGCCTGGAGAAGCAGTACAACGAAACGCTGGCGGGCACCGACGGCCTGCGCCGCGTGATCGTGAACAGCGTGGGCAAAGAAGTGGGGCGGCTGGAGCAGAAGGAAGCGGTCCCGGGCAAGCCCATCCAACTGACGATTGATTATGACCTGCAGGTGGTGGCGGAGCAGGCGCTGGCCGGCAAGAGGGGCGCGATCGTGGCGCTCGACCCGCGCACGGGCGAGGTGCTGGCCATGGCCAGTCACCCCGCGCCCGACCCGAACTCGTTTGCCGTGCGCGTGCCGCGCCAGGAATGGCAGCGGCTGAACGAAGACCCCGACCGGCCGCTGCTGAACCGCGCGATTCAGGCGCAGCTTGCGCCAGGCTCGGTGTTCAAGATCGTCATGGCCACGGCCATGCTCGAATCCAAGGTCATCCCGGAGAATTTCACCGTGTTCTGCCCGGGCCAGGCGGAGTTCTACGGCCGCGTCTTCCACGACTGGGACAAGAAGGGGCACGGCACGATGAATCTGCACCAAGCGGTGGTGCATTCGTGCGACGTCTTTTTCTACAACGTGGGCAAGCGGCTGGGCATCGACCGCATTTCGTACTACGCCGTGCAGATGGGTCTCGGCCGGAGAACCGGCGTGGACCTGCCGGCGGAGGAGTCGGGGCTGATCCCGTCGGAAGAATGGAAGAAGCGCGTGTTCCACCAACAGTGGTATCCCGGCGAGACGATTTCCGTGGCCGTCGGCCAGGGCGCCGTGGTGGTCACGCCGCTGCAACTGGCGCGCACGATCGGCGGCATCGCCATGGGCGGCGTCTTCAAGCAGCCGCACATGATTCTGAATGCCAAGAACGTGCCGGAGCAGCGCTTTGCCATTTCCGAAGACACGACGGAAAAGGTCACGCAGGCGATGTTCGGGGTGGTGAACGAAGGCGGCACGGGCGCGGGCGTGCGCCTGGAGGGCATCGAGCTCTGCGGCAAGACGGGCAGCGCGCAGGTGATCAGCTCGGAAGGGTTGAAGCGCGCGGGGCGCCGCAAGGAATTGCTGGACAACGCGTGGTTCGTGGGCTACGCGCCGCGGCGCAACCCGGAGATCGTGGTCACCGCGCTGGTGCAGGGCGGCCAGCACGGCGCTTCCGCGGCTGCGCCGCTGGTGCGCGACATCATCAAGGCGTACTACGACAAGAAGAGCGCGCGCACGAAGCAGCAGTACACGGTGGAATTCAAGCGCCAGGAGATCCCCAGCGACCCGCTGGCCACAGAAGCGCGGGCGGCCGACAAGCCCGATTCCGCAGCGCGGCCGGACGGCCACGCGGCGGGCGCGCCCGAGCCGCGCGCGGCGGCTCCGGCGCCTGCGAAAAACCCGCGGTGAGAGGTTAGCTTCAGGGTTTCATGAAAGAACCACGAGGCATCCGCGATTACGACTGGTGGCTAATCGCCATTGCGTTCGCGCTGTGTCTTATCGGCGTGTTGGAGATCCGCTCAGCCACCCAAGCCGGCGGCCTGGCCGGTATGCACTGGAAGCAGGTGTCGTGGATCGCGCTGGGCGTGGTGGCCATGCTCATCATCTCGCGCGTGGACTATCACGCCATCATGGACCAGGCGCCGCTGCTGTATCTGGTGGGCGTGGGGGCGCTGCTGGCGGTGCTGGCGGTGGGTCACACGCGGTTTGGCGCAAAGCGCTGGATTCCGTTGCTGGGCGCTTTTTTCCAAGTGTCGGAACTCGTCAAGTTAATTATAATTGTGGTGCTGGCGCGCTTCTTCAGCGAGGTGCGCACAGACCGGCTGGCGCTGGGCGATCTGATCAAAGCCGGCGTGCTGACCGGCGTTCCGCTGGGCTTGATTCTGCTCCAGCCCGACCTGGGCACGGCGATGGTGCTGGTGCCGCTGGCGGTGGTGGGTGCGTTCTTGGCCGGCATCCAGTGGAAACATGCCCTTGCGGTCATCGTGCTCGGCGTTATGATGTTGCCGGTGGGCTGGCACCTCCTGAAGCCGTACCAGAAAGATCGGATTACGACTTTTCTCCGCCCGGAAGAGGATCCGAAGAAATCAGGATACCAAATCCTGCAATCGAAGATTGCCGTTGGCTCGGGCGGGTTTTTCGGCAAGGGATTGGGCAACGGCAGTCAGAACCAGCTCGGGTTCGTGCCCGTGCGGTATTCGGACTTCATCCTGGCCGCGCTGGCCGAGGAGCTGGGTTTTGCCGGGGTCTTCGCGGCCCTGACGCTGTATATGGCTTTGCTGCTGCGCCTGGTGCACAACGCCCAACGGGCACACGACCGCGCCGGGATGTACCTGGTGATGGGCGTGGCAGCGATCCTGGGGTTTCACGTGTTGGTGAATGCGGCGATGGTGATCGGCTATATGCCGGTCACCGGCATCCCGCTGCCGCTGATGAGCTACGGCGGGTCGGCCACGTTGTTTGTGTTTTTGTCGCTCGGCCTGGTGATGAACGTCCGCTTGAGGCGATTCGTCAACTGAGCCGGCGCGGATTCCCTTCCCGCATTGGCGGGAAGAAGAGTTGCGAGTCGAGCATCGCGTGCAGGATGGAATGAGAGCACGGATCCAATCCGCTACGGCCTCTCGATGGGGCCGTCACAACTGTGCCCTGGCGCTCTGCGCCGGCGTGTGGCGATGCACTCCGAGGAGTTTTCATGGCGAAAGAGCTGGTGATCTCGGCGGCCCCCCACGAGACGCGGGTCGCCATTCTGGAAGAAGGGCTACTCTGCGAGATTTACATTGAGCGCGAGAAGGAATTCGCGCTAGTCGGAAGCATCTACAAAGGCCGCGTCACGCGCGTGCTGCCCGGCATGCAGTCGGCCTTTGTGGAAATCGGCCTGGATAGCGACGCCTTCCTGTACGTCAGCGACTTCCTCGAAAATCTCGAGGAATACGACCACGTGGTCTCCACCGTCGAGGGCAAGGTCCAGAAAATGGAGGAGCAGGGCGGGAAGGTCTTCGTCCCTGCCGACGGCGAACACGGCGCCGTCGAGCCGCCGGAAGTCACCGGCGGCGAAGCGCCCGCGGAAGCGGCTCCGCTGCCCGCAGAATCCTCTGTACAGCCTGCGCCTGCGCCTGCACCTGCGCCTGCGCCTCCGGCACAGTCGCGCCCGTTTGAGCGCCACGACCGCGATCGCGGCGGCTTCCGCGATCGTGGCCGCGACCGCGGGCGCGGCGGGCGCTGGAGCCGCAGTGGTGGTGGCGGCGGCGGACGAGGCCGCGGCCCGGATCGCCGGCCCGGCCGCGATCTGCCGCCCTCGAAATACGCGTCGTCGCGTCTTTCGGAGCCTTCGTCCTACACGCCGCCGCCTCCGGGCTACGAGCCCACCCTGCTTCCGGGCGAATCGCTTGCCAAGTACAAAGAGCGCCCGCCGGCGGCTCCGGCTGCCGCCGGGGAACCCGCAGCGCCGGTGGAAGAAGCCACGCTGGGCATGCCGCCCGCAGCGCACGTCGAAGAGACCGGGGCCGCAGCATCGCTTCCCCAATCTCTTTATGTGAGCGAGCCCCCGGCACCGGAAGCTCCTGCGGCCGAAAGCGAGCAGGCTGCGGAACCCGCCGCACAGACACAGTGGGAAATCCGCGTTGAACCGATCCTCGCCGAGGAACCGGAAGTGCCCGCTGCGCCGCACGTCCGGACCGAAGCCGATCTCACTGAGGAAGAGGTGAACACGCTCTCCGAGCAGCTCGCCGAAGCCAAGCACGAAGAGCGGCAGGACGAAGCGGAGACAGCTGCGCTGGCCGAGGAGACTGCCGCCGAGAACGGCTTCGCTCCGGTGGAAAGAGCGGAAGAAGCCGAAGAAGCGACGGAGCACGACGAGCCAATGGAATTTGCCGGCGAGCCCGCAGGCGAGGAAGCGGCGGAGGAAGCCATCGAAGAAGCGGCAGCCCCGGCTTCGGAGGAAGCTGCGCCGCTGCAGCAGGAAGACCGCGGCACGAACCAGGGGGTCGCGCGTATCGAAAGCCGTCCGCGAGCGCATTTCCAGCGGCCGATGCGCCGCGGAGGCCCCCAGCGCGGCGGGCGTTTCCCGCGGCACCAGGACCGGCGCCACGCACCGCCGCGCCGCGTGCAATTGATCTCCGAGATGCTGAAGACGAATCAGGAGATCATCGTCCAGATCGCCAAAGAGCCGCTGGGCAAGAAGGGCGCGCGCATCACGAGCCACGTGGCGCTGCCGGGCCGCTTCCTGGTGTACATGCCCACGGTGGACCACATCGGCGTCTCGCGCAAAATCAGCTCGGCCGAAGAGCGCTCGCGGCTGCGGCGACTGGTCTCCGAAGCCAAGGGCACTTTCCCCGGCGGCTTCATCGTGCGCACCGCCGCCGACAGCGCGAGCGACGAGGACATCCGCAGCGACGTCGAATTCCTGGGCCGCACCTGGGACGAAATCCGCGGACGCGCCGAACAGCGCAAAGCGCCCGCGCTGCTCCACCGCGACCTGAACCTCGTCGAGCGCATCCTGCGCGATTACCTCAGCACCGACTACACGGCCATCTGGGTGGACTCCGAAGAGGAGTACGGCAAGGTGGTCGAATTCGTCAGCCGCTTCCAGCCAAAGCTCGTCAACCGCGTGAAGCTCTACACGAAAGAAACGCCGATCTACGAAGAGTTCGGCATCCAGCAGGAACTGGACAAGGCGCTGCGCTCGAAAGTGTGGCTGAAGTCCGGCGGCTACATCGTGATCAACCACACCGAGGCGCTCGTGGCCATTGACGTAAACACGGGCAAGTACGTCGGCAAAGGCTCCACGCGCCTGGAGGACACGATCGTCAAGACGAACATCGAGGCGGTGAAAGAGATCGTGCGGCAGATCCGCCTGCGCGACCTCGGCGGCATCATCGTCGCGGACTTCATTGACATGGAGGAACGGCGCAACCGCGACAAGGTGATGGCCGCGCTGGACGACGCGCTGCGCGCCGACCGCGCGCCGTCCAAGGTGCTCTCGTTCAACGAATTCGGCCTCGTGGCAATTACGCGCAAGCGCACGAAGCAGGCGCTGGAGCGCGTGCTTTGCCAGCCGTGCCCGTCCTGCTCGGGCTCCGGCATGGTGAAGTCCGTGCCCACGATTTGCTACGAAATTCTGGCCGAGGCGAAGAAGATGTCCTCCGAGCTCGACGCGCAGAGCCTTACGCTGCGCGTCAACCCGGAGATCGCCAAGGCGCTCAAGACGCGCCAATCGGGGCTGATCGAAGAGCTCGAGCAGGGCACGCGCAAGAGCATCATCATCCAGTCTGACCCCACGCTGCATTGGGAGCAGTACGACATCTACTAGAGGCTGGAAACGAGAAGCGGGAAGCCAGAAAAGCGAACGCCCCGGGAACTTCTCCCGGGGCGTTCTCGTTTTCGGTTTCGGGTCCGCGCTCTTTGCTCAGCGCAGTGATTCCGCCGGCTACCGCTTCAGATTCAAAAGCTTTCGCGCTCTCCCGCCTAGAATCAGAAGGCCGGTCGAGATCAGGAGCAGCGAAGCAGGCTCAGGGGCTACGGCCGTAGGTGGGTCTGTCGTCGGCCCTGTGAATTGCGTAACGAGACCCATGCCGTCCGTTACCCCACCAGTGGAACCAGGGCCCAAGACATATGCGCGGCTGGTCGTGTCGCCATTGCTATCCCCCACGTCGTAGCCGCGATCGCTAGGGTTCACCAGGGTCTGTTGGTTCGTCACAGTGATGGTCATCAAGAGGTTGCCGTTGGCCGGATCGTAGATGAAGGGCGTGCCATTGATCGTAAAAGAAGGGTTGCCAAGCGTGCCGCCCAGGCTCCCGCTGAAGAACACCGCGCTGCCGGCCCCGATATTCGACCCCAAGTCAGTGCTCAGCCCGCCGACCGCAGCGCCCGTGTAGGAAAAGCTGATGGTATAGTTTCCGTTCAGCACGGTGCCACTGCCGCCAAACGAGGGAGCGAAAAGGAAAGTAAGGGAATCGATCTCAAACGGCCCGCTGAAATTGCTGGCGCCGTAAACCTGTTGGTAGAGGATGCTCTGGCCGGTCGCCACCCCGCTGTCATTACACAGGAATGGGTAGCAGTTCGCAGCGTTCGGTGTGCCCACCGTAACCGTGTCAGCGCGCAAGCTCCCGCACAGAGCGAGGCAAAGAATCAATCCGGCTGCTGTCTTGATAGCAAGCTGTCGCATCGCTGGGCTCCAATCCTCCAGTGCCAGAATGAAGCATGTCCAGTGCCGAACGCGAACACACCACGCTTATTCTTCGTAATACTAGATAAGACAGCGGTTAGGGCGCAAAGTAGCGCTGGCGGCGCAGCGGCTCCATGCTGCGCAAGGCTAAGGAAATTCCGTTGGCGAGAACCAAGTGGGAAGGTTTTTTCCTGCAAAATTTTCCAGTTCTAGTTCTTTAGTACCAGAGCCTCGCTAGGACTCACTCGCGGCAGATTTGCAGCGAATTTCTGAGGTTACCTGGAACGATGCGAAGAACAGAACCAATTCAATCCGTGGAGAAGCGCTGTTCTTTCCACGGGTCGCCGTAGATGTGGTAGCCGTTCTCTTCCCAGAAACCGGGGGCATCGCGCTCGAGAAATTCGAGCCCGCGCGCCCACTTCACGCTCTTCCAGGCGTAGAGATGCGGCACCACCAGGCGCATGGGATAGCCGTGGTCCGGGGTGAGCGGCTGGCCATCGTGCTGGAAGGCGAACAGCGAAGTGGGCCGCAGAAAATCCTCCAGCGGCAAGTTGGCCGTAAAGCCCTGCTCGCCGTGGACCAGGACGTAGCGCGCCTCCGGCTTTACGGTGACGAGCTTCATCACTTCGGCGACCGGCACGCCTTCCCAGCGATTATCGAAGCGGCTCCAGCGCGTGACGCAATGCATGTCCGCGACAACTTCCTTCTGCGGCAGGCGCGTGAACTCCTCCCAGGAAAGCTGCACCGGCTTTTCGACCAGACCGGCGATGCGGAAGTTCCACGTGCGCGGATCGAACCGCGGCACCGAGCCGTAGTGCAGCACGGGCCACTTCAGGGTCAGCGCCTGGCCGGGCGGAAGCCTGCCCTCGCTTTGCCTCTGGCGCTCGAGCTCTTTGCGTTCGCTGCCTTCCCAGAACATGGTTTTTTCCTCGGGCAACTCACTGCGCCCTGCTGAACTGTCTATTCTACCGGGAAAACGTTACAGAAAGCTCAGCGGGGAGGCGCGAAGGCGGCCCTTCAACACCGTATGATATGATGCGCTCGAGAGCGATTCGATTCTCTGCGCACCGGAGCCCTTCTTGGCGGCACGCATCCTGAACGGCAATCAGATCCGCGACCAAATCTACGCCGAACTGGGGCAGGAAATCACGGCTCTGGCGAACCAGGGCATCCGGCCAGGACTGGCGGCTGTGCTCGTGGGCGAAAACCCCGCCTCGCAGCTCTACGTGAAAAGCAAGATCGCGGCCTGCGAGAGGCTCGGCCTGTTCAGCGAGCTGCTGCGGCCGCCAGTTAGTCTCTCGACCCTCGATTTGCTGGCTGTCGTGGACGAGTTGAACGCGCGCGATGATATTGACGGCATCCTGGTGCAGCTCCCCCTGCCGCCGCAGGTGGACGCGAAAAAGATTCTCGAAGCCGTGGACCCGGCCAAGGACGTGGATGGCTTGCATCCGGCGAGCGTCGGAAGGCTCGTCGCGGGCCGCCCGGGGCTGGTGGCCTGCACGCCGCTCGGCGTGATGGAGATCCTGCGGCGCAGCGCGATCCCGCTCGAGGGCGCAAACGCCGTGGTGATGGGCCGCAGCGACATCGTGGGCAAGCCGATGGCGCTGCTGTTGATGCACGCGCACGCCACCGTCACCGTTTGCCATTCCAAGACGCGCAACCTGCCCGATGTCACGCGCCGCGGCGACATCGTGGTGGCGGCAATGGGCCGCGCGGCCATGGTCACAACGGACTACATCCGCCCGGGCGCGACGGTGATTGACGTGGGACAGAACGTCATCAGCAACGCCGCCGAAGCCGAGCGCATCTTCGCGCGCTATCCGAAGAAGCTCGAGGAATTCCGCACCAAGGGCAAAGTGCTCGTCGGCGATGTGCATCCCGACGTTGCCGAAGTGGCGGGAGCGATCACGCCGGTCCCCGGCGGCGTGGGGCCGCTGACGATCGCCATGCTGATGAGCAACACCGTCAAGGCCGCACGCCTGCGCCGGGCCGGCGCCGCAGAGCGCGCCCACCTCCAACGCGTTTCCGGCTCCTGATGCTGCACGTAGGTCTGACCGGCGGAATTGCCTGCGGCAAGAGCACCGTGGCCGCGATGATGCGCGAATTGGGCTGCCACACCTTCGACGCCGACAGCATCGCTCACGAGGTGATCGCGCCCGGCCAGCCTGCCTACGACGAAGTCCTCCGCGAGTTCGGCAACGGCATCCGCGCGCCCGACGGCTCGATTGACCGCGCGCGGCTGGCGGCGATCGTCTTTGCCGATGCGGGCAAGCTTGCGCGCCTGAACCGCATCGTCCATCCCCGCGTCCTCGAAGTGCAGGAGCAGAAGCTGGCCGCGCTCGAGCGCGCCGAGCCGAATGCCGTGGCTGTGGTTGAAGCCGCGCTGCTGATCGAAGCGGGCTATCACAAGCGGCTCGACCGCCTCGTGGTGGTGTGGTGCCGGCCGGAGCAGCAGATCGACCGGCTGGTGCATCCAGACGCGGGCCGCGGCATGACGCGCGAAGAAGCCGAGCAGCGCATCGCGGCGCAGATGCCGCTCGCAGAAAAGCGCCGCATGGCCGACGACCAAATCGATTGCTCGGGGACGCTCGAACATACGCGGCAGCAGGTGGAAGCGCTCGTCGCAAAACTCAAGCCGCTTGCCGCGGGAACCAGTTTGCACGCGGGCACGGCAAAAGCCCGCCGGGAGAAATCGCCATGAGGAACCAAAGCAGATCCGCAAATATCCTTCGCCTGGCCGCGCTGGGCCTTGTCGTGGTGCTGGGCGCGTACTGGGCGGGAGCGCGCTGGGGACCCCGCCAGCCGGAGCGCGTTGCGGCGCTGCCGGCCTCGAATGCTTCGCCGCACACCGAAGGCCTCTCGGATGAGGAATCGATCAACGTGCGCGTGTACAGCCAGGCGGCGCCGGCCGTGGCCAACATCGTGACGCGCGCGGTGGAATACGACTTCTTCCTGAATCCCGTGCCGGTGGAGGGCGCAGGCTCCGGCTTCGTGATTGACGCGCGCGGGTACATCCTCACGAACCTCCACGTCGTACAGGATGCGCAGGCCATCGAAGTCGTGCTGGGCGACCAGAAGAATCAGAGCCGCTTCACGGCAAAATTCATCGGCGCCGACCAGCGCAACGATATCGCGTTGATCAAAATCGATCCACGCAACCGCAAGCTCGCGGCGCTGCCGCTGGGCGATTCCCGCGCGCTCCAGGTGGGTCAGCGCGTGCTCGCCATCGGCAACCCCTTCGGCTTCCAGAGCACGCTCACCACCGGCGTGGTCAGCGCGCTGGGGCGCACCGTGCAGACCAGCCCGCAGACGTTCATTGACGAGGCCATCCAGACCGACGCGGCCATCAACCGCGGCAATTCTGGCGGGCCGCTGCTCAATTCGCACGGCGAAGTAATCGGCATCAACTCGGCGATTTACACGCCCACCGGCGCCACGGCCGGCATCGGCTTCGCCATTCCCATCAACACCGCCAAACTGATCGCGCAGGACCTGATCAACGAAGGCCGCGTGCACCGCGCGTACCTGGGCATCGAAGTGCGGCCGGTGTGGCCCGGCCTGGCCGAGGCGCTGGAGCTGCCCGTCAGCGAGGGCTTGCTGATCGAGCGCGCCACGCCGGGCGGGCCGGCGCAACGCGCGGGCGTGCGCGGCGGCACGCGCGAGGCGCTCGCGGGCATGCGGCGCATTCTGATCGGCGGCGACGTGCTCGTGGCGATTGACGGCCAGCCGGTCGCCAGCCAACTGGACATGAACCTCATGCTCAACCGCAAGCGTCCGGGAGACGCCATCACGCTGACGGTCTATCGCGGGAAGCAGAAGATGGATGTGCGCGTGACGCTGGGCGACCGCTGAGGCCGCTCAGGCGTTCAGGAGCGCGCGGTGGCGCTCGCGCTCGGCTTCGGAAAGAGCGAACCAGGACTCGGCGATGTCGCGGACGCGTTCGAGCTCGGCCTGCATCTCGGCGTGCTTGCGCTCCACGAGCTCGCGGCCGGCGTCCGCGGGCACATGGATGGGCGGGGAAATGACGATGACCGCGCGCGAAAACGGTTTGGGGAGCTGAAACAGGTCCCAGGTCTTTTCGAGCGTCCAGGCGCGTTCGAGTCCTACGTGGAACACCTGAATCGGGCAGCCGGTGCGGCGGGCCAGCATCACGGGCCCCGGCTTGGCGACGTAGCGCGGCCCGCGCGGCCCGTCAATGGTGAACGCGGTGTCGTGGCCCTGCTCCATCCGCTGCGCCATCACCGCCAGGCCGCGCAACCCGCCGCGCGTCGAGCTGCCCTGCGCGGTGCCGTACCCCAACCGCTCGATCACGCGCCGCATCCACTGGCCGTCGAAGTGCGTCGTATTCAGAACGACGATCCCGCGGCGGCGCCACCACCACGTCGCCGAAAAAATCGAGCGGTGCCAGAAGGCAAGAATGATTCGCTCGCCGGCATCATGGACGCGCCGGACATGTTGCAAGCCGAGCGCCTCGAAGCGCAGCGTCGGCCCGAGGGCCCGCACAACCGCGTAAACGCCCGCGGCGATCACGGGAATCTTCACGCGCTGCCAGCGGGTGAGCTCGGGCGGCCGGGTGTCGTAATGCGCGCCCAAATGTTGCTCTTCTCGCGTCTCGGTGGATTCCGCAGGGTTCGGCATCGGCGTATAGTATAGGTGAACCCGTAGCGCGCCTACGATGAACTCCGCCGCACGCAAGCCGAGCCGCTTTCTGCACGTACTCCTGGGCACGCTCTGCCTCATAGGACTGCTCTGCTCCGCTTCCACGGCGCTCCGTGCACAAGGCTCGCCCGAAACAATCGGCGTGATCGAAGGCCCGGACATTGCCGTGAAGGGAGCCGTCAGCGTCGAGGTGCAGGAGGGCCGCAGCTTCACCGTGCTCGCCAGCGGCAGCGACATCACCGTGCGCTCCGGCCAGGCGCGAATCGCCCTGGTCGAAGGTGGCGAGCTCGGCATCTGCGGGCCCGCGCACCTTTCTTTGCTGAAATCGGGCGGCGCGGTGACCGTGGCGCTCGATTACGGCCGCGTGCACGCGCGGCTCGATGCCGGCGCGCCGGTGACCATCTACACGCCGCTGATCGTGGCCACGCCGACGGCCATCGGGAGCGCGCCGCGCGATGCAACCGTCGGCCTCGAGCCCGGCGGCGCAATGTGCGTGCTCGCGGCGCGCGGTGCGCTGCGCGTCGAGCAGCAGCTCACGGCGCAGAGCTTGCTGGTGCCGCAAAGCGGCGAGCTCACGCTGGTGGGCGGGCAGCTCGATTCGCTGCGCGGCGCAGCCGGCGGCTGCCAGTGCGAAATATCTTCCATTCCGGTGTTCACGATACCGCCGCCAAAGCCGCCGCAGATCAGCCTGCTCGCCGCCGCACAACCCGTCAGCGCCAAGCCCGCGCCGCCGCCGCAGGAACCGGCGAAACCGGAAATGACGCCGGAGGAAGCGATTAAAGATTTGCCGCGAGTCGAAGGCCGCGCTTCAGGCCCGCCCGCAAGAGAAGAGCCGATCTACAAAGTGATGATGCCGCCGCTTAGCTTCGATGCGTCGAAGCCCGCGCCGCCGCCCGACCCGAGCCCGGAGACAATTCTCCTGGTGCGGCAGGTGCGTGTGCGGCCTGCGGTGTGGTTCCGCGGCCACGTGGAGGAGGCTCCCGCACCGCCGCCCGTCGCCAAGCCTGCGCCGCCGCCCGTACAAGTCGCGGCCAACGAAGAGCCGCCGCCGAAAAAAGAGCCCAGCGTCTTCGCAAAGATTCGGAATTTCTTCAGGAAAGTCTCAGGCCGCGGCCCCTGCGCCGGCGTCGGCTGCAGCTAGGGGAATTTCAAATTTGAGATTTGAAATTTCAAATTCCCCACGCCTACATGCCTTCGTAGTTCGGCCCGCCGCCGCCTTCGGGAACCACCCAGTTGATGATCTGGTAGGGATCGGAGATGTCGCAGGTCTTGCAGTGCACGCAGTTTGACGCGTTGATCTTCAGCCGCAGCTCGCCTTTTTCCATCGCCATCTCGTAAACCGCCGCGGGACAAAAATACTGGCAGGGGTTGCCATATTCCTGGACGCAGCGCGTGACGCAGATGTTCGTATCGGCGACAACGAGATGGCACGGCTGGTCTTCTTCATGGCGCGTGCCGGAGTGATAGACGTCGGTCAGGCGATCAAACGTCAGCTTGCCATCGCCCTTGAAGCGCTCCGCGGACGGCTTCGCGCCACTTGCGCTGAGCGCGCCACGCAAAGCGTCGAGCTTCTGGTACGCTTCGTGGCCCGCGTGCACGCGCATGGGGTCCACGAGGCCGCGGCCGCCCGTGAACATCTGAATCCCCGCGTGGAAAAGCCCCGCCCAGAGGCCGTGCTGAAACGATTGGTGGAAGTTGCGCACGGCCCAGAGCTCCCGCTTGATCCAGCTCGCTTCAACCTTCTGCGGGAACGCAGCAAGCGTTCTCGCGGACGTATCGCCTGCGCGCAGCGCGTCGAAAATCGTCTCCGCGGCCAGCATCCCGCTCTTGATGGCCATGTGGATGCCCTTCAGCCGCTGCGAGTTCAGGAAGCCGGCGGAATCGCCGATGATCAGCCCGCCATCGACGTAGGTGCGCGGCATCGAATACCAGCCGCCTTCGGGAATCGTCTTCGCACCGTAGCGCACCAACTTGCCGCCTTCGAGGACGCGGCGCACAAGCGGGTGCGTCTTGAACTTCTGAAACGCCTCGTGGGGATCGAAAAACGGGTTGTGATATTCAAGCCCCGCGACCAGGCCCACGGAAACGCGGTTTTCGCGCATGCCGTACATCCAGCCGCCGCCGTACATGCTCGAATCGAGCGGCCAGCCCATGGTGTGCGCGACGTAACCCGGCGCGATGCGCCCCGGGAGCACTTCCCACAGCTCTTTGACGCCGATCGCGTACACCTGCGGATTTAGGCCGTCGAGCTTCCGTTTGGCGACAAGATCTTTGGTGAGCGAGCCGCGCGGGCCTTCGGCGAGCACGGTAACTTTCGCGCGCAGCTCGTAGCCGGGCGTGTAGTTGTCCTTCGGCTTGCCGTTTTTGTCGAGGCCCTTGTCTTCCGTGATGACGCCGGCGATGCCTTCGCCTTCGTAGATCAACTGCGCGCCGCCAAATTGCGTGAAGACGTTCACGCCCGCCTGCTCGACCAGGCCTCCGAGCCATTTCGCGAGCTTGCTCAGCGAGACGACGTAGTTGCCCTGGTTGCGCAGCGGCGGCGGCGTGATGGGAAACTTCCATGCGCTGCCTTCGGTGAGGAAATAGGCCGCGTCGCCGGTCACCGGCGTGTCCAACGCTCCGGCTGGCGCCGATTTCTCGAAGTCCGGCACAAGCTCGCGCAGCCCGCGCGGGTCCATGACGCCGCCGGAGAGCTGGTGGGTGCCGATTTCGCGACCCTTTTCGAGGACGTAGATGTTTTCGGCGGAAAGCGCGCGCTTCGCTCCCGCTTCGTTGTGCTTCTTGATGAGGTTCGCGAGGTGCAGCGCGCAGGCCAGCCCCGCCGGCCCCGCGCCGACAATTACGACGTCCGCTTCGAGTTGCTCGCGTTCAATTGCCACGCGGCCATTCTAGCAGAAGAGCTTCTCCGCTCGCCCGCGTCGCAGCGTTAGCACAATTTTTCAAATTCGTCGAGAGCAATGCCCAACTGGCGGAGGATTTTGAAAAAGAGAGGCGGCCGCCACTTTCTGGAATTCGCGCGCGGTGGCGCTAGGCATGCACGATTTCCGTCGTGTCTCCGGGGAGGGGCAAACCTTTCTCTCGGTATTCGTCAGAAATCATCTGGAAGACCTTGCCAAGCTCCGCGAGGGCCTCTTCGCGCGTGGGCATAAGGGCATAACAACCGGGGATAGCCGGAATCTCCGCCACCCAGGCTCCGTCTTCCTGGCGATACAAGACGATTTTGTAGTCCTGGAACCCCACGAGCGATCCTCCCGGGTCTGCTTACTCTAGCACGTTTCGCATTGCCAGGCGCGGGCGCGTGGCAATGTCGCGAGGGCAGGCGTGCGTTTGCTGTCAGCCGGACTTGGCTTTTTCGAGTTCTTCGGAGAGGGCGGGGATGATTTCGAAGATATCGCCGACGATGCCGTAGTCGGCCACTTCGAAGATCGGCGCGTTCTGGTCTTTGTTGATGGCGACGATCGTGCGCGAGCCCTTCATGCCCACGACGTGCTGGATGGCGCCGCTGATGCCGAGCGCCAAATAGAGCTTCGGCGCGACGGTCTGTCCCGAGCTGCCGATCTGGCGCTCCATGGGCAGCCAACCCTCGTCGCAGATCGGGCGCGACGCGGCCAGCTCGCCGCCAATCAGCTTCGCGAGCCTTTCGGCCAGGGGGATATTTTCAGGCGCCTTGATGCCGCGGCCGATAGCGACGATGATCGGGGCCTGCGTCAGGTCCACGGCCTGCTTCGCCTCGCGGAAGAGCTCGAGCGGCTTCGTGCGAATCTGCTCCGGCTTCAGCTCGACGCTGATGGGTTTCACCGGCGCTTTCGCCGAGCCCGCGACCACCTGGTCGGCGCGAAATGCGCCCGCCTGGAACGACGCAAACCACGGCGGCGCGCCCGCAAACGTGACGTCGGCGGCCGTCTTGCCCTGAAACATCTGCCGCACGAAAACCAGCTTGCCGCCGTCGTTGCGGCAGCCAATGCAATCGGCAATCATGCCCTTGCCGAGCGACGCAGCCAGCTTCGGCGCGAAGTCGCGCACCTGATACGTGTGCGGGAGCAGCACCAGGTCGGGCTTTGCCTGCGCAATCACCTGCTCAAGCGCCAACGTGAAGCCATCGGGCGTGTATTTTTCGAGCAGGTCGTGCTCGACAAGCAGGACTTCGTCGAGCTTGCTCGAAGCCAGCTCGTCAGCCAGCGCGGCGACGCCTTTGCCGATGACGACGCCCGTCAGTTTGCCGCCCGCCGCGCCGGCGATCTGCTGCGCCGCGGACAGCGTCTCGAAACTCGTCTTGTTCCACTTCCCTTCGCGCTGCTCGGTGGTCACTAGGATGTTCAAGTGCAGATTCCTCGCTTCGCTCGGAATGACACGCAAAGAACGCGTGTCACAAAACCCGCGCTTCGAACCTGAGTTTCTCGATCAGCTTCGCGGCGGCTTCTTTCGGCGTGCCGGAGATGAACTCGGTCTTTTTCGTTTTCTGCGGCACGTAGATGCGCTCGACGCGTTGCGTGGGCTCGCTCGTGACGCCCAGCGATTCGCGCGGGATCGTCGCGATCTCTTTTTTCTTCGAAGCCATGATGCCTTTCAGCGTGGCGTAGCGCACTTTGTTGATGCCGGACTGAATGCTGAGCACCGCGGGCAGCGGCGCTTCGACCCACTGGAACCAGCCCGCTTCGAGCTCGCGCTTCAGCCTCATGCGCCCCTCGAGCACTTCGATCTGCATGATGAGGGTGGCGTGCGGCAGGCCGAGCAGGCCCGCGAGCAGCACGCCCGTCTGGCCGAAGCCGTGGTCGTCGCTCTGCAGGCCGGTCAGGAGGAGGTCGAATTTTTCTTTTTGAATCGCCGCGGCCAGCGAGCGGGCGCTCGCAAGCGGATCGAGCGCATAGAACTTGTCGTCGGCGACGTAGATGCCGCGGTCCGCGCCTTTGGCGAGCGCTTCCTTGATCGTCTGCTTCACGCGCTCGGGGCCCATCGAGAGTGCGACCACTTCCCCGCCGTGCTTTTCCTTCAGCCGCAGGGCCTCTTCGAGCGCAAAGCTATCGGGCTCGTTCATCTCGAAGCTGATATCGGTTTCGCGGATCCACGCGCCACCCTCGACGATCTGGAGCGGTGTGTCCTTCGCCGGCACCTGCTTGATGCAGACGATGATGTTCAAAAATTCCTCCCGCGGGCGCGTGGGGAATCAAGGAGCGAAAAACCGAACAGCAGATTCCTCGCCCGCCAGATTGCGGGCGGGCGCGGAATGGCAACCCAAAACGTCATTCGTGCCAGCGCTTGAAGAGCAGCGCGGCGTTGGTGCCGCCGAAGCCGAACGAATTCGACAGCGCGTATTCGACCGCGGCCTTGCGCGCCTGGTTGGGCACGTAGTCCAGATCGCACTCCGGGTCGGGATTCTCGTAATTGATTGTCGGCGGCAGAATCTGGTCGCGCAGCGCGAGCACGCTGATGCCGGCCTCGAGCCCGCCGGCGCCGCCGAGCAGGTGGCCGGTCATGGATTTGGTGGAGCTGACCGCGACCTTCTTGGCGTGGTCGCCGAAGACGCGCTTCATGGCCGTGGTTTCAATCGCGTCGCCGATGGGCGTGGAGGTGCCGTGCGCGTTGATGTAGCCGACCTGCGCGGGCTGGATCTTCGCGTCACGCAGCGTGGCCATCATCACGCGATACGCGCCGTCGCCCTGCTCGGCGGGCTGCGTGATGTGGTACGCGTCACCGGACATGCCGTAGCCGGCCATTTCCGCCAGGATCTTCGCGCCGCGGCGCTGGGCGTGCTCGAGCGATTCGAGGATCAGGATGCCGGCGCCCTCACCGACCACGAAGCCGTCGCGCTGCGCGTCAAACGGGCGGCTGGCGCGCGCGGGCTGGTCGTTGCGCGTGGAAAGCGCCTTCATGGCCGCAAAGCCGCCGATGCCCATCGGCGTGACGGAAGCTTCCGCGCCGCCGCAAATCATCGCCTCGGCGTCGCCGCGCTGGATGATCTTGAACGAATCGCCCACGGCGTGCGCCGAGGCCGAACAGGCGGTCGCGGTGGCGGAATTCGGCCCGCGGGCGCCGTAGCGGATGGAGACGTGGCCTGACGCGAGGTTCACAATCGCGGCGGGAATGAAGAAGGGTGAGATCTTGCCCGGGCCGCCCTGCAGGAGCTTCGTATGCTCGCGCTCGATGACGTCGAATCCGCCGATGCCCGACCCGATGTACACGCCCGTCAGGTCGGCGTCCTCGGGCTTCACTTCCAGGCCGGACATGCGCATCGCGAAGTCGGCGGCCGCGATGGCCACCTGGATGAAGCGGCCCATCTTTTTGAGTTCTTTTTTCTCCACCCAGTTGAGCGGGTCGAAGTTCTTCACTTCGCCGGCGAAGCGGCAGTCGAAGGCGCTGGCGTCAAACAGGGTGATGGGAGCGATGCCGCCCTTGCCGGCCTGGAGGTTGCTCCAGGACTCTTCGGTGCCGATCCCGCACGCGCAAACCAACCCGACACCCGTTACCACGACCCGGCGGCTCAATAGAGGTGATCTCCTGTGCGGAACCCGGCAAACCGGCGGCTATTTCTTCGCCGGGGCGTGTTTCTCGATGTACGCGACGGCGTCCTTCACGGTGGCGATTTTCTCGGCGTCCTCGTCGGGGATCTCGATGCCGAAGGCCTCTTCAAAGGCCATCACCAGCTCGACGGTATCGAGCGAGTCGGCGCCCAGATCGTCCACGAACGACGCGGTGGGCGTCACTTCGCCCTCGTCCACTCCCAACTGCTCCACGATGATTTGCTTCACGCGCTCTTCGACACTGGCCATTCTGTGTTCCTCCGCTGTGCGCTTTTCGGGGTGTGCCGACTGCAATAACTGCTTCTGAGCCTCAAAATGTCCCGCCCATTCTATGCATGGCCCCGCGCGGGGTCAACCGCGGAGGACCGGCCTCAGGCCATGTACATGCCTCCGTTGATGTCCAGCACGTGGCCGGTGATGTATCCGGCTTCCTCGCTCGCCAAGAAGACGATGGCGGCCGCCACGTCGGCGTCGCTGCCCAGCCGCCCGAGCGGAATGCGCGCCGCCAGGTCGTCCTTCACCTTCTGCGACAGCCCGTCCGTCATCGGCGAGATGATGAAGCCCGGCGCCACGGCGTTTACGGTGATGTTGCGCGAAGCCACTTCGGTGGCGATGGCTTTCGTCAGGCCGATAAGGCCGGCCTTCGCCGCGACGTAGTTCGCCTGGCCGGCGTTGCCCATCTCCGCGACCACCGAGGTCACGTTGATAATCCGCCCGTAGCGCTGGCGCAGCATCACGGCGAGCGCTTGCTGGATGCACACGTGCGCTCCGGTCAGGTTTGTGCGCAGCACGGCTTCCCAGTCGTCCGCCTTCATGCGCACGGCGAGGGCGTCGCGCGTCACCGCGGCGTTGTTCACCAGAATGTCCAGCTTGCCGAAACGCTCGACGGCCTGCTTGAAGCCGGCCTTGATCTGCCCCGCGTCGGCCACGTCCATCCGCACGACAACCGCTTCGCCGCTCGCGGCAGCAATTTCCGCGGCCACCGCCGCAAGCTTATCGGCGTTGCGCGCCGCAAGCGCCACCTTCGCGCCCGCGCCCGCCAGCGCCAGCGACGTCGCGCGGCCGATGCCCTGCGACGCGCCGGTTACCAACGCCACTCGATCCTTCAAGCTGAACATTCTGTGTTACGCCTCGGCCGTATCGCCCTGGGACAATTTTTCGAGCGTGCTGAGCAGGCTCTTTTCATCCTCGACGTTGAAGCAGTGCACTGAGCGCTCAATCTGCCGCAGGAGTCCGCTGAGCACGCGCCCCGGGCCGACTTCGACGAACGTGGTGACGCCCTGCTCGATGAGCGCGTGCACGGATTCTTCCCAGCGCACGGGCAGCGACACCTGGCGGACCAGCGCCCCGCGCGCCTCGTCGCCGCTGGTGATGACCTCGGCGTCTACGGTGGTAACAAGCGGCACGCGCAGCGTGGAAAACGCGGCGCCGCGCAGATCGCTTTCGAGCTTTTGCTGCGCGGGCATCATCAGCTCGCAGTGGAACGGCGCGGAAACCGGCAGCACAACGGCGCGCTTCGCGCCGCTTGCCGAGGCCAGCTCGACTGCGCGCTTCACCGCCGCGGCATTCCCTGAAATGACGGTCTGCTCCGGCGAATTCAGGTTGGCCGGCGACACCACCTGCCCGTCGGCGGACTTGCGGCAGATCTCCGCCACCTGCGCCGGCGCAAGACCCATGATCGCGGCCATGGCGCCTTCACCCGGCGGCACGGCTTCCTGCATGTACCCGCCGCGCAGGCGCACCAGCCGCACGGCGTCGGCAAACGCCAGCGCGCCCGCGGCCACCAGCGCCGAGTACTCACCCAGGCTGTGCCCCGCCACGAAGGCGGGCTTGACGCCGCGCTCTTCGAGCACGCGGCATGTGGCGACGGAAACCGTCAGGATGGCGGGCTGCGTGTTCGCGGTGAGCCTCAGCTCGTCTTCCGAGCCCTCGAAGCAAATGCGCGAAATGGAAAAGCCCAGCACGCGGTCGGCCTCGTCGAAGACGGCACGCGCAGCCGGGAACTTCTCCGCCAGCTCTTTGCCCATGCCCGGATATTGCGACGCCTGCCCGGGAAACAGGAATGCAAGCTTGCTCATCGAAAAGGCTCGATCCTCGAAACCGGTTCTCGCTTCAGGCCGTGGAGCGAATGGCGACGGCCGAAAGCTCGTGCTCGATCTTTTCGTTCATCTTCGCGCGGGCCAGCTCCGCCGCGACGCGGATTGCATTCTTGATGGCGTTGGCGTTCGAGCTGCCGTGCGCGATCACGGCGACGCCGCGGACACCCAAGAGCGGCGCGCCGCCGTATTCGGAGTAATCAATCTTCTTCTTGAAATCCGCAAAGGCGCGCCGCGAGAGCAGCGAGCCCACCTGCGCGGTCAGCGTGCTCCTCAACGCATCCTTCAGCAGGCCGACGATGAGCTGCGCCACGCCCTCGCTGATCTTCAACGCGACGTTGCCGATGAAGCCGTCGCAGACGATCACGTCCACGTTGCCGGCGAAGACGTCGCGGCCCTCGACGTTGCCGACGAAATTCAGCGGCAGCCGCTTCAGCCGCGCATGCGCCTCGCGCGTCAGCTCGTTGCCCTTCATTTCTTCCTGGCCGATTGAAAGGAGTCCCACCTTCGGGCGGCGCGTGCCGAAAATCGCGCGGTAATACATTTCGCCCATCACGGCGAACTGCTCGAGGTGCGCGGCCTTCGAGTCTACGTTGGCGCCCACGTCGAGCAGCACCGAAGCGCCGCCGCGCATCGTGGGAAACGGCGCGGCCAGCGCCGCGCGGTCCACCGAGGGCAGCGTGCCGAGCAGGAACCGCGCCACCGCCATCACCGCGCCGGTATTTCCGGCGCTCACCAGGCCGTCCGCCTGCCCCGCGCGCACCAGACGCGCGGCCACGTGCACCGAGCTGTCTTTCTTCTTCCGAAATGCCTGGATCGGCGACTCCTTCATGGTGATCGCTTCGCTCGCCGGGACGATTTCGAGCGTCAGGCCGCGATGCGCGTGCCGCCCGAGCTCGTGCTTCACCGCCGCCGGCTGGCCCACCAGGAGGACGCGCACGCCGAATTCGCGCGCCGCCAGAACCGCCGCCTCAATCTCGGGCCGCGGTGCATGGTCGCCTCCCATGGCGTCAACGGCGATGGTGATCATCTACGCTCCGGCAGAAGGGATTCGGCTCGCCGGGCTCGTCAGGCCGAGGTTTCCATCACTGCGCGGCCCTTATAGAAGCCGCAGTGAGGGCAGGCCTGATGCGGCAGCTTCTTCTCGTGGCAATTCGGGCACTCGGAAAGCAATGGAGCGGTCAGGTGGTCGTGCGCGCGCCGCTGGTTCTTGCGCCTCTTGGAATGACGTCGCTTTGGATTGGGCATACAAACTCCTCTTGCGCGCCCCGTCTGGCTGAGGGGCATTCTATGGGTTTTCGCTGCTGTTTGCTATTGCTTCTTGAACCAGTCCTGCTTGAGACGTGCCAGCGGGGCCAGCCGCGGGTCGGCCGTATGGGTCTCGCAGCGGCAGTCCTCGCTGTTCAGGTTGGCGCCGCAGTGGGGGCAGAGGCCACGGCAATCGCTGCGGCAGATGGCTTTCATCGGCACCGCCAGGTTCACCTGCTCGGCCAGAACGTCGGCCAGAAACAGGCCGTCGCCCTGGAAAAAAGCGATCTCCGTGTCCGCCCAGCGCAGATGCACTTCCTCCTCTTTGGCAATGGTGGCCATCGGCCGGTAGTAGAGGTCGAAGTCCCCGCTGACTTCCTCGAGGAGCGATTCCAGGCAGCGCGCGCACACCATCTCCAGCCGCGTGTGCAGCGCGCCAGAGATGCGGATCTGGCTGTCCACAAGCTCGGCCGTGGCGCGCACCTCGAGCGGCTCGATCTGCCGGAAGTCTTTCGAATGGAAGTCCAGCGCCCCCGGCGCAAAGCTCTGCCGGATGCGGATCTTGTGAAGCGCTAACTCTTTGACATTGAGGAACATTGTGAAAAAGGCTGAAACGCGCCAGTTTTGCGCTGTTTCAGCCGAAACATTATTTTACGAGCGCCGTTTGGCAAAGTCAAGGAAGCGGCGGGGAAGGCCGGCCCCCACGAAACGACATGCGTCACCCATCGTGGGCGCAGCAAGCAGCGCCCCTACGGCCTTACCCGCCGCCGCGTGAGCGCGCGGCGAAGGCGTCACCCTGAAATATCTTCGTTGTGCTACGCGTATCCACGGCTTAGAATGCGCGGTTCGCTTTTCCCTGCGAGGTGCGTATGGAATCGTCCCGGCGAGACTTTCTAAGAACCTCGGGCTTGGCGCTCGGCGTCACGGCGCTTGGAGTGAGCGGAGCCGAACTCCTGCCCGACTGGGTGCTGGAGCTGGAAGCCGCGGAAGCGGCGGCGGTGGACAAAGAGAAGCTGGCGGGCGTCGCGCTGGCCGCGGCCAAGTCCGCCGGCGCCATCTACGCCGACATCCGCATCAACCGCTACCGCAACGAATTCGTGTCCACGCGCGAGCGGCAGGTGCAGGCGGTGGCGCGCACCCAGAGCTTCGGCTTCGGCGTGCGCGTGCTCGTGAAGGGCGCCTGGGGCTTTGCCGCGAGCAACAAGGTGAACGAAGGCGAAGTGCGCCGTGTGACGCAGCAGGCCATTGAAATCGCCAAGGCCAACGCGGCGTTCCAACGCAAGCCGGTGACGCTGGTGCCGGCGCCGAAGGCCACGGCCACCTGGAAAAGCAAGATCGAGAAAGACCCGTTCGACGTGCCGATCGAGGACAAGATCGGTTTCCTGCTCAAGCTGAATGAAGCCGCGCTCAAGGTGAAAGGCGTCGGCTTCATCAATTCTTCGCTGGCGTTCGTCAACGAGCAGAAGTTCTTCGCCTCGAGCGACGGCAGCCGCATCGAGCACTACATCATCCGCAGCGCGCCGCAATTCAACGTCACCGCGGTGGACATGGCGCGAGGCGACGTCCAGACGCGCCGCTCGCTCCGCGGCCCGCAGATGATGGGCTACGAGTTCATCGAAAAGGAGCCCTGGATCGCCGAGGCCGAGCAGGCGGGCAACGAAGCGGTGCAAAAGCTCACGGCCAAGCCCGTCCAGCCCGGCAAGTACGACCTGGTGCTCCACCCGACGCACCTGTGGCTGACGATCCACGAGAGCGCCGGCCACTCGACCGAGCTGGACCGCGCGCTCGGCTGGGAAGCCGACTACGCGGGCACGAGCTTCCTGACGCCGGACAAGCTCGGGAAATTCCAGTTCGGCTCGAAGCTGGTGAACATCTTTGCCGACCGCACGCAGGCCGCAGGCCTGGCGACGGTGGGCTACGACGACGACGGCGTGCAGGCACAGACCTGGTATCTGGTGAAGGACGGCATCTTCGTGGGCTGGCAGACCACGCGGGAGCTGGCGGGCCTGATCGGAGAAAAGGCCTCGAACGGCTGCTGCCACGCCGACAGTTGGGGAAGCGTGCCGTTCCCGCGGATGCCCAACGTGTCGCTCGATCCCGGCAAGGGAAAGGCAACGCTGGACGATCTGATTGGGGATGTGAAGGACGGCATCCTGATCTACGGCGATGGAAGCTGGTCCATTGATCAACAGCGCTACAACTTCCAGTTCGGCGGGCAGGTCTGCTGGGAAATCAAGGACGGCAAGAAAGGCGCGATGCTGCGCGACGTGGCCTACCAATCGCGGACGCCGGATTTCTGGGGCGCGTGCGACGGCGTGGGCGGCTTCAGCACCTACGAGCTGAACGGCGCGCTGAACGACGGCAAGGGCGAGCCGGGGCAATCGAACGCGGTCAGCCACGGATGCCCCGTGGCGCGCTTCCGCCAGATCAACGTGCTGAACACCGCCGTGCGCGGGCGCTCCTAGGAGAAGCCGATGCTACTCAGCGAATCCGACGTCAAGACGATTTGCCAGAAGGTGCTCGGCTATACCAAGGCCGACGACGCCGCGGTGAACGTGCAGAGCGTGAACTTTTCCCACCTGCGCTTCGCGGCCAACAACTTCACCACGAACGGCCGCCGCGAAGACGTCCAGACGAACGCAGTCGTCTGGGTGGGCGGAAAGAGAGGCGCCGCCGGAACGAACGAGACCGACGACGCCTCGCTCGAAGCCACGGTGCGCCGCGCCGAGGATCTGGCCAAGCTCTCCCCGCCCGACCGCGAGTACATGCCCACGCTCGGCGCGCAGCAGTACAAGCCCGTGCAGGGCTACGTGGAAGCCACCGCCAACATCTCGGTCGCCGCGCGCGCCGCGGCCATCAACGAAGTGATCCAGGCGTGCGAGAAACAGAACGTGGTCAGCGCCGGCTTCCACCAGGCGCAGGGCACCGCGGGCGGAAGGGCAACGAAAAACGGCAACTTCTACTACGAACGCGACAGCCTGGTGAGTCTCTCGGTGACGGCGCGCACGCCGGACGGCGAAGGCTCGGGCTATTTCCTGCGCAACCACTACGACGTGGCGAAGCTCGATACCGGGCGAATCGCGCGCGAGTCCATCGGTAAGGCGCTCGAATCGCGCGGCGCGCGCCCGATGGACCCGGGCGCCTACACTGTGATCCTGGAGCCGCAGGCCGTGGCGGACCTGCTGGGTTCCCTCACCTTCTTCTTCGACGCGCGCATCGCCGACGAAGGCCGCAGCCCGTTTTCCGCGCCCGGCGGGAAGACCAAAGTGGGCGAGCGCATCCTGGACGAGCGTATCAGCGTGTACAGCGATCCGTGGCGCCCGGAGCTGCCTGCCTCGCCAGTGGCGCAGGGCGGTATCCCCGCGCAGAAGCTCTACCTGGTGCGCAACGGCGTGCTCGAAAACCTGGTTTACTCGCGCTTCTGGGCGAAGCAGAAAAGCAAGGAGCCCACACCCGGGCCGGTGAACGGCATCCTGGAAAGCTCAGCGCCGGCGTCGAGCATGAACGACATGATCGCGTCCACCGAGCGCGGCCTGCTGGTGACCCGCTTCTGGTACCTGCGTTTCGTGGACCCGCGCACGCTTCTGCTGACCGGGCTCACGCGCGACGGCGTGTGGTACATCGAGAAGGGCAAGATCCAGAACGCCGTGCGCAACTTCCGCTTCAACCAGAGCATCCTGCAGATGCTCGCGCCGGGCAATGTGGATCTGATCGGCGCGCCCGAGCGCGTGAGCAACTCCGAATCGCAGGGCACGTCGTCCGCGCTGCTGCCCGCGCTCAAGGTGAAAGAGTTCCACTTCACGTCGCAGTCCGAGGCGGTGTAACGGACTGGCGCTACACATGCCTGGCGGCGCCGACGAGCTCGCGGTGCTGGCGCAGCAGGAAGTGGTCGGTCATGCCGGCGATGTAATCGCAAACAACGCGGTGGCGCGGTTCGCGCTGCGCCTGCTCGGCGTAATACTTGGGCATTGCTTCGGGCCGCTCCAGGTAGTAGCGGAAGAGCTGCTCGAGCGCGTCCACAGAGCGCTCGCGGTCTTCGACGATGGCCGGCTGGTCGTAGAGCTTCACAAAGAGAAAACGCTTCAGCTCCACATTCATCCGCGCCGCTTCCTGGCTGAACCCTACAATCCTCGAGGGGTGCCGCCGCACATCCTCCACCGTCTGCACCGCGCTCGCGCGAACCTGCGCCGTGGTGTGCCCGATCAGATCCGTGGCCAGATAGTCGAGCACGCGCTTGAGGGCTTCGTTGAACTTCAGCTTGTCGCGGCCGCGGGGATGGCTGCGCTCGACTTCCGCATACGTCTCCGCGAAGAGCGGCACCCCTTCGCGAACTGTGGCGACGTCGAGCAGGCGCGCCTCGAAGCCGTCGTCGAGGTCGGCGGTGTTGTAAGCGATTTCATCCACAGCATCAATGAGCTGGGCTTCGAGCGGCGGCCGCTGGTCGAGCAGATATTCGGCCAGCTCGGGAAACTCGGCGGGCGAATAATCGCGCGAGTGCTTGATGATGCCTTCGCGCACCTCGAAGGTCAGGTTCAAGCCAGGAAAATCAAGGTAGCGCTGCTCGAACTGCTCGACGATGCGCAGCGCGTGGAGGTTGTGGTCGAAGCGGTCGCCGTGCGGGCGCAGCAGATCGTTCAGGCGGCGCTCACCGGCGTGGCCGAAGGGCGGATGGCCGATGTCGTGCACCAGCGCCAGGGCCTCGGCCAGGTCCGTATTCAGATTGAGCGCGCCGGCCACCGTTCGCGCGATCTGCGCCACTTCGAGCGTGTGCGTCAACCGGTTGCGGAAATGGTCGGAGTAGCGCGTGGTGAAAACCTGTGTTTTGGCTTCGAGCCGGCGGAAGGCGCGCGCATGGATCACGCGGTCGCGGTCGCGCGCGTAGTCGTTGCGGTAGGGATGCGGCGGCTCGGGATAACGCCGCCCGCGCGAGCGGCTCGCGTCCATCGCATAGGGAGCCAGCGCCATGGCTTTCATCCTATTCCATTCCGCAGCCGCGGGCGACGGCAAACCTCTCCGCAAACGCGACACCGCACAGGGTTTGAATGTGATCTAGCTTTGCGGGGTGAGCAGCGCGAGCCGCTTATCGGCCTCGTCGGAGGCGGCGGAATCCGGAAACTCCCGCTTGATGTCGTTATAGACCTTGGTGGCTTCGGCGGGGTTGGTCTTGCTGAAGTGGTCGGCGAGCGCGAGCATG
>JBGQHO010000041.1:0-32417 GCA_041497955.1 Terriglobia bacterium | reverse complement strand
TACATCAATTCGCACGACGGCCGGCAGCGCTACGAGGATTTCCTGATCCGGGAGTTCTTCCCGTGGATTGAACGCCACTACCGCGTCCGCGCCGACCGCGCGCATCGCGGCATCACCGGCGTCTCGATGGGCGGCTACGGGGCGCTGCGGCTCGCGTTCCGCTACCCGCAGCTATTCGGCGCGGTGAGCGCCCACAGCGCGGCGCTGATCGAAAAGCTGCCCGACGTCCGAACGCCCCGGGCGGCTCCTTCGTCTGCGATGCGGATTCTCGGCAGCGTCTTCGGCTTGCCGCCCGACCCCGAATTCTGGGAGCGCAACAGCCCGTTCACGTTTGCGAAGGAGAACAGCCTGGCGGGCTTGAAGATTTACTTCGACTGCGGGACGGAAGACCAGTACGGCTTCTATGCGGGGGCGCGGGCGCTCGACGGCCTGTTAAAGACACGCAACGTCCCGCACGAATTTCATCTCTACCCGGGCGGCCACGGATGGGCCTATGTGGCCGAACACTTTTCCGCTTCGCTGGAGTTCCATTCGCACGTGTTCGGGCTGAGCCCGAACGCGCGCGGCAGGCCCCGCAAAAAAGTAGACCGAGCCCACTGAAACAGATTACGCAGCCGTGTTCAGCACGTCGTTAGGGGGCTGCTTGCGCCGGGAAGACCTTCGTTGCGGTCTGCGTAAAGTCGAATCGCAGACTCCATTCACTCGAAACGTTACTGCCATCAAGTTTCGGCGGCACAAATTCCCAACGTCGCGCGGCTCCCAAGGCCAGATTGGCGAAATACTTGCTTGGTCCGGGAGAATCGAGCGTCGCTTCCACCACGCTGCCCGACGGATCCACGTGGACCTTAACGCTGACCCTCACCGTGCCTCGAATGGTGTCTCTTGCCGTCTGGGGCACGTCGGGCAAGACCTGCTGGAGGACTTCACCCCGAACGAGACCGCCGGTGGGTTTCTTTGCCCCGGGATCGGATCGAAGGGAGGTAGGCGGCGGAGTGGTGCCACTGGAACCTTGCGCCTTATCGCTGGCTCTCTGCGTGGATTGGCCTGCTCCCGGCGTTGCTGGCCTCTTCTCCAGTTTTGGCTGGATCTTCGGTTGGACGGGTGGCTGTTGAGAGGCAATGGAAGGGGCTCGCTGAGTCTCCGGGCGACGGTCGAGGAGCCTTAGACCTCCCAGCATCGCTGCCAGAACTAAGGCGCCTGCGGCCGTCGGAACAATGTAGCGCCACTTCGCGGACGCCTCTCGCGGCCTGGCAGCCGTCTGTTTCTGTGGCACGGGTACGGGTTGCTGCAGCCGCGCCTTGATGTCTGCAACCGTCCGTCGGAACTGAGGGTCCCGACGCAGACAGTGACGCGCAATATCGAGGAAAGCCGCCGGTATTCTCTCCGGGAGGACCGGTTCCCCCCGTCCCGCCCTCTCCCAAATGGGCAGACGCTGCGTCAGGACCTCGACCAGCGTCATGCCCAGCGACCAAACGTCTCCAGCCGGTGAAATCTCTCCGCTGGCGGCCTCGGGAGGGTCGTAGACGCCCGCTTCCCCCAGACCGCGGCTCGACTGGCCCGTTCGGCAGAGCCCGTCGCTCGAGATCTTCAGTTGATCACCGACGGCCATGACGTTTGCGGGTCTCATGTGGCCGTGCACGAAACCTTGGCCGTGAACGTATGCAAGGGCGTCCAAAACGGGCTCGAGCATGTCGCGCGCTTCCGCTGGCGTGAGCGACCGGCGTGGAAGAATTTGCGACAGATCCTCTTCGGCGTACTCCATCACGGCGTAGAGCAATTCCATTCCGCCCAACTGGCAACGTCCCGTCTGAAAGAGACGGATCAAGTGAGGATGAGACAGCTCCGCGGCCAGCTTCCCCCGGGAGAGTTGGAGTTCTGTGGTCGCAGGATCTGCCGGAATGAGTTTGATCGCAGCTTTTTCAAGTTGCTCACCGTGCTCCGTAAGGAACACGGCGCTGTGTTCAGAGCCACCCAAGTACCGGCGCAGGGGGAATTCCCCATTGACGACTTGGCCTTCCCACTGTTTCCAGGCGTCGGTCATTTTGCTCTCCCGCCTGTCCATTCCCATGAGTCAGCACTATTGTACCCGAGCACCCGCGCCGGGTAACCCCCCGAGAGGAGGGGCGTGACACTTCCGGCAGCACTCGACTAGAGTTCTTCTAGTTGAGAGGCAGCGAGGGCGCCATCTTTGGCTTCGCTGGGGTGTGATGGAGGTCTTGGGGGCTGGGCCAGCCACGGCTCAAGTAACAAAGGCAATCAAGAAAGAAGCGGGGCGCTCCGCTGAGGGGCCAAAGCGCCCCGGCTTTTCCTGCCCACCTCCGCAGGACGTGGGCAAGGACTCGGGCTACGCGGCGCTATCGTCGCTGCGCAGAAACTCGTATCGTTCGATCGCTGCCACCACGCCGATCGTGTCGCTGACGGCCAGCTCGGTGCGCTGGATACGGCCCAAACAGCGCACGCGGACAGGTCCGGCGAGTGTGATTTCATGGGGCAAGGTCAGCAGGATTTCCACCGGCGCGCCCTTCTTGATTTCTTTGGGCAGGAAGAAGAAGACGCCGCGCGAACTGACGTCTTTCGATTCCGTTGCGGCTTCCCCCACGGCGGTGCCGCTGGTCCAGCGCACCGTCAGCGGCAGCTTGATCTGAAACCTCTGTGCATTCCGGCGTTCCGTTTGAGACAAGACACACGCTCCAATAAGTGCAGCTTCTCGTGGAACAGAGTAATCGCGGGGGGCGCGCACCTCAATAGAGCGAAGGTCTTAATTTAGCGGCGGGTCTCCTAGTACGCGTGTACTAGGCATGGGTAGCCATGGCTGGAGTTCGCAGGGGAGGCGCAGCCTTCTGGGTACGAATTCTGCGGGCTACGCCTGATCGATCAGGCGGTGGTGGATGGCGTAGAGCGCCAGTTCGAGCCGGTCAGACACGCCGAGCTTATCGAAGATGTTGTGCAGGTGGTTTTTGACGGTCTGCTCGCTGATGAAGAGCTTCTCGCCGATTTCCTTGTTGCGGTAACCCTGCGCGACGAGCTGCACGATCTCCTTTTCGCGGTCGCTGAGCAGCGGCTTTTCGCGGCGCGGCCCGCTGTCGGAGCCCTGCGCAAACGCCTTCATGACCTCGGCGGTCATGCGGTTATCCAGCCAGATCTCGCCTGCAAAGACGCGGTGGATGCTCTTGGCGAGGAGGTTCGAGGCTGATTGCTTCAGCACGACGCCGCGGGCGCCCAAGCGCATGGCGCGGATGACGTCGCGGTCGTCCTCGGCGGCGGTGAGCACGACCACGCGCGTGGGCAGCGAGTCGAAGTTCACCTCTTCGAGCACAGCCAGGCCATCCTTGTCCGGCATGCGCAGGTCAAGGAGCAGGATGTCGGGCTTCAGCTTGGCGAGCATGCGGATGCATTCGGCACCGTTGGAGGCCTCGCCGACGATGGTGAAGTCGTCATCGGCTTCGAGGAGCTTCCTCACGCCGTCGCGGAAGATGGCGTGGTCGTCAGCCACCAGGATGCGGATGGGTTGTTTGGCCTTGGCCATGTCAGCCGAGCGGAACCTCTACAGTCAGGCGGGCGCCGTGCCCCGGATTCGATTCCACTGTCAACTGTCCCCCCACACTCCGAGTACGTTCCTTGATGGAAATCGGGCCCAAACGCAGACGGTCAAGCTCGTCGCCGTTAAATCTTCCGGCAAAACTGAACCCCTCGCCATTATCGTCTACGACGAGGACAACACGGCCGTCATCTTGCCATAGTTTTACCACGACGTGCGAGGCCCGCGCATGCTTTTTTATGTTGAACAGTGCCTCACGATATATCTGAAACAGATCGCGGCAGACGCGGTCGGGCACCTGAAGCCCGGCGGAATCAATCAGCAGGTCGAGCGCGAGGGTCGATTCGTTGCGGAAGCGCTCGGCAAAACCGTGCATCAGGTCCACCAGGTCGGCGCTCTGCACGCGCAGCGGGCGCAGGTCGGTCACCAGCCGGCGCAGCTCGTCGGTTTCGTTGTGCACGGTCTGCTGCAGCGTAGCCAGCTCCTGCCCCACCTGGTCGGGCGTCTGCGCAAGCCTGCGGCGGAGCACGTCGAGCTGGATATCCACGCTCAGCAGCGTCTGCAGGATGCCGTCGTGGAGGTCGCGCGCGATGCGGCTGTGTTCGGCTTCGATGGCGCGCGCGCGGATGTGGCGCAGCAGAAAGAGGCTTTCGAGCGGCGACGCCAGATGGCGCACGATGCGCTCGAGCCAGCGCAGATCTTGCGGCGAGAACTTGCGCCGTCCGTTGCCGAGCAGCAGCCTGCCGGAGGACTGGCTGGCGGACTCAAACGTGGCCCCCAGCAACGAGCGCAGACCCAGTTCCTTGCGCGCCGGGCCCGGCAGCCGCGGCAGCTCTGCCACTTTGCGGCCGTCCTGGCGCGTCCAGCCAAAGCCTTCGCCCGCGCCTTCCAGATTGTTCCAGCACAGGTTGATGTCCAGGCTGTCGAGCAGAAAGGCGTCGCCGCGCGTCAGCGGCAAGTTCTCGGGAGCGAGGCGGCCGCCTTCCCCCGGGCGCACTTTCCACACGAAGATGCGCTCGAGGTCCGAGTCGCGGAACGCCAGAATCGCCTGTTCGCATTCGAACGCGCGTGCCAGTTCGCCCAGTGCCTGGCGCAGCGATTCCGCCACGCCCTTTTCTACGTTCAGCATCCCGGAAAGCCGCGCGAGGAATTCATGTTCGGCGGCATGACGGCGGTTGCGCTCGCCCAGGAACGCCACGCCCACGCCCGCAGCAAACGTCCCTGTGGCCAGCGCCACCCAGGAGAGGATCTCCGGCCAACTGACCGGCCCGCGCCAGGCGGTGCGCACCAGCAGCGCCAGAGTCACCACGCCCGCCAGCAGCACGGCGGGCCGCAATCCCCAGCGGATGCCCGCGGCCAGCGCCACAAAGAGGTAAAGGAACCAGAACGAAACCTCCGAGGGCGTCAGGAAAAGAAATGCGCTCAGCGCGGCCAGGTCCGCCGCCAACGGGACCCGCAGGTCACTACCCCAGCTGAGGTTCTGCAAGACCGCGAGGACCAGCGCTGCGCCCAGGTAGACGGAGACGAAAACGATGGCCACGTGCGTCTCCGGCGCGGGCGCCAATTCCAACAGGTCCACCAGCGCCAGCACCATGAAGATGGGCCGCGCAAACGCGATCTGGCGCTCGAGGTGGCGGCGTTCGGCTGCGTGGGGTTCCATGAGAGCGGAAGAAGAGGCTTCGAATTCAGTCTAACAGGGAGCGGGGGCGGCGCAAGACGCGCGTTCCTCAGAGACAACGGTGACGCCGCACGGGATCGCACTCCCAGGACTGGCGGCACGCAAGAACAGAGGGCGCAGCGCGCGGCGCCGCTTTTGGCGAACCCCGCGGCCGCGTGTTATGATTCTTCGAACGGCGGTGAGCGTAGCTCAGCGGTGGAGCATCGGGCTGTGGACCCGAGGGTCGTGGGTTCGAATCCCATCGCTCACCCCAATTCCTTCCAGCGGATTGCCTATCGCGGACTAGAGCCTGGCGGTAGTGCCGGGCGGGTTTCTGTCTTCATCCAGGAAGAGGCGCGGGGTCGAGACGTCGCCTACCGTAGGCACGAGTTCGGTCAGCACTCGGTCCACGCGCTCCAACGCCGTATCGATCAGCCTCAGCCGTTGCTGTTCGTCGGCGATCACGATGGCCTGGCTGATTGTCTGGAATGCGTTCCGGATATGATGGTTGAGTTCGACGATCAGGATCATTTTCTCCCTGGCACGCGCCTGCTTCTCTGCCTCAAAACGCACCCACAGGTAGGCCGCGAAGGCTCCGATCGCTCCTCCGATCGCTCCGACGACCAGATCGTTGATTATGGTGTCAGATCCGGGGATCCCCAGCCAGTGGAGCAGTAGGTCCAGTGCGTAGCTTACCGCGAAGAGCAAGAGACCAATCAGCAGGGCCGAGGCAAGCTTTTTTCGCATGGTGCGCCCCCTTCCTGGATAGTGCGGGCCAGTTCTCTGCTTAGCCCCCGTTCCCCCGACAAGCCCGGCAGCTTAACACTCTTCCAAGCTTCTGCAACATTCAACTCGGCCAGGGGCGCCGGGGCGGGGCCAGCTCCGCCCCAGCCCGCTCCGTGCCCAAAGTTATAACAGGCAGAGAGAACATTTCCTTGGGTTGAGTGGTAAGCTTGGCCCGTCCACCGGCAGCGTGAAGATGGCCGGGCCCAGCAATCGCGCTCAAATACTGAAGGCCGGCGCGCCCATCGCGCTCGCCGCCGTCCTCGCTACTGCCGTCCTTGTCACCGCTGCGTGGCTGCGCACTCTACCCTTCTCGGCCAGTCCCCTTCTCCACGGGTACCTGGAAAGCACGTCCGGCCTGCTGGCCTTTGCGTTTGCGGCCGGGGCGCTGGTGCGCTTCCGCGGCACGCGCGACCGCGTGGCGCTGCTGCTGGCCATCGGATTTGCCGTCTCGGGACTCGTGGTCAGCGGCTCGAGCCTGATCTTCTTCGGCCTGACGAGCATCAATCCAAACGATCTGCAACGCGCTCCGGCGCTGTGGTGGCTGGGGCAAACGATGCTGGCGCTGCTGTTGATGGCCACGCCCGTGGTGGAAGCGCGGCTGCCCGCCGCGCGGCGCCCGGCAGCGGAAATCGCGGCTTCGCTGGTCGCGGTGGGGGCTCTGGCCTACGCACTGAGCGCCCTGTACAAGTTGTTGCCCTTCGACCTGGTCCTGCGACCGGACGCCTTTCTGGCGCGGCCGTGGAACCTGCTCCCCGCGGGAATGTTTTTAGCTGCCGCTTTCGCAAATTACCGGCGGTTCCAGGGGACGCGCTCTGCGTTCGACGGCGGCATCTGCGCCATTGCAGCGCTGGGGGTGGCTTCGCACATGGCGGCGACGCAGTCCACACGCCTGTTGGACGCGCCGTTCACGCTTGCCGAGGGCTTCAAAGTCCTGGGGGTTCTGATCGCGCTGGCCGCGGCCCTGCTTGACAACGGGCGCCTGCTCGAACAGGCGCAGAACTTAGCGGCGAGCGACCCGCTGACCGGCCTGGCCAACTATCGTCGGCTGGTGGAGGTGTTGAACAGTGAGATCCAACGCTCGGGCCGCACCGGCCGCCCGTTTGCGGTGATGCTGCTCGACTTGAACGGCTTCAAGTACATCAACGACCGCTACGGCCACCTGACGGGCAATCGCGCGCTGCGGCACGTGTCGCAGATTCTCCGGGGCAATTGCCGGGCGATGGATACCGCCGCGCGCTACGGCGGCGATGAGTTTGCCATTGTCCTGCCCGAAACCGGACCAGAGCCCGCTCAGCTGGTTGCCACACGAATCACCGAGCGGCTCGCGGCCGACTCGGAATACCCGTCTCTGGGCACAAGCCTGGGCCTCTCTGTCTATCCGGAGGACGGTACAACCTTCGAGAACCTGCTCGCTGCTGCTGACCGTGCCCTCTACCGGATGAAAACCGCCGAGCGCCAGAAGCTCCGCGTCGCCCGCATCACAGCCTAGCCGGCCTTTGACCACTCTCGGCGCTCTAGCGCGAAATACAGGTTCTGTGGAGTTTCTTCGTAGTACGCCCGAACTAGCAGGCACTCGCCATCCCTGCGCTTTATTGATACTACGAGACTTACGGAAGAAACCGCTTTGGAGCCAGGCATGCTTTCCTCTGGATGGCCCCCAATCCCTGTGAGGAGGATCCGATGCGCACCAAGCTTTTCCTGGCCATCCTGCTGGCCGCCAGTCTGGCGCAGGCCAAGGATGCACCGTCGTACCAGAAGGGCACGCTGCTCCAGATGGAGTCCGCCCAGTGCGGCTACGCGGAGAAAAGCGGCAAGAGTGTTGCCGGCGAACTGCTGGGTACGGATGCGGCCCACAAGAAAACGCAAGAGATGCTTTGTCAGGAATACACGCTTCAGTCCGACCGGATCGTCTACCACATCCGGCCGAAGGACGATAAGCACCCGATCCTGCTGCCTGTCGGCGACTCGGTGGAATTCCGCATCCACAAAGACAAGCTGCTGCTCCGGAATCCCGAAGGCGACGGCAAGGAGCGCGAGTATCTGGTGATCTCGATGACGCCGCGCGAGGATGCGAAGCCGATCCGGCCGGTCAGCGCCGAAAAGCGCCCGCAGCAGTAACCGCCTTCCCCGCACCTCGAGCCGGCGTGTTCCCCCCACCGGCTCGAGAAACTTCCTTTCTCATCTTCTGCAATTGAAAACTGCCCGGCTGTTCACTATGATGGCGCGGCCTTTCCAGGCAAGCGCATGTACGCACCCATCCGCGACCGGATCCGCGCCGGCAAGCCTGTCCTGCTCGACGGCGCGCTCGGCACCGAGCTTGTGCGGCGCGGCGTGCGCTGGCGCAAGCACGGCCTGCTGACCGACACCGCGGCCGTCCAGCAGCTTCATGCCGAGTATATCGCCGCCGGTGCCGACGTCATTCGCACGAATACATTCCAGCTCAATCCGCGCGTCTACCTGAACGTCTTTCGCAATCGCGAGCACATGCGGCACATCGGCGCGCCGGGGCTTGAAGATCTCGTGCCGCGGCTGCTGCGCACTGCCGTTGAGCTTGCGCGCAAAGCCCGGGCGAAGGCAGGCCGCGAAAAGGACGTGGCTATCGCGGGCGTGCTCTCGCCGCTTGAGCACTGCTTCCGGCCGGACCTCGCCCCCGCAGAAGATATCGCGCGGCGCGAGCATGAAGAGCTCGCGCGCGTCTTCGCGGATGCAGGTGTGGACTTTCTGCTGCTGGAAAGCATGAACACAATTCGCGAGGCGCGCGCGGCGCTCGCGGCCGGCCGCATCAGCGGCCTGCGCGTGTGGGTGAGCTTTGTACTGGGCCCCGAGGGCGAATTGCTGAGCCGCGAGCCGCTGGACACAGCCGTGGCCGAGGTGAAGCGCGGCGGCGCCGAAGCAGTGCTGGTGAACTGCGCGCCGCCACCCGATGTCACACGCGCGATCAGGCGCCTGGCCGGGAGTTCGCTGCCGATCGGCGGCTTCGCGCAAAGCGGGCGATTTTCGCCGCCAAGTTGGAAGTTCGATTTCTTCCCCCAGTTCATTGAGGCGGACGCCTGGTCGCCGGAGCGTTACGCCGCCGAGGCGAAGCTCTGGCGCACGAGCGGCGCGGCGATTCTGGGCGGCTGCTGCGGCACCACGCCCGCGCACATCGCCGCGCTTCGCGCGGCGCTGGCAGATGGCGGAAAGGGTGCTCCGGCATGATCCCTACTCAAACGTACGCGGCCATCGCCGAAAGGCTGGGTCGCAGCGAGATCGTCGTGCTCGACGGCGCCATCGGCACGGAGATTTTGCGCCGCAACGTCACCTGGGCCGACCACCAGCTCACCAGCCGCCCGGCATTCGTCCGGGGCATCCATGAAGACTACATCCGCGCCGGCGCGGACGTGATCAGCACGAACAGTTTTCAGCTTTGCCGCCGCGCACTTTTCAACCACTTCCGCGATGAAGCGCATCGCCGTCACATCGGCGCGCCCGATCTGGATACCCGCGCCGACCTCTTGCTCGCGGCATCGGTGAAGCTGGCCGTCGAAGCGCGCACGCTAGTCGGCGCGGCGCGGCCCGTGGCCGTGGCCGCGGCGGTTACGACGCTCGAATGGTGCTTCCGCCCCGATCTGGCGCCTTCCGGAGAGCAGGCGCGGCAGGAGTATCGCGAGGTCTTCCAGGTGGTCGCGGATTCGGGCGCTGATCTGGTGCTGCTCGAAACGGTGAACAGCATCGGCGAAGCGCGCGTCGCGCTCGAAGTGGCCACCGAGCTCGGCCTGCCCTGTTGGATCAGCTTTGTGCCCGACGAGCACGGGCGGCTCTTCACCGGCGAAACGATGCAGCAAGCCGCCCAGGAGCTCGAGCCTCGCGGCGTCGGCGCGATCCTGCTGAACTGCGCGCCGCCCAACGACATCACGGCCGGAATGAAGGAACTCGCCCCGCACGCGCACGTGCCCACCGGCGCCTACGCGCATATCGGGCGCTTCGATCCCCCCGAGTGGCTCTTCACCGACGAATATCCCCCGCCGGCCTACCAGAGCGCCGCCGCCGAGTGGAAGCAGATGGGCGGCCGCATCCTGGGCGGTTGCTGCGGCACCACGCCTGAGCACATCGCGGCGCTCGCCGCGCTTCGCTGATTGAGTTCAATTTTGCCAGCCGCTTCTTCAGCGCCGATTGCCGCCGAAGGCAGCCGCGGGGGGCTGCTGCGCATTCTCGGCATCGGCTTCGGCATCGCCATCGCCGTCGGCGATGCCATCGCCGCGGGCATCGTACGCACGCCCGGCGAAATCGCCGCGCGGCTGCCGAATGTGTGGCTCTTCCTCGGCGTGTGGGTGCTCGGCGGACTCTATGCGCTGCTCAGCGCCTTCCAACTTGCCGAGCTGGGCGCCATGATCCCGCGCTCCGGAGGCCAGTACAACTTCGCACGACGCGCTTTGGGAGACTATGCGGGCTTCGTCGTGGGCTGGAGCGACTGGATTTCGACGAGCGGCGCGGCCGCCGCGGTCTCCATCGTCATCGGCGAATACCTCGAGGTGCTGATTCCCGCCTTCGCCGGGCATAAGCTGGGCGTTGCGCTCGTCGTCGTCATCGTATTCGCGCTGCTGCAATGGCGCGGGCTGCGCTGGGGCAGCCGCACGCAGGAAATCACAGCCCTGCTCAAAGCGCTCGCATTCCTCGCCGTCGTGGCGGCCTGCTTTGCATTCGGGGGCGCGCATGCTCCGGCCGCCGCGCCGCCCGCCGCCGCGCCGGTGGGGCTCGCGCTTGTGTTTGCGACGGTGATTTGCCTGCAGGGAGTCATCTACACCTATGATGGCTGGGATGGCGTGATTTATTTCTGCGAAGAAGTGCGCGAGCCGGGGCGTGACGTCCCACGCTCGATGTTCGCGGGCGTGCTTTCGATCCTGGGAATCTACCTGCTGGTGAACCTCGCGCTGGTGTACATTCTGCCCCTCTCGCGCATCGCCGGAGACAACTTTGCCCTTGGCACCGCCGCCAGCGCGGTCTTTGGCGCGCACGGCGACCAGATCATCCGCGCCGTGGTCGTGCTCGCGCTGTTGAGCGGGGTGAACGCGAATCACCTGATGGCCACGCGCGTCCTCTTCGCCATGAGCCGCGATGGCTTGGTCAGCCGCCGCGCGGTCGCCGTCAACCGAGGCGGAACGCCGACGGTTGCCCTGTTCGCGAGCGCCGGGGTTGCGGTGCTTCTGCTGCTCAGCGGAACGTTTGAAAAAGTGATTGCCGTGCTGGCGTTCTTCTTCGTCGCAAACTACGCGCTCTCGTTTGTCTCACTTCTCGTGTTGCGCCGGAGCGAGCCGGAAGCGCAGCGGCCCTACCGCGCGTGGGGATACCCGTGGACGACGGCGCTCGTGCTGGTGGGTTCGGTTTTGTTTCTAGCCGGAGCGGTGGCAGGCGATACGCGAAACACGCTCTGGGCGCTTCTTCTGCTCGGCGCAAGCTATCCCGCGTACGTCCTGCTGAAAAAAAAGGCTAGCTTGTAATCTTCTCTGCCACTGACTTGGCCTGCAGGAAAAGCAGCAGGTAGTCCCGCCCGCCGGCTTTCGAATCCGTCCCCGACATGTTGAACCCGCCGAAGGGATGCCCGCCGACGAACGCGCCGGTGCACTTGCGGTTGAGGTAGAGGTTGCCGACGTGAAATTCCTGCGCGGCGCGCTCGAGCTTCTTCGGATTGCGCGAATACACGGCGCCGGTGAGTCCGAACTCGGTGTCGTTGGCGATTTCCAGCGCCTGGTCGAAATCCTTCGCCTTGATCACCGCGAGAACCGGGCCGAAGATTTCTTCCTGCTCCAGGCGCGACTTCGGCTTGATGTCCGCGATCACCGTGGGTTCGATGAAGTAGCCGTCCGCGCCCTCGACCTTCGCGGGCCCGCCGCCGGTCAAGAGCCGCCCCTCTTTCTTGCCCACTTCGATGTACTCCAGGATGGACTGCATCGAGCCCTTGTTGACGACCGGCCCCATGTAGTTCGAGGGATCCTCGGCTGGACCTACCTTGATCTTCTTGACGCGCTCGGCCAGCTTTTGGAGAAACGCGTCGTAGATTTTCTCCCCGACAATCGCGCGCGAGCACGCCGAGCATTTCTGGCCCTGGTAGCCGAACGCCGAAACGGCCACGCCTTCGACCGCCGCATCCACGTCGGCTTCATCGTCCACGATGATGGCGTCCTTGCCGCCCATCTCGAGCACCGTGCGCTTGATCCAGACCTGGCCGGGCTGCGGCTTGGCCGCGAGCTCGCTGATGCGCAGGCCGATCTCCTTGGAGCCGGTGAAGGCAACGAAGCGCGTCTTCGGATGCTGCACCACGGTGTCGCCCATCGCGCCGCCCGAGCCTGGGCAGAACTGCACCGCATTCTTCGGCAGGCCGGCCTCGTGCAGCATTTGCAGGAAAACCCACGCCACGGCAGGCGAATCGCTGGAAGGTTTCAGCACCACCGTGTTGCCCGTGACGAGCGCCGCAACCGTCATGCCGCCCATGATCGCCGCCGCGAAATTCCACGGAGGAATCACGATGCCCACGCCCAGCGGGATGTACACCAGCTTGTTCTTCTCGCCCTTCACCGGGGTTACCGGCTGCGGGCCGAAGTAGCGCAGCGCCTCGCGCGCGTAGAACTCGCAGAAATCAATCAACTCGCACGTGTCGGCGTCGGCTTCCGGCCACGTCTTGCCCACTTCATAGCAGAGCCACGCAGACATTTCGTACTTGCGCCGGCGCAAGATATCCGCCGTGCGGAAAATGATCTCCGCGCGCTCTTTCACCGGGACCCTTTTCCACGACGCAAATTCCTTGTCGGCTTCTTCGACGGCGCGCTTGGCGAGGTCGACGCTCGTCTTGCTGAAGAGGCCCACGACCTGGCTCGGGCGCGAAGGATTGAGCGAGCGCAGCTTGTCTTCGGTGAGAATCTCCTGGCCGCCGATGATGAGCGGATGATCCTTGCCCAACTCCGCGGCGACTTTCTTCAGCGCCTCTTCCATCGCGCGGCGGCTTTCCGGCTTGGAAAAATCGGTGAGCGGCTCGTTTGTGAATTCGCCGCGCTGGACTTTTGCTTCCGCAGTGACCATCAGGGAAATCCTCCCCAAAAGGGCGCAACACACCATTCTAACGTGCGGGTGGGCATGCGACAAGCTAGCGGCGGAGGCTGGCGAGGACTTCGCGGGCGGCGTTGGCGCCCGAAGCGCCGGTCAGGCCGATGCCGGGGTGCGTGCCGGAGCCGCAGAGGTAGAGCCCGCGGAGGGGCGTGTGGTAACGCGCCCAGCCGACCAGCGGGCGCGCAACGAAGAGTTGGTCGAGCGCCAACTCGCCGTGGGAGATGTGCCCTCCCGTGAGGCCGTACGCCTGCTCGAGATCGAGCGGCGTGAGTACCTGGCGGTGCACGATGAACGCGGGCAAGTCCGGCGCGTATGCGCTAAGCAGGCGAACCACGCGGTCGCCCAGCGCTTCGCGTTGCGCCGCCCAATCCCCGCTCTTGAGCCGGTACGGCGCGTACTGCACCCAGATGGACATCACGTGGCAACTCTGCGGCGCAAGCGAAGCGTCGGAGAGCGAAGGAATCGTGATTTCGAGGTGCGGTTGCGCAGAGACTTCGCCGTATTTCGAAGCATCGGACGCGCGCTCGAGGTATTCGACGGTTGGGCCGATGTGGATCCGGCCGCGCAGTAAGTCCGGCGTTGCTGCCCATGGAAACGTCGGAAGACCTGAGAGCGCAAGATTCACTTTGGCCAGCGTGCCGGACGCGCGGTAGTGTTGCGCCTTGGCGACAAAGTCGGGATCGAAGTGCGTGGGGTCCACCAACCCCAGTAGCGTCCGCTTCGGGTCGGCATTCGAAACGACAGCACAGGCCGCGATTTCTTCTCCGTTCGCGAGCACGACGCCGTTCGCGGCCCCGTTTTTCACGATGACCTGCGCGACTTCGGCGTTTGTGCGAATCTCGGCGCCCGCGCGCGTGGCGGCTTGCGCGATCGCCTGCGTCAGCGCGCCCATCCCGCCGCGCGGGAACGCCGTCGCACCCACCGGCACGGGGTCGGCCATCGCGCGCAGCAGCAGGACCGCGCTCGAGGAAGGCGCGAACGGCCCTTGCGCAGTGCCGAAGACTCCGCGCGCCGCAACGATCGCCTGGAGCGGCTCGCTCTCAAACCACTCCGTAGCCAGATCCGCGATGGGCATCGGGGGCCAGCGCAGCAAGCGTAGCATGTCGCGCTTGCCCAGCCCGCGAACCGCGCGGCCGAGGCCCAAGAGGCTCCACAGGTCCTTGCCATTCGTGGCGTTCAGATCCGGCGGCGTTGTGGACATGAACCGCTCGCCGATGCCGCGCAACTTTTGCAGGACGCCTGCGAGCTCTGCGAACCGCTCCGCGTCGCGCCGCGAAAACCTCGCGATCTCCGCAGCCGAACGCGCGGGGTCAGAAAAAAGGACGAGCGCACGTCCGTCCGGCGCGGGAGCAGCGACCTGCGCCTCGGGACGAATCATCTCCAGGCCGGATTTCTCGAGCTGCAGGTCGCGCGCGACATCGGCGCGCAGCGGCTCGCAAACATGCGCCAGCGCGGAGCAGCGGAAGCCCGGATGAAACTCCTCGGTGACCGCAATGCCGCCGACCGTCGCGCGGCGCTCGAGCACGAGCGGCTTCAGGCCGGCGCGCGCGAAATAGAATGCCGCGACCAAGCCGTTGTGGCCTCCGCCGATGATGACGATATCGCGCACCTGCGCCACGGTCAGACCTTCCCCCGCTGCCAATCCTTGAGGATTTCAAGCGCGGCGAGGCGTCCCGGCGCGCCCATGATGCCGCCGCCGGGATGCGTGGCCGAGCCGCACATGTAGAGGCCGCGAACCGGCGTGCGGTACTGCGCCCAGCCCGGCACCGGCCGCAGGAAGAACAACTGCTCGAGGGAAAGCTCGCCCTGAAAAATGTTGCCTTCGGAAAGGCCCCACTCGCGCTCGAAGTCGAGCGGCGTGAGCACTTGACGGCCGACGATGATCTTCTTCAGGTTCGGCGCGTATTGGGAGATTGTCCCGATGACCGTGTCGCCGAAGGCCTCGCGCTTCTCGTCCCACGTGCCTTCGCGCAGCTTATAAGGCGCGTACTGCACGAAGCACGACATCACGTGCTTGCCCGGCGGCGCCACCGAGGGATCGGTGAGGCTGGGAATCACGATGTCAATGTACGGCTGGCGGGAAAAGTCGCCGTACTTGGCGTCGTCGTAAGCGCGCTCCATGTATTCGACGCTCGGCGAGATCGAAACTGCGCCGCGCAGGTGCGCACCCGCCCCGGGCAGGCATGTGAACTCCGGCAGCGCGTCCAGCGCAAGGTTCACCTTGCCCGACGAGCCGCGGAACTTGTAGCGCTCGACCTCTTCGACGAACTCGCCGGGCAACTGCTCCGGCACCATCATTTTGAGAAACGTCTGCCGCGGATCGACGCTCGAGGAAATGACCTTGCCGAAGATTTCGTCGCCGTTCGCGAGCGCCACGCCAGCGGCGCGGCCATTCTTCAGAAGGATCTTCGCGATGGGCGCTTCGGTGCGGATTTCTGCGCCGGCTTCGCGCGCCGCCGCCGCGATGGCGAGGGAAATGCTGCCCGTGCCGCCGCGGCTGAAGCCCCAGGCGCGGAACGCGCCGTCAATCTCGCCCATGTAGTGGTGCAGCAGCACGTAGGCCGTGCCGGGCGAGCGCACGCCGAGGAACGTGCCGATGATGCCCGAGGCCGACATCGTGGCCTTGAGCACGTCGGTCTCGAACCACTGGTCGAGGAACTCCGCGGCGCCCATGGTCATGATCTGAATGAGCGTGTACTTGTCCTCGGAGGAGAGATCGCGGAAGTGGCGGCCGAGGAAGAGCAGCTTTTTCAGATCGCGCGGGTGGAGCGAGGTCGGGTCGGGCGGCACCAGGCTGAGCAGCGGCTTCACCCAGCGGCACATCTCGACCATCGTCTTGCCGAATTCCTCGTACGCTTCGGCGTCGAGCGCGGAGTGGCGCAAAAGTTCGCGGCGCGTCTTGGCGTGGTCGTTCACGCGCCAGAGGTGGTTGCCATCGGGCATCGGCGTGAACGTGCCGTCGAGCGGGAGGATTTCCAGGCCGTGGCGCGGAAGGTCAAGCTCGCGGATGATTTCCGGGCGCAGCAGCGAAACGACGTAGGAGCACACCGAGAACTTGAAGCCGGGAAAGATCTCTTCGGTGACCGCGGCGCCGCCAAGCACGTGCCTTCGCTCGAGCACGACGACTCTTTTGCCCGCACGCGCCAGATAGGCGGCGTTCACCAGGCCGTTGTGCCCGCCGCCGATCACGATGACGTCGTACCGGGTGCTCAAGCGTTGTCTTCCTTCGGAGTCCGAGCGACGCGCCATTCTATGGGCCGTGCGTCCGCCGGACAAGCGCTTGCTTGTGGACTTCGGACCCGGTCACTATAATTCGCGGCGATCCCTTGGCGCAGGAGGCGAGCGATGCCTGTCGGAACCGCCGTCCACGAACGCACTTTCCAGCTTTGCGAGAGCCTGAGCTACCGCGAATGGTCGGGCTACTACGCGGTGAGCGTCTACGAGACGCACCACGAGCAGGAGTACAACGCCATCCGCAACGCCGCCGCGCTGATTGACGTTTCGCCGCTCTACAAGTACCGGATCACCGGGAGCGACGCGACGAAGCTCGTCAACCGCGTGATTGCGCGCGACATCCGCAAGGTGGCCGCCGGACAGGTGATCTACTGTTGCTGGTGCGACCCGCAGGGCAAGGTGATTGACGACGGCACGATCTCGCGGCTCGGCGAGAACACGTACCGCTGGACGGCTGCCGACCCGAGCCTGCGCTGGTTCCACCAGAACGCGCTCGGCCTCGACGTCAAGATTGAAGACATCTGCACTGAAGTTGCGGCGCTCGCGTTGCAGGGGCCGACTTCGGCAAAGATCCTGATGCGCGCGGCGGACGCGGACCTTGCGAACCTGAAATATTACCGATTGACGAGCGGCACGATCGCCGGCGTGCCCGTGGACATCTCGCGCACGGGCTACACCGGCGACCTGGGCTACGAAATCTGGATGCCGTGGAACGACGCCGGCAAAATCTGGGACGCGCTGATGCATGCCGGGCGCGCCTTCGACATTCACGCCGTGGGCATGATCGCGCTCGATATCGCGCGCATCGAAGCGGGCCTTTTGCTGATCGAAGTGGACTACACGAGCAGCAAGAAGGCGCTGATCCCATCGCAGAAGTATTCTCCGTACGAAATCGGCCTCGGCCGGCTGGTACACCTCGATAAGGAGAACTTCGTGGGCCGCGCGGCGCTCGAACAAGAACACAGCCGAGGCAGCAAGCGGCAGCTCGTGGGGCTCGAAGTGAACTGGCCGGACGTGGAGCGGCTCTACGAGGAGCTCGGGCTGGCGCCGCAAGCGCCGAGCATCGCTTCGCGCGTACATGTGCCGGTGTACCGATCCGGCGGGCAGATCGGCAAAGCAACGTCCACGACGTGGTCGCCCACCCTGAAGAAGCTGATTGCACTCGCGAGCGTTGCGAGCGAGCACGCCGGCGCGGGCACGCGGCTCGAAATCGAATACACCGTTGAGGCCGTGCGCCACCGCGTCGGCGCAACAGTTGTGCCGCTTCCCTTCTTCAATCCTCCACGCAAGACGGCCACGCCGGTGGCGTAAGCGCCCGTCCGGCATTCGCTTCTTGCGGAAGCGCGCTCCTCAAACTATCATCGCGCGCGACTCTTTCAACTGGAGACATGATGGGCAAACTTGCTCAACGATCATTGCGTCGGCTCTTGCTCTTGACGGCGATTCTCTTGCTGGCTGCGAGCGCATGGGCTGCAGATCCGCCGATCCGCCTGCAGGTGGACCTGCGCGAGGCGCCGAAACGCCTGTTCCACGCGCGGCTGGAGATTCCTGCGAAGGCGGGTCCGCTCACGCTCGTCTATCCCAAGTGGATTCCTGGCGAGCACGGGCCGACGGGGCCCGTCGTGGATTTCGCCGGATTGAAATTCACGGCCGCAGGCAAGCCGCTCGCGTGGCGGCGCGACGACGTGGACATGTTCGCCATCCACGTGGAAGTTCCCGCGGGCGCGAGCTCGCTGGAGGTGACGCTCGACTACCTCTCTCCCGTTGGCGGCGGCCACTTCTCTGCGAGCGCGGCATCCACGGCGCAACTGGCCGTGCTCGAATGGAACCAGGTCCTGCTCTACCCGCAGGGCAGCCGCACCGACGACGTGACCTTCCTGGCGAGCCTCACCCTGCCCGCCGGCTGGCGCTTCGGCACGGCGCTGCCTGTGCAATCGGAGTCCGGCGCGGAAATCCGCTTCCAGCCCGTTTCATTGACGACGCTTGTGGATTCGCCGGTGATCGCCGGCGCGCATTTCCGCCGCGTGGACCTCAGCCCCGGGCAAACGCCCGCGCATTACATTGACCTGGCCGGAGACAGCGCCGAATCGTTGGCGATGAGCCCGGAAGTCGAAGCGCACCTGAAGCGGCTGGTGGCCGAAGCGGGCGCCTTGTTTGGCGCGCGCCACTACCGCCATTACGATCTGCTTCTGGCGCTGAGCGACCACGTGCAGCACTTCGGCCTCGAGCACCACGAATCGAGCGACAACCGCTCTGCCGAGCGCGCGTTCCTCGACCCGGACCAGTACACCCTCTTTGCCGGACTGCTCCCGCACGAATACACGCACTCCTGGAACGGCAAGTACCGGCGCCCCGCCGGCCTGGCCACTCCGAACTTCGACGAGCCGATGCGCGGCGAGCTCCTGTGGGTCTATGAGGGCCTGACGCAGTACATCGGCGAAGTGCTCAGCGCACGCAGCGGCATGCGTCCGCCGGAGATGGGCCGCGAGCATCTGGCCTGGGTTGCGGCGTATCTGGACCACTGGCCGGGCCGCGAGTGGCGGCCTCTCCAGGATACGGCCGTGGCCGCGCAGGATTTGTACGGCTCGCCCAACGCGTGGAGCTCGTGGCGGCGCACGACGGATTTCTATGATGAGAGCACCCTGATCTGGTTGGAAGCGGATACGATCATCCGCCGCCAGACGCAAGGCCAGAGCTCGCTGGACGACTTCTGCAAGCGCTTCCATGGCGGGCAGAGCGGCCCGCCGGCCGTGGTGCCCTACACGTTCGACGACGTTGTGAAGACGCTGAACCAGGTGACGCCCTACGACTGGCGCAGCTTCCTCCGCGCGCGGCTCGATTCCACCGGCACCCGCGCGCCCCTCGGCGGGCTCGAAGCCAGCGGGTGGAAACTGGTGTACACGGACCAGATGAACGCCTACCAGCGCGCCATCGAAGAGGTCACCGACACCACCGATGTGCGCTTCTCGCTGGGGCTGATTCTGCACCACGACAACACCAGCGATGACGGCCGCCTGACGGACGTGATCCATGACTCGCCGGCCGCGAAAGCAGGCATCGCACCTGGAATGAAGTTGATCGCGGTAAACGGCCGCCGGTGGTCGCCGGAGGTGCTCCGCGCCGCGATCCAGGCCGCGAAGAGCGGCTCCGCGCCCATCGAGCTGCTGGTTGAGAACGCGGAGTTCTTTGAGACCCACCGCGTGGACTACCACGGCGGCCAGCGCTATCCGCACCTCGAGCGCGACGCCTCGCGCCCGGATTTGCTGGAACAAATCACGCGTCCGCGGACCGCCCCATAGGCGAGCCCGCAAAGGAAAAGGAGCGATCCGCATGGCACGGCAGGAAGTAAAGGAATTCTCAAAGAGAATGACGCGACGCGTGTGGCGCACGTGGCCGGCGCTGGCCGCGCTGGTCCTCGCGCTGGTTGCGGCGCTTGCGGTTCCGGGGCGGGGCCTGCGCGCGCAGGGGGACGAGTCGGCGCCGAAGACTCCGCCGTCGACGCGCACCGACAACGTCAAGGAAGTGCTGCACGGCGTCGAAATCACAGACCCTTACCGCTGGCTCGAAGACCAGGACGCGCCGGAGACCCGGGCATGGATTGACACACAGAACGCGTACACGAATTCGCTCATCAGCCAGATTCCGGGCCGCGAACAACTGCGGCAGCGCGTCGCAGCCTTGCTCAAGGTGGATTCCATCGGCCTGCCCACCGAGCGCAACGGCCGCTACTTCTTCTCCAAGCGCGGGGCGGAGCAGGATCAGTCGCAGATCTACATGCGCCAGGGCCCGCGCGGCAAAGACGAACTGCTCGTGGACCCGCTGCCGATGAGCCCGGACCACACGATCACGGTGGGGGTGCGCGGCGTTTCGAAAGATGGCAAGCTGCTGGTCTATGCGATCCGCAAGGGCGGCGAAGATGAAACCGCGCTGCGGGTGATGGACGTCGACGCGCGCAAGGAATTGCCGGACCAGCTCCCGCGCGCGCGGTATTTTTCCGCCTTGCTCCTGCCCGACAAGAGCGGCCTCTACTACGTGAAGATGACGCCGGCGGGAGGGCGAGTTTTCTACCACAAGCTCGGCACCGAAGTTGCTGCCGACGCGGAGGTGTTCGGCAAGGATTACGGCCCAGACAAGATCCTGGTCGCAGGGCTCTCCGAAGACGGCCGTCACCTGGTCATCATCGTGTTGTACGGGTCCGCCGCCGACAAGACCGAGGTGTACGTCCAGGACATCGCGAACAAGGGCCCCATCACGCCGATTGTGAACGACCTTGCGTCACGCTTTTTCCCCGACGTGGCGGGCGACACGATGTTCCTGCATACGAACTGGAAGGCACCGAAGAACCGCATCCTGGCTGTGGACCTAAAGAATCCTTCGCGCGACCACTGGCGCGAGGTGGTACCGGAAAGCGACGCGGTGATCGAGAACATGGACCTGGTCGGCGGGAAACTCGTGGTTACCTACACGCAGAACGCCAGCTCGCGCGTGAAGGTCTTCGAGCCGGGCGGAAAGTTCGTGCGTGACGTGGCGCTGCCCGCAATCGGCTCTGTGTCCGGCTTCGCGGGGAGGTGGGATAGCAGCGAAGCCTTCTACTCGTTCAACTCCTTCCATATCCCCACCACGATCTACCGCAACGACCTGGCGAAGGGCACGCAGGAGGTCTGGGGGCGGGTGCAGGTGCCCATCGAAAGCGACAAGTACGAAGTCCGGCAGGTCTGGTACGCCTCGAAGGACGGCACGAAGATCCCCATGTTCCTGGTGTACGCCAAAGGCATCAAGCTCGACGGCTCCAACCCTACGCTCCTGACCGGCTACGGCGGCTTCAATCTGAGCGAGCTGCCGGCATTCAGCACGCGCGCGGCGGCGTGGATCATGAGCGGCGGCGTCTATGCCCTGCCCAACCTGCGCGGCGGCGGCGAGTTCGGCGAAGAGTGGCATCGCGCGGGCATGCAAGGGAAAAAGCAAAACGTGTTCGACGACTTTATCGCTGCGGCGGAATGGCTGATCCAGAACAAGTACACGCGGCCCTCGCGCTTGGCCATCTTCGGCGGCAGCAACGGGGGCCTGCTCGTCGGCGCGGCGCTGACGCAGCGCCCCGAGCTGTATGGGGCGGTGATCTGCGCCTATCCGCTGCTCGATATGGTGCGCTACCACAAGTTCCTCGTGGCGCGCTGGTGGGTGCCGGAGTACGGCTCTTCCGACGATCCCGAGCAGTTCAAGTACATCTACGCCTACTCGCCCTACCATCACGTGAAGCCGGGGACGAAGTATCCGGCCGTGCTGCTCACGAGCGGCGACTCGGATACGCGCGTGGCGCCGCTGCATGCGCGTAAGATGGCGGCGCTGCTGCAAGCGGCCAACGCATCGAACAATCCCATCCTGTTGCACTACGATACGAAGGCCGGCCACTCCGGCGGCACACCGGTGAGCAAGCTCGTGGACGAGAACACCGACCAGTTGAGTTTTCTCTTCTGGCGGCTCGGCGTCACGCCCGCCGGCTCCGGGCAGTAGGAGCTATGGCTTGACGCCTGCTCAGGGGCACAGTAGCCGGTCACGATCACTTCTGTTTCCGCAGTCGTTGATCCCAAGGTAGCGGTGTATCTTGACGGAATACGGCGGCGCCATTCCTCCTCCCCCCGATACGCCGTGAGCGCGCCGGACAAGGCCGGGCTGGTTCGCGCCATCGGCCGCTGGTCGCTCGCGGCGCTGCTGATCAATTCCATCATTGGAAGCGGCATCTTTGGCCTGCCTTCGGTCGTAGCGGGCCTGGTGGGCGGTGCGAGCCCGCTGGCCTACTTGCTTGCGGCGCTGGGGATGGGCGTGATCATGGCGTGCTTTGCGGAGGTGGCGTCACAATTCCGCGAGGCGGGCGGGCCGTATCTCTACACGCGCGCGGCCTTCGGATCGTTCGTGGGCATCCAAGTGGGCTGGCTTTCCTGGCTGATGCGCCTGACGGCTGCCGCAGCGGGAGCGAATCTGTTTGTCACGTACCTGGCGGAGCTCTGGCCGCGAGCGATCGAGCCCGTTCCGCGGGCCGCGATCATCACTCTGCTGGTCGGCATCATCGGAGCCATTAACTATGCGGGCGTAGGGGCTGGGACGCGGCTGAGCACCGCGTTCACCGTGGCGAAGCTTCTGGCGCTCTTCTCCTTTGCGGGTGCGGGCATTGTGTATCTGCTCGCCGGGCATGGCACGGGAGCGCCTGCGTCATTGCCCCACGGCACGCTGTCGAGTTGGTCTGAAGCGATGCTGTTGCTCGTGTTTGCCTACGGCGGCTTCGAAGCGGGTCTCATCCCGATGGGCGAGGCGAAAGACCCGCGGCGCGACGCTCCGTTTGCGCTTCTCGTCGCGCTGCTGACCGTGACGGCGCTCTACACACTCGTGCAGGTCGTCGTGATCCACACGCTGCCCGACCCGAGCGCGACCGCCCGGCCCATCGCTGCCGCCGCGCACGTCATGCTTGGCCCTGGCGGCGCGCGTGTGATTTCCGCCGTGGCCCTGGTCTCGCTCTACGGCTACCTGAGCGCGATGACGTTGAATACGCCGCGGCTCACCTACGCCCTGGCGGAGCGCGGCGAATTCCCTGCCTTTTTCGCCACGATCCATCCGCGCTTCCGCACGCCGCACGTTTCGATTCTGGTCTACACGCTGATTCTCTGGGCGCTCGCCTGGGGCGGCACTTTCCGCTGGAATCTGCTGCTGTCGGCGGTCGCGCGGCTGTTTGGCTACGGCCTGGTGTGCGCGGCGCTGCCCGTGTTGCGGCAGAAGCAGCCCAACGCGGCCGCGTACCGCCTTCCGGCGGGAACCGTTTGGGCCGTGCTCGGCACTTTGTTCGCTACGGTCCTAATCGTGCGCATGCACAAAGGCGAGCTGATCGTCGTCCTCGTCACCATGGCCCTGGCGCTCATCACCTGGCTGTGGGTGCGGGTGCGGCGCTCCTCCTAGTAGCTCCCCTGGCCGGTGGTCCGGTTCCTGCAACGGCGACAAATGACTCAAGAAAAGCGGGCCATTTTGGCCGAACCCAGGTGAACTCGCCGGCGGTGAGGACGGCACGAATCACCGTTGAGTGTGCGATGATGCGCGGGGAGGAGCCATGACGAGCACGCGCACCCGCGATCCCTGGATGCCGGCCGACGACTACGGCCGCTCGCTGCCAAAGTTTTCCGTGAACCTGCTCGTGCGGGACGTCGCGCGCTCGGTGGCGTTTTACCGGGATGTCTTGGGAGCAGTGGTGGTCTATTCCGATCCGGATTTTGCCGCGCTCGAGTTCGCGGGCTGGAAATTCATGCTCCACGCCGACCACGCGTACGACGGGCACCCGCTCTACGCGCGCGTGCATGGCGCGACTGAGCGCGGCACCGGAGCGGAGCTGCGCCTGTTCGGCGTGAACCCGGACGAAGTCGAAGCCCGCGCGCGGGCGCGCGGCGCTGTGGTGGTTCAGCCCGCGGTGGACAAACCGCACGGCTGGCGCGACGTCATCGTGACCGATCCGGACGGCTACATCTGGGCCGTCGGCATGCCGCTACCGAGGTAGCTGCGGCTCCTGCTGGGTGGCGGCCTCAGCTCCGGGGCGAAACCTTGGAAACCTGCGCGGAACATGTAATCATGCGAGGCTGTCTTGTGTCCGAGAAGCCGCATCCTTCGGAGAGAAACCATGAACCGCCTGAAACACTCTGCTCTGATCTTGTGCGTCCTCGCGCTGGCCGCGAGCGCCGCCGCGCAAACGAACAAGCGCGCGATCACGTTCGATGACTTGATTTCTTTCCAGCGCGTCGCCGAGCCGCAGGTTTCGCCCGACGGCAAGCGGGTGGCCTACCGCGTTACGCTGCCGGACAAAGAAGCCAATCGCAACGCGAGCAACATCTGGGTGGTGGCCGCTTCGGGCGATTCCGCGCCGCGGCAGCTCACGCGCAGCGGCCGCGATTCGCGTCCGCAGTGGTCGCCAGACGGGAAGAGGATCGCGTTTCTCTCCAGCCGCGACGGTGCGCAACAGATCTACGTGATCCCGCTCGACGGCGGCGAGGCCACGAAGCTCACCACGCTCTCCACCGGCGCCGACAACCAGCAATGGTCGCCCGACGGCAAATGGGTGGCCTTCACGTCGAACGTCTATCCCGACTGCAAGGACGAAGCCTGCAACAGCGCGCGCGAATCCGCGCGGGAAAAGAGCAAGTTGAAGGCGCGCATCTACGATCATCTGCTCTACCGCCACTGGAACGAGTGGAGCGACGGTACGCGCAGCCATCTCTTTATCGCTTCCGCCGAAGGCGGCGCGGCGCGCGACCTCACGCCCGGCGCGGATTACGACGTGCCTCCGGTGCAGCGCGGCGATGCGAGCGACATCGCGTTCTCGCCGGACAGCAAAGAACTCTGCTTCACTGCCGTGACGGATAAGGTCGAGGCCACAAGCACCAACGGCGACCTGTTCACGGTCCCGGCAGACGGCAGCGCCGGGCCGAAGCGCATCACGACGAATTCCGGCTTCGATGGCCAGCCCGCCTATTCGCCCGACGGCCGCTCCATCGCTTATCACTCGCAGACCCGCGCGGGCTATGAGTCCGACAAGTGGCGCCTGATGCTCTACGACCGCGCATCGGGCAAGCACACCAGCGTGAACGAGAAGTTCGACCACAGCGTGGACGGCATCCTGTGGTCGCGGGACAGCAAGACGATCTACTTCGTTGCTGAGGACCGCGCAGAATCTCCTATCTACGCGGTAACGGCCGCGGAAGGCAGCGACCCAAAGGCCATCGTCAGCGAGGGCTTCAACACGGCGATTTCTCTCTCCGGCGATGGCCGCGCGCTCGTCTTCACGCGCTCGAGCCTCGTGATGCCCGCGGAGATCTTTGCCGCCAACGCCGACGGCAGCGGCGCGCGCCAGGTGACGCGGCATAACGCCGAGAGGCTCGCCGCGCTCGATTTGCCGAAGCCGGAGTCGTTCTGGTTCGATGGCGCCGAAGGAGCCAAGGTGCACGGCCTACTGCTGCGCCCGCCGCACTTCGATCCTTCGCGCAAGTACCCGCTGGTGTTCCTGGTCCACGGCGGCCCGCAGGGCGCCTGGAACGACAGCTGGGGCTACCGCTGGAACGCGCAGGTGTTTGCGTCGCCGGGTTACGTTGCGGTGATGATCAACCCGCGCGGCTCGACGGGCTACGGGCAAAAGTTCACCGACGAGATTGGCGGCGACTGGGGCGGCAAAGTGTTTGTGGACCTGATGAAGGGCCTCGACTATGTGATTGGAAAGTATTCCTTCATTGACGCAAACCGCATGTGCGCCGCGGGTGGCTCTTACGGCGGGTACATGATGAACTGGTTCGAGTCGCACACGCAGGGCCGCTTCAAGTGCCTGATCTCGCACGCGGGCCCCTACAACAACGACAGCATGTACGGCGCGACGGAAGAGCTGTGGTTCCCCGAATGGGACCTGCGCGGGACGCCGTGGAACAACGCGGGCACCTACGACAAGTGGTCGCCGCACAAATACGCCGGCGAATTCGGCAAGTACAAGACCCCGACGCTTGTGATCCACGGCGAGCTCGACTACCGCGTGCCGTACACCGAGGGCCTGCAGATGTTCACGGCGCTGCAGCGGCAGGGCGTGCCGTCGAAGCTGCTGTTCTTCCCGGACGAGGGCCACTGGATCTCGAAGCCGCAGAACAGTGAGCTCTGGCACAAAACGTTTCTCGACTGGCTCGCGACGTATCTGAAGTGAGCCGGTTGGCCTTGCGGGCAGCCGACGTCTCCTTCGCTTGCCTGACAAGGGGGAGTCTCCCTCCGCGGTTGCGCGCCGCGCACGCCGCGCAAATTCCGTTCTCGCCCCGCGCGGCTGCTGCTAGAATCGCTCCAGTGCGCAACACGCCGCGCGCCCGTAGCTCAGTTGGATAGAGCGTCTGCCTTCTAAGCAGAGGGTCGGGAGTTCGAATCTCCCCGGGCGCGCCATTTCGACTACGTTCGTTGTTTACGTGCTCCGCAGTAGGACGACCGGCCGCTTCTACACAGGGCTTACCTCTAATCTGTCTCGACGCCTCGCAGAACAGACCCGCGACCAGCCAGGCTCGGTGGAGAGACAGGTGTATGATGGCGCGCTGTGGATTCGATCGAAGCGCCTGATCTTGCCAGCCGGCGATTCAAGGCCAACCCGTATCCGTTCTACGCGCGTTTGCGCGCCGAAGCTCCCGCGTACCGCATCCGAGTGGTCAATCTGCGGACGTGGCTCGTGACCCGCTACGACGATGTGCTTATGGTGCTCAGGGACGAGCGGTTCGCGAATGATTGGTCTCCGCGGATGCCGTGGGTACTTCGCCGCTTCGCCGGGCCGCTCACCCGCCACATGCTGAACCGCGACCCTCCCGACCACACGCGCTTGCGAACCCTGGTGCACAAGGCGTTCACGCCGCGCCTGGTCGAGCGACTCCGCGAGCGGATGCAAAGCGTATGCGATGACCTGCTGAGCGCCGCAGCGCCCAGCGGGCGGATGGAGCTTGTCCGCGGATACGCGTTGCCGCTCCCGCTCACGATTATTGCCGAGCTGCTGGGGATTTCGCCGGAAGACCGTCTGCGGTTCCATTCGTGGTCGCGGAGGAGCGTTGCGGTTTCCACCGGAATCGATTTCCTGCGCGCTATCCCGACGATGTGGCTGTCTATGCGTCACCTTCGCGCGCTGTTCGTGGAGCGGCGCGCCCGCCCGCGCGACGACCTGGTCACGGCGCTAGTGCAGGCCGAGGAGGCGGGCGACAAACTGAGCGAAGATGAGCTGCTTTCCATGGTTCTCCTGCTCCTCCTGGCCGGTTACGAAACAACCGTCAACCTGATTGGCAGCGGAACGCTGGCCATGATCCAGCATCCTGAGCAGCGGGACCGGTTGCAGCAGAACCCCGCGCTTGCCGAGCCGGCGATCGAGGAACTCCTGCGGTACTGCAGCCCTTTGGAGGTCGCCAGCGCACGCATGACGCGCGAAGAGGTCACCATCGGATCCGCGACCATTCCGCGCGGCGAGCTGGTATCGGCCGTGATTGGGTCGGCCAACCACGACGAATCCCAGTTCCCCGACCCGGAAGCCTTGGACATTGCGCGCGAGCCAAACAAACACCTGGCCTTTGGCATGGGCGCGCATTTCTGCCTGGGCGCGCCGCTGGCGCGTCTGGAAGCGCAGATTGCCTTGACGACGCTATTCCGCCGGTTCCCCAATCTGCGTCTTGCAGCGGCGCCGGAGTCGCTCCGCTGGCGTAAAGGGTTGATCTTCCGCGGGCTGGAACAGCTGCCAGTTGCGTTTTAGGGGTGCCTATGCGGCGGGTCGTGTGCAGGGATTCTCCCCACCCGCCGTGACTTACAAGCGGGCAGGTTTTTGCGCGACTGTCTTTTCCAGAATAAGCGTTCGGTCTTCACACTTGCGGACGCGCTCAAGGAGCGCATCTGCGCGCTCTTCGACATGTCGCAGGCGATCGAAAAGCTCTACCTGCTTGTTGCTGACTGTTCGCAGGTTCTGGATGAGTTCCTCGAGCTGCTCTCTGGTCGTCATCGGAAGATCTCCTCCCGGCTTCTTTCCTACATGGAGGGATCAAGCGTATACCGGGATGTCAAGGTTTAAGCAACGATATTCAGAGCTTCCTGCGGTTGACTCAAGGCAAGCTCATCTCTCAGGCGCGCTATTCTCTTCACCTAGATGCCGGGCCTATTCGTGCTCTGGCCGCGCCAGGGTGTCGTACAGCGGCTGGACGGGGAGCACCTGCGCGCCTTGGTCCGCCACGGTAACCGCCAGGATGCGGATGTTGCCGTTCTCCGGCAGCGTCAGCGTCTTCGCGCCCGCGGGCACATCAATGGCGTAGGCGAAGAGGTACGAATAGGCGTACGGCTCGTTCGTGCCGTCGGACGCGTGGCGATGCGAAGCGAACCACGCCACGGGCGCGCGCTTGATGAAGCCCGGCGTGATGGTACCTGAAAATTCCGTCACCGTTCGCGTTCGCGGCTGGCGCATCTGCGCGGCGATGGCCGGCGGAGTGCCCGGCGGCGGTTCCCTGCCTGGCAGCAGCTCCTGCTTCATGTTCCACACGCGGTCGTCCCACTGGCCGATGAAGCCGGTCCAATCCTGAATCGTCAGCTCGACGGGCGTATCGCCGGCGCGGAAAGTGGCTTGCTGGTCGCCATTCGCCGCGGCGGCCAGCACGTAGAGCCGTGTGAATTTGCCCGGCGGGAGCGCGATTGTCTGGCCGTGGGCAACCACCGCATTCGGCTTTCCCGTCCCCGCAGGAGCCAAATTGAACTGGATGCCGGCGTAGTCGAGCTTCTGCGGCAACATCTCCGCGGGCAGGGCGCGGCCCTGACCATCGAAGCTGCCTTCCGCCGGGCGCGCGTCCGGAGTGGCGACAGCGCGGTCGTAGGGCAGCGCGACCGGCTGCGACCGCGGTGCGGCCGCTTTGTGCGGGGCTGCGGCAAGTTTTACGGCAAACGTGCGGAGCTGATACGGCGTCAGCGAAGTCACCAGCTCGCCCTTCGCCACCGTCGCTGCACCGATGGGAAACTCCTGGCCGTTGACCTCGCGCGCGGCCACAACCGGAGCAGCAAAGGCGAGGCGGACGTCCTTCGCCGGCTTGCCGTCCATTTCGACGACGCGGACGATGATTTCGGCGTTGTCTTCGGCCCTCTTGAGAGCGAGGACGCGCACGCGGCTGCTGTTGAGGCTCAGCAGCGAGAAATTCTTCCCGAGCGCTCCAGTATGCTTCGGGCTCTCGAAGGCGATGAGCGGCTGATTGAGGCGTAGCGCCTGCCAGTCGGTCTGTCCCTGGCGCCAATCGCCGGCGTGCGCGGCGAGGCCGTACACGAATTCGTGGTGGCCCCAATCCTGCGAGGTCTGGTCGCTGTAGTCCCGTCCGTTGCCTCCGCCGAGGCCCGGGGTGTAGAGGAGCGTGAGGCGCAGCGTGCTGTCGTCGGGCTTGTCCGAGCCGTTCTTGCAGTCGGAGAGCACGGTGACGCCGTACGCGCCGCGCGTATCGGTGAGATCGAACCACTGGTGCGACGGGACTTCGTACTTTTTCTCGTCATTCGTGGCGCGCTCGATGGTGCCGACGTCCCAATTGTAGGTGGCCTTCGGATTCGAGGCGGTCAGCGGGAAGGTAGCTTTGAGCGCGGCCTCGCCCGTTATCCAGTCGATTACGTCGGCAAATTCCACGCGATTGCCCGCGTCGCCGGCGGAGAGACGAATCGTCTGAACGAACCGCGAGCCTTCGGCGTCGCGCTCGATCTCGAGCGCGACGCGAACGAAACCATTTTCAGCGACGCGGATCCTGGCCGGGCCGCCGACGTAGCCGCGCGGCTGCTTTCGCTGGTCCGCCCAATCCATGTTCCACGCCGGCCAATCGTGGGGCTTTTCGGTTTGGAACGCGAGGCGCGCGGGCCCGGAGAGCAATTCCTTATCGAGCTTCTTGTCGAAAATGCTGGCGACGTCACCGTCTTCGTTCACGCGGATGCGATAGCGCGCGTTTTCGAGCGACGACTCGGTGACCTTAAGCGACGTTTCGTAATTGAGAAGGAAAGCCTCGCCGAGCCGAACGTCGAAGACGGCGAACCCGACGGAAGGCACGCTAGCCAGAAACAAAACCTTCGCGACGCCCTTGCTCACGCCGATCAACTGCGCGGGGACTTCCTTGCCGTCGGGGCTGAAAACGCGAACAGTCCGCCCCGCGCCGCTCGGGAAAGGGACCGCGGCTTCAACAACGTCCTCGCGCGGGATGTTCAGCGGATTGTAGACCACGATCGCCGTGCCTTTCGTCTGCGTGTCCAAGCCGGACGCGATGGCTTCGGTGGCGCTGGTCAGCACGCCGGCAAACTGGTTCATGGCGATCACGTCGTCGTTCCACGCGAACTCAAACGCCTTCGGCGTGGCGGTGCCGGGCAGGATGTCGTGGAATTGCCCGCCCATCACCAGCGTCCAGGCTTTGTTGAGCCGATCGAGCGGATACGCGCGGCCACCCAGCCATGCGGCGGCGATGGAAGCGCGCTCGGCGGCGTCGGCGAGAAGCTCGTTTTTGCGCATCCAGCGCTTCTGAACCGTTTCCGAGGAAAGCGAGCCGGCGGAGTGCTCGATGAGCAGGAGGTCGCCCTTGTAGCGCGGCAGGCGAGCAGTCTGCGCAGGCGCAATGCCGAGGAACATCTGCTCGGCGTTGGCGGAGATGACGCGCAGCGGGCCGTCGCCGACGGTGACCTCGGGGCTGCTCGTTGCGGCGACTCTTTGCTGATACTGCGCGTTGTCCTCGCCGGGCTTGCGCGGCGGCGGCAGGACAGCGCGGCCCTTTGTCACGATCTGTTCGAGCAGCTTCACCGAGGGTTCGCGCGGCGAGCCGCCGGTGTCGCCCACGCCGTAGTAGTGGTAGTCGGTGAAGAGGCCGCTGACCTCTCCGTTCAACTGGACGCGCTTGGCCCAGTCTTTGCTGAGATCCTCGCTCACGTTTCCGTTGTAGCTGCCGGGATTGAGCGCCGCGATCACGCCTTTTCCGTCAGGGCCCTCCCAGAAGCCGACGTTGAAGGGAATGCCGAGCGGCGTATCTTCCGCGGAGCCGGGTCCGCCGACTGCGGCGGCAGAGTGCCACGTCAGCTTCTGCGTGGAGAAACCCTTGATTCCGGCGTGAGCCAGGATGCTGGGCAACGACGCAGGAAAGCCGAAGCAGTCGGGCAGCATGTATTCCGCGCTGGCCTTGCCGAATTCGCGGCGGAAAAACCGGTTGCCGTAGAGGACCTGGCGAATGATGGACTCGGCGTTGGGCGAGTTGACGTCGCCTTCCTCCATGGACGAGCCGGCCGGGAACCAGCGCCCGGCGGCGACGTACTGCCTGAGCTTCGCGAAATCGGCCGGGTAATACTCCTTTATCATGCGGTAGCGGTTGGCGCCGCTGAAATTGAAGATGTAGTGCGGATACTTCTCAAAGAGCGCGAAGTTGTCGCGCATGGTCTTGGGGAGGTATTCGCGGATGACCTGCGGGTATTCCCAGCGCCACTGCGTATCCAGGTGCGCGTAGCCGACGACGTATAACGTAGGCTGCCTGGTCAGGTCCGGCTGCGCGCCGCTGGATTTCGATGCGCCGGGCTGCGCCGCATTTGATTTGGCTGCGCCGGACTTCGGCGCCTTGGATTGCGCGGCAGCAGCGCCGTGAATAAGGAAAAGCATCACCAGCACGAGCAAGCTGGCTGTAAGAACCGTCCTGCGGTTTTTCATTGGTACCCGCCCCTGCAGGGCCTGTGACGAGCAGGCCCCAAAATACCAAATCGGTGGGCAATCATATACGCACCGCAGGCGCAAGCCAAACGGGACGCCGCGACACACGCCCCCGGATCGGGCGCGGCCGTTTTGTTTTTTGGCAAGTCTTGGTACAGTACACGGCATTCGGATAGCCGTCGGGCTGCCCAACCGATCGCCCAACCGGAGGCGGAGATGACGACGTACGACTTGCGGCCGCTCAGCCTGGGGGAAATCCTCGACCGGACGTTCAGCCTCTACCGAAACCATTTCGCGCTATTCGCGGGGATCACGGCCATCCCCTATTTGCTGTTTCTGGCCTTCGGACTTGCGCAGGTTCTCTTGATGTCGCCGACGGCCGGAGTGCCGCGCATACTTATTGAGCCGCCACAACTGCAAGCGGACAGCACGTTCAACGCTGGGGCCATGGTATTCGGCTTGCTCATCGGACTGGCTGCGGTGATTGTAGGCTTCGTCGCCTACTTGCTCGCGCAAGGCGCCACGGTCTTTGCGGTTTCGGAGCTTTACCTCGGGCGAACCACGACCATCGGAGCTTCCTTTCGCCGCGTGCGCGGAGAACTGGGCACGCTGTTCGGCGTCATGATCCTGAGCGGCCTGGCGATCGGCGGAGGTTTCATCCTGTTGATCGTTCCGGGCATCTACATTGCCTGCCGGCTGGCGGTGTGCGTCCCCGCCGCGATTCTGGAAGACCTGGGGCCGCGGACGTCTCTCGAGCGCAGCTTCGCTCTGACGAAAGACAACGCGGGCCGCGCTTTTCTGATCTATCTTCTCTACGTTGTGCTCGCCTTCGTGGCGGCGGGATTGTTTAAGTGGCCGTTCGCCATCATGATATTGGCCAACGCAAAGAACCCGCAGGGCGTGCGCCTGTGGCTCGC
>JBGQHO010000040.1:0-35089 GCA_041497955.1 Terriglobia bacterium | reverse complement strand
GTGATGGCCTTCATCGAGCAGCTCGGCGTGCGCAATCTGATCGTCGAGGCCAACGAGGCGCACAACTTCGCCGAGCTCCAGAAGGTGCGCAAGAGCTCGCAAGGGCTGTCGTTCCAGGACCTGCGCATAATCCGCGCGAACGTGGACGGCATCACGGACTCCACGCCGCGCAAGCGCTTCGTTCCCTCGAAGCTCATCCCCAAGCCCCTGCGCGATGTGCCGGTCGTCTACGGCGTGCAGCCCAACTACCAGCACATTGCCAGCCTGCGCGTGGTGGCGGGGCACTTCTTCGACGCGGAGGAAAGCGAAAGCGCGGCGCCCGTCTGCGTCCTGGGCCAGGGCGCGCGGGCCAACCTCTTCGGCACGCAGGAGGCCGTCGGCCAATACGTGAAGGTGAACGAGCAGTGGTTCCGCGTGGTCGGCGTCGTGGGGCCGCAGCTCACCGCGCAGACGCAGCTGGCCGGGCTGCCCGCCCAGGACCTGAACAACCTGATCTACGTTCCGTTGAACGCGGCCATCTTTCGCCTGGAAGACAACCTGGCCTGGGTAAAAGACGAAATTGACGGCATCTACCTGCAACTGGCCTCCGCTGACACCAGCCCCACGACCGCCGAAATCGTCCGCGGCCTGCTGAATGCTTCTCATCGCGATACGCCGGACTTCAGCGTGATCGTGCCGGCCGAATTACTGGCCGAGCAGAAGCGCACGCAGCGCATCTTCGACGTGGTGATGGTGGCCATCGCCTCGATTTCGCTGCTCGTGGGCGGCATCGGCATCATGAACATCATGCTCGCCAGCATCCTGGAGCGCACGCGCGAGATCGGCGTACGCCGCGCCGTCGGCGCGCGCCAGCGCGACATCGTCCGCCAATTCCTGATCGAAGCGGTGATGATCTCCTTCGTCGGCGGCTTCATGGGAATTTTCTTCGGCTTCGGCATCTCGCAACTCATCGCCTTCCTCGCCGGCTGGAACACGATCGTGACGTCGGCTTCCATTCTTCTGGCCTTCCTGGTTTCTGTTTCGGTCGGCCTCGTCTTCGGCATCTATCCGGCGGTGCAGGCCGCGCGGCTGGACCCGGTCGAAGCTATTCGCTACGAGTAGCCCGCCCGCTGTGTTTGTGTAGGGGCAGGCTTCAGCCTGCCCGTGTTCGGGGCAGCCTAAAGGCCGCCCCCACATGTGTTTCCTCCACAGCCTGTGCCCTGCCACCTATCCCCTGTGTTTTCAGCTCCGCCCTGCTACCCCCACCCCCCAGGTTTCTTGCAAACACTGATTCCAAAGGAGATGAGACCCGCATACTTTGTAATGCGCACATTCCAAGACACTTGCGGGGCCGATTCCTTTTGGTTTTTGCCGTGCATTTGCTCATTCCAAAGACCTTAAGACCCGAACTCCGCCCGCCTACGCGGGCTCTGCTCCAGGCGGGCAGGCGGCAGAATCTTCGCAGGGGCCGTACTCCATTTTAGCGCAGCGGTGAGGATCAAAGAGAAATGGGTGTATTCGAACGTCGTCTAGGGCCGATAACAGCAAGAAAGCTCAGGGCCGAGGGGAGTGAACAACGGAGTGGAAAACAGGGTGAACATGAACCTTCCCACCCTTCTCGCCCAGTGCGCGAGAAGGAAGAGACACCCGGCATGATGCCTTCCATTCTCACAACCTCCACTCCAACTCTCTACACCAGAAAGACTTAACCTTTTTCTGTTCGATTCGCCGTCTTGCACCGAGTTGCGGCAAGATGCTCATGGAGTCCCGACAAAAGTCCCGACACTACCCATCGGCAATGTCAGTGCTGATGCCGCCAACCAGGTCTGCTATGCTGCGCAGGACGGCCAAGACTTCAGGGTGAATCTCGTCTGGTCTCATTGCCTCAGCAACTAGAAAATAATCTTCCTTTTCCAAGGTATATCCGGCCGCGTCGAACATCTGAGGCAATAACTCTTTTGAGGCCCGAACAGTAGTTACCGTGGCGTTGTCAGTCAAAGGATTATCAAATGTCTGTGGAGGCAGCTGACTCCTCAGGTGGACGATTGCAGCGTCGGCCGCCGCAGAAGAAAACAAATCCCCAGGGTCTCGAACAAGAAACCTGCGTATCGCATTGGGGACAAGGAGATAGTTTTCGACCTCATATCTCGTCCACCTGTGAATAGTCAAACCAGTTCCTTCGATTTCGTGTCTTGGAAGATTTCGATTGTCCCCATCTAACAGTAGCAAGCCTTGGAGTTGAGGGTGTATTGCACGGAGGGCGAAGAGATGCTCCCTTGCCTCTCGTGGATTGCGGCCCTCGTTAGAGTGGAAAAAGGAACTTTCGAAAAACTTCGATGCAGCGTGGTTTGTTACGCGCGCCCACGCTTTCAAGATTTTGAAGTCCGATTCACCCTCACAGTACAAGATTTGCCGACCCTGCTCGGCAAGAAGCAGGTCTAGAGTGGTGAGGCGCTTCATTGCCTCTCTTACTTGGTCTCTCTGGTCGTCTCGAACGAGCTTGTGCGGATTCCCCAGGAACGAGATGACCCTCGAAGGCGAAGTACCGTCAAGGATAACCTCTGAATGCGTGGCCACTATGAGTTGACACTCTCTCTTTGATGCGACTTGGCGCAATCGGTCGTAGATCTGTCTCTGAAGAATGACGTGAAGATGGGCATCGGGTTCATCGAGCAGCAGTACCGATGCTGGCCTGGCATAAAAATAGGAAAGAAGGATCAATACTTGAAGCAGGCCACTTCCACCAGATGCGATATCGAGCGCTGAAAGACCGTTCTTACCTTTGCCTTTGGGGATACCGGGTAGATACTCGCACAGAATGAAGGGGGTCAACGATTCGTCGTATACAGGCTCGCAAATCCTAATGCGAAAGAGTTCCTCGATATCTGACACTAAGCTCTGCCAGTCTTTGGCTTGTTGATGGACTTCGAGGAGTAGGTTTCGAATAATCTCGCCGGGCTTGCCGCGACCGATTTCCAAGTTCTGGGCACCCCTGTCCATTCGCTTTTCTTCGGGGCCGATTCCAGAGAATGGGGGGCAGTGCACAACCGAGAGCGCCAGTGCTCCTGCGGGAACATCGGATTCACTGGGAATTGGTTTGACGTAGATCTGCTCTGGGCCTTGATAGCGAAGCTCCATCGTTAGAGACCACTCGCCGTTCCTCTGGAACCGCGTTGACCCAGTTACCGCTATGTGTATCAACCTGGGCTCACCGGGCTTCTGCTCCGGGCCGAGCTCATCCCTGGCCAACGCCGTGCTGCGATCATTCCAGAGCAAATCAAACTCGCGGAGAGGCAATGCCGTAAAATCTCTCCTCGTTAATGGGGTCCCGGCTCTTTGTTTGGCCTTTCCTGTTCTGCCCTTCCCCTGACGCCAACGATCAAGCGCCATCGCCCAAGTGGCCAACGCCTGCAGTAGAGTCGACTTGCCGCTGTTATTTGGCCCGGCGAGCACAATTGAGTCTTCGAGCTCAAATTCTTCTCTCTCGAACCGCTTGAAGTTCTCAACTCGTAGTTTGGTGATCAAAGCGCAGCCTCTAGACCGGTGCCTCTTTTCCAACGAGGGTTCCCTTACCTTGCTCTCTCGACCCGGTCGCTGGGCGCATGATACCACTGCGGTAGTTCACGGCGAAGTACGGGCGTGGGTGGTCGGATGGTCAATCTTTGGGCGGGCGAGCGGGCCCGCCCAAGGCGAGCAGGCGCGAAGACCAAGGCCTGGGTGGCGCGCATCTTGGGGCCGGGCAGATAGATTTCGAGCGAAAGCTCCTGCGGCGAGCTGGCTTCATACTCCACGTCGTACGTCTCACCCTACCCGTTGGATTGTTTGCGTTTTCAGCGTTGCTCTAGACGTGTAGCTTCGCCCACTCCTTCAGGCGCTTGAGGCTGCGACGGTAGGGTTTCAAGCCAGCCCACAACAGTGCAGCAGCCCCGATGTGCGCCAGGGTTCCCACGACCAGCAAGGAATAGTTGACCGCATTGTCGTTGCGGAAGACGTAGTCCGTCATCACGGCCACCGCGGTGGGACCCAGCCCCAGGCCGATGAGATTGATCACGAACAGATAAAGCGCTGACGCTTGGCCGCGCATCACGTTGGGCATCATTTCCTGGATGGCCGCGGCGGCGACGCCCACCGGCAGGCTGGTGAGGAAAATCGTGGGAATCAGCGCTGCCGCGGCCAGGTTTCCGCTGGGCATCAGCGGATAGAGCACGCCCACCGGCAGCCACGCCAGCGCTCCGATCAGCCCCACGCGCATGTTGGAGTCCTGATAGCCGCGGCGCGCCAGCCAATCCGCCAGCCGGCCGCCGGTCACGATTCCAATGGTTCCAAACAGGCAGATGATCGTGCCGTAGGTGACGCCCGCGTGCGAGCCGGTCCAAGCGTATTTGCGGATGAGAAACGTGGGGATCCACGCCGAGGTGCCGTAGCCGGAAAACGCGAGCAGGGCAAAGCCCAGGTTGTGGCAGAGGAAGGTGGCGCGGTTCCGGCCGAGGTAGGCGATGACGTCGCGCAGCGGCACCTGCGCGAGCGTTTCTCTTCCGTCCGCCGCTTTCGTCATTCGGGCGCCCTTCCGCGTGGGCTCCTTCACCGTGTACATCAGCAGAGCGAGCACAGCCCCGGGAAGTCCCACAATGAAAAAGATCAACTGCCACGGCCGGACGGCGCCGACGATCGGCAGGCTCCAGCTTCCTTTCGTGGAAGTGAATCCGACGACCAGCCCGCCGAGAAGAAAGGCCAGACCGGAGCCGATGTAGTAAGCCATCGAGTACACGCTGATCGCGGTGGCGCGTCTCTCCTTGGGGAAGTAATCGGCGATCAGCGAATAAGCCGACGGGGAGAGCGCGGCCTCGCCGACGCCCACCCCCATGCGCAGCAACAGGAAATGCCAGAAGTACCTGGCGACTCCGCACGCGGCCGTCAACACGCTCCAGAGGATCATCCCGGCAGCGATGATCGAGCGGCGGCTTCTGGAATCCGCCAGGCGGCCCAGGGGAATGCCGAAGACCGCGTAGAAGATCGCGAAGCTGAAGCCCATCAGCAGGCTCATCTGCGTGTCGCTGATGCCGAGATCGCGCCGGATGGGGCCGACCAGCAGGTTCAGGATTTGCCGGTCAACGAAGGCAAAGATGTAGGCGAGGGTGAGTACGGCGACCACAAACCAGGCGTAGCCCGGCGGCGGATAGGCCTCTTTCACAACCGGCGGTGCTTCCGCGGAGACCCAATCCTGGCGCGTGGACAAAGCGTCCTCCTGCTTCCCACCAATTTGAGCCACTCCGCACCATGATGCTTCAAGCTGGGGCTCCGAGGAAACTGCGAATTCACTTCGTTCACCAAAGGTGTTGAAATGCGCACGAATCTCTGGCACAAACGCTGTTCCCGCAGAGGGCGTTTGGCGGGCAGGCCCGCCGCGGCGGATAGGAGTCTCCATGCCTTGGAAAGGATCCACAGTGCAAATCTCCACGCGACAGGCTGGCGGCACCACGATTCTGGACGTCGTGGGCGACATCGACCTCTACAACTCCACGGAAGTGCGCAAAGTGATGCTGGCCGCGCTGCGGGAGAAGCGGGCGCCGCGCGTCGTCGTCAACTTGAAGGCGGTGCGGTATATTGACAGCTCCGGCGTGGCCTCGCTGGTCGAAGGGCTGAAGGCCTCGCGCGAGTTGGGCAGCCGGCTGATTCTCTTGGGGCTGAGCCCGGCGGCGCGCGAAGTGCTCGAGCTTTCACGGTTGATCAAGCTGTTCGAAGTGTACGAGGACGAAGCCCAGGCGCTTGCTTCCTAGCGCGGGGGAGCTGCCGGGGCGGCGTTTTGTGTATCCCGCCTGCGTGCTGCCAGAGGAAACATGGTTGAGGTGACGGTTCGTGTCGGCCGCGCCACTTTGGGGGGCCTGGCCTACCTGGGGGGCCTTGCGCGGCTTGGGCTGAGCGCGGCGTACTACACGTTCATCGGGCCCTTTCGCGGCCGGCCGCTGCGCTTGCAGCGCGCGGTGCACCAGGCCATGGCCGTGGGCGTCGAAGCGCTCCCCATCCTTTCGCTCATCACGTTTTTCATCGGCGTGATCCTGGCGCTGCAGGGAGCGTACGAGCTGCGCAAATTCGGCGCGCTGCACCTCGTCTCAAGCGCCGTGGCCATTTCCATGACGCGCGAGCTCGGTCCGCTGATGACGGCCATCGTCGTCATCGGCCGCTCGGGTTCGGCGTTTGCCGCGGAAATCGGCACGATGAAAGTGACCGAAGAAATCGACGCGCTCCAGACGATGGCGCTGAATCCCGTGCAGTTCCTGGTGACGCCGAAGTTTCTGGCCATGCTGGTGATGATGCCGTGCCTGGCCACCTGGGCGGACTTGATGGGCATCCTGGGCGGAGCGCTCTTCGGCATGACGAACGCGGGCTTCACCTTCGGCGGCTACATGCGCGCTTCGCTCGACGCGCTTTTTCTGCGCGATATCATGACTGGCCTGGTCAAGAGCGTCATGTTCGGCGGCACGATTACCGCCGTCGGCTGCCTCGAAGGGTTTTCCACAGGCGCGGGCGCCGAATCTGTGGGACGCTCGACCACCGCGGCGGTCGTGGTTTCGATTTTCTTGGTGACTTCCGTGGACCTGGTTTTTACGGCGCTGTTCTATTTCCTGAGCCCGCGTTGAGGACGGACGTGAGCGTGAGAACCGGCGACGCCATCATTTCCGTGCATGACCTTCGCGTGCGCTACGGCGAGCGCGAAGTGCTCCACGGCATCAGCTTCGACGTGCGCCCGAACGAGACGATGGTCATCCTCGGCGGCTCGGGGTCGGGCAAGAGCACGCTGATGCGCGCGCTCGTGGGCCTGGAAAAGCCGAGCGGCGGCGAAATCTGGGTGAAGGGCAAGAACATCGCCGGGCTCAGCGGCGCGGAGATGGACGCGATCCACAAGAAGCGCGGGATGTCGTTTCAAGGCGGCGCGCTGTTCGGCTCGATGACCGTCGGTGAAAATGTGGCGCTGCCGCTGCGCGAGCACACGCCGCTCGAGGAATCGACGATCGAGATCGTGGTCCGGCTGAAACTCGAACAGGTGGGCCTGGCGGGCTTCGAAGAGTACCTGCCCGCGCAATTGAGCGGCGGCATGAAAAAGCGCGCGGCGATTGCGCGCGCGATGGCCATGGATCCGGAGATGCTGTTTTTCGACGAGCCTTCGGCGGGGCTCGACCCCATCATCGCCGCGGGGATCGACAACCTGCTGCTGAAGCTGAAGAAGGCGTTCGATATAACGATTGTGGTGGTCACGCACGAGCTGGCCAGTGCGTTTCTGATCGCCGACCGCATGATCTTGATCGACAAGGGCAGCATCGTCGCCATCGGCACGAAAGAGGAATTGCAAGCGAGCGCGCATCCGCGCGTGCGGCAGTTTTTGGACCGCGTGCCCGAGACGGAAGTGCTCGAAGAAATGGACTACCTGCAAATGCTCACCGAGGAGCGCCGGTCACGGCAGCGCTAGCCGGGGGAGGAAGCCATGGAACCAAGACGCGAACAAGCAGTGGTCGGCGCGTTCGTGCTCGTCGCCGCCGCGCTCCTGATCTACACCGTGTTTGCGCTGAGCGGCGCGTTTGGCCGGGCGTCAAAGACCTACCATGCCTACTTCCCGTTTGCCGGAGGCCTGGAGCCCGGCGCCGAAGTGCGCTATGCCGGCGGGCCGAGGGTGGGGCGCGTGGAAAGCCTGCGCGTCGACCCGCAGAGCGCCACGCCGGTGGAAGTCACGTTCAGCGTGCGCGCTGAGCTGCCGGTGAAGACCGACAGTGTGGTGAAGATCATGAGCCTCAACCCGCTCGGCGACAACCATCTGGAGATCTCGCCGGGAACTCCCGCGGCGGCGCAGGCGCCCGCGGGCGCAGCGCTGCGCGCGGAGCCCTACGTGAGCTTTAACGACATCACCGCGCAGCTCAACGCCCTGGCCCCCGACGCGCGCACGCTGGTGCAGAACCTGAACCAGCGCGCCCAGCAGTTGCAGGTGACCATCGCGCGCGTAAATGACCTGCTCAATGAGAAGAACCGCGCGAACCTCTCGGAGTCGCTTGCCAACGTGCGCGGCATGCTCGAAGAGGACCGGCCGAAGGTGAAGTCCACGATGACGCACGTCGAGACGGCCAGCGCAAAGCTCGCGCCGCTGCTCGACGACTTCAAGAAGACTGTCCAGCGGGCCGATGAGGCGCTGGCGCACGTGGACGCCGTGCTCGGCGAAAACCGCGCCGACCTGCGTGCCGCCATCGCCGATCTGCGCAAGACGCTCACCTCGACGGCTTCTCTTGCCGGGCAGCTCGACCGCACGCTGGACGTCAATTCGGAGAACATTGACGAGATGCTCGAGAACCTGCGGCACACGACGGAAAACCTGAAAGAGTTCACCGATGCAATCAAGACGCGGCCCTATACGCTGATCCGCTCGTCCAGCCCGCCTGACCGCAAGCCGGGCCAGGCGAAGCAACCCTGAGCGGGCGCGCGAACAGGAGATGGCTCATGCTTCGGAAGATTGCGATTGCTCTGCTGGCGGTTGCGGCGGCCGGCCTCGCGGGTTGCGGTGCGGCGCGCCCGAGCAAGTATTACCAGCTCGACGTGCCCGCGGCGCCCCCGGCGGGCACGAACGTCTATCCCGTGGCGCTGCTGGTGGGCCGCTTCACGGCGCCGCACCTGTTCCGCGACGACCGCATTGTGTATCGCTCCGGGCCCGGCCAGTTGGGGACCTACGAGTATCATCGCTGGGCCGAGCCGCCGACCGACATGCTCGAGGCCATGCTCGTGCGCATGCTGCGCGATTCAGGCCGCTACGGCACCGTGCAGCTCCTGCGCAGCAACGCCCGCGGCGACTACATCGTCCGCGGCCGGCTGCACGAGATGGACGAGCTTTCGGGCGCGCCGCTCACGGCCCGCGTGGCGTTTGAAGTCGAGCTCTACGAAATCAAAAGCGGCACGACGGTCTGGTCCCGGGCCTACTCGCACGACGAGCCGGTCGCGGGCAAGGACGTGCCCGCGGTTGTCGCCGCGCTCAATCGCAACGTCCAGCGCGGCATGGGCGAAATCGTCGCCGGCCTCGACGCGTATTTCGCCGCCCACCCGCAGCGCTGAAATTGTCTCCCTGCATCGCTGCGCAGGCCTCGGGTGCGGACCGCCCGGCCCTCACCCGGTTCCAGCCTCGGTTGCCTCCCGACCTTGCCCGTTTCGCGCAGCCTGGCGCGAGCCGGGCTTGACAATGCAGGTCGTTGCGACACAATGGACACACCCCTTCCTGCAGGAAAACCCTGATCGTTCATAGGCGTCCGGCGTTGCATTGGGAAGAAGCCTGGCTGTCGCGATGGTTCGCCGCGCCGCACAGGCTCCTTTTCTCTTGAAGCGCCAACGGGGACATAGGTCTCGCGAAGCCGGCCGCAAGGAGGTCGCATGGAAGGGCTGAGGAGTTTGTTCTCATCCGATCCGTTCATGCCGCACGGCTATTGTTACCTCTGGCAGCCCGGGTTGATCTGGCTGCACCTGATCTCGGATTCCCTGATCGCGCTGGCCTATCTCTCCATTCCGGTCACCCTGGTCTATTTCGTGCGCAAGCGGCACGATGTGCCGTTTCACTGGATGTTCCTGTGCTTCGGCACGTTCATCGTGGCCTGCGGGGCCACGCACGCAATGGAAGTGTGGACGCTCTGGCATGCGACGTACTGGCTTTCAGGCGCGGTGAAGGCGGTGACGGCGCTGGTCTCTGTTGTGACCGCCGCACTCCTGGTGCAACTCGTGCCCTCCGCGCTGGCCTTACCGCACCCCGAGGAGCTCCGAAAGGCCAATCTCGCCTTGGAGCACCAAGCGGCAGCCCTGCGCGAGCAGGCTGCGCTGCTGGAGCTGACCCACGACAGCATCATCGTTCGCGACATGCGGGGCGCCATCCAGTATTGGAACCACGGGGCAGAGCAGCAATATGGCTGGCCTCGTGAGGAGGCCCTGGGCAAAGTGTCGCACGCCTTTCTGCGAACGGATTTTCCGAAACCGCTTCATGAGATAGAAGCAGACATGCTCCGGGACGGCCGGTGGGAAGGCGAGCTTGCCCATCGCACCAGAGACGGCCGGCGCATCGTCGTACACAGCCGCCAGGTACTGCGGCGCGACGCGGCTGGGACGCCGGTCGGCGTGCTCCAAATCAATAACGACATCACCGCGCGGAAGCATGTGGAAGACGTACTCCGACAAAGCGAAGAGATGTTCCGCGGCCTGCTGGAGGCTGCGCCCGATGCCATGGTGATTGTCAACCGGGACGGCAGAATTCACCTGGTCAACCGCCAGACCGAAATGCTGTTCGGCTATTCGCGCGAGGAATTGCTTGGCCAGCCGGTGGAGGTTTTGGTACCCGAGCGATTGCGTCAGAACCACCCCCGCCACCGCGATAGCTTCTTTGTTGACCCGCGGAGTCGTCCGATGGGAGCCGGGCTAGAGCTTTGCGGCCTGCGGAAGGATGGCACGGAGTTCCCGGTGGAAATCAGTCTGAGTCCAATCCAGACCAAAGACGGCACCTTAGTCACGTCGGCGATCCGCGATGTGACCGACCGCAAGCGGGTCGAAGAGTCGCTCCGGCAAAGCGAAACGGAATTCCGCGGTTTGCTGGAGGCCACGCCCGATGCCATGGTGATCGTCAACCCGGAGGGAATAATCCAACGGGTGAATGTGCAGACCGAAAAACTCTTTGGGTATGACCGTGAGGAACTTCTCGGGAAACCGGTGGAGCTTCTTGTGCCCGAGCGGTTTAGAAAGCATCACCCCGGTCACCGGGCCGGCTTCTTTGGTGACCCGCGGGTGCGCCCGATGGGAGCCGGGCTGGACCTCTACGGGCTACGGAAGGATGGCACGGAGTTTCCGGTGGAGATCAGCCTGAGCCCGATTCTGGCCCATGGCAGCAAGCTGGCCATCGGCGCCATCCGCGATGCCACTGAGCGGAAGCAGTTGCAAAAGGGCCTGGAGCAGAAGGTGAGAGAGCGCACCGGAGAGCTCGAAGCTGCCACCACAGTGCTCCAGGTGAAGCTTGAGCAGCAGGCGGTCGTAGTGGAACTTGGCCGGCTGGCGTTGATGGAGCCCTCGTTGCAGCGACTGTTGGATACGACTGTCGCCCGAGTTGCTTCCGTGCTGGGGAACGAGTACTGCGGCGTGCTTGAACTCTTGCCTGAAGAGAATGTCCTGTTGCTTCGGGCCGGAGTTGGTTGGAAAGAAGGAGTCGTCGGGCACGAACGCATCAGCGCGGGGCCCGATTCCCAGTCCGGCTATGCGCTGCAGGCCGGCAAGCCGGTGATTGTCCAGGACCTGCGGCAGGAGACGCGGTTTTCCGCCTCGGCGAACCTGCGCGAACACACCGTCGTGAGCGGAATGAGCGTGGTGATTCCGGGAGCACCGCATCCCCATGGCGTCCTGGGCACGCATACGGCCCGGCGAATGGAGTACGGGGACGAAGACGTGCACTTCCTGGAGGCGGTTGCGCATTTGTTGGGCGAGGCCGTCGAACGGCACCACGCCGAGGAAGAAATTCGCGCGCTCAATGCGCACCTCGAGCAGCGGGTCCGCGAGCGCACCGCGGAGCTCGAGGCCAGCAACAAAGAACTCGAGGCGTTCACCTACTCGGTCTCGCACGACTTGCGTGCACCCCTGCGTCACATTGACGGCTTCTCAAAAATCCTGCTCGAAGACTTCAGCGCACAGCTTAGCCTCGACGGACGGCGTCATCTGGAGCGCGTCCGCCAAGCCACCGTGCACATGGGGCATTTGGTGGATGACCTGCTCAACCTTTCCCGCATCGCCCGCCACGAGCTGACGCCGCAGATCACCGGCCTCAACCAAGTAGTCGAGAGCGTGCTGGTGGACCTGCGCGAAGAAACGGCCGGTCGTGAGATCGAATGGAAAATCGGCGAGCTACCCTTTGTCGAATGTGACGCCGGCCTGATGAAGCTGGTTTTCGCCAACCTACTTTCCAACGCCACCAAGTACACGCGCCCGCGGGCACGCGCCGTGATCGAGGTCGGGCAAACCGCGCAGGAAGGACAGACAGTCCTTTTCGTCCGCGACAACGGCGTGGGCTTCCACATGAAGTACGCCGACAAGCTCTTCGGCGTCTTCCAGCGGCTGCACCGGCAGGAGGACTTCGAGGGCACCGGCATCGGCCTGGCCTCCGTGCAACGCATCATCCACAAGCACGGCGGACGCGTTTGGGCTGAGGCCGAGCTCGACAAAGGAGCCACCTTTTACTTCACGATTGGGGCACCCCAGGCTCCCGCCTCGGCGCCTGATGGGAGGGAGAACACGCGATGGCAACCGACGAAATAGAAATCCTTCTGGTGGAAGACAATGCGTCCGACGTGGAACTGGCGCTGCATGCGCTGCGCAAGAACAACCTTGCCAATCGCATCCACGTGGCCCGCGATGGGGAAGAAGCGCTCGAGTTCCTGTTCTGCCGCGGGCAATACAGCAACCGGTCCTTCAATCGTGTGCCGAAACTTGTTCTGCTCGACCTGAAGCTGCCCAAGCTGGATGGCCTCGAAGTGCTGCGACAATTGAAGGGCGATCCGCGCACCCGGCCCATCCCCGTCGTGATCATGACGGCCTCGAAGGAAGAGAGGGACATGATCAACGGCTACCAATTGGGCGTGAACAGCTACATCCAGAAGCCGGTGGACTTCGACAAGTTTCGCGAGACGGTTCAGCAGCTCGGGTTTTATTGGCTGGTGGTCAACGAGTCCCCACCGCTCGCGGGTCTTTCGGGGAAATAAGGAACGATCACCATGCCCAACCGAACGGAGAGACCCGCACCGTCGCGTCGGCAGCCGCTGCGCGTTCTCATGGCTGAGCACACCCTCGAAGACGTGGAATTGGTCAAGAGGGCGCTCGAAGTGGGGGGCTTTGACCTCCGCCTCGATGTCGTCGCCGAACGCGCGGAGTTCGAGTCGCGCTTGCAGGAAACTGAATACGATGTCGTCCTGGCGGATTTTCGCTTGCGGGGTTGGACGGGCATGGATGCCTTCGCCCTCTTGCGGGAGTCCGGGCGGGATACCCCGCTGATCCTGGTGACCGGCACCATGGGGGACGATTCCGCCGTCGATTGCATCAAGCATGGCGTGGCGGACTACGTTCTGAAAGACAGCCTGGCCCGGCTGCCCGTCGCCGTGCGCCGTGCACTCGAAGAGAAGTCCCTCCGTGATGCCCACACCTTCATGCTGGAAATGCTCCAGCGGAGCGAGGAAGGCTTCCGGCTGCTCTTTGCCAGCAATCCCCTGCCCATGTGGGTGTACGACCGGGAAACGCTGGCATTCCTTCAGGTCAACGATGCGGCTGTGGCGAAATACGGCTACTCCCGACTGGATTTCTTCCGGATGAAGATCACCGACATCCGGCCTGCCGAGGACCTTCCCCGGCCCATGGACGACCTTGGAAATCCGCATGAGACGGTGCGCTCCTCGGGAGAATGGCGGCACCGCCTGAGAGACGGGACCGTGATTGACGTCGAGATGGACTCGCACGCGATTGATTATGGAGGGCGGCAAGCCGTGCTGGTGGTCACGAAGGATGTGACCAGTCGCAAGCGCGCCGAGGAGGAGAACCTGCGCCTGGTGACAGCCATTGAGCAATCCGCCGAAGGCGTGGTCATCACGGATCCGAAGGGCGTTATGGAATACGTGAACCCCGCGTTCACAAAGATGACCGGGTACGCGCGCGCGGAGGCCGTCGGGCAAAGCGTCCGAATCCTGAACTCCGGAAAGCAAGATGACGAATTCTACCGGTGTCTTTGGGACACCATTCTGGCCGGGTGGACCTGGCGCGGGGAGATGATCAACCGGCGCAAGGACGCGAGCCTTTACGCGCAAGAGAGCAACATCACTCCCGTGCGGAACGACGCCGGCGCCATCACCCACTTCATCGCCATCCAGCAGGACGTCACCGAGCGTCGCGCACTCGAGGAGCAGCTTCGCCAGGGGCAGAAGTTCGAAGCCATCGGGCAACTCGCAGGCGGCATTGCCCACGACTTCAACAACGTGATCGGCGCGATCCTGGGGTGGGCCGAGCTTGGCCAGGACGAAACCCCGCAGGGCAGCACTCCGCACGGCTATTTTCGAAAAATCGCCGATCAGTCAAACCGCGCCGCCGCCCTCATCCGGCAGTTGTTGACCTTCGCGCGGCGGCAGGCGCTCGAGCCCACCGGAATCCAACTCAATGAAATCATTCCCAATCTCCTCAACCTGCTCGACAACGTACTCGGCAAAGACATCGAGTTGAAGACCGTGCTGGCTCCGGACCTCCACATGGTTCTGGCGAGCCCGCCGCAGATCGAGCAAGTGCTGATGAACCTGTGTGTAAACGCCCGCGACGCCATGCCGCAAGGCGGCCGCCTGGTGATCGCGACGGCAAACGTGGAGCTCAGCCCGGAAGCTTGCCGGCGTTTCCCGGAGGCCCAACCGGGATCCTATGTCAGCCTGAGTGTGTCGGACACCGGCGTGGGAATAGATGCGTCGATTCGTGAGCACATCTTTGAACCCTTCTTCACCACCAAGGAGGTGGGCAAAGGAACGGGCCTGGGCCTGGCCACCGTTTATGGAATCGTCAAGCAGCACGGCGGCGTAGTTGACGTGGAGAGCGAGCTCGGGGCCGGCACCACCTTTCGTATTTATCTGCCGGTGACAGAGGCCCTGGCCGAGACGAAGACGAAGGCTGGCCAGCGCCGCGCGGAGCCAGCGCAGGAGGGGAGCGAGACGATCCTCGTCGCCGACGACCACGAGGGCGTGCGTGCCATGGCTGTCCAAAGCCTGGAGCGCCGGGGATACCGCGTCTTGCTCGCAAGCGACGGTGAGGAAGCGGTGCAGGTTGCTGAGCGCCACGGCGAGGCCATTGCGCTCGTCGTGCTGGACATGGTCATGCCGAGACTGAGCGGCCCGGAGGCGTACCGGCGCATCTCGGCGCTGCGGCCGGGCCTGCCTGCCGTGTTTGCCACCGGGTACAGCGCGGAGATGGCCGCGGTCGGGGGCTTCGGCGAAAACTTGATCGTTCTTCAGAAGCCTTATACCCCGGCACAGCTCGCAGGCGCCGTGCGCCAGGTCCTGGATGCAGCACCGCGCCTGCAAGAGAATTCGGCCTCTCGCGACAAGCATTGAGGTGGATCCGCAGCCGGCCAGGCCGGTGTGGCGACCCGGGCACAGGCCATCTACAAATGACAGTTGACACCTCTCGTGGGGTATGTTATTCCGCAGTCCAGAGTTGGTATCGTGGTGGTGCGTCTCCTAGATGTGGAACGGGAACCGAAACGCGAGTGAGGCTTAGGCCCGGCTGAGGCCGGGCCGATACAAGTTTATTCCAGCAACACCCCACCCCACCCCGGGAGGTGAGAGCCGCTAGGTTTTCACCTCCCTTTTTCTTTGCTGGCTTTTTCTTGGGGTCAGCGAACCGCGGGAACTTGTCCGGCAAGCCCTTTGCGCGCACGCTTGTCGGCGTAGAGAGTCTTGTCTGCCCGCTCCAGGAATTGTTCGGGCGTCTCTCCAGCTTCATAGCCCACCCAGCCGGCCGAGCAGGTCACCGGGATCCGCTGGCCTTGATAGGTCACCTCGAGCGGACCCAGGCGCGCCAGCATGGCTTCCACTTGCTCGGTGGGACATTCCGGCAGGATGACCAGGAATTCGTCGCCGCCCATGCGCACGGCCACGTCGGAGACGCGGATCACGCTGTTCAACCGCGCGGCAAACTCCCTCAGCACCTGGTCCCCGGCGGGGTGGCCATACCGGTCGTTGATCTGCTTGAAACTGTTCAAGTCCAGGGACACGAGGGCCAGCGGCCGGTGGTAGCGCCGTGAGCGAGCCGCCTCTGCCGCAATGCGCTGTTCGCCGAAGCGGCGGTTGAAGAGCCCCGTGAGCGCGTCAATGATCGCTTGCTTATGGAATTCTTCCGCGCGGCTTTGCAGGCGCCCCATGACATCGAGCTGTTCCGAGAGCTGCCGCCGCAGCCGCTTGATCATCACCTGCTGGTAGACCGTGTACGTATTGAAGATCAGCACCAGGCCCACCAGCCCGCGCACCGCCTGGTTCAGGCTGAATTGGAAGAACGGGTCTTCGACTTTGAGCAGGGATGGGAAACTGAGCGAGACGACCGCCACCGTGAGCAGCAGCATCACGATGATGGCCAGGGCCCATAGCCACCAGTCCCGGCGCTCCAGCTTCCTCAATTGCCCGCGGATTTCCTGCAGGCGGCTCTCGGAGGATTCTTCCGGTTGTGGCTGGGGGATTGCGTTCATCGCGGCATCGCTCACGTCGGCCCGCGGCGGGCCGCTTCTGTTCGATCATGAATTATAAGCGGCGTTCGCCGGGAAAAAGGGAGAATCAGCAGCGAGCGCGGCGAATGATGCAACGCGTTTCAACATGAAACAATCGCCGCCTCAGCGCGCCGCAGCCACACGCTTCTGCACGCGGCGCGTCAGCGGGCGTATAATGCGCCGAAGCCGCTTGACCCCGACGAAGTGCCTGTCCCCGGGCACTGGAGTCCGCCCGGCCACTCCGCCGTAGCCGAAGCAGCTCAGGGGGCAGTGGTGAGCCTCGAAGCTGCCATCCGTCAGTCCGGCGACGTCACGATTCTCGACCTTGCCGGTCGCGTCATCACGGGCCAGGGCCAGGAAGTGCTTGCTGCGGAGCTGCGTCGCCTGGTGGACGGCGGCACGCGCAAGCTGCTGGTGAACCTCGAGCGTGTGGCGCAACTCGATAGCTCGGGGATTAGCTCGCTCGTGCGCGCGTTCGTCACCCTCGGCCGGTCCGGCGGCAGCCTGAAGCTTCTTCGGCCTCAGGGGCGCGTGCGTGATGTGCTGGAGATGACGCGCCTGCTGACCGCAATGGCTGCGTTCGACGACGAAGCCGCAGCCCTCGCCAGCTTCCGCTGAACAGACGTCTCGCGTCCTGCCCCAGTCCACCACAAGCGAATCCTCGAAACACTGTCGAAGTGACCTTCAGATTGCTCTAATTCTTCAGGCGTTCTTCTTCAGCTCGGCCAGGACGAGCTTCGCTACTTCCTTCAACGTCTCGAAGACTCCTTGACCGTTCACCGCCACGGCTTCGACGATGGGCTCGCCCTTTGTGTGGAGGTGTTTCCTGAGGTCGTCCGGGGAGAGGATGTTGCCGAGATCGCGCTTGTTGAGTTGCAGCACGTAAGGAATCGTCTCGAAAGAGAGTTTGTGCTCCTTCAGGTGCTCCTGCAGGTTTTCGAGCGTCTCGAGGTTGGCGTCCAGCCGCTCCTCCTGCGAATCAGCCACGAACACCACGCCGTCGGCGCCCTTCAAGATCAGTTTGCGGCTGGCTTCGTAGAACACCTGACCGGGGACAGTGTAGAGATGGAAGCGCGTGCGGAATCCGCGCACGGTGCCGAGGTCCAGCGGGAGAAAATCAAAGAAGAGCGTGCGGTCGGTTTCCGTGGCCAGCGAAATCATTTTGCCTTTTTGCGCCGCGCCGGTGTGTTCATAGATCCATTGCAGGTTGGCCGTCTTCCCGCCCAGACCGGGGCCGTAGTAGACGAGCTTGCAATTGATTTCGCGAGCGGGGAAATTAATAAATGGCACAAGTGTCCGGGCCCGGCCGGCAAGGTATTTATAGCATACGCCCTTGGAAGGGCCAATCCGCAAAGGCGGCGATGTTTCCTGAGAATGAAGGTCTCTCACGGCGATGGAATTTGCCTGTCCCGAACGTCCGGAACGCACCCCAATGCCCTATTTCTCAAGGACATGCGAGGTCATTGCTCTTAGCTATAGGAAAACTGGGCGTTGACGCTCGGAAAAAGCTCTGCTAACATGCACTCGTGGCTCGGAGCACAAAAGCGGCTAAGCGGCGCGGCGTACGCGTGACGCGGGCCTCCTCGTCCAGTTCCAAGCTATTGAAAACAAAGAGCGTATCTTCCGGCACCGCTGCCAAGAAAGTCCCGCGGGAAATCGTAGATCCCCACCTCCAGCAGCAGCTCAAGCTGTACGAAGAAGCGGTCCGCTATTTCCACCAGCAAAAGTTTCACAAGGCCAAGCAGGCGCTGGAAAAAGTTATGACCGGGCCCGGCAAGGAACTGGCCGACCGCGCCCAGGTGCACATGCGCATTTGCGAGCAGCGGATTTCGCGCACGCCGGAGACTGCGTTGCGCTCGGCCGATGATCATTACCAGCACGGCGTGGCCATGATGAACCTGGGCCGCTGGGACGAAGCCCGCGAGCACCTGCTGCGCGCGCGCAAGCTGGCTCCCAAGGCGGACTACATCATCTATGCGGTTGCTGCGCTGGATTGTTTGACCGGTGAAGCCGAGTCGGCGATGGAAAACCTGAAGACGGCCATCGACCTGCGGCCGGAGAACCGGTATCACGCCCGCAACGACGAGGACTTTGCGTTCCTGCAGGAAGATCCGCGCTTCACTGAACTGCTGTATCCCGAACGCGAGAATCCTGGCAAGTAGCCTGTTCGAACGTTCAGAATTGAAAGCCGAATCCATTCTACGAAGCAAGCCCGTCCGAATTGTCGCGGTCGGCGGCGGCACGGGTCTTTCCACGGTTCTGCGCGGACTGAAGCAATATGTCGCGCGCCGGGGGGAGGGGGCAGGCGACGAGCCGATTCGCGATCTCGCTGCGGTCGTGACCGTTACCGACGACGGCGGCAGCTCCGGCCGCCTGCGGCGCGAGTACAGCATTCTCCCGCCCGGTGACATTCGCTCCTGCATGGTGGCGCTTTCGGCCGATGAAGCGCTGCTGAGCCGCCTCTTCCAATACCGCTTTCCCGCAGGCCGCGGCCTGCGCGGGCACAGCTTCGGCAACCTGTTCCTCACCGCGTTGAGCCACGTGACCGGCGACTTCACGGAAGCCGTGCGGCTGAGCGGTGAAGTGCTGGCCATCCGCGGGCGCATCTTCCCCTCCACCACACAGAACGTCGCGCTCGAGGCGGTGATGGAAGATGGCAGTGTGGTGGCCGGCGAGACGCGGATTGCGCGTGCGCGCAAGCGCATCCGCCGCGTGCGACTGGTGCCGCGACGCGTGCGGCCGCTGCCCGAAGTGCTCCAGGCCATCCGCCGCGCAGACCTGATCCTACTGGGGCCCGGCTCGCTCTTCACGAGCGTCATCCCCAACCTCCTGGTCGAGGGCGTCGCCCAGGCCATTGAGAAATCGCCCGCCGCATGCGTGTACATCGCCAACCTGATGACGCAGCCTGGCGAGACGCAGGGCTATTCCGTGGCCGACCACATCCGCACGATCCACCAACACACGCGCGACAAGCTGATTGACTGGGTGGTGCTGAACCACCGGCCGGTCTCTCCCGGCGTAGCGCGGCGCTACCGTGCCGAGGGCGCCGAACCCGTCCGCGTGGACCTGGCCGAGCTCCAGCGCATGGGCCTGCGCTGCGTCTTCGACAACCTGCTCGAAGAGCACGGCGTCGTCCGCCACAATTCCAAGCAGCTCGCCCGCCTGCTGCTCGAAGAGTTCGTCTCCGGCCCGCGAGCCTGAACCGCACGCGCTTGCGCGCGCATCCTTGCGTGCCGCAGCGCAGGTTCGTATACTGGCCCCCGCCCCAGCAGCGCAGAGCGCGCCGCGTAAGGAGCGATCCTCCAAGCCACACCGCAATCGCAACGGGCCAAGGAGAAATTGGGATGGCGACCCTTACCGTGCAAAATGAACTCAACGTCTACGAATCGGCGGATGCGCGCTTTGAGACGGCCGCCCGCAAGCTGGGGCTGGAAGACGGCCTCTACCGCTATTTGAAATACCCCAACAAGGAAATCACCGTGTACATCCCGGTGGCCATGGATAGCGGGCGGCTGGAAATCTTCGTGGGCTATCGCGTGCACCATTCCATCGTGCGCGGGCCGTGCAAGGGCGGCATTCGCTTTGCGCCCGACGTGACCCTCAACGAAGTCCGCGCGCTGGCCGCCTGGATGACATGGAAATGCGCCGTGGTGAACATCCCGTTCGGCGGCGGCAAGGGCGGCGTGATCTGCGACCCGGCCAAGCTCTCCCAGGGAGAGCTCGAGCGCATCACGCGGCGCTACACCGCCGAGCTGAGCGAATGGATTGGGCCGGAGCGCGACGTGCCCGCTCCCGACCTGGGCACGAACGAGCAGACCATGGCCTGGGTGATGGACACCTACTCGATGCACGTGCGCCATACGACCACCGCCGTCGTCACCGGCAAGCCCCTCGACCTGGGCGGCTCGCTCGGGCGCAAGGAAGCCACCGGCCGCGGCTGCCAGCTCGTCTGCGACAAGGCGCTCGCGCGGCTCGGCATGAAGCGCGAAACCACGCGCGTGGTCGTGCAGGGCTTCGGCAACGTGGGCTCCATGGCCGCGATGTTGATGCACCGCGCCGGCTACAAGATCGTCGGCGTGGCCGACGTCCACGGCGCGCTCTACAACGAAAAGGGCTTCGACATTCCGAAGGTGATGGACTGGGTGTACGTGCAGCGCAAGCCGCTACCCGAGTTCCCCGCGGGTGGCACCCAGTTCACGGCGCACGAGATCCTTTTCCAGCCGTGCGACATTCTTTTGCCCGCCGCCGTCGAGAATCAGATCACCACCGAAAACGCGCACCGCGTCCAGGCGCGCATCCTCTGCGAAGGCGCCAACGGCCCCACGACGGCGCTCGCCGACGAAATCCTGCAGAAGAAGGGCGTGTTCGTGATCCCCGACATTCTGGCGAATGCGGGCGGCGTCACCGTCAGCTACTTCGAATGGGTGCAGGACCGGCAAGGACTTTTCTGGCGCGAAGACGAGGTCAACCTGCGCCTGCAGGACGTCATGGAGCACAGCTTCGACGAAGTGGTGCGCTATGCCGACACACATGACGTGGACAACCGCATCGCCGCCTACATGCTGGCCATCGACCGCGTCGCGTTTGCGCTGAAGCTCCGCGGGATTTACGCCTAGGAGGGGATTGCGGCAGACCCTGACGCTCGTCTGACCACCCAACATGCTTCCGGAATCCATCTCGCCCGGCCACGTGAAGAGCGAAGACGAGCACCGCCGCGATATCTGCACCGTCGGCCGCTGGCTCCACGGGCGCGGCTTCGTCGCCTCCACCGACGGCAACATCTCCGTGCGGCTCGACCCGCACCGCGTGCTCACCTCACCCACCGCCATCAGTAAGGGCATGATGACGCCCGACGACCTGGTCATCACCGACCTGCGCGGGCGCAAACTGAGCGGCCAGCGGAATCCTTCTTCCGAGCTGGCCATGCACCTGTTGATTTACAACCGCCGGCCGGACATCAACGCCGTCTGCCACGCGCATCCCCCAACCGCGACCGGCTATGCGGCCGCGGGCATCCCGTTGAACAAGGCGCTGGTGAGCGAGATCGTGCTCTCGCTTGGCTGCATCCCCGTGGCGCGCTACGGCACGCCGGGCACGCCGGAGTTGAGCGAGACGCTCGAGCCGCTGGTGCAGCACTACGACGCGATCCTGATGGCCAACCACGGCGTCGTCACCTGCGGGCAGGACTTGCTGACCGCCTTCTTCCGCATGGAGACGACCGAGCATTTCGCCCGCGTGGCCCTGGTCACCGAGCTTCTCGGCAAACAAGTCTTGCTTTCCGGCGAAGATGTGGAAAAATTGCTCGCGGCGCGGGTGCGGTACGGTTCCACGGCCGCGGCACCGGCAGGTCCGGAGTGCCCGGTCACGGCGGAAGGCGCGGTCGCCTCGGGCGAGCGCATCAGCGTGACGCGGGAAGAGCTCGAGGCCCTGATCGAAGAAGCCGTGCGGGGCGACCGCGCGCGGCGGTAGGGTTTGGTTTTGAGGAGGAAGAATGGGTGAAGCACTCGGAATGATCGAGACGCGCGGCCTGATAGCGATGATCGAGGCTTCCGACGCGATGGTCAAGGCAGCCAAGGTCACGCTGGTGGGCTGGGAAAAGATCGGCTCCGGCTACGTGACGGCGATGGTGCGCGGCGACGTGGCGGCGGTGAAGGCCGCGACGGATGCGGGCGCAGCCGCAGCGCGGCGTGTGGGCGAGCTGATCGCCGTGCACGTCATCCCGCGGCCGCACGGGTCGCTCGAAGACGTGCTGCCCATCGGCAAGTCGGCGATGGCCACGTCGGCGAAGTAGCCGCCGGAAGAGATTCGGACGGCAGCGCGAGCGTGCTCACCATGAGCGCGCCGCGGTTTCTGCCGTCGCATCTTTTTTGTTCCGAGCGCTTCGCCGCAGCGGCAGGCGTCGGGTTTTGGTTTGAACTCTCGGCTTTGAACTCTTGACTCTCGACTGAACTTCATGCTCCTCGCGCGCGTTGTCGGCACCGTGGTTTCCACGCGGAAGGATCCGCGGCTGGAAGGAAAGAAGCTGCTCATTGTGAAGCCGATTTCGCCTGAGGGCGCCGATGAAGCGGGCTACCTGGTCACCGTGGACACCGTGGGCGCGGGCTTCCGCGAAACCGTGCTGGTCGTTTCGGGCAGCTCCGCGCGCAATGCTTCCGAATGCAAAGACCGGCCGGTGGATGCCGCGATCATCGGCATCGTGGATACCATAAAGCTCGACGCGCAGCACGAAACCGAGCTCGCCGCCGGGCGCAAGGGACGCACATAGTCGTCTAGGGAGACAACCGAATGAAGTATCGCGTTATTCTCGAACCGGATCTCGAAGCAGGCGGGTTTGTGGTGAGTTGCCCCAGCCTGCCGGGATGTCACTCACAGGGAGAATCCCGCGATGAAGCGCTCAAAAACATCCGAGAGGCCATTGAGGGTTATCTTGCCAGCCTGAAGAAACACAATCTGCCCTTGCCCAGCGACCTCACCGTCGAACAATTCGTGGCGCTGCTTTGATGTTTCGGAGCCAGCCATGCAACTTGGCCGCGTGATCGGCAACGTCGTCTGCACCATCAAGGACGCCTCGCTCGAAGGCAGGAAGCTCTTGCTCGTGCAGCCCGTGGACCGCCACGGCCGCGATAAGGGCCGCGCGTTCGTTGCGATCGATTCCGTGGGCGCCGGTACCGGCGAAACGATCTACTGGTGCCGTGGCCGGGAAGCCAGCTTCCCGTTTTTGCCGGTCGAGACGCCGACCGAAGCCACCATCGTCGGCATCGTCGACCAGATCAACATCAAGAGCTAGCGCTCGCTGAAGCATTGGGTGTGAGATGACTAAAAGTTGGATGAAGCGGGAACCGCTTATCCTCCTCCACGCGAGAGATATCCGGGCCAAGCTTTTGGACAGTCGCGAAAAGAAATTCCGCAGGTTCCTGGGTAAGGGACGCGGGGGGCTCTATGTCTTGTATGAAGGAAAAAGAGCTGTCTATGTGGGGCTCGCAAGCAGCCTGCGCTGGCGGATTCCTAAACACCTGCGAGACCACCTTGCCGGTAAGTGGGATCGCTTCAGTTTGTTCGTCGTACGCAAAGCAAAGTACCTTAAGGACCTAGAAACGTTGCTTATCCGTGTTACGAAGGCCAAATTCAATAAGCAGAGAGGAAAGTTTTCGAGGCACAAGAGCGTCACTCGGAAGCTGAATCGATTTCTCACGTCGAGAAGGGCACGCTAGAGTTCTGTAGGGTTTCCGGATGCTGATTGGACGCGTTATCGGCAACGTGGTGGCGACGCAGAAGGCGCCTTCGCACGAGGGCCGCAAGATTCTGGTCGTGCAGCCGCTCAACCTCGATGGCTCGGACCGTGGCGAGGTGGTGCTGGCGCTCGACGCCGTAGACGCGGGCGTCGGCGACCGCGTGCTCATCGTCACGGAGGGCTTCTCCGCGATGACGGCGGTAGGGCGGACCAACGCCCCGATTGATGCAGCCGTTGTCGGCGTGATTGACGCGGTGGATGTCGTCGAAGGCGTGAAATAACCCTCGCTGAGGTCTCGATGTTCCGCGCAGCACTTGCATTTGCTTCCGGGCTGGCGCTTTCCGTTCTGGCAATCTTTGCGGCAGGCGGCGCCGGTTCGAAAGGAGGGCCCGCCATGGCATTCGGTCTCTCGAGCAACGCCTTCCAGCCCGGCGCGACGATTCCTCGAAAGCACACCTGTGACGGCCCCGACGTCTCGCCCGCGCTCGCATGGACCGATGCACCCGCCGGTACGCAGAGCCTCGCGCTGATCATGGACGACCCCGACGCGCCCGTCGGCACCTGGGTCCACTGGGTGCTCTACGACCTGCCGCCCAGCGCGCGCGATTTGCCCGAAGGCGTCCCCAAGCAGGAGGAACTCTCGAGCGGCGCGCGGCAGGGGCGCAACGACTTTCGCCGCATCGGCTATGGCGGCCCCTGCCCGCCCGCCGGGCCCGCGCACCGCTACTTCTTCAAACTCTACGCGCTCAACATGAAGTTGAACCTGAAGGTCGGCGCGACGAAGGCCGAAGTTGAACGGGCGATGCAGGGGCACATCCTCGCGCAGGCCGAGCTCATGGGCCGCTACCAGCGCTAGCGGCGGCCCTCCGTCCGTGCCGGCTTGCCTTCGGCTTCGCGTTGCGTTGACACACTCCCAGCCGTGCTGAATAATCGCTGCGCATGATCGGACACCTTCGCGGCCGCCTGGTGGACAAGCGCCCCAATGTGGTGCTAGTGGACGTCGGCGGCGTCGGCTATCAGGTCAGCATCCCGCTTTCCACGTTCTACGCGCTGGGCGATCTGCACGACGAAGTGACGCTGCTCATCCACACGCACTTGCGCGAGGATTCCATTGCGCTCTACGGCTTCCTTACCTCGCGCGAAAAACACTTCTTCGAGATGCTGATTTCCGCCTCAGGCGTGGGCCCAACGCTTGCGCTGAAAATTCTTTCCGGGATGAGCGTGGACGATCTCGTGCCTGCGATCCGCAGGGGCGACCTGGCGCAGCTCGTGCGCATCCCCGGCGTCGGCAAGAAGACTGCCGAGCGCATCGTCGTCGAGCTGCGCGACAAGCTCGCCGCCATGGAAGCCGTCCAGGAAGCCGCGCCCACCACGCGCACGGGCCTGGAGGCCGACGTGGTCTCCGCGCTGCTCAACCTCGGCTACGACCGCCGCGCCGCGGAGAAAGCCACCGAAGAAGCGCAGCTCGATGGCGTCGGCAAATCGTTCGAAGCTTTGCTGAAGGCCACCTTGCAGCAGCTCAGCGCGCCGGGCCGCGCCTCACGCTCGGCGAAGGCATAACCGTCGATGTCCAAGTCACCGCGCATCGTTTCCGGCCAGGCGCTCGATGAAGACGCGCGCATCGAAGTCAGCGTTCGCCCGAAGCGCATGGCGGACTTCGTTGGGCAATCGCGCGTCAAAGAGAACGTCTCGATTGCCATCGAGGCCGCGCGCAGCCGCGGCGAGGCGCTCGACCACGTGCTGCTCTACGGCCCGCCCGGCCTGGGCAAGACTACGCTCGCGCAAATCATCTCGAACGAGCTGGGCGTCGCGATCAAGACGAGCTCCGGGCCGGTCCTCGAACGCAAGGGCGACCTGACGGCGATCCTGACTTCGCTCGAGTTGCGCGACGTCCTTTTCCTCGACGAAATCCACCGCCTGCTGCCCGCGATCGAGGAAATTCTCTACCCGGCGATGGAGGACTACCGCATTGACCTGGTCATCGGCCAGGGGCCGGGGGCGCGCATCCACCCGTTCCATTTGAACCGTTTCACGCTGGTCGGCGCCACCACGCGCGCGGGCCTGATCACCGCGCCGCTGCGCTCGCGCTTCGGCATCGTGCACCGGCTGGATTTCTATACGCCCGACGATCTGGTCGTGATCGTCAACCGCTCCGCGAAGATCCTGGGCATTTCGATTGACGAGGGCGGCGCCCAAGAGATTGCGCGGCGCAGCCGCGGCACGCCGCGCGTGGGCAACCGCCTGCTGCGGCGCGTGCGCGATTTCGCCGAAGTACGCGCCAAGGGGCACGTCACGCTCGAAGTGGCGAACGAGGCGCTGGGGATGCTCGGCGTGGATGAGCACGGCCTGGACGAAGTGGACCGCAACCTCATGCTCACCATCATCCAGAAATACGCGGGCGGGCCCGTGGGGCTGAACACGATTGCGGCGTCGCTGAGCGAAGAAGAAGACGCCATCGAAGAAATCTACGAGCCCTACCTGATGCAGCTCGGCCTGCTCGACCGCACGCAGCGCGGCCGCGTGGCCACTGCGCTCGCCTACCAGCACTTCGGCATGGAAGCGCCCCGCCGCCAGCAGCCCCTGTTCTGAAATCCTCCCGTGGCGCAGAAGAAGACCATCTACCTCTCGCTGGGCTCGAATGTGGGTGATCGCGCGGCTCACATTGCGCGCGCCATCGAAGCGCTCAATGCCGCTGGCGTGAGAGTCCTGCGCCAGTCGTCGCTCTATTCGACCGAGCCGGTAGATTTGCGCACGCAGAGCTGGTTCCTGAATTGTGTTCTGGAAGCGGAAACCGGCCTGATGCCGCGGCAATTGCTTCGCGTGCTCCAGGAAATCGAGCGCGCGCTCGGCCGCAAGCGGCTGGTGCGCAGCGGCCCGCGCGTGATGGATATTGACCTGCTGCTCTACGGCTCGAGCGTCGTCCACACCGCCGAGCTCGAAGTGCCCCACCCGCGGATGGCTGAGCGGCGGTTTGTGCTGGTGCCGCTGGCCGAGCTTGCGCCTGCCCTGCGTCACCCCACGCTGCGCCGCACCATCGCCGAGCTGCTTGCCGAAACGCGCGACCGCAGCCAGGTCCGCCGTTTACGCGGCTGACGCTGGCTGCGGATCGCGGCTGCTTACTTCGTGAGGGGGGTTGGGTCGCCGGTACGGTGGATCTTGAGCGTATGCAGAACGAGCGGCGCGGGCTTCAGCGCTTCCAGTTCGATTTCCGCGTAGCGGCCCGTGCTCACCTGCCGCCAGCGATAAATGCCCGGCTCGCTGTCCACCTGCTCGCGGCCCTGCAGCGGCCGCAGGAACTCGCGCGCATCGCTGATCGAAGCCTGCTCGCGCGTCTGCGGGCGTGCCAGCGCTTCCACCACGTAGCTGCGCACGAGCTTCGGCCAGTAGCCTTCGAAGAGCTTGGGCGACGCGAAGATGTCGGCCCAGGCCACTTCGCCGCCATAGGCCACGATGACGCCGACGACGTGCTCGCCCTTCAGGCCCTCCGTGGCGCGCTTGAATCGCCGCTGCAGCTCTTCGGCAAAGTTTTCCACTGAGGCGCCGACGCGCCGCGACTGGTAGATTCCCTTGTAGGACTGGGTCGGGGCCTCAGTAGCAACGGCTGTGGCGATCGAATCCATCGAAATTTGCGGCGCCGCAGCAGGAGCGCCGACGCCGCCCACGCTGCGCGCGGTTGTGCCGCTCTGGACCGCGGCCCAGACTTCGCTCTGCTTCTGGTCCACCGCAGCCTTCTCGCGCACGCTCGGGTGCACCATGATTTTCGCGGACGCGAACTGCGCGCCGCTCGACCAGCGGCCGTGCTCGACGCAGAAGACGTCGAGCGGCAGCGGCTCTGCGCCCGGCGCCACGATACGGTCCTTGGCGATGACGCGGTCCTGCTTGCCGCCGCTGATCAACTCGCCTGCCAGCAACATCAGCGGCTTCGAGCCGCGGTTGATCAGCACGAGCTGGTTCACCGAGGCTCCGCCCTCCTGGATGGGCATCGGCCGCCCATCTCGAGTGCGGCGGATGATGTCGCCGCCGCGCTCGCTAACCACGGCGTCGCCCGAGGCCAGCGCTTCATCGAGCGTGACAAAGCCGCTCGTGTCCGCGCCCTTCGCCGTAACCACGGGGAACACGCTCAGGTTTTCGTAGGTGACCGGCTCGAGCACGCGCCAACCATTCGGCTGCGGCATCGCCGGCGTAGTTGGGCCCGACGCGAACAGCGCGGCCAGCGTCCCGCCCAGCAAGATGAAGGTCAGAAATCCGATGGCATACAAGCTTCCGCGATCCATTTTTTCCTCCTCACGCGCTAAAGGGAACCGCACGCTTCGGCCGTTCCGCACGTGGGAAGGCCGGCCCGGGTTCTATCCTCTGAACGTAAGGGCGGCGGTTTCTTGCAGCAGGGAGGTCGCTGTAGTAGGCTCCGGCCACGCGCCGCCTCCGGGCGGGCCGGGACGGATTGAAGATGCGTAACTTACGCCGATTCCTCGTACTTCTGGCTTGCCTGGCGACGGCCGCTTCTCACGCGGCGGCCCAGGGCGGTGCGGAAGCGCGACACGTCAACGCGCAACGGCTGCAGCAGACGCTCGAGAAGTTGAGCGAGTTCGGCCGCAACCCGGAGGGCGGCGTCACGCGCCTCGGCTTTTCGGAAGAAGACCTGGCTGCTCGCCAGTACGTGATGGGCCTGATGCGCGAGATGGGACTCGAAGTCCGCGTGGACCCGGCCGGCAACATCTTTGGCCGTCGTCCTTCGAACGAAAACTTGCCGGTGCTGCTCTTCGGTTCGCACATTGATTCGGTGCCGCACGGCGGGAACTTCGATGGCGATGTCGGCAGCATGGGCGCCCTCGAAGTGATTCGCGCGTTGAACGAGCGCAGTGTGAAGACGCGCCACCCGCTCGAGGTCGTGATCTGGGTGAACGAGGAGGGACATCACTTCGGCATGGGAGGTTTTGGCTCGGCCGCCGCGGCGGGGCTGGTGGGGCCGGACGTGCTCGAGCGGCGTGATGAGAAAGGGCTGACGCTGGCCGACTGGCTGCGCCGCTACGGCCAGGATCCCGCGCGTTTTGCCGGCGCGCGCATCCGCCCGGGCGTCGTGGCGGGTTACGTGGAGTTGCATATCGAGCAGGGCGCCTATCTGGACGAGGCGCGCGTTCCCATCGGCGTGGTCGAGGGCATCGTCGGCATCAATTGGTGGACCTGTACGGCCACGGGCTTTGCCAACCACGCCGGCACGACGCCGATGAACCGCCGCCAGGACGCGCTGGCCGCCGCGGCGCGCGCGGCGCTGGCCGTGCGTGAAGAAGTTCGCGCCGAGCCAGGCCGCCAGGTGGGCACCGTGGGCTACATGAAGGTGGAGCCCGGCGCGCGCAACATCATTCCGGCGCGCGTGGAGTTTCCCGTGGAGCTGCGCGACCTCGACGCCGGGGAAATCCAGCGCATCTGGGCGCGCATCGAGAAGCGCTTTGCGCAGATTGCGCGCGAGGAAAACGTCGCCATCGGGTGCGAGCCGCTCAGCGCGGACGAGCCCGCGCGCACCGACCCTGCGTTCCGGCAGGCGATCCGCGAAGCCGCGCGCGCAGCGGGCCTGCCTACGATGGACTTGCCGAGCGGCGCGGGCCACGACGCGCAGAGCGTCGCGCGCTTTGCGCCCATGGGGATGATCTTCGTGCCCAGCCGGGGCGGGATCAGCCATTCGCCGAAGGAATTCACGCCGTGGGACGCCGTGGCGAACGGCGCTGAGGTGCTCTACCGCACAATCCTGCTGCTCGATGAGCGGCTGAACCGGAACTAGGCGCCGCCGATCAAAAGATATCTTCCTGCTTTTTTTTCTTTTTCTTGCGCTCCGCCTCTTCTTCCTCTTGCTTTTCGTATTCGGTGATCTCTTCCTCGGTCATCTGATAGTCCTCGCGCGTGGAGAACATGGCCGTGTTGCGGCGCACCGGACCCGTTTGCTTGTCTTTCCGCGGACCTGCCGGCTTTGCCACGCGGCGCACGTGCCGGATCGGTGAGGTGATGGACTGTGTTTCAAGCAGCAGGTCGCTGACTTTCTCGAGGAAATCGTGCAGGTGGAAAGGTTTCAAAGAGTAGGGCAGCTGCGCGCGCTCGAGCGCCTCCTGCACGTCCGCGCCAGCTTCTTCCGGGACCAGGAAAAGCACGCGCACGCGGGATTTGCCGGCTTCTATTGCCGGGGCCAGCGCGAGATCCTTTAAAATGCTGAAAAGCGGCCCGCTGACGCCGGTCATCGTCACGTTGGCGATGGCGAGCGTCCAGTCGCCCTTGGCGAGCTCGGGCAGCGCCTGCTCAACCCTCGGCACGACGCCCACCTTCCAGCCTTCGGCGTAGAGCACCTCTTGGAGGGCCTTCTGGTTAGCCACGTCGTCGTCGAGGATAAGGATGCTGACCTGGCTCATGGCGGGTCCCGTTCGAGTATAGCCCCGCGAGGCGGAAGCAAGCGCGCGGCGAGCGGCGCAGACGCATATCCGCCACGGCCCCATGCAACCCGCTATAATCAACGTGACCCATGGACTCGCCGCCGAGGCCGCCGTTTCGCCAAACGCTCGCCTGCGCGCTGCGCTGGCGCTGCCCGCACTGCGGGCGCGGCACGATGTTCCGCGGCTGGCTGCGCATCCGCGAGCACTGCCCGGAATGCGGCCTGGCGTTCTTCCGCGAGTCGGGCTATTACGTCGGCGGGATGATGATGAACTACGGCGTGACGGTGGTTCTTCTGATTGCGTTTTACCTACTACTCCTGCCCTTGCCCGATGTCACGCGCATCTCGGGGGAGACCAAGATTGCCCTGTGGCTCGTCTTTGCCATGCTGCTTTCGCTCGCGCTCATGCGGCATTCCTACAGCTTCTGGCTCGCGTTCGATTACTGGCTCGAACCCTGGGAGCCCGAGCCGCCCGCCCGCAGCTTCACGCTCCAGCTCTAACGCGGTATCTGCTGTTCAAGGTGCCTCTGACTACTGAATGTTAGTGCCTCAGCAATTCCAGCAATTCCGTTGTTTCGACGATGATTGCCGTTTTGAGAGTGGGCACATAGTCAGGGGCCCACATGGAGGAATGGAGCTGTGGGAGTGGCGTGCCAGCCTGCTGTGCCGCGGCGAATTTCGCAGGCTCAACTCCACCGACCCAGAATTCCGCGGATGGTATCCCGGCTAGGTAAAATTCCGCAAAGTCTTCAAACACCATTGTTGGCTCAACCTCGACCACATTGGCTTGTCCAAGCACACCGCGTAATGTGGCGACCAGGCGCTTGGTCAACGCTGGGTCGTTGTACATGGCATTTGCGGCAGGGGTTACTTTCACGAGCGGTTCCTGAGGGGCGCCGCCAGCCATCGCTTCGCCTTTGGCCACGCGTTCGATGGATGCCAGGAGGCGCTTCCGCACTTCCGGCTTGTACGAGCGCACGGTGAGTTGCAGCTTGACCTCGTCCGGGATGATGCTGTTCTTGGTGCCACCGTGGATGGTACCGACGGTAATGACGACGGGATCGAGCGGATTATTCTCGCGCGAAACAATGGTCTGTAACGCGAGGACCGTGCGGGCAGCAATCACCACAGGATCAATCGTGTTCTGAGGCCGCCCCCCATGACCACCCCGCCCGAAGATAGTAATGTCCACGGAGTCAGCAGAGGCCAACGCGTACCCCGGAGTGAATCCCACCTGGCCGACCGGCTGGTTGGCACTATCGTGAATGGCCAAGGCGAAATCAGGCTTGGGGAAGCGCGTGAACAAGCCGTCTTTGATCATGGCGGGGGCTCCCTCGCCTGTTTCTTCTGCCGGTTGGCCGATGAGTATCAAAGTGCCGTGCCAGCGATCCCGATTTGTTGCCATCAGCTTGGCGGTGCCGAACCAACTTGACATATGGATGTCGTGACCGCAGGCATGCATGACGGGGATTGACGTTCCGGAATTGCTTTTTACCAAGACCCGACTTGCATAAGGCAGGCCGGTCTTTTCTTCGACAGGAAGGGCGTCCATGTCGGTGCGCAGGAGTACCGTGGGGCCCTGTCCGTTACGCAGGACGGCGACGATGCCTGTGCCGCCGACGCCAGTCGTCACCTCGTATCCCAGCGACTTGACACGTTCGGCAAGTTTAGCCGCCGTTTGTTGCTCATGCATGAGTGCGATGCAGATCAAAATAGAGCGACTCAACCTCTGGATAAATGGCGTTCACCTGCTCAGTAGATGGGGTCGTCCAGGCTGCGGGCCTCGTTTGCGCGGCGGCACTGGCAGTTAGGAGCACACAAACAGAAAGGAGAGCTAGAGTTCGGCGGTTCATGAAGGAATCCTCCGTCGCTGGTAGATGTTACTCTCCGAGCTCCCCAGGCGTTAAGAGTTTCTCCCGCAAGAAGACTCCAAAGTGAATAAACCCAATAAGTTGGCATGTCCTCAGGACGAAGATAAGGCGAAAACTGTGCTTGACATGGTGTGGTTGACACGACGGGGCAGGAGGGCTAGGCTCTTGGCCGAAGGGGAAGCTCAAAACGGGAATTCCGGTTAGGATACCCGGCCGGAGGAGGGGCATCGAGATGCGGAATTTGATCGTTCGGAAATTCAACTTGCTGATCTTGGTGTCGACGATCGCGGCGTGCCTCGTCATCCCGCTTGCCTTCGCGCAACAGATCCAGAACCCTATTCAAGCCGCTAAGGACGCCTACAACAAGGCGAAGCGGCAGCAACAGCAAACAGAGGCACCTAGCGCCAATTCTCCGAGCCAGCCCGCGGCTCAGGGAAGTTCCTCGTCCGTTTCGTCTGGCGATTGCTGTAGTCCCAAGGCGATGAAGAAAATCGCTGACTCGCTCGGCTATCTGGATATTGTCGGCGTCAAGCTCGGCATGGGCCCGGAGCAGGCTTTCGCCGCCATCAAGGCAAATCCGAAGCTGAAGATCGATATCATCAATGCGAGGCTCGAGCGTCCTGGCGTGCAGGGATTCGTCAGGGTGCCTGGATGGGCTGTCGCCCATACCGTCAATCCGAATAGGTTGAATGTCAATTTCGTACAGCCGGACGGCAGCGCTGAAGCGATGGGCTTGGAGTTTACAACTCCGCCCAGCCCGCCGATGGTTGCCAAAATTGTCCGGGTGGTGACCTTCCCTCGGGGCCAGCCGGTAGCCGCTTCGAATTTGGTTGAAGCCTTGCGCAAGAAATATGGACAGGAAAGCTATTCAGACGGCGGCCGACGTGTTTGGATCTTCGACGCCAGTGGCAAGCAGGTGACGCGTGTCCCGACCGCCGACGAGAGGTTGTGCATGCCTTCAACTACTTTAAGGGATTTTCCTAACAGCAATATCCCAACCCCGGATGACTTAGCTCGCGACGGCGGCACTCTAGATCTGGCTGCTACTACTCTGGATGACCACCAGATCGGCATTTCGGAGAGACTATCCATCTGCCGCCCCTACACCTTCGTCGAGAGCTACGGTATCGGAGAAGATATCGCGCCAAACACTCTGATGAGGGACATGACCGTGACCATGCAAAGCGGGGCACTGATGTACAACTCACGGAAGGCCACCCACGATTGGTTGCAGGGCCAAGCTGACGCTCTGATAAAACAGCAGAAGGACGCGGCAGCCAAGCGCTCCGCGCCCAAGCTGTAATTCGCGATTCCGATCTTGAACGAAGGAGCGTTATTATGCGTTTATCGCTATCACGCATTTCAGTCATCGTGATTTCGCTTGCTCTGATCCCGGTGGTGGCGCCGATCCACGCGCAGAATCTGCCCGCCACTCCGCATACCCCGGACCTTCTGGGCATTTATCCCGGCATGCCCATGAACCTAGCCCGAGCGATGCTTCAGAAGCACTCGTCCCAGGTCAACGTGCAAACCAATGCGCAACCCGAAATCGGGTTTTCGATGAACATCCCCGATCCAAGAAATCGAGACCAGATCAACGTCTTTTTGACCAGGGCGCCCAACGCTCCTGCGGTCTGGATGATCCAGCGCTCTCAGAACTTCGACCCAGGAAGCCCCATGTCCCAGAGCGCCCTGCTCACGGCCTTGCGTCAAAAATACGGCAAGGAGACGTTGACGTGGGACCGCGGGGGAGGCGGCCTCTACCTCTATTGGATCTTCGATCAGAGCGGCCATCTGCTGACCTCGGCCGACCAGGGGCTCCAAGGTTGCAGCGGCAACAGCTTCGTCAATTACATACGGACGGGCCCGCCCCAGTCGCCGAATACAATCGAGCAGAGCTGTTTCCGCTCATTCTTCGCGGTCACTGCGATGCTGAATCGCCGCGATGCGCAACTGCTCGAGGCTTACACAGTCGAGCTTGTAAACATGCCGTACGCGGTTCGCGTCGCAACAGTCACCATGAACGCGAATAATGCTGCTGCCGATCAAGCCAAGCGGAACCAACTGAATAAGGCCAATCAGAAGAAACCTGTCTTCTGAGCGATCAAGTCTTCCATTCGTCGTGGGCCGTTTGTTCGGGCGAATAGCTCGCTGTCAAAGCGGCAACACAGGATCAACTATGTTCTGAGGCCGCCCCCCCATGACCACCCCGAAGTTCGGCGGTTCATGAAGGAATCCTCCGTCGTTGGTGGATGTTACTCTCCGAGCTCCCCAGGCGTTAAGAGTTTCTCCTGCAAGAAGACTCCAAAGTGAATAAACCCAAGTAAGCTGGCACGCCCACAGGGCGAACATAAGACGAAAGATGTGCTTGACATAGCGAACAAAAAGCGAATATAGTGGCCCCTTCGGCGGCGAGGTTTGCAATGCCCATCTCAGCTACGACCAGCCAGGCCACTTCTCCCAACCTTCACGCGCCCACGGCCCATCGCGGAGGAGCAGCATTTGTTCCCCCAAGACGCGCCCGGCGGCGCAGGAAGGCTCCCACTCCCTCCTTGTTCCCCACGGTCCCGCGCCACCGGGACCCAGAGCCGGCCACGTTCGCCACGGGGCCGGCAGCCGGACTGGTCGGCATTGCGCGCCTCGCCGCCGCCTCCCCACGCGCCGAAGCCAAACGCGGCGCGGAGTATTTCCTGCTGCCGGCGCGCTCCATCCTGAACCGCTGTGATTCCGACCGCGTGCCGTTTGCGTGGACGGTGAACCCGTACCGCGGCTGCGAATTCGGCTGCCGCTACTGCTACGCGCGCTATACGCACGAATACATGGAGCTCGACGGCGGCGAATTCGAGCGCAAGATTTACGTGAAGCAGAATGCCGGTGCCCTGGCCGCGCGCGACCTGGCCACGGAGAAGGTCTGGGGCGAGCACATCGCCATCGGCACCGCGACGGACCCGTATCAGCCGGCCGAGCGGGAATTTGGCGCCACGCGCGCCATCTTGGAACAGATGGCCGAGCGCGAGGGTTTGAGCCTCTCGATCACCACGAAATCAAGCCAGGTTGTACGCGACATGGACGTGTTGCAGCGCATCGCGGCTCGCTCGTCGCTTTTCATCAATATCACGATCACGACATTGCGCCCGCGCCTGGCGCGATTGCTGGAGCCGCGCGCGCCCCGGCCCGACCTGCGCCTGGCTGCGGTGCGCGCGCTGCGCGAAGCCGGGCTCGCCGCCGGCGTCTTCTCCATGCCGGTGCTGCCGGGGTTGACCGACCGCGAGGAAGATCTCGAAGCAATTGCCCGCGCCGCGAAAGAGGCCGGCGCGCAGTGG
>JBGQHO010000039.1:0-36074 GCA_041497955.1 Terriglobia bacterium | reverse complement strand
GCAATCGCGGACATGGACGCCATTTCGTACTGGTTGATGTGGCCGCGCTCTTCGCAGATCACTTCGGTGCCGTGATGTGTCCAGATTTTGATCGCCGTGAGGTTGCCCATGGAGCCGGTGGGCACGAAGATCGCGGCTTCGCGCTCGAACATTTCCGCGGCCCGCGCCTGCAGCCGGTTCACCGTGGGGTCTTCGCCATAGACGTCGTCGCCGACTTCGGCTTCGGCCATGGCGCGGCGCATCTCGGGCGTGGGCTTCGTGACCGTGTCGCTGCGCAGATCCACCACCGCCTGCGCTTTCCGCTCGGCAGCTTCATCCGCCGTCGTGCGTGTCGCTGTGCCACCCGGCATACGTTTCTCCTTCAAGCCAACAGTTCCAGCAGAACTTCATTCGCCACCGTCAGCCGTGCGGGAGCCAGGCGCAGCCGCGTGCCGTCGAATTCGACGAGCCCCTGATCCTGCAGGCCCTGGACGCGCGCGTGGAAATCGGCGCCGTACTGGCGTTCGATCTGCGCGAGGTCAATCCCATCGAGCTGCCGCAGCCCCAAGAATAGTTCTTCCTCGAGCGCTTGCTTCGCGGAGACTACTTCTTTCTGCTCCACAGGCAAACGGCCATTTTGGATTGCGGCAATGTAGGCCGCCGGATCGTGCGCATTCGCCCAGCGCGCGGAGCCGTCAAATGAATGCGCGCCTGCGCCGAAGCCGAGATATGGCTCGCGCCGCCAGTATTTCAAATTGTGGCGCGCCGCGAGGCCGGGCAGCGCCCAGTTGGAGATTTCGTAGTGTGCATAGCCCTCGCCGGCGAGCCGCTCGCACCCACGCTCGTAGAACGCCGCGACGGCGTCGTCATCGGGCAGCGCGCCGGCGCCATAACGTGCGCCGCCGCTGAGGACTTCCCTGCCCAGCCGGCTGCCTTCGTCAATCTCCATCATGTAGATGGAGACGTGCTCCGGCCGCAGGCGCAGCAGATTTTCCAGCGAATCTTCCCAGGTCGCGGCTGTCTGGTGCGGCAGCCCGGCGATCAGATCGAAGCTCAGGTTCGTGAAGCCCGCGCCGCGGAGCGATTCATTCGCGCGCACAACATCATCGCGACGGTGCATCCGCCCGGCAGCGCGCAGCTCGGTATCCGTGAACGACTGCACGCCCATGCTGATGCGGTTGATGCCTGCTGCGCGCCAGGCTGCGGCTTTCTCCGGCGTAATCGTCTCCGGGTCGGCTTCGAGCGTGACTTCCTCGAGCTCGCAGCGAAAACTCGCGCGGACGGCGTCCAGGATTTCAGCGAGCGCCGCAGGTTCGAGGAGGCTCGGCGTGCCCCCGCCGATGTAGAGCGTGTCCACGGTCGCGGCGTCCAATTCTCTTGCGGAGAGAAGGTCAGCCGCGCAGTACAGCGCCGGATGCTCGGCCAGTTCGCGGCACACGCCAGTCACGTACGGATCGTAGAGGCCGCGCGCAAAGGGGCCGGTGTGGAAGTTGCAGTAGGTGCACTTCGTCTGGCAGAACGGCACCTGGATGTAAATTCCCAGTTTCATTGGAAGGAACCACTGTAGCACACCGCGGGCGCGCGCATCACAGCGGCGCCTGTGTGCCGCTGCCGATCTCCGCGGGCATCGTCAGGAGCCCGCTCTATCGGGCAGCTCATGTCGCAGCCGAAGCTGCGACGCCCTGAGAAGCACCTATCCGCCAGCTTCTAGTCGGCGGAGGCCAGTGCGGCTGCCGAGGTTGCTCCGTAGAACGCAAACCACGGCTTCGCGGCGGAGAGGCGGTCGTTGACGTTCTTAATGTTCTTCACGCCCTCGCCGGCCAGCCAGTCCTCGAGCGCTTTCAGGCCCTGCTTGCCGTAGACAGGGATGCCTTCTTTCCACGTGGCGCGCCCGCAGAGCACGCCGGAAAAGTTCACGCCGGATTCGGCGGCCAGATCGAGCGTTTCGCTGAACGTGTCATTGCTCACGCCCGCGGAAAGATAGATGAAGGGCTTCTTGGCCACCGCGGCGGCCTTGCGGAAGTATTCCTTGGCTTCGTCACGCGTGTAGGCGGACTCGCCTTTACACGAGCGCGCGCCTTTGACGAAGGCCATGGTGATGGGCACTTCGACTTTCATGATGTCGACCGCGTACTGCGGCTTGCTGAACTCCTGCATGCTGCCGATGACGACCTGCGGCTTCTTGCGCGCGAATTCGATGCTCTTTTCTTCGAGGCCTTCCTCGTAGCCGACGAACTCGAGGAAAAACGGCACGTCGGCGGCCTGGCATTCGGCGCCGATGCGCTCGACCCAGGCGTGCTTCGTCTCATTGATGACGGGCAAATCAAACGGCGTGTAATACAGCAAAATCTTGACGCAATCGGCACCCGCCGCGACCAGCCGCCGCACGGACCAGTGCTCGAGCAGGTCGGGCAGGCGGCCGGGCTGGGTATTGTCGTAGCCGCTCTTCTCGTAGGCGAGCAGCAGGCCGGCGTTCGACGCGCGCTGCTTCGCGGCGGAGAGGCCGAACTCCGGATCGAGAAGGATCGCGCTGGCATGCGGCGTCAGGACGCGCACGACAGCTTCCTTGAACTCCGCCATCATTTCCGGCGTCACGGCTTTCTTGTCGATGCCTTTGTCCTTGGCAATTGCGCTGCGTAGCGACCCGCGCTGGTCCATAGCCGCCGCGGCGATCACGCCGCGCTGATTGGCAACCGCCTGAAGGCCCTTCTGTTTCCCCGCGCTGATTTTCATCGGACGTCCTCCGAGGTGTTGGTCTGGGGCACGGCTGGCGGCATTTTAGCATGGAAAAAGAGCGTTCCCGACGCGTGCTCCGCACCGCCGCTAAAGATAAAGCACCTGGTGCTGCGAAGCGCCAAGCGAAGCGCGGGCGCCCAATTCATCGAACAATGCGGCGCCGTGCCGCGCAAGAAAGGGCAAGAAACACAGCGTGCGCTCCTGAAGGCCGTGGTGAGGGTAAAGCGCCTCGGTCAGAATGCGCTCGTGCGTGTCGAGGACGCCGGTACGAAAATTCTGTGCCCGCCCTGCCTTGTCGCGCAAGCGCAGAAACTGGTAAAGCATTTTCTCTTCCGCCGTATCGAGCGCGCCGATCAGGGTATTGTCCAGCTTGCCGAGCGGGTTCCGCAGGCTCTTCAGCAATTGCCGGACTCGCTTCTCACCGCCGGAAAACTGCCGGGCGAGTTCCTTCGACAAATACTCCCGCTCGAGCCGCCCACGGAGATGCTGCCGCCCGCGAAAGACATCGCGCAGCTCAATGCGGTACTTCTTGAGCAGGCGGCCGACGTGCGGCTCCACGATCGTAAAGCCCGCGCGCGGCAGGATCGCGGGCATGCGTCCCAGCAAGCGCCGATAGGCCACCTCAGCCTGCGCAAAATAGGCGACCTCGGCGGGCCCGCCGACGTAACCGGCTGTCGGCAGCAAATAATCCTGAATGATTGGGCGCAGAAGAACGTTTGCGCTGAACCGCTCGGGGGATTCCTCAGCGGCCGCAAGCAACTCTTTCTCGGACATTTCCTGGCTGCCCGCCGCGAAGCCATTGTTGCGGCGGCGCACCGGCAGGCGCTCCCCTTCGACATCCAGGAAGAGCAGCGTGCTGCGCTCGGTGACCTTTACCTGCGCGTGGTAGCCCATGCGATCGAGCTGCTTCGACCGTGCCAGAAGGCCAGCGATCAGGTTGTCGTTATCGGCGAGCGCCCGGCGGTAGATGGAGCCGGCCAGCCGGTGCCAGCGTGCATCGAGCGAGTCGAGCAGGATAATGCCCTTCCCCGCAAACAGCCGCGCCAGGAGCTTGCCAAACGCCGTGCCAAACGTCTCCGCGGGGCCATACGACGCGGCAAGCGCAGCGCCGATCTCTTCGGCCATCGGACCTTCAAGCTGCGCGGCCGCCCGCTCGACCAACGGAATGATGCCCTCACCAAACTGGACGCGCCCGACGCTGCGCGCTCTTCCGGCGGCGTCCCCGGGCGAGATCTCGAGCCGCGTGAGCCCTTCCCGCCCTGGCCAGTCGCAATGGTTGACCTCGGCGAGGTCGTGGTCTTCCCCCGCCAGCCAGAAAACCGGCACAGCGTCGGTGCCGCCCTCGGTAAGCTGCTGCGCGATGCGGATCGCAGTCAGCGCCTTGTAAAGGCTGTACGCCGGGCCGGTGAAGAGGCCCACCTGCTGGCCGGTAACGACGGCGACAGCACCTGCGGCCAGACGGGCGATACTGTTTTCGGTTTCGCCGTCCGCCCCAAGCGTGCGGTTCTGTTCGCGCAGCAGCTCGGCCACCGCGCGGCGCTTTTCGGCATCCTGCGGCACGGCGCGAGCGGCGCGGAGCAGGCCCTCCTCAGTCGGCGGGTGGGAGTAAAACTCGGCCAGCCGACCGAAATCTTCGAGAAACGTTGCGTAGAGTTTGGTAGTGTGCGGAGTTTCGGCGGGCCCGAGACAGTGGGACTCCATGGGAACCGCCATGATACATGGCGCGCGCAACTCCGGCAATCGAGCGGGGTTGAACCAGGGAGCGGGCCATCATTCCGGGATGGTGACGCAGCACTCTATGGTAATCTACGAGCACACGTATAAGTTTATGAGGCCGCTCTTGTGGAAAAGGCTCTTCGCGACGGTTTGCGCCGTCCAACTGGCGCTGGTGCCGCTCCAGGCGCAGTCGCCCGCGCCACCAACTAACCAGGCGCCGCCGCAAACCAAGCAGGAGCAGTCCGTCCTGAAGGTGACCACGCGCCTCGTGCAGGTGAACGTGGTCGTCCAGGACAGGCACGGCCAGCCGGTCACCGACTTGACGAAAGACGACTTCGTCATCTTCGACCAGAAGGAACAGCAGAAGATCAGCACGTTCTCGATGGAGTCCAACCGGCTGCTGGCCGCGCCGGCGCAGGCGCCGCCGCCGAACTTCTTCTCGAACCGCTACGAGCAGAAATCGGGCGTGCCGACGGCCGTCACCGTGGTGCTGCTCGACGGGCTCAACACGCAATTCCACGACATGGCCTACGCGCGCGGGCAGATCATCAAGTTCCTCGAACAGCTCCAGCCGCAGGACCGTGTGGCACTCTACACGCTGACCGACCAACTCCGCGTGCTGCACGATTTCACGAGCGATGCCACGTCGCTGCTGCGCGCCGTCCAGCGTTACAAGGGGCACTACTCGAGCGAGCTCGCGGCCTCAGAAGACATCGATACCTCGGACACCGGCAACCAGCTTTTGGACGACTTCCTGAACGCGGCGAACCAGCGCATGGCGGATTTCTACACCGTCAACCGCGTGCAACGCACGGCAGCGGCGATCGAGGAGATTGCCAACCATCTGGCGGCGTTGCCGGGGCGCAAGAACCTCGTTTGGGTCTCCGGCGCTTTCCCCTTCTATATCGGGCTCGACGCGGACATCACGCCGGCCAACGCAACGGCCGAGCGGCGCACGTTCAGCTATGAAGTCGAGCGCGCCGTGCGCGCGCTCAATAACGCCAACCTGGCCATCTATCCGGTGGACGCGCGCGGCCTGATTGGCCCGACCTTTGCGAACCCGAACCTGAGTGCAACGCGCGGGGGTATGCCTGGCCGCGGGGGCGTGCCGAGGACCATCACTCTTTCCCCCAACCGCGCGAACTTCGATACCATGAACATCCTCGCCGACCGCACCGGCGGGCGCGCGTATTACAACACGAACGACATCCGCGGCTCGATCCGACGCGCGATTGACGACTCGCGCGTCACCTACGTGCTGGGCTACTACCCCACGCACCAGGATTGGGACGGAAAATTCCGCGAGATCAAAGTGAAAGTGAACCGGCCGGGCCTCGAGATCCGTTCCCGGCGCGGCTATTTTGCCTTCCCCGAAAAGAAGCTCGATCCAAGGCAGGTGCAGGCCGTGCTCCGCGAAGCCATCTCCAGCCCGCTGGACGCCACCGACCTCGGTCTGACCGTCCGCGTCACGCCCGTGGAAATCCCCGGCATGCGGCAAGTGAAGACGGAGTTCAACGTCGCGCAACGCGACCTGACGCTCAACGTCGACGGGGATCGTTGGGTAGGCGCGATCGACGTCCTCTTCGTGCAATTCTCGCCGCAGGGCAAGGCTCTGAAGAGCGACCTGAAAACCATTGGGATGAACCTGACACAGGCCAAGTACAATCAGGTGAAGCAGGCGGGAGCGATCTTCACAATCGACGAGCCCATCGTGGACGGCGCCGGGCAACTCCGAGTGGTTGTCCGCGACACCACGTCCGGCTCACTCGGCTCCGTCAGCGTTCCGCTCGAGAAACTCTTCGGCCAGCCTCCAGGCGCTTCCCCGCGTTAGCGCCAGGCCGCCGCGGCGGGCGCAACCCCAGCGAGCACCTCGTCCACTTCACGCTTCTGCGCGTCGGTCAGAGGAAGAAACGGCATGCGCGCCGAGCCACCGTAATATCCCACGCGGTCCATCGCATACTTCAGCCCCGGGATGCCGAGCTCCGCGACAAACTTCAGCGTCGGACGCAGCGCGCGCTGTTGCAGCGTGCGCGCCCGCGCGGCATCACCGGACCCCGCCGCCTCGTACAACTCCACGCAAAGCTCCGGCAGCGCGCACGCGAGCGCCAGGATGCCTCCCACGGCGCCCATGGCCAGCGACGGGTACAGCGTCGTGGCCGAGCCCACGAGCGTCTGGAATTCGGTCGGCGCGGCGTGGATGATTTCGGAGACGCGCTGAACGTTACCCGAGCTTTCCTTGATGCCGATGATGTTGGGATGCTTCGCCAGGCGCGCCACGAGCTTCGCTTCTAATGCGACGCCGGTGAACTGCGGCACCGAGTAAAGCAGGATCGGTATCTTCGCCGCGTCCGCTACGCGCCGGTAATGTTCGAAATGCGCCTCCGGCGTCATCTGCGCCTTGTAGTAGTAGGGCGTCTTCACGAGCGCCGCGTGATAGCCCAGCGCTGCGGCGCGATTGGTGCGATCGATGGTCTCCGCGGTCGAATCCACGCCCGTGCCCGCAATCAGGATCTTGCCGGGCGCCGCAGCCTGCGCGACCGTTTCCCATACCTGCTCGACCTCGCGCCGCGTCAGCAGCACCGATTCGCCCGTCGAGCCCGTGGCTACGTAGCCTGCCAGGCGCGTCGAGTTGTACTTGGCGACATTCTCGCGCAGCCGGTCGAGCGCGAGGGCGCCTTCGCTGGTGAAGGGCGTGGTGAGCGGCGGAAAGATTCCGTGGAGTTTCATGGCTGCATTCTAACGCACGTTCTTGAGGCGATCAGCCCTCGAACACGCCGATAGCCCGAAGAGCCAATCAATCGCCGGGCGAGGCTTGGCGCTCCGCGTTGGCCTGCGCTCCGTGGAGATCCTGCAGCGCCGCGACTTCAAGCGCCTGTTCGTGCAGCGCGCGGATGCCCTGCGCCGCGGCGCGCGCGGCAGAAAGCGTGGTAATGCAGGGCACGCCGTAGCGGATGGCCGCCCGGCGGATGGATTTCTCGTCATAGAAGGACTCGCGGCCAAGCGGCGTATTAATGATCAGGTCCACCTTGCCTGTCTTCACAAGGTCCACGATGTTCGGCCGGCCTTCGTTGACTTTGTACACGGCTTCGGCCTCGACGCCGACCGCGCGCAGCGCCGCCGCCGTGCCGCGCGTGGCGACCATGCGGAAGCCCACGGCGGCCAACTCCTGCCCCAGCGCGGCGACGTGCCGTTTGTCGCGGTCGCTGACGCTGATGAACACTACGCCTTTGCGCGGGAGCGCTTGCCCGGCGGCGAGCTGCGCCTTGGCGAACGCGTGGCCGAAGCTTTTTGCGATGCCCATCACTTCGCCCGTCGAACGCATTTCCGGGCCCAGGATCGTGTCCACGCCGCGGAACTTATTGAACGGGAAAACCGGCGACTTCACGGCGTAATAGTCGCGCACCACCAGCTCCGCGACGCCGTTGCTCTCGAGCACGGGCAAATTCATCTCGCGCAGCTTGCGGCCCGTCATCAGCCGCGCCGCAACTTTGGCCAGCGGCACGCCGGTGGCCTTGCTGACGTAGGGCACGGTGCGCGACGCGCGCGGGTTCACTTCGAGCACGTAGACCGTGTCGCGCTGGATGGCATACTGCACGTTCATCAGGCCCACCACCTGAAGCGCCTGGGCGAGCCGCTTGGTGTATTCGCGGATGCGCTGAAGCACTGCGGGAGTGAGCGTCACCGGCGGCAGCACACACGACGAATCGCCGGAATGCACGCCCGCTTCTTCGATGTGTTCCATGATCCCGCCGATGATGACGTCATCGCCGTCGGCGAGCGCGTCCACGTCCACTTCCGTGGCGTCCTCGAGGAACTCGTCGATCAACACCGGCTTGGCCGGGCCCATCAGCGCGGCCTGCGCCACGTTTTCCTGCACCGTTTCCAAATCGTAGGCGATCACCATCGCCCGCCCGCCGAGCACGTAGCTCGGCCGCACGAGCACCGGCAGCCCGATCTCCCCCGCCACGCGGGCCGCTTCTTCCGGTACGAGCGCCGTGCCGTTGCGCGGCTGCGGGATCTTCATCTCATCGAGGAGCCGACCGAAACGTCGACGGTCTTCGGCGAGGTCGATGGACTCCGGCGCGGTGCCGATAATGGGCACACCGTTGCGCTTCAGCTCCATCGCCAGGTTCAGCGGCGTCTGCCCGCCGAACTGCACGATCACGCCCTGCGGCTTTTCGCGTTCGATGACGGCGAGCACGTCTTCGAGCGTCAGCGGCTCGAAGTACAAGCGGTCGGAAGTGTCGTAGTCGGTCGAAACGGTTTCCGGATTGCAGTTGATCATCACCGTCTCGAAGCCGTCTTCGTGCAGCGCGAACGACGCGTGGCAGCAGCAGTAATCAAACTCAATTCCCTGCCCGATGCGGTTCGGCCCGCTGCCCAGGATGGCGATCTTCGGCCGGTCGACCGCATCGGCTTCGTCTTCGTCCTCGTAGGTCGAGTAGAGGTAGGGCGTGAACGACTCGAACTCCGCGGCGCAGGTGTCCACGCGCTTGAACACCGGCGCTACGCGCTGCTTCCCGCGCTGCAGACGCACCGCGGCGGCCGTGGTGTTCCAGATTTGGGCGAGCTGCTCGTCGCTCAGGCCGCTGCGCTTGGCTTCACGAAGAATCTCCGGCGAAACCGTTTCCAGGGTGACTCGCGCCGCGCGGCGCGTCACCGCAACGATTTCTTCCATCTGCCGCACGAACCAGGGGTCGATCTTGGTGATGTCGGCGACCTCCGATGCGGCGAGGCCGCGCTCGAGCGCAACCAGCAGCCAGTGGATGCGGTCCGGACGAGGCGTGGCGAGTTTCTCTCGCAGGAGCGAAACCGGAGTTTCCGCCGGGGCGCGCCACGGGGCGTGCGGCTCGAGCGAGCGGATGCCCTTGTTCAGCGCCTCCTTGAACGTGCGCCCGATGGCCATTACTTCCCCGACCGACTTCATCTGTGTGCCAAGCGTGGAGTCCGCGCCCGGGAATTTCTCGAACTGCCACTTCGGGATCTTCACCACGACGTAGTCAATCGTGGGCTCGAAGCAGGAGGGCGTCTTGCGCGTGATGTCGTTGGGGATTTCGTCGAGCGTCATGCCCACGGCCAGCCGCGCGGCAATTTTTGCAATCGGGAAGCCCGTGGCCTTGGACGCCAGCGCCGAGCTGCGCGAGACGCGCGGGTTCATCTCGATCACGACCATGCGTCCCGTGGCCGGTTCAATGGCAAACTGAATGTTCGATCCGCCTGTCTCGACGCCCACTTCGCGGATTACGGCCGCAGCGGCGTCGCGCATGCGCTGGTATTCCTTATCGGTCAGCGTCTGCGCCGGGGCCACGGTGATCGAATCGCCGGTGTGCACGCCCATGGGGTCGAAGTTCTCGATCGAGCAGATCACCACGAAGTTGTCGCGGAAGTCACGCATCACCTCGAGCTCGAATTCCTTCCAGCCGAGCAGGGATTCTTCGACCAGCGCCTCGTGCACGGGGCTGACATCGAGTGCGTGCGCGATGGCTTCGGCGAATTCTTCCCGGTTGTAAGCGATCGAGCCGCCCGTGCCGCCCAGCGTGAACGACGGGCGAATCACCACCGGGTAGCCGAGCTGGCCGGCCAGCCTCAGCGCGTCCTGGACGTTGTTCACCAGCGCCGAGGCGGGAACGTCGAGGCCCACCTTGCGGCAGGCGTCCTTGAACCACAGCCGGTCTTCCGCCACTTTGATCGCGCGCAGGGACGCGCCGATCAGTTGCACGCCATGTCTCTCGAGGACTCCGCCTTCGGCGAGCTCTACCGCCAGGTTCAAGCCCGTCTGGCCGCCGACGGTGGGCAGCAGCGCGTCGGGCTTTTCTTTGGCGATGATTTGCTCGATGTATTCTTTGCTGAGCGGCTCGATGTAGGTGCGGTCGGCGACTTCCGGGTCGGTCATGATCGTCGCCGGGTTCGAGTTGACCAGCACGACCTGGTAGCCTTCGGCGCGCAGCGCTTTGCATGCTTGCGTCCCGGAATAGTCGAACTCGCACGCCTGGCCAATGACAATCGGCCCGGAGCCGATAATGAGGATTTTCTTGATGTCTGTGCGCTTCGGCATTCCCGTAATGGCGCTCGATCTGGGTATCTAGTGGACCGGGCGCTTGTATCCATACTTGTGCACTGCGAAATAGTATTCATCCATTCTCTTAGCAACGGTCCTTGTGATGCCGCCAAAGTTCGCGATGCGATTGATCGCGTCCCGCCTCGAAACGGCGAACTTTGCTGAGACATCAGACAACAGCTCCTCGAAATCGTGCTTTACCTTGGGCAGGAAGCCCTCAGCGTATGTCCACGCGAAGGAGCGATACCTCGTCGCAACTCGATCTCTTGTCGTGTTATCCCAAATGACAAAATAGCCGGGCGCAAGGATATGAAGAGCCTTGGTAGTCGCTACGTCGGCGAAACCAGTTCCCACCGACCCGAACAATTCGAAGAGGAAGACAATTGCGGTCCTTACCCTCAGTCTTTCGTCTCCGATCGAAATAAGCCCAGCGTTTTCGTCTTCTATCCGCAACCTCCTAAACTCGTCAATGTGCAGGCGTCCTTGTCGGAGGGCGGAAGCCAGTTGCTGGCGCAGCCCCATAGTGACATTAATGCGCATCCGGCCCCACTTGTTGAGAAATTCGACCAGCATTTCCGCCGTGTCTGCCCCAGTGTTTGCCCAACAGCGTTCTATTTCCACAAGAAAGCGCCCGTAGACAGCGTCGTCCCCGACCCTCCGTTGGTAATGATTCATCGCACCTTCAAAGTCGTCGTACTTCAACGCCTCTCACCTTCCATGATTGCTACGAACTGCCGGAACAAATAGTGCGAGTCGTGCGGCCCGGCGAGGCCTCGGCGTGGTACGGCACGCTGAATCGGCCCGGAGCCGATAATGAGGATTTTCTTAATGTCTGTGCGCTTCGGCATCAGATGGTCCGGCCGTGCATACCCATCGAGCCCCGGCGCAGCGTCCCTGAGAATTTGAATTCCTTCATCATGTCCGTGAACTGCCGGAACAAATAGTGCGAGTCGTGCGGCCCCGGCGAGGCCTCGGGGTGGTACTGCACGCTGAAGAGCGGCAGCGAGCGGTGCCGCATGCCCTCGTTCGTGCCGTCATTGAGATTGACGTGGGTGATCTCGACGTCGCTCGTGGGCAGCGAATCGGGGTCCACCGCAAAGCCGTGGTTCTGCGCCGTAATCTCCACTCGATTGGACACCAGGTTCTTCACCGGATGGTTTGCGCCGTGGTGGCCGAACTTCAGCTTGAATGTGCGCCCGCCGAGCGCCAGTCCGCAGATCTGGTGCCCCAGGCAAATACCGAAGATGGGTACCTGTCCCAGAAGCTTGCGGACGCTTTCGATGGCGTAGGTTACCGGTTCGGGGTCGCCCGGCCCGTTGGAAAGAAAGACGCCGCTGGGTTTGAGCGCGAGGACGTCTTCGGCCGAAGTCTTCGCCGGGACGACCGTGACATCGCAATTGTGGTCCACGAGCAATCGCAGGATGTTCTGCTTGATGCCGAAGTCGTAGGCCACCACGCGGAAGCGTTCCGCCTCAGCCTGTGCGGCGGCTTCGCCCATTTCTTCGCGCCAGGGCATCGCCGCCAGCTCAATCGAGTTCTTGGTCCACTCGTAGCGCTCTGCGCACGTCACGCGGCTCGCCAGCTCGAGGCCTGCCATCATCGGCAGCGCGCGCGCTTCAGCGATGAGCTTTTGCGCCGGCGTGCCGTCCGTGGCCACGACGCCGCGCAGCGCGCCGACCTTGCGGATGTGCCGGACAAGTGCGCGCGTATCAATGTCCCAGATGACGGGGATGCCGTGGCGCACCAGATACTCCTGCGCGGTTTCCGTCGAGCGCCAGTTTGAAGCCAGCGAGGAAAACTCGCGCACAATCAGCGCCTCGATGTACGGCCGCGGGGATTCCTGGTCGTCAAGGTTTGCGCCGACGTTGCCGATGTGCGGGTAGGTCAGGCAGACGATCTGCCCGGAGTAGCTGGGGTCGGTGAAGACTTCCTGGTAACCGGTGAGGCTGGTATTGAAAACGACTTCTCCGCCGCGGCGGGTGCGAGCGCCCGCGGCGCGCCCGTTAAAGCTTCGTTCGTCCTCGAGCGCGAGCGTAGCGGGGCGTGCGGGGTTTTCGGTCAGTTCGTCCTCCCGGTTCCGTCATTTCAGGCGGTCGGCAAAAGCGGGAATCGTGCCAAATCGTTCGACGGGCCAATAGGCAAACACAGCCTTGCCGTAGATGTAGTGATTGGGCACGCAGCCGAAGACGCGCGAGTCGTTCGAACTCACGCGGTGGTCACCCATGACAAAGTATTCGTCGGAGGGCACGCGCACCGGCCCGTAGGTGGTGAAGTCGGCGTACTGGGGCGGCACGTACGGTTCGTCGAGCCCCTTGCCGTTGACGTACACGCGCCCCTGGCGGATCTCGATCATCTCGCCCGGCAGGCCGACGACGCGCTTGATGAACGATTTCGAGCGGTCGAGCGGATACCAGAACACGATCACGTCACCGCGCTCGATGGGCGTGAAACTATAAACAAACTTGTTGATGAAGATGCGTTCCTGGTCGGAGAGCAGCGGAGCCATGCTCGTGCCTTCGACCTTTACCGGCTGATAGAGGAAAACGATGATGACCATCGCGAGGCCGAGCGCGAGCAGGAGATCTCGCGCCCAAACGCGAAGCTCGCGACGAAGGGAGCCTCTGCCCGCGGGGGGCGGCGCTTCGTTTGCGTTGACCGGTTGATCCATCTTGGATTAGGACTCCCCTTTTATATCACGCCGCTGCGCGCGCCGCCAACGGCGATTTCTTGCGGCTCACCATTTCGATGCGTGCACGGCAAGAAACGGTTTCATTCATTTCTTCGCCGCTTGCGGGCTGTGGTCTGGGGTGTCACAATCCGCAGCTTCGGCTCTCCCTCATTCGCGCAGCCAACGCCATGCCCGAACGCGTCGCCCTCATCATCCCGGCTTTGAACGAAGAGGAAACCATCGGTCTCACACTCGATGGACTTCGCGGCCAACCGCTCGCGCAAATCATCGTCGCCGACAATGGCTCGACCGATGGCACGGCGCAAGCGGCGCGCGCGCACGGCGCACAGGTGGTGCAGGAGCCGCGTCGCGGGTACGGGCAGGCTTGCCTGGCTGGAATCGCCGCGCTCGAGGCCGGAATTTCCATTGTTGTCTTCATGGACGGCGACGCCAGCGACGACTCCGCCGATCTTCCCCACCTGCTTGCGCCGATCGAGCGCTGCGAAGCAGACCTTGTCATCGGCTCGCGCGTTCGCGGACGGTGCGAGCCGGGCGCGCTGACGCCGCAGCAGCGCTTCGGCAACCGCGTTTTCACGTTTTTGCTGCGGGTGCTCTTCGGCGCGCGCGCAACCGACCTCGGCCCGTTTCGCGCCATTCGCCGCGCGGCGCTCGACCAACTGGGCATGGCGGACGCGAACTATGGCTGGACCATCGAGATGCAGATCAAGGCCGCGCGAAAGGGCCTGCGCGTCGCGGAGATTCCCGTGAACTACCGGAAGCGCCGCGGCGGAAAAGCGAAAGTCGCAGGGAGCTTGCGCGGGAGCATCCTGGCGGGAGCGAAGATCTCGTGGACGGTGCTGCGCTACTGGCTGGCGAAATAGCTCCGGACGCTATTGGACCTTGCCGTAGTCGAACAGGTGGATGTCTTTGCTGATGCCGAACGTGAAGCCCGTATGCGCGTCAATCTTCGTCAGGCCGGCAATGGCCGCGACGTCCCACTGAAACCCGCCGTAGAACAACTGGAAACCCAGGCGCGCCTGCGACCGGCTCTCTGTCCCGACCAAGCAGTTGTCGCCGGCGCGCTGGCTGCTGCAGTTGTTTGGATTGATGGTCTGCGTGGAGTGGCGTCCGGCCACTTCGCCGACGAGATTCACGCGCCGATGCAGCGGGTAGAGGAACGCGCCGCCATAGATGAGCACGTCGTTCTGCGTGAACTTCGCGTCCGGCGCTTGCAGAATGGCCAGGCCGAGGTTGCCCATCAGGTTCAGCTTGCCGAAATGCTTCTGCAGGATGAACACGGCGAAGACATCGGTGGTGTTCAGGCCGATCCCGCGCGCCTGGTTCGAATTGGGCATCTGGAAACCGAAGCGCATCGCCAAGGAAGGCCGGCGCCCCGACTCCCCGAAGAAGCGCACCTTGGTGACGAGCGAGAAATCGCCTGTATCGTTCGTCGAGCGCACTCCGCTCAGCTCGAGCGGCACGAACGAAGCGCCCTGCTTCTTGATGTCGAGGAAATGCCGCACCGTGCCTTCGAGCTGCACCTCAATCATCTTCCCCACGCCGAAACGCACCCCCACCACGCCCATCGACGTCAGGTCGCCCGAAAGCCCGGAGAGCGGGAAATCCACGTTCTGCAGAAAGTCGAAGCCAACTTCGACGCGCATCGTGCCCGGCGCAAGGATTTCCGCGTCGGCGGTGCGCAGCGGGCGGTTTTGCGCCGCGCATGGAACAGCGCCAAGCAGGAGGGCTGCGCAGAGGAGCTGAGCCACTTTTCTCATTCGAGGCCGGCTAATCCTAAATCATTGCGCCCCGGCGGACAATGGGAAAATGTCATTCCCCGAGCGCGAAGTTGAGAACGGCCAGCGCCGCAACCACCGCCGTCTCTGTGCGCAGAATAGAGGCGCCGAGGGAGGCTTCGCGAAACCCCACGGCGCGCGCGGCTTCGAATTCCTGATCCGTCCAGCCGCCCTCGGGACCAACGGCCAGCGCCGCCGCATCTTCCCGCGCGGTCATGCCCGCGAGGACTGAACGCAGCGAGGGCGCTTCAGGTCGTTCCGAGAGCACGATCTTGATTCCGGCCTGCGTGTTGCGGAAAGTTTCCCGAGGCGCGGCGCAGGGCCGCAGCGCGGGCGGTTGCAAGCGGCGCGATTGCTGCGCAGCTTCAAGAAGAATCTTCTGCCAGCGCGCGGCGCGCTTGGGAGCAGCCGAGACAAGCGCCCTTTCACTGCGCGTTGCGGCCAGCGGGATGATTTCCGTTGCACCCAATTCCGTGGCCTTTTCGAGCGCCCATTCGAAGCGGTCGAATTTCACGACTGCCAGCAAGAGCGTCAATTGCCGATCGGGCGCGCTGGCCGCCACCGGCTCGACCAGGGCGAACTCCACCGCGTCGCGCACCACGCTTTCCACGCGCCCGAGCCAAACTGCCTGGCCGTCGCTCAACTCGTAGAGCTGGCCCGGCTGTGCGCGCAGCACGCGACCCAGGTGGTGCGCGGCCTCTCCGTGCAGGCGGGCGCGGCGTCCCTCGAAGCGTTCGACAAAGAAGCGGCGGCGCATGGCTTGCGGTGCCTCGCGGGCAATGTTATACCAGCGACAGCGGATCGCGCGGAACTCCTCGAAAGGAGACCCCTCGATGAGTGTCCCCGGGGCTCCGACGTATGCCACGAGCGGATGCAACTGATTCCACAGTGAACGTCCACGACGCGCGACAGCTCTTTCCGCGCAAGCCACGCGCCGGCCGGCTGATTCTTGCGTGCGCGCTGCTTCTCTGCTTCGCGGCTGCTCCGCTGTGCGCCGCCCCGCCGCGGCGCGCCACCATCATTGTAGACACCGACGCGGGTAGCGACGACCTGATGGCCATCGCCTTCCTGCTCGCGCGCACGGACGCGCCCATCGAGGCCATCACCGTCGCGAACGGCCTGGCGCATGTCGGTCCGGGCGCGAACAACATCCTGCGCCTGCTCGAGCTCGCCGGCCGAAGAAGCATCCCCGTGTACATGGGCCGCGAGAAGCCTCTCCGGGGCGATGCGGAATTTCCCCAGGAGTGGCGCACCTTATCGGATGAACTCCCCGGCGTGCAGTTGCCCGCAACCACGCGGAAGCCGGAAACCCGCAGCGCGGCGGATTTTCTCGTTGCCCGCTTGCGCGACACCCGGCATCCGGTGCGCATCCTCGCGCTCGGGCCGCTGACCAACCTCGGCGAAGCTATGCGGCGCGACTATTCCCTGGCTCGCAACATCCGCGAAATCGTGATCATGGGCGGCGCCGTCCACGTCCCCGGCAACCTGAACGACGGCGGCTACCTGAAAACCGACAACATCACGGCCGAATGGAACCTCTACGTTGACCCGCTGGCCGCGCGGCTCGTTTTTTCCTCGGGCGCGCGCATCCGCCTTGTTCCTCTCGACGCCACGAACAAGGTGCCCATCGATCTGAAGTTTCTCGAAGAACTGGAACGGCGGGCGACGACGCCGCTCGGGCGATTTGTGGCTCAGGTGCTCGAAACCGACCGCAAATACATCGAGCAAGGGATCTATTGCGCGTGGGACCCGCTGGCGGCCGCGGCGCTGGTGGAGCCCGCGGTGGTCAAGACGCAGCGCCTGACGATCGAGGTGCGACAGGATTCGCCGGAAGCGGGACGCACCGCGCAGGTCACCGGCAAGCCACCTAACGCGACGGTGGCGCTCGACGCAGCTCCTGCGCTCTTCCGCGCGGTCTTTCTCGGCGCGCTCGGGTACACTCCGGCTACGAAACGCTGAGCGCAGCGCTTTCTCTGCAGCCCTCCAGCATTTTTCTCAGCCGAAGATGTCTTTGACTTTTTCGAAGAAAGAGGAATTGCGCTCGGCGGGGCGATTTTCCGCGGGCAGTGTCTCGCCAAGCTCCTGGAGCAGCCTGCGTTGCTCGCGGGAAAGTTTCGTCGGCGTGGCCACGCGCACGTTGACGTACAAATCGCCTTTGCCACCGCCGTGCGGATCCGGCAGACCCTTGCCTCGCACGCGGAAGATGGAGCCGGTCTGCGTGCCTTCCGGGACCTTTACCCGCTCCTCGCCTCCCAGCGCAGGCACCAGGATCTCTGTGCCGAGCGCGGCCTGCGCGATGGTGATGGGGACCGTGCAATACAAATCGGCGCCGCGGCGCTCGAAGAACGGATGCTCCTTCACCTCGAGCACCACGTAGAGGTCGCCGGGCGAACCGCCGTTCAGGCCGGGCTCGCCTTCGCCGGTGATGCGCAGGCGCGTCTGGGAATCGACGCCGGGAGGGATGCGCAGGTCGATCTTCTTTTCGCGCTCCAGGCGGCCGGTCCCGCGGCAGTTCGGGCAGCGCTCGCGGACCACCTGGCCTGCGCCCTGGCATGCCGGGCACGTGCGCGAAATCGCAAAGAAACCCTGCTGGTAGTGCAACTGGCCGCGGCCGCCGCAGGTCTGGCAGGCGGCGACGCCCGTGCCCGCTTTGGCGCCGGTCCCGTTGCATATTTCGCAGAACTCCTGGCGCGGCAGCTGGACCTTGGTCTTGACGCCGGCAGCGGCTTCCTCGAACGTCAGCGTCATGTCGTAGCGGAGATCGGCGCCGCGCTGTCCCCGGCTGCCTCGGCGACGCCCGCCCCCGAAAATTTCCTCGAAGCCGAAGAAGTCGCCAAAGATGTCCTGAAACTCTTCGAAGATCGTGCGGTTGAAGCCGGGATCGAAGCCCGCGCCGCTCAAGCCCGCGTGCCCGAAGCGGTCGTACGCAGCGCGCTTCTGCGGGTCGGAGAGCACGCTGTAGGCCTCGGTGGCTTCGCGGAAACGCACCTCGGCGTCCTTCTTGTGCTCCGGATTACGATCCGGGTGCCACTTCAGCGCGGCCTTGCGGTAGGCAGACTTGAGTTCATCCGCCGGTGCGCCGCGTCCCACGCCGAGCACTTCGTAGTAGTCGTGCTTCTGCGAGTGAGCCATGATTTTCAGTTTACCGGGTCGCGCACCGGCGAAGTCTTGGCGGCGGGATGGACAGCCACGCGCACAGCCGCGGGACGCAGGACTTTTCCGCGGAACGAATACCCGGGCTGGAGCATTTCGAGCACGGTGCCGTCTTCGTACTCCTCGGTTTCGACGCGCTCCATCGCATGCTGCGTGTGCGGATCGAAAGCCTTGCCCGTCGCGTCAATCCGTTCCAGGCCCTGGCGCGCCAGCGTTTCCCAGAGCTGGCGATAAATCAGCTCGAAGCCGCGCCGGTGCTCCTCGTAGGCCGGATCGTTGTTCGCAGCGAGCGCGCGCTCGAAATTGTCCAATACCGGCAGAATTTCGTGCAGCAGATGGCCCATGGCCCGACGGCTGTCGTCCAGGCGCTCGCGCTCGATACGCTTGCGAAAATTTGCGAAATCGGCGTGCTGGCGCACCAGCGTGTCGCGCAGCTCGTCACGCTCGGCCAGAAGCTGCGCAAGCTGGTCCACCCACTTTGCCGCATCGGCGGCATCTTCGGTCACCTGCGGAATCTCCTCTGCCGCGGCTTCTGCGTTCTCCGCGGGCTCTTTCTTGTTTCTCTCGGGGTGCTTGCGCTCGAACAAGGCTGGTTAGCTCCCACTCAGGGCGTCGCCGAAAAGCCGCGCCACGTAGGCCACCGCCGTGATGGCGCGCTCGTATTGCATGCGCAGCGGACCCAGCACGCCCAGCGTCCCCTGCACCTGGTCACGATAGCTGTAGGGCGCGCTGATCAGCGCCAGGTTTGCGCCCGCCGCGCTGATTTCCTTCACGCCGATCTGCACGTGCACCGGCTCGGGCGCATCAATGCAGTTTGTCAGCAACGCCACCAGCCGATGCTTCTCCTCGATGGCGGCAAGCAGCGCGCGGAGCTGCTCCTGGTCGCAGAATTCCGGCGCGGTGGCGATTTGCGCCGCGCCTTCGACGTAAAGCTGCCCGCCGCGGGAATCCCCCAGCAGGCTCGGGTCGCAGAGCACCACGGCGTTGGAGACGATCTGGTCGTAGCGCTCGCGTTCCGACGCCAGCCGCTTCAGGAGGTCAACGCGAATAGCTTCGAGCGTCCAGCCGGTGTAGTGGCTGTTCAAATAGTCGGCGGTGCGGTCGAGCTCCGCCTGCGTGAAGGCACGCTCGGGGTGAATCACTTTGTCGCGCGTGTTGCCGCCCGAAGAAACCAGCACGACCACGATGCGGCCGTCCGGCAATTGCACGAAACGCATGTGCTCGAGCACCGACTTCGAGACCGGCGGGGCGACAATCAGACCCAGGCCGCGCGAAACCGCCGCGAGCACGTGGCCGGCGCGCTCGGTGACTTCCTCGGGCGAGCGCGCCGTAGCCAGCTCGCTGCGAATCCATTCCTGGTCTTCCGGCGTCAGGCTGGCCCCCGAGGCCACGGCCTGCGCAAAAAAGCGATATGCCGCGGCGGTCGGCACGCGCCCGGCGGAGGTGTGCGGCTGGTAGAGGTAGCCCTCTTCTTCAAGGTCGGCCATCACGTTGCGGATGGTCGCCGAGCTGAGCGGGTCGGCGTGGCGGCGCGCAATGGCGCGCGAGGAGACAGGTTCGCCTGTCTCGATAAACGTGCGGACAATGTCCGCCAGGACTTGCTTACTTCGCTTGTCGTTCAGCGCGGCCTCGCGCATGCTCAGCTCACTCTAAGAGCTTCTTTTCATTCTATTCGCCGTTTGTAGAAGCGTCAACCGATGTGCCGGATCGCGCAATCGCCTGATAACACGAAGGGCACGGCACCCCTGATGCGTAGGCGGATCTGCCGTGCCCAAAAACCAGTTTGCGCCACTCAGTCGCCCAGCCGCCCGAACGCGCTCGTATCAATTTGCGCGCGCTGCAGCCTGTCGGAGTAGTCGATGTAGATCGTTTTCCACTCCGAGAAGAAATCAATCGCCGCGACGCCGGCTTCGCGATGTCCGTTGCCGGTTTGCTTGGTGCCGCCGAACGGCAGGTGCGTCTCCGCACCGATGGTGGGCGCGTTGACGTACACGATGCCGGTGTAGATGTCGCGGACCGCCGTGAACGCCTGGTTGACGTTGCGCGTGTAGATGGAAGCCGAGAGCCCGTACACCACGCCGTTGGCGATTTCGAGCGCGTCGTCCAGGTCGTCGCACGGCATCACGGAAACGACGGGGCCAAAGATTTCTTCCTGGCAGATGCGCATTTGGCGGTCGCAATCGGCAAAGATCGTGGGCTCGTGGAACCAGCCGTGCGCGTACGGCCCGCCCTCCAGCCGGTGGCCGCCGGCGGCGAGCTTCGCGCCCTCGTTTGTGCCGATTTCGACGTACTCCATCACCGTGTGAAGCTGCGACTCGTTCACGCACGGCCCCATTTCCGTGGCCGGGTCGATGCCGTCGCCTACCTTCAGCGACTTCGCGCGGGCCGCAAAGCGCTCGACGAATTCCTTGTACACTTTCTTGTGCACGGCGACCCGGCTTGCCGCGGTGCAGCGCTGGCCGGTGGTGCCGAAGCCGCCCCAGATCGCGCCGTCCACAGCGAGGTCGAGGTTGGCGTCGTCCATCACGACAATGATGTTCTTCCCGCCCATTTCGAGCTGGCAGTGCTTGAAATCCGGAGCGCAGGCCTCGCTGACGTTGCGGCCGATTTCGGTCGAACCGGTGAAGCTCACGACGGAAACCTTGGGATGCTTCATCAATGGTGAGCCGATTTTCGAGCCCGAGCCGGTCAGGATGTTCACCACGCCGCGCGGCACTCCCGCTTCGCTCAAAACCTGCACCAGGTTGTACGCCGAAAGCGGCGTATCCGACGCGGGCTTGACCACCACCGTATTGCCGCAGACAAGCGCGGGCATGATCTTCCACGACGGAATGGCCATCGGAAAATTCCACGGCGTGATAATCGCGCAGACGCCGATGGGCTGTCTGACGCTCATCGCAAACTTGTTCGGCAGCTCGGAAGGCGTGGTCTGACCAAATTGCCGGCGGCCCTCGCCGCCCATGTAATACGTCATGTCGATCGCTTCCTGCACGTCGCCGCGCGTTTCGGTGAGGATCTTGCCCATCTCGCGCGTCATGTCGCGCGCCAGGTCCTCTTTGCGCTTGACGAGCATCTCGGCGGCGCGGAACAGGATTTCGGCGCGCTTCGGCGCAGGCACGAGCCGCCAGTGCTTGTAGGCTTCGCTCGCCGCATCCACCGCAGCGTTCACGTCTTCTTCCGTCGAGGCCGGAAACATGCCCACAAGCTCGCCCGTGTTGGCCGGGTTGCGGTTCTCGAATGCGGTGCCGCCGCGCGCCTCCACCCACTCGCCGTTGATGTAGTTCTTATGAACTTTGGGTGCGACTGCAGTGGTCATGCTGCCTCCTCAAGTCCGATTGCGACCCGTGCTGGCGTGTCGAACCACGATGAAGTGCTGAAAAACGCGGCACGCTCAATCTAGCAGACGCGCTATGAGGCGTCAACGAGCCGCAGCCAATGTATGTGAGCGGACCAAACACATGTCCGCCTGATGGCGGGCGCTACATCTGCCGTGATGCTCTCGCGACTATCGGGGCGGAATGAGGGTGGCAGGAAGCGGAGGGCGCGGAGCGGCGCGGCCGGCGATTTCCGAGCCCAGGCCAAGCCTCTGCAAGCTCAACGCGTCGAACTTTCCCGAGGGATTCAGCCCGTGCGCGCCCTGGTAGCGCTTCATGGCCTCCGACGTGTTCGCGTCCCACTTCCCTGTCGGGTCGCCCTGATACGTGCCTTCGCGCGCAAGCGCCGACTGGATTTCCCGGATGCGATCCGGCGTCGGCGCTTTCTGCTTCGCTTGGCGCTGGCGCTTTCCCTTTTTGGACTTAGAGGACTTGCTCTTGGCAGAAGCTTGCTGCGCGCCGGCCGGCGGCTTCGAGGTCGTTGCAGCGAACTTCTTGGGCGCCTGCGTCTGGCCGCCAAAAGAAGCGAGGGCGGCGCTGAAAATCAGCGCCACCGCGAGGATGGTCAGATGCCGTATGCGTCGCATGAAATGGGAGTTGTTTTTTCCGAGCTATCGTCTCGAAGACCTCACAGCTGGTCGCTGGGCACGACGCCAGCCAGGTAAACGGTCAGCGTGCGCTCGGTATCGGTGCGACGGAGCACCTTGAAGACCACGTTCTGCCCGGGCTTCAACTTGCTCATTTCCCGGCGGTACTCGGCTGCGGAATTGATGGCCTGGTGATTTACCTCGGCGATGACGTCGCCGCGGAAGAAGCTGATGTCTTCGGCAAAGCTCGCCGGTTCGACTTCGGAGACCACGACACCGCTTCCGGCCTGGAGCCCCAGGCGCCGCGCGCGGTCGGGCGTCAGATCTTCGACGCGCAAGCCGAATTCAGCCCGCGCCGCCTGGCCGGGCCCCTCGCCGGCGCGGCTCGCACTGTCCGGGAAGATCTTGCTGCGGTCTTCGACGGTCAACGCCACTTCACGTTCCTTGTGGTCGCGGACGTAGTTGATCTTCACCCGATCGCCGATCGGCGTTTGCGCGATCGGATTCACCAGATCGTTGCCGCTGTGCACGGGCTTGCCGTTGACGGCGGTGACCACGTCACCCGCTTGCAGACCGCCCTTCGCCGCCGGGCTGCCCGCCTCCACGCTCTGCAGGACGATCCCATAGGACGCGCCGAGGTCTTTCAGCACGATCGGGTTGCTGCTTTGCTCTTCGTTGAAGCTCACGCCAATCGAGCCGCGCGTCACCTTGCCCGCGGTGACGAGCTGGTTGTACACGGTGATCGCCGTGTTCGACGGCATCGCGAAGCCCACGCCTTCGTAGCCGCGGCTGCCGGTGATGATCGCGGTGTTGACGCCGATCACCTGCCCGGCCATATCCACCAGCGGCCCGCCCGAATTGCCCGGGTTGATCGCCGCGTCGGTCTGCAGGAAGCGCTGGAACTGTTTGCCGCTGACATTGGCGCGGTCCTTGGCGCTGACGATCCCTGCGGTTACCGTGGCTTGCAGGCCGAACGGGCTGCCGATCGCCAGGACCCAATCCCCTACTTGCACGCCCTCGGAATTGCCCAGCTTGGCGGTGGGCAGCTCGCGGGTGGCCTCGATCTTGATAACGGCCAGGTCGGTCTCTTCGTCGGCGCCCACCAGCTTGGCCGTGTAGCGCGTGGGGTCGCCGTTCAGCTGCACCTGAATCTTCGTGGCTTCCTCAACAACATGGTTGTTCGTCAGGATGTAGCCACGCTTATCCACGATCACGCCGGAGCCCAGGCTGCGCTCGGCGGTCGGGCCCTGGTCGGGGGAATCGAAGAAGCGGTCGAAGAAATCCTGGAAGGGATCCTGCTGCTGTTGGCCGCGCGGCCGACGCTGGCGCTTGCGCTCGATCACCTGGGTCGTTGAAATGTTCACGACAGCAGGCTCGACCTTGTTGACAATCGAGGCGAACGCGCTCGACACCTGCACGGGGTCGGGGATCGCCAGCGGCGTGCCTCCGCCGCCGATCAGCGACTTCGTTGCGCCCACGTGGCCCGAGATCACCGTGCCGATCAGGATGCCGATGGCCAGCGTGATCGTCACCAGCAGCGCCGCCAGTACCTTGCGGTTCCTGGCCCAGGTTACGAATTCCCGAAATTGGATGCCCATGCTCTTACTCTCCCCAAAGCTAAAATAGCCGCGTTTCAGACTGCAATTATAGCACCTGCTGCCCTTCCCAGGGTTAGACGTGCGGGCCCTGGTTCCTGTGAGCAACGGTGCGAGGCCGGATTAATGCAAGCCCCGTGCCGGGCGCGGACGGTATACATGGCTCTATCTCTTCTGACGCCATCCGTTCCTGCAGTGTTGTCCGTGGCTGTTTCGAGGTTGGCGAGAATCGCGGCGCCTGCTAGAATGGTGGCCTTCGACCATGCCTTCTCGCACGATGTACGAGAAAATCTGGGAAGCCCACCTGATCCGCGAAGAACCCGAAGCGCCTGCGCTCATTTACATCGATCGGCACCTGATTCATGAGGGCACTTCGCCGCAAGCGTTCGCGGGCTTGAAAGCCGCTGGGCGCAAGGTGCGCCGCCCCGACCTGACGTTTGCGGTGATGGACCATTCGGTGCCCACGGTCGATCGCATGCTTCCGATCTTAGACAAAGATGCCGCCGGACAATTCGACGCTCTCGAACGCAATTGCCGCGAGACGGGCGTGCGCCTGTTCGACATGCACAGCGCGAACCAGGGCATCGTGCACATCATCGGCCCCGAACTTGGCATCACCCAGCCCGGACAGACCATCGTCTGCGGCGACAGCCACACTTCCACGCACGGCGCGTTCGGCGCGCTGGCCTTCGGCATCGGCACGAGCGAAGTGGAGCACGTGCTGGCCACGCAGTGCCTTTCGCAATTCCGTTCGAAAGCGGCGCACATCGTCATCAACGGAAAGCGCCCGCATGGCGTCACCGCGAAGGACTTGATCCTCGCCGTCATCGGCAAGATCGGCATCGCGGACGGGATAGGCCACGTGTTCGAATACGCCGGCGAAGCCATCCGCGGGCTTTCGATGGAAGGGCGCATGACGATCTGCAACATGTCCATCGAAGGCGGCGCGCGCGCCGGCATGGTCGCACCCGACGGGACGACGTTCGCTTACATGGAAGGCCGCCCGTTTGTGCCCCGCGGCAAACATTTTCAGAGCGCCGTCGAATACTGGAAGACGCTGACGAGCGATCCCGGTGCGAAGTTCGACACGACCGTCGAGCTGAACGCCGCCGAGATCGCGCCCCAAGTCACCTGGGGCACGAACCCGGGAATGGTCACCAGCGTGACCAGCCGCGTGCCCGACCCCGCTGCGTTTCCCCACACCGACGAGCAGAAGGCCGCGGCACACGCCCTCGAATACATGGGTCTGAAGCCGGGGACGCTGATCGTGGACATCCCGTTGGACCGCGTCTTCATCGGCTCGTGCACGAATTCGCGCCTGGAAGATTTGCGCGCCGCCGCGCGTGTGGTCGCAGGCAAGAAGATCGCGCGCACGCTCAAGCAGGCGCTGGTCGTTCCGGGATCACGCGTGGTGAAAGCCGAGGCCGAAAAAGAAGGCCTCGACAAAGTCTTTCGAGCTGCCGGCTTTGAATGGCGCGATGCGGGCTGCAGCATGTGCATCGGCATGAATGACGACCGCCTGCCCGCCGGCGAGCGCTGCGCCAGCACGTCAAACCGCAACTTCGAAGGCCGCCAGGGCAAGGGCGGCCGCACGCATCTGGTGAGCCCGATCATGGCTGCGGCCGCGGCCATCGCCGGCCACTTCGTGGACATCCGGGAGTGGAACGTGGACGGAGCGGAATAGATGCAGCCTTTCTCAACTCATACCGGCATGGTCGCGCCGGTCGACCGCGTGAACGTGGATACCGACCAGATGATTCCCAAGCAGTTCTGCAAGCTGCTGACACGCGAGGGCTACGGCAAATTCCTGTTTTTCGACTGGCGCTACCTGGACGGCGGGAAGCCGAATCCCGAATTCATCCTGAACTGGCCGCGCTATCACGGAGCCTCGATTCTGCTTGCGCGCGCCAACTTCGGCTGCGGCTCCAGCCGCGAACATGCGCCCTGGGGCGTGCTCGATTACGGCTTCCGCGTAGTGATTGCGCCCAGCTTTGCTGACATCTTCTACAACAACTGCTTCAAGAACGGCATCCTGCCCGTCACGCTCCCCGACCAGCAGGTGGACGACCTCTTCCGCCGCACCGAGCAGAACCCCGGCTACAGACTCACTGCCGACCTACCGAACCAAACGGTCAGCGACGACCACGGCCTAAAGCTTTCCTTTGAGATCGGCGCGTTTCGCAAGGAAATCCTGCTGAAGGGCCTGGACGATATCGGCCTCTCGCTCCAGCACGAGGCCAAAATCACCGCCTACGAGAAGGGGCACCCGCAACACACGCCAGTGATGTACACGCCGGTGGACGTGAAGAACCTCGCGCCCGCGAAGTAAGCCGCCGCATCCGCGTTCATGCTTCGGGCATCTCGCTCACCGGGCCGGGCGATTCTGCGGCGGCCTGCGTGGGCCCTTTCAATTCCGCCAAAACAATCCCCAGCAGGATGAGCACGGCGCCGAGCAAGGCGCGCCCCGCGAGGCGCTCGCCGGCGACGATGTAGGAAGTCAGCGCGGCGAACACCGGCTCGAGGCTGAAGATGATTGCTGTGTGCGTCGGCGTGCTGTACTGCTGCGCCCAAACCTGCACGGAGAACGCGACGGCGGTGGCCAGCACAGCCGTAATCAGCACGGCCGTGATCAACTCGCCGCTGGCATCAAAGCGGAGCGACTCCAACTTCGCCGCGCCTGCAACCGGCAAGGCGACAATTGCCAGGATTGCCGTGGTGGCCACCTGCAGGAAGCTCAATCCCCCGACGGAGTGCTCGCCGCTGTAGCGGCCCACGAGGATGATGTGCAGAGCGAACATCAACGCGCAGACCAGCACCAACGGATCGCCTGGGTTGAGCCTGGAAAAACCTTCGCGCGGCACGCTGAGGTAGTACAGTCCGGCCAGCGCGGCCAGCGCTCCTGCCCATACGCCGATCCCGATCCGGCGCTTCCAGAAAAAAGCCAGGAGCACGGGCACCATCACGACGCTCGAGCCGGTGATGAACGCGGCTTTCGAGGGCGTCGTTTGAACAAGGCCGAATGTCTGAAGGGCGTAGCCCGCGAACATCAGAAAACCGATCTGCGCGCCGGCCAGAATCTCGGCCCGGCTCAGTTGTCGCAAAGCCTTTCTGTAGATCACAGCCATGAGCACCGCAGCAAGCGCGAACCGCGCCACCATGAACGCAAACACGGAAGCGTGGTCCAGTGCGCCCTTCACGACGGTGAACGTCGCGCCCCAGAACAGCGTGATCAGAACGAGCGCGAGATCGGCTTTTGTCCGCCGGCTCATAGGGACCGGGAGATCCCTCCTAGCGTTTTACGGCGATGGCCTGCATCTCAAAGTGCGCGTCGAACAGAAGCTTCCCCGAACCGACGAACGCGCGCGCGGGAAACTCCTTCGTGAAATACGTGCGGTAAACCCCGTTGAATTTGCTGAAGAGCGACACGTCGGAGCAAAAAACCTGCACCGAGACCAAGTCGTCCATGGTCATGCCGGCCTGCGCCAGGGTGGTCTTGAAGCCGTCGAGGATCAGCCGCGCTTCCTGTTCGACGTCGGCGGGCGGCTTGCCGGTCGCGGGGTCGAGGCCGATGCGCCCGGCCAGGTAGAGCGTGTCGCCCGCCAGCACGGCGTCGCTGAACGGCGCGTCCACCGTTCGACCGGGCAGATTGATCACGCGGCGCGGCACGCTTTTCTGCGGCGCGGAAAGAGTTTCCAAGGCCAGCGGCGTTGTGGCCAGCAAGGCAAGGCCCACGGCGATCTTCGCGATTCGGTGGCTCATGCTATCTCCTCCCAAACAAGCGCGCGTCGCGCGCAGAGTTTCAACGGCTCCGCAGTGTAGTGGTTTGCGGCATTCTTTCCAAGCGTTAGCGAGGCTGCGCTGGAACACGGGCATTGACGCCGCGCCCGGAATTGTTTAGACAAGATATAAATGCCCCACCGGGGACTCCATGCCGCCTGCATCTGCTTAGTAGCGACCGTTATGGCGCTGTCTGCGTTCCGCGCTAACCCAGCCGAAAAGGAAGACCTGTGGATCCAGGTTCACACTCCGCATTTTGTCGTGGTCAGCAACGGCACCGAAAAGCAGGCGCGGCGAACGGCCGAACAATTCGAGCAGATCCGCGCTGTTCTTCAGAGGGCCTTGCCCCGCGCCCGCGTGGATCCCGGAGCGCCGATCACCATCCTGGCGGCGAAGAACGAACCCACGCTGAAGACGCTCCTGCCCGAGTTCTGGGAGCACAAGGGCAGCATGCATCCCGCCGGCCTCTTCGTCACCGATCAGGACAAGAACTATGTCGCGCTGCGGCAGGACGTCACCGGCGAGAATCCCTACCAGGTGATTTATCACGAATACGTGCACATGCTGATCCGGCTGAACTACGGCAACGTACCGGTCTGGCTCAACGAAGGCCTGGCCGAGTTCTACGGCAACACGACGATTGGAGAGCGCGACGTTTATCTTGGGCGTTACGACGAAAGCTATTTGATGCGGCTCCACCGGGGAAACCTCCTTCCGCTCGAGACGCTCTTCACCGTGGACCGCAATTCGCCGCATTACAACGAAGCCAGCAAGACCTCGGTCTTCTACGCCGAGTCCTGGGCGCTGGTGCACTATTTGGCGTTCTCCGACGAGGGGCGGAAGCAGAACCTGATGGTGCGGCTCCTGGAACAATTGCAATCGAGCGACAACGAACTCGAAGCCACCGAACGCGCGCTGGGAGATCCGGTAAAGCTCCAGCAAAAACTCCAGGACTACATCAACCAGGTGGGACTGCTTGCCCTGCGCATGAATCCCCCGGCGCAGGTTTCCGAGAAAGAGTTCGTCGTGCGGCCGCTCCCGGCGGCCGAATCGCTCGCTATCCGCGGGGACTTCCACCTGCGCCTCAGCCGCTTCAGGGAAGCCCGCGTGCTGCTCGGAGCGGCGCTGCGCCGCGACCCCGAACTGGCCATGGCGCACACGAGCCTCGGCTACCTGAGCCTCCGGCTCGGCGACCGGGAGCGGGCCGCCGCTTCGTTCGCGCGCGCCGTCGAACTCGACCCCCGCGACTCCCTGGCGCAGTATTACCACGCGCGAATGATCAGCGAAGGCGTCGCTCTGACACCGCTGATCGTTAGCGAAGCCGAAGCCGGCTTTCTCCGCGCCATCGAGCTGAACCCTAATTTCGCGCCCGCCTATGCGGCGCTGGGCAGCCTGTACTCGCTCGACAAGGAAACGCTCGCAAAAGCGCTCGTGGCGTCGAGCAAATCAGTCACTCTCGATCCCGTCGAGCCGGCCTACCGGCTGAACCTGGGCCGCGTCCTGATGCGTATGGAGAAGTTTGCGGAAGCCCAGGCACTCGGCCGGCGCATCCTGGCCGGCGCCCGCTCGCCCGATGCGCGTTCGGAAGCAGAGAGCTATCTCCGCGAAGTCACGCAATACGAGCGCGGCATCGCCGAACGGAAGCGCGCCGAGGAAGAAGCTCGCACCTATGCGCAGCAGGCGCAATCGGAGACCCGCACGCGCATCGAGCCACCGGCGAATCCGCAATCCGAGTTGCCCGGGCCGTCTTCCCCGCTCGTGGCCACCGGCCCAACCCGCTCCGCGCGGGGAACAATCCGCGAAGTCGATTGCTCGGCGGGTTCTGTTCTGGTGCTGACGCTTGTGACCGGCGAACACACGTTGCGGCTGCACGCCACGAATTTCTATCATCTCGAGTATCAATCGCTCACCTGGCAGCCGCCCACGCATTTCAATCCCTGCATCGACCTGAAAGGGCTTCCCGCAGAGATCACCTTCCGCTTGCTGAAGGATCAGCCGTACGACGCAGAGATTGTCGCGATTACGGTGAGAAAGTAGCCGTTCGAGCGGCTACTTTGACTTTGACTTCGGCTTGGCCTTTGCCGCCGCCTTTGCCTTGGCCTCGTACACTTTGCGCCCGCCCACGAAGGTTTCGAGCACACGAGTCTCGAGGATGGCGCGGGGGGAAGCTTTGGTCAGATCGTTCGAGAGGACGATGATGTCGGCCCACTGCCCGACGGCGATCTGCCCCTTCTTCCCTTCCTCGAACTGCGCGTAGGCGGAGCCGGTGGTGTAGCCCGCGATGCACTCTTCGAGCGGGATCTTCTCCTGCGGCTGCCAGCCGCCCTTCGGCCCACCCTCGGGAAGCTCGCGCGTCACGCACGCGTAGAGGCCGCGCATGGGATTGATCGGCTCAACGGGGTAATCGGTGCCGAATGCAAGCCGCACGCCGCGCTTCAGCATCGTATTCCACGCGTAAGCGCCCTGCGCACGCTCCGGCCCAACGCGCTGTTCGGCCCAGCGCATGTCCGTGCTTTCATGGCACGGCTGCATGGAAGCAATGACGCTCAAATCGGCAAAGCGCGCGAAATCCTCCGGCGCGACCACCTGCGCGTGCTCGATGCGGTCGCGGCGGTCGCGCGGGCCATTCGCGGCGCGCGCTGCGGCAAAAGCGTCCAGGCAGACGCGGTTCGCGCGGTCGCCGATCGCGTGGAACGCAAGCTGGAAACCGGCGCGGTCGCGCTCGATGGCCATCTGCTTGAGCTGTTCCGGCTCGATGCGCAGGATGCCGCTCGTGGACGGGTCGTCGGAGTAGGGCGCCAGCATGCCCGCGGTCCGCGAGCCGAGCGATCCATCCGTGACGGCCTTGAGCGCCCCGGTCTTCAGCCACGGGTCGGTGGTGCCGCCGTGCCGGCGCATTTGCTCGAGCTGCGCCAGCGGCGCAAGGAACGGCAGCCACTCGGTGATGCGCGCCGTCAGCTTTCCTTCCTTTTTCAACTGCTCGTACACCAGAAAGTCTTCCCAGCCGGAATTGTCCTGCATCGAGGTGACACCAAACTGCGCCGCATCGGCCAGTGCCAGTTGAATCCCGCGGCGGCGCTGCTCCGCCGTGAGCCCGGGGATTTTCCGCGCCACCAAGCCAACGGCGTTTTCCTTCAACATGCCCGTCGGCTCACCTGCCGCGTCGCGTTCGATGCTGCCGCCCGGTGGGTCTTTCGTTTCCTTCGTGACGCCGGCAAGCTTCAGCGCCAGCGAGTTCACCACCGAGACGTGGCCGTCCACGCGCCCGAACAGCATCGGGTGGGTCGTGGAAACCGCGTCCAGGTCCTTGCGCGACGGAAACCGTTGCCCGGGCCACAGCGTGTGGTCCCAGCCGCGGCCGGTGACCCACTCACCGGGCTTGTAATCGCCAAGCCGCGCGCGAATGCGCTGCTGGAACTCGGCCAGCGACCTCGCGCCTTCGAGATCGACCGCCAGCTTGGCTTGGCCCGCGTTCGCCAGATGGAGATGCGCGTCGTTGAAGCCGGGCATGGCGAAGCGACCCTCGAGATCCACGACGCGAGTCTCCGGGCCGGCGAGGGCGCGGATCTCGCGCGTCGCGCCGACAGCGACGATTCTTTCGCCGTGGACCGCGACCGCTTCCGCGCGAGGACGCGCGGCGTCACCCGTATAGATCACGCCATTCACGAGGATGAGGTCTGCGGGTTCTGCGGCGGCATAGGCGATGCCGGAAACGCCGCCCGGCAGCGGACAGAATCCCGGCAGCAGGACTCCCGCGCAATTCGGAGCGGCCGCGGGGCGCGCGCCGTGCAGCGCGGCCATCGCCAGGCCCACAAGAATCACAATCGCCAGATTGCGCCCGCGAATCTTCATTGCGTTACTCCCGCAACTTCCAGCAAGGTCAGCAGCACGCGTTGCAGGCCCAACTCACGTTCCGTAGGGTCGTACCATTCTCCCAGGGAGTGCGCACCTCCCGCGCGCCCGCCGCTGCCGATCGAAATGGCATGGATGCCCAACGAGAGCGGAATGTTCGCATCGGTTGAAGAGCGCTCCAAGCGCGCGGCGTTTTTCAGGTAGCGGTCCACGTCGCGGACGGCGGCCAGCAGCGGGGAGGACTCCGGCAATTCCCCGCCCGGGCGAACGCCGAGCACGCGGAACTTGGTCTCGAGCTTTCCATTCGCGCTGCGGCCGGCCACCCCGCGGTCGCGCGCCGCAGCCATTTCTTCCTCGACGCCCTCCTCGATGGAATCTCGCAGGAATTTCTCGAGCCGTGCGAGCTCGGGCTCGGATTCCGAGCGCAGGTCCACCTTAATGGACGCGCGGTACGGGATCGAGTTCACCGATGTGCCGCCCTCAATCGCGCCGATGTTGAATGTGGTGCGCGGGTTTTCCGGCACGCGTACTTTGACGAACCGCGCAACCCCCCGCGCCAGCGCATGGATGGGATTCGGCATCCCGAAGTCGGACCAACTATGCCCGCCCGGACCGCTCAGAGTGACCTCGACGCGCCGCGAGGCCAGCGCCGCGTTGGTGATGTAATCGGTGGCCGCTCCGTCCAGCGCAATCATGTATTTCAGGCGCCTGCGGTTGTCGTCCACGAACTTGCGCATGCCGCGCAGATTGCCCTCGCCCTCTTCGCCCACGTCGGCAACGAAAACGAGGTTGCGCTGGGTCTTCAGACGGCTCTCGTGCAGCGCGCGCGCCACCGCCACCAGCGCCGCCAGGCCCGCCCCGTTGTCGGAGATTCCCGGGCCCAGCAGGCGCGCGCCCTCGCGCTTCACGCGAACATCTGTGCCGGGCGGAAAGACGGTGTCGAGGTGGGCGGAGAGCACCACCCATTCGTTGCTGGTCCCGCCGCCGCGCTCCGCGATGACGTTGCCGGCTTCGTCGCTGCGCACACGCAAGCCCGCGGCGGAAAGCAACCGCTTCAGGTAGGCCGCGCGCAGGGATTCGTGAAACGGAGGCGCAGCCGTTTCCGTGATGCGCACCTGCTCCTCGTTGATCCACGAGGCGTTCTTCGTCAGCCAGTCAATGGCGCGAGCGACGCGCGGATCCTGCGCCAACTGCTCGGCGCCCGGCTGGCTCGTGGTTTGCGCTGACGTCGTGGGCACAACGAAAAGGATACAGGAGACGAGCAGAAGTTTCACGGGAACACGCGTCGCGAGGCGCATTCTAACGGCGCGACGCCTCGCCGCAGAGCGTAAGAATTTCGTCGTCGGTCAGAATGCGAGAGGCTTTCTTCGCCGCGTCATAGATCTTCGTGACCACCTCTTCCGTGGCGGGGATGCCGTGCTTCTCGAGCCAGAAGATTACGTTGGACCGGCCGCTTAGCGGGCCGACTTCGATGGTCTGCTCCAAGCCGAACAGGTGCGAGGGCACGCCGCTGTACACGGTGTTGGCGAGCAGCGCGTTATTTTTCCTGTACGCCTTGATGATCGCCGCGGCGTGTACGCCGGTGGCCGTGCGGAACGCGTCGCGACCGATCACCGGGTAGTTCGGCGGGATCGTCGTGTGCGTGGCCTGCGCGACTTTCTCGCAGTACTCCTTCAGCCGCAAAAGATCGCGGTCAATCAGCCCGAGCAGGCGCAGGTTGACGAGCATCAGCTCCATCGGCGTGTTGCCCACGCGCTCGCCAAGCGAATTGGCGACGGCGTGAATCTGGTCGGCGCCGCCCGCAAAGGCGGCCAGCGAATTGGCAATGGCCAGGCCGCGGTCGCAGTGGCCATGCCAATCCACGCGAATCTTTTCCCCCGAAGGCTTTACGACCTCCGCGATGGCGAACTGTACCAGGCTGTACGCGCCCATGGGCGTGGCGTGGCCCACCGTGTCACAGAGCACAATCGCGCGCGCGCCACAGCCAATGGCAGTCGAATAGAGCTTCTTGATTGTGTCGGGATCCGTGCGGACGGTGTCTTCGGTGACGTACATCACCGGCAGTCCCTGTGCGACGGCGAACTTCACCGCGCTTTCCGTCGTGCGCTGCAGGTGATCCACCGTCCAGTCTTCGACCATCCGGCGGATGGGGCTCGAGCCCAAAAACGTCGCGGCTTCGATAGCGATTCCCGCGCGCTGAGAAATCTCCGCGATGGGGCGGATGTCGTTTTCGTGCGTGCGCGCGGCGCAGTTCGGGCGGATCTTCATCCGCGCGCGGGCAATTTCTTTGGCGAGCGCCTCTGTGTCCGCGTAGGCGCGCGGGCCGGCGCCGGGCAGGCCGATATTCACCGCATCGATCCCCAGCGCCTCCATCAAGTGGAGGATTTCGATTTTCTCTTCAATCGTGGGGTCCTGCACCGAGGGATTCTGCAGGCCGTCGCGCAGGGTTTCGTCGTTGAGCATCACCTTGCGCCCGCGCGGAAATTCAAAGCCGCCGGTCTCGTTCCAGTCGTAGATGAGTTCGTTGGTCGTCATGCGGCGCGGCCTAGTAGCGGTTCGTGTAACTCCGCGGCAATTCGCCGGGGTTGGGCTTGTAGAGCGTCTTGCAGAATTCGCAGCGATAGATCTCCGCCTTGGGTCCGATGAGGGCCTCGATCTCCTTCGGGTAGTCGTACCAACGCTTCAGGTGCCCGCCGCAGAGCTTGCCCTTGGCATCTTTCTCGTCGCAGGCGCGCTGCTTGTGCTTGCGGACTTTGATCTTCGGCGTTGTTTCGGCCGGTGCAGGAGTTGCCGAAGCTGTTTCCGACATTTGTGAAGTTCCCTCTGGCGAGATGGAATCTAGATCCTGTGCCCGCGGAAGACGACGCGCATCGCCTCGCGCGCGTTCCGCAAACGGGCTCCCCAATTGGGCGCGAACAAGAGCCCGAGAAAACGATCGGCAGCCTTGCCGAGCCGTTCGTCGTAGCCATACCACCACGACTTCGGCCGTCGCGGTAACCGATCCACGTCTATGTATTTTACTTGAACCATTTCCAGGAGACCAAGCCGTGAATGCGTGCGCCCCCAGCCGCTCGCGCCACAGCCGCCATGCGGCGCTTCGGAGATGGCGAAGTAACTCGCGACGTCGTTTACCATCACGGAGCCCGCGCGGAGTTTCGCAGCGATCTGCTGCCCGCGCCGCGCATCGCGCGTCCACACGCTCGCCGAGAGGCCAAACGGTGAATCATTCGCCAGCGCGACGGCTTCTTCGGCATCCGCCACACTTCGCACCGCGAGAACCGGCCCGAACGTCTCCTCTCGCATGATGCGCATGGAATGATCCACGTCCACTACAACCGTGGGCTCGAAATAGCACCGGCCAAGGTCCGGCCGGCGCCGACCGCCCGTTAAAACGCGCGCGCCGCGAGCTATGGCATCGCGCAACTGTTCCTCGACGCGATCCACCTGTTGCGGGCGGATCATGGGACCGACTTCGGTGTCGGGGTCGCTGCCGGGGCCGAGCTTCAGCAGACGTGTCTTCGCCACGCAGCGCTCGATGAAGCGCTCGGCGATGCCCCGCTCCACGTAGATGCGTTCGACGGAAAGGCACGCCTGGCCGCAGTTCGTGAAGCCGCCCCAGACCGCGGCGCTCGACGCGATTTCGAGGTCGGCATCCGCGAGAACGATCATGGCGTCTTTGCCGCCGAGCTCCAGCACCGACGGAATCAGCCGCCGCGCGCAAGCTTCGGCCACTTTCTTTCCCGTTGCGACGCTGCCGGTGAAGATCACTTTGTCCGGGCCGGCTTCGACGAGCGCTGCGCCGACTTCGCCACCGCCCTGCACCACCTGCACCAGATCGCGCGGGAACCCCGCCTCCGCGAACAGTTCGCCAATCAAGGCGCCGCACCAGGGCGTCAGCTCCGAAGGCTTCAGCACCACCGCATTGCCTGCAACGACCGCCGGAACGATTTGCCCCATAGGAATTGCCAGCGGGTAATTCCAGGGCGAGATCAGCCCAATCACTCCATACGGCTCGTACCGCAGCCAGCCGGATTTGGCTTTCACGGCGAGGTTGTGATGCGGCACGCGCTCCGCACGAAGCATCTCCGCGGCATGGTCCGCGTAATAGGTTGTGGAGTCGAGCGCAACGAGAACGTCGGCGAAAAGCGCCTCGACACGCGGCTTGCCGACTTCGCTCGTGATGACGCCGGCCACTTCCTGGCGCCGCGCAAAGAGCGCCTCGCGCACGCGCCGCAGCAGCACGCATCGCGCCACGAGGGGCTGCGCGGCCCACTCTGCCTGCGCCCGCCGCGCTCGCGCGAAGATCTCCGGCATCTCGCCGGGCGGCGTCGTATCGAAGCGGGCGATGACGTCGCCCGTTGCAGGATCGATGGATTCAACTGCGGGAATAGTCGTGGCACGAGCCGGCATCGGCGGCCATTCTATCCGAATCATTGGGCTCGCGCGCGCTCTTTGCCGCCGCGCGTTTCAAGCGACGCGGTGGGGTCCGGGTATTCGACGCACATCATGCACAGCCCCTGCGGCGGCACCGTGGGGCCGGAGCGCGAGCGGTCGCGCAGCTCGAACAAGCGCGGAAGATCTCCGGGCGCGAGCTTGCCGCGGCCCACGTCGAGCAGCGTGCCCACCATCTTGCGCACCATGAAGCGCAAGAACGCGCGCCCGCGCACCATGTACGTGAGCAACTCGCCATCGCCCGCCAGCTCCGAGCGGTAAATCACGCGCACCGTGGCGCGCTCGCGGTCGTCTTCCTCGGAGCCGCTGGACGCCGCAAAGGAGCTGAAGT
>JBGQHO010000038.1:0-36494 GCA_041497955.1 Terriglobia bacterium | reverse complement strand
CTCGAGTACGCCGCGGGCGGGCTGGTGCTGCTGACGAACGACGGCGAATTGGCGAACCGCCTGCTGAAATCCGCTTCGCGGCTGCCGCAGACCTACTGGATAAAAGTAAAGGGCCGGCTGACCGAAGAAGACATGGAGAGATTGCGGCGCACAGCGCACGCGCGCATCCGGCCGCTGAAGTCGCCGCACGCCCCGGGGAAGCAGGCCGCGAATCCCTGGTATGAAGCGACGCTCGGCGATGCGCGCCGCGACTTGCTGCGCAAGACTCTCGCCGTGATGGGCCATCCGGTGGAAAAGATGCGCCGCGTGAAGCTTGCCGGGATCGAGCTGGGCGATTTGGCCGAAGGAAGATATCGCCGGCTGGACAAAAAGGAAATTGAGGCGCTGGAGAAAGCGGTTTCGCGCGCCGGCGCCGCTCCCGGAGGAGCAGCCCGACTGCGCCGCGCGGGCTAATGCCGCCGGCAGGAGAAAAGCAGACCGCGCTGGCACAATAAAGGACCCGAGCCGAATGCCCAAATCCATTCACGAGCTGGTGCCGCCGTTCATCCGCGAGATTGAGACGTACATTCCCGGAAAGCCCATTGAAGAAGTCGAACGCGAGCTCGGCCTGCGCGCCGTGAAACTGGCCTCGAACGAGAATCCGCTGGGACCTTCGCCGCTGGGCGTAGCGGCAGCGAAAAAGGCGCTGGCGCAGGCGAACCGCTATCCCGACGGCGGGGGCCACTACCTGCGCGAGAAGCTTGCGTCGCGGCTGGGCGTGCGGATGGAAAGCATCATCCTCGGCGCCGGCTCGACCGAGTTGATTGATCTGGCCGCGCGGACGCTGCTCCATGCGGGCGATGAAGGCGCCACGTCGGCGGGCTCGTTTCCGATGTACTACATCTCGATCCGCGCGGCCGCCGCGAGGCTGATCGAAGTGCCGCAGCGCAACTCCGCGTTTGACCTCGAAGCGCTGGCCGGGAGCGTCACGCCGCGTACGAAGCTCATCTACGTGGCGAACCCGAACAACCCCACCGGCACGATGTTCCATGCCGATGCGTTTGACGCGTTTCTCGCCGCGCTGCCGGACGGCGTCGTCGTCGCTCTCGATGAGGCGTATTTCGAATACGTGGAGCAGCCCGGCTACTCGCGCTCGGTGGAGCTTGTGCGCGAGGGCCGCAACATCGTCGTGCTGCGGACATTCTCCAAGGTATATGGGTTGGCCGGGCTGCGCATCGGCTACGCCATCGGCCCCGCCGCGCTGCTGGCGGAGATGAACAAGGTGCGCGCGCCTTTCAATACCTCGGGCGTGGCGCAGGCGGCGGCGCTCGCAGCACTGGACGACGCCGAACACGTGCGGCGCTCGATCGAATCCAACCGCGCGGGGATGAAGCAGCTTGGCGAAGGCCTGGCCGCGCTCAGCGTGCGCTACCTTCCCTCGGCCGGCAACTTCCTGCTCGTGCAGCTGGGGGCTGACGCGGCGCCCGTGGCCGATGAACTGCTCCGCCTGGGCGTGATCGTACGGCCGATGCGCTGGATGGGTTTTCCGAACGCCATTCGCGCGACGGTGGGCACGGCCGAGGAAAATGAAAAGTTCCTGCAGGCGCTCGCGCAGGTGCGCTCGGCGCCGACGCCCGGGCGCGGCGGCTCCGGGGCCGCGCGATGAGCACGCCCGACAACGCGAGAGGAGACGACCCGCAAAGCTCACCGCGGCCTGCCGACTCCATCACAGAGATTCTCAAGCACGCGCGCACGATCGCCGTCGTCGGCCTTTCCTCGAGGGGTTTTCGCCCAAGCTACGGCGTTGCGGAATATCTGCAGTCCGCGGGCTACCGCATCATTCCCGTGAATCCGAACGAGAGGGAAGTGCTCGGCGAGAAATGCTACGCGCGCCTGGAAGACGTTCCCGACAAGATAGACATCGTGGACATCTTCCGCCGCTCGGAAAACGTGCCCGAAGTGGTGGAGAGCGCGATTCGCATCGGGGCGAAGGCCGTGTGGATGCAGGAGGGCGTCATCCACGACCAGGCCGCCGAACAGGCGCGGCGCGCGGGACTCGCCGTGGTGATGGACGCGTGCATCCTGAAGGAGCACATCAAGCGCTTCCGCTTGCCATCGAGCTAGCTCTTTGCTAGTTTTCAGTTTGATGGAGGAAACAATGATCCATGCCACGCGTTTCAACATTCTCGTTGCCGCGCTATTGCTGGCTTCTGCGGCCGCAATTCCTTTCGTGCGAAATTCGGCCGCGCAAGAAGAAAAGCCGCCCTCACTCCCCGTGCCGGAAATGCAGCGTCTCTCCAAACTCTATGTCGGCAAGTGGGAGTACACGGAGACCTACCCCAAATCTGCGTTCGCTCCGAACGGCGGAGTCAACACCGGCGTGTACTCAAGCGAGCTTGGGCCCGGCGGCAACTCCATCATCAACCGCTTCCACTCGAAAGGGCCCGTCGGCGAATTTGAAGGCGTCATGGTCATGACGTGGGACCCGAAAGAGAAGGCTTACAAAGCTTACGTTTTCGGCGATTCTTTTCCGGCGGCGGTCGTCGAGACCGGCCAATGGGAAGGGGACAATCTCGTCTATCGCTACGAGTTTTCGGCGGGCGGAACGAAGATCCTGCTTCGTAACTCAACCAAGTTCCTGTCCGACAAAAAGCTGACCAGCGATGAATATTCCAGCGCGAACGGCGCACCCGAAACGCTTCTTGTTCACGTTGAAGCCGTGAAAAAGTGAAAGGGGCCCAAAGACTCCGACCTGAAATTCCTGATGATGAAATGCGTCAAAATGTGTCCCTTGTGAGCGGAGCGAATGCAGGCCTAGGCTACGTCCACCGGGATACTAGGACGCTTCGCAGCGGTGCTGAGCCTATTGAACTAGCCGACCAGGATTTCGATTCCTACATTAATTCGCGAAAGGCGGAGCAACGGAGAGCGATGGCCGGAGCGAGTCTCTACAGCGGCCTGGACCCGCACACCGGAAAGCCATTCCCTGTGAAACAGTAGATGCCTATTCAGACCGTTTCATTCCGCAACCAAAGGACGGAGCCATGAGAATTCGCGCGCTGCTTGCGTTGAGCGTTCTTTTTGCCGGGGCCGCCATCGCGGCAACGGACTGGAGCGCCGAGGGGAAGAGCTGGTGGGGGCACATCCAGTACCTCGCCGACGACAAGCTCGAGGGCCGCAACACGGGTAGCGAGGGCCACCGCAAAGCGGCAGCCTATGTCGCCGAGAAATTCCAGGAGTACGGCCTGAAGCCGGCGGGCACGGCGGGCTACTTCCAGCCGGTGAAATTCGACGTGCGGCAGATTGACGAGGAGAATTCGCGGATCGAGCTCGTGCGCGAAGGCAAAGCAGAACCCGTGGAGCTGGGCGAGGACTCCACGATCGGCTTGCGCAGCGACCCCGCGGAGACGCTCGAAGCCGCCGCTGTGTTTGTGGGCTACGGCCTGAGCGTGCCCGAGCTGAAGTACGACGACCTTGCGGGACTCGACCTGCGCGGCAAAATTGCGGTGTATCTCTCTGGCGGGCCCGACGCCATCCCGGGCCCGATGCGCGCGCACTCTCAATCTGCCGATGTCCGCTGGGCTGCGCTGCGCAAGGCGGGCGCGGTGGGCGTGGCGGTGATCCCCAACCCCGCCTCGATGGACATTCCGTGGAGCCGCGCGAAGCTCGCGCGCTTCCAACCCTCGATGGAGCTTGCGGACGCGGCGCTGCACGAGACGCCGGGGCAGAAATTCTCGCTCACGATCAATCCGGAGCGGGCCGACCGCTTTCTCGCCGGAAGCGGGCACACGTTCGCGGAAATCTTGCAAGCCGCGAAGACGGAGAAGCCGCTGCCGCATTTTCCGCTGGCCGGGCGCTTCCGGACAAAGATTGCCGTGAAGCGCTCGCAGGTGGAATCGCAGAACGTCGCCGGCCTGCTGCCGGGCAGCGATCCAAGGCTCAAGGATGAGTTCGTGGTGATGAGCGCGCACCTGGACCACGTCGGCGTCGGGCTGCCGATCAACGGCGACTCGATTTACAACGGGGCGATGGACGACGCCTCGGGCATCGCGTCGCTGCTGGAGATCGCGCGCCTGATGAGGGAATCGGGCGCCGCGCCGAAGCGCTCGGTGGTGTTCCTGGCCGTCACCGGAGAAGAGAAGGGTTTGCTCGGCTCGAAATATTTCGTCGCGCATCCGACGGTGGACGGCCGCCGCATCGTCGCCGACATCAACATGGACATGTTCCTGCCGCTTTTTCCGCTGCGGTATCTCGAAGTGCAGGGCCTTGACGAATCCACGCTCGGCGGCGATATCCGCGCCGTGGCCAAGGAAGCCGGCATCGAGGTGCAGACGGACAAGGAGCCCAATCGCAACCGGTTCATCCGCAGCGACCAGTACAGCTTCATCCGCAGGGGCGTTCCGGCGCTGGCGTTCAAGTTTGGCTACCTCCCGGGTACGCCGGAAGAGAAAACATTTCAGGAATGGGTTCGCGTGCGCTACCACGCGCCGTCCGACGATACGAACCAGCCGGTGGACATTGCAGCCGCGGCGCAGTTCAACCACATCATCCTGAAGTTTGCCGAGCGCGTGGCCGACGCACCGGGGCGGCCCGCATGGAATGCGACGAGCTTCTTCCGGCGCTTTGCGAACTAAGAGCCTACGGCGCGGGACCTACTGGATTGGGTAAATGAGCAGGTTGCGTTTGCCGGGCTGCATGACGGCGAGGAAGCGGCCGTCGGGCGAGATTTCGAAGTCGCGGAACGTCAGGCCGTGCAACGCGGGTTGCGGCTCAGGCTCCAGCACCTTCGGCGCGCTGCCGGCTGCCCTGGGCGCTTCCGCAACGAGCTCGGGCACGTTGATCCACACGAGGTCGGCGGTCTTGCGTTCCAGGCCGCGCTTCAGCAAAATGCGCCGCTCGTCGGGCGCCCACTGGAAGACGCCATAGGCCACGCGCAGCCGCGCCATGCGCTCCGGTGAGGCCAGGTCGCGGATCTCCAGCACCTCGTGGTCGCGGAAGTAAGCGACCTTTGTTCCCGAAGGCGAGAGCGTCAATCTGCCGCTGTAGCCATCGAGCGTGGCCAGGTCTCGCGTCGTCTCCTTGAAGATATCCAGGCGCACCAGCCGCGGCGGGCCGCTCAGCGCGGCGTCGCGCTCGATCGCGACGGCCTGATTGCGTTTGGCGTCCCACGCCACCGCGGCAAACACGTGATCCCCCAGGACGCGCCCTCCGCGTCCCGCCACCGGGCGCACCAGGCCAATCCCAAACAGCAGCTTCGGCTTCACCGCTTCCTGCAGATAGACCACCGTCACGCCGTCGCTGAGCCACGTGGCGTTCGTGGCTTCCTGGATTACGCTGTCCCCGCCGGCAATCTTGATCTCTTTCCCGCTTTCATCGAGCAGCAGGGTCAGCACGCCTTCCTTGGTGTCCCCGGCTTCATTGATCATCTCGCTGGTGAGCAGCTCGGCCGTCAAGCGGCTTCCATCCGGCGACCACCGCAGGGACTGGACCGCGTAGCTGTACGGCGCCTGGCTCTGGACCAGCTTCTCGCCGTTCACGATGCGGCGGCGCTTGCCGTCGGGAGTCATCAGCCAGATATCGTCGCGCTGGATCTCAAAGCGGCGTGTGGTCAGAATGTGCCGCACCCCGTAGGCAATCTTCCCGTCGGGCGCGTAGGCAAAGGCCATGCACTCCTGGTCGATTGTGGTGACCGGGTTCTCTTGCGAGTTGGCAGGAGGCGTGAAGGAAAGGAACTCTGCGAGCAAGAAAAGCCCTGCGACGGTGCCGGCGGGGCAGGGAATGCGAAATCGCGGCGAGGTGGCCATCGCTATTTCTGGTTCTTCTTCTCAGGCTTCTCGGGCTTCTTGGGCTTCTCGGGTTTCTCGGGATGCTGCCGCGCGGACGTCTTGATGTGCCGGATCTCTTCTAGGCGCTGGCGCAGGCGTTGCTCGAAGCCCTGGTCCGTCGGCCGGTAGTACGTGCGGCCGGCAAGGCTTTCGGGCAGGCAATCCATCGCCGCGACCTTCTCGTCCAGGTTGTGTGCGTACTGATATCCGCGCCCGTAACCCAAGTGACCCATCAGGCCGGTGACGGGATTCCGCAGGTGCAGGGGCACGGGCTCCGCCTGTGTCGTCTGAAGATCGTTGACCACGTCTCCATAACCGGCCTCGAGCGCATTCGATTTCGGCGCCAGAGAAAGATACACGGCCGCCTGGGCGAGCGCCAGATTGCCTTCGGGCTGGCCGACGAAATCCACGGCCTGCATCGCCGCAATCGTCACCCCAAGCGCGTTCGGATCGGCGAGGCCGATGTCTTCGCTGGCCATGCGCACCAGGCGCCGCGCGATGTAGAGTGGGGCTTCGCCCGATTCGAGCATGCGCGCCAGCCAGTAGAGCGCCGCGTGGGGGTCGGAATTGCGCACGGACTTGTGCAGCGCGGAGATCAGATTGTAGTGCTCTTCGCCGGCCTTGTCGTAGAGCAGCAGCTTGCGCTGGACCACGTCTTCGACGAGCGGGCGCGTGATGGAGCGCCGGCCTGCGGCGTCCGGCTGCACGCCTTGGACCACCGCTTCGAGCGTGTTGTACGCGGCCCGGGCGTCGCCATTCGAATAAGCTGCGATGCGTTCGAGCAAGTCATCCGCGATCTCAATGGTCATTTGTCCGAGGCCGCGCTCGGGATCGGCGAGCGCGCGGCGGAGCAGCGTGACGATCTGCTCCGGCGTGAGCGCCTCGAGCACGTAGACCTTCGTGCGCGAGAGCAGCGGCGCAATCACTTCGAACGAAGGATTCTCCGTGGTCGCGCCGATGAGCGTGATGTTGCCGGCTTCGACGTGCGGCAGAAACGCGTCCTGCTGGGCCTTGTTGAAGCGGTGCACTTCGTCGATGAATACGATGGTGCGGCGCCCGGCGCGGCGGCCGTGCACGGCCGCGGCCATCACTTCCTTGATCTCCTTGATGCCGGCGACGACGGCGCTGAAGGGCACGAAGTCCGAGCGTGTCATGCGCGCGATGATGCGCGCGAGCGTGGTCTTGCCGCAGCCGGGCGGGCCCCAGAGGATCATCGAGCCGAGGTCGTCGCGCTCGATCTGCGTGCGCAGCGGTTTGCCGGGCCCCAACAGCTTTTCCTGGCCGATGAATTCGTCGAGCGTCTGCGGGCGCATGCAGTCGGCCAGCGGACGCGGGCCGGAGGACTCGGCATTGGCCTGGGCATCGAGGCTGCGGAACAGGCTCATCGCTGTGCATCCGCAGGCGCGCGCCGTTGCCGCGCGGCTTCATAAAGTAGAACCGAGGCGGCGACCGCGGCGTTCAAGGATTCGACCCCGCCCTCGATGGGGATGCGCACGCGCGCGTCGGCCGAACGAACCACTTCCGGCGGCAGCCCCGCGCCTTCATTTCCCACGAGCAACGCCGAGGGCGCGCGAAAATCCGCCTGCCAGGGATTCAGAACGGGCTGAGTTGGGCGAGCGGCCCGCGGGGCGTCAACTTCGGTGTCAGGAACGGCAGCGTACAGCTTGACGCCCACGACGTGGAGTTGCGCAAGAAGAATAGGCGTCTTGAGGCCGTGCACGACGGGCAGCCGCAGCGCCGAGCCGGCCGACGCGCGCAGCGCCTTCGGCGAGAAGGGATGTGCGGTGCCGCAGCTTGGCGAAGCGCAGGTGGCCACGCCCGTGGCGCCGAAGGCTTCCGCGGCGCGCACGACGGTGCCCACGTTGCCGGGGTCCTGCACGCCAACGAGCACGACGACCAGCGGCACGCCGCGGACCAGATCGTCGAAGCTCGCCGCGCGCGGGCGCACAAGCGCGGCAATGCCTTGCGGCGTCTCGGTGCCGGCCGCGCTGGCGAACAGGCGGTCCGAAGTGCGCAGCACGCGCAGAGAATTGCCCGCGAGCGGCCGCAAGCGCTCGAAATGGCGCTCACCGGCAGGGCTGACGAGAAGAGTCTCGACGCCAAGCCCCGAGCGCAGCGCTTCTTCGACAAGGCGCGGGCCTTCGAGTGCGACGAGGCCGTCTTCCGCCACTTCACCGGCGCGTAGCGCGCCGCGGAATCGCTTCAGCCACTGGTTTTCGCGGCTGGTGATGGCTTCGTCGCGCGCCGGTGGGCGCGGGCGTTGCGCAGTTCGGCCGGCAGGAGTCACAGCCAGCAGCCTAACAAAGGCGGTTGGCAGGGTAAAGCCGACGCCTGCGCCCCGGCCGCAGGTGGACTTGAAGGGTCCCGAATGTATCGGATGCAGCTATTCGCAAGGGAACTTGCATCGCCCCGGTGATGGGTTCTTGCGCCTGCTGCGGAGGCTATGGTAATTTGCCGCGACGCAAGTCTCGTCCCCGAGAGCGGCATCCGGCGAGCCGGGAGCGAGAGCGTTCCGCAAGTCTTGCGGAGTGTAGAGCGCTCCGTGAGTCCAAGGCGGAGTCGAGAGGCGCGCACATTGCCGGCTGAGCTGCTGAAGATTTCAGCGGACGCCCCCGATCCCGGCGTCATCCGCTATGCGGCCGATCTGATTTCCCGGGGCCGCGTGGTGGGGATTCCCACCGACACGTTCTACGGACTCGCTGCCGATCCTTTCAATCTTGCCGCGGTCGAGGAGATCTACCGCGTGAAGGGCCGCCCGGAAACGCGCGCGCTGCCTATCCTGGTGAATTCGATCGAGCAGGCCACGCTGCTCGCGCGGGAGCTCTCCCCGGCGTTCCTGAAGCTGGCGAAGAAATTCTGGCCCGGGGCGCTGACGCTGCTCGTGGACGCGTCGTACCGGCTGCCGCTGAAGGTCACGGCCAATACGGGCCGCGTGGCGCTGCGGTGGGCGAATTCGCGCGTGGCCGGCGCGCTGATCGACGCGCTCGACAACCCCATCACCGGCACGAGCGCAAACATTTCCGGCTTTCCCGCCTGCTCGAACGCGGAGCATTTGATGAAGCAACTCGGCGAGCGGCTGCCGCTCGTGCTCGATGCCGGCGAAACCGGCGCCGCTCTGGCTTCCACGATCATTGATCTGCACGACGACGAATGGCGCATCGTCCGCGAAGGCACCGTCACCGAAGCCGACGTGCGCGTCGCCCTGTCGAAGTAGTTTTCTTCCGCCGAACGCTACCGCAGGAGAACGCGGCTCAGGAAATCGTAATCGCCCGCAGGCGTGAGCGCGACCTGCTGCACGCGCCGGCGGTGTACGCAGACGTTGTCGAAAAACCACAGGTTCAGGTACGGCTGGTCTTCTGCCACGATGCGCTGCACCTCAGAGTAGATTTTGCGGCGGCGCTCGCGGTCGAATTCCACGCGCGCCTGGTCGAGCAGGGCATCGAGCGGCGCATTGCGGTAGTGGCCGCGGTTGGCGCCGTCGGGCGGCATCTTCCGCGAGTGGAAGACGTATTCGAAGATGTCGGGGTCATTGTTCGCGCCAATCCAGCGCAGCGTGAAGAGCTGGAAATTACCGCGCTGGATGTCGGCGTAGAACGTGGCGAATTCGAGCGGGCGCAGCTCGAGCTCGACGCCGGCGCGCCGCCACTGCTCCTGCAAGACCTCGCCCAGCAGGCGCGAAAGCTCCTCGGTCGAGGTTTTCATGATGAGCTTGAAGCGCATCTGGCGCGGGCCCCCGCGCGGGAAGCCCGCGGCGTCGAGCAATTGCTCGGCGCGCGCGGGGTTGAAGTCGTAGCGCGGCACGCCCGGTTCATAGGCCCAGTGGTTCGGCGGCAGAAGGCCGTTGGCGATGCGCGCCTGCCCGCGCAGCAGATAGCGCACGAGCGATTCGCGGTCGGTGGCGTAGGCCAACGCCTGCCGCACCTCGCGGTGCGCGAGGATCGCATCGTCCAGATTGAACGCGACGTAGGAATAGATCGTGCCCGGCTGCTGCGTCACCTCGATATCCGGCTGGCGTGCCAGCACGGGCACGGTATCGGGCGCAAGGGAATTGAGCGCCACGTCGGCGGTGCCTTTGCGCAGCTCGAGCGCGCGCACGGTCGTATCCGGCACGATGCGGAACCGGATGCGCGCCACGGCCGGCGCGCCGCCAAAGTAGTCCGCGTTGCGCTCCAGCACGACTTCGTCATCCTGCCGCGCGCCGGCAAAGCGAAAGGGGCCCGTGCCGACCAGGTGCTGCGCAAAGTCTTCCCCCGCGCCTGCGGGGACAATGCCCACCGAAGGCCGCACCAGGTTCCAGAGAAACGACGCAAAAGGTTCGCGCAGGCGGAAGATGACCGTCGCGGCGTCGGGCGCCTCGACCGAGGCAACCATGCGGAACGCGCCGCGCTTCGGCGTGCGGATCGCTCCTGAGAGGATCGAGTCGAACGTGAACTTCACGTCGGCCGAGGTGAGCGGGCGGCCGTCATGGAAGCGCACACCGTGGCGCAGATGAAAGATGTAAGTGAGCGGATCGGGCGTCTCCCAGCGCTCGGCCAGGTCGCCGCGCGGGTTCATCTGGTCGTCGCGCTCGAGCAGACCGCTGAAGATCAGGCTGTGCAGGCGCTGCGATTGCGCGTCCGTGCCGATACGCGGGTCGAGGCTCGCGGGCATGGATTCGATCAGGAAGACGACGGTGCCGGGCTCGCCCGCGGGAGCGCGCGAGCAGCCCGTTAGACATAGGAGCAGGGATGCAAGGAGGCAGGGAAGCAGGGAAAGAGTTGCGCGCTGTGTGCTACGTCTATCACGCATGGCATATCTTGCCGAGAATGGCGGGCCGCTTTGCGCCCGTCGCCGCGGGCAAGTTCGCCGGGCGGCCGTGGAACGTTTCGTAGGCCAGGACCGCGAACGCAAAGGCCTCTTTGGCGTCTTCGGGCACGCCGAACTCTTCCGAGTGGGCCAACTCGATCTTGGGCAGAGCGGCTTGGATTTGAGCCATGAGCAGGGGGTTGTGCGCGCCGCCGCCGGAAACGATAAGTTGATGGACGCGCGTGCGCGGCAGGATCCAGCGATGGAACGCGTCCACGATCGAAAGCGCGGTCAGCACCGTCGCCGTGCGCACGAGGTCCTCGGGCCGGGCCCCGCGCTTCTTGCCGCTGGCGATCAGTTTTTCGACGAATGGTGCGCCATATTGCTCGCGACCCGCTGTTTTAGGCGGGCGCTGGCGGAAGTAGGGATCAGCGAGAAGCGCATCGAGCAGCCCGGGCAGCAAACGCCCGCGCGCGGCGATGCGCGCGCCGCGGTCGTAACGCATGCGGCCGCGCGTGAAGTGCCGCACCAGCGCGTCGATCACCATGTTGCCGGGGCCCGTGTCGAAGGCAAAGACTTGCGCAGGCTGCGCGGCGCGGAGGATTACGGTGACGTTGGCGATGCCACCGATATTGAGCGCGACCCGCCCCAGGCGCGTGTGGCGATAGAGCAGATAATCCACAAAGGGAACGAGCGGCGCGCCCTGGCCGCCGCGGGCCATGTCTGCGGGACGAAAGTCGCCGACGGTCGTGACGCCCGTCTCCGCAGCGATCACCGAAGGCTCGCCAATCTGGAATGTCGAGGTCACGCTCTGGCCGAGAAACGCGCTTGCTTTGCCCTGGTGATAAATTGTCTGCCCGTGCGAGCCGATCAGCGCGATTATGCGCGGTGAGATGCGGAAGCGGCGGCAGGCATCGAGCGCCGCGCGCGCGAAAAGATGCCCGAGCCGGAAGTTGAGCTGGCTGATCTCTTCCGTTGTTGTCGGCGCGCCGTTCGCGATGCGCAGTACGGCCGCGCGCACGTCCGACGGAAAGGGCAGCGCTGCGAAGTTCTCGAGCTTCGCGCGGAGCCGTGGTGGCGCGCCTGCGATACGCACCAGGGCCACGTCAATGCCGTCGGCCGAGGTGCCCGACATCAAACCGAGGACGCGCATGGGGCCACCCGCACGCGAGGTCATAAGACTTGCTTCTTGAGCTTGGCGAGAAGATTGAGCGCGTCAAGAGGTTTCATGTTGTCGAGGTCGGCGGCGCGCAGGCCTTCGAGCACTTCGCGGTCAATCGGCGTGAACATGGCCTGTTGCCCGGGAATCGGCACAACGCCTTCGGCGCCGGGCGAAAGAGTCTCGCTCAACTGGTGTTCGCTCTGCTCGTGGCGCAGCAGGATTTCGCGGGCGCGCTCGATCACGCTGCGCGGGAGGCCTGCGAGCCTTGCCACCTCGATGCCGTAGCTCTTGTTGGCGCTGCCGGGTTCGACGCGGTGCAGGAACACAATCTCGCTGCCCGCTTCCTTCACCGAGACGTGGACATTCTGCACGCCGGGCAACAGATCGGCCAATTCGGTGAGCTCGTGGTAGTGCGTGGCGAAGAGCGTCCGCGGGCGCGTGTGCGCCTGAAGATGCTCAACCACTGCCCAGGCGATGGAGAGGCCGTCAAACGTGGCGGTGCCCCGGCCTACTTCATCGAGCAGCACAAGGCTCGACGGCGTGGCCGTGTTCAGGATCGCCGCGACTTCCGTCATTTCGACCAGAAACGTCGAGCGGCCGCGCGCCAGATTGTCCGAAGCGCCGATGCGCGTGAAGATGCGGTCGGTGATGGGCAGCCGCGCCTGCTGGGCAGGCACGAACGAGCCCATCTGCGCCAGGATAATAATCAGCGCCGCCTGGCGCAGATAGGTGGACTTGCCGCCCATGTTCGGCCCGGTGATGAGCAGGAGTTGGTGCGTCGAATCGTTGAGATACAGGTCGTTGGGCACGAAGCGCTCGCCGCGCTGCGCGACGAGCTGGTTAATCACGGGGTGGCGGCCCGCGACGATGAGCATCTCACCCGTGTCGCTGAACTCCGGCCGCGTGTAGTTGCGCACAGCGGCCAGGCGCGCAAAGTTTGCGAGCACGTCGAGCTGCGCGACCGCGACGGCGGTCTTGCGGACGCGCCCGGCCTGCTGCGCCACCCAGCCGCGAAGCTCCGCGAAGAGCCTCCGCTCGATCTCCAGGATGCGCTCGTCGGCATCGAGCACCTTGCGCTCATATTCCTTAAGCTCGGGCGCGGTGAAGCGCTCCGCGTTCACGAGCGTCTGCTTGCGCTCGTAGTCCGCGGGGACGAGGTGCAGGTTGGGCTTCGAAATTTCGATGTAGTAGCCGAAGATTTGGTTGAAGCGGATCTTGAGCGAGCCGATGCCGGTGCGCTTGCGCTCGCGCTCCTCCATCGCGGCGATGATTTGCTTGCTGCGCTGGCTCAGCTCGCGCAGCTCATCCAGCTCCGCGTCGTACCCGCGGCGGATTACGCCCGGCTCGGTGGGCTGCGCGGGCGAGTCTTCGGCGATGGCGCGCTCGATGCGCGAAGTCACGTCGGTGAGCTCGTCGAGCGCGGCGTGGAGCGCTTGCAGGCGCGCCTTCACCGTGTTTGCAAGGTAGCCGCGAAGCGTGGGGACATGCGCGAGCGATTGGCGCAGCGCCAGCAGGTCGCGCGGCGTGGCCACACCCAGCGTAACGCGGCTCACCAGCCGCTCGAGGTCTAGCACGCCCGCGAGCTCGCGGCGGATCTCTTCGCGCAGGACGGTGTGCGACTTCAGCTCGGCGACGGCATCGAGCCGCTCTTCGATTTCCTCGCGGCGCATCTCGGGCCGCAGGACCCACGAGCGGAGCAGGCGCGCGCCCATGCCGGTGCAGGTTTCATCGAGCGTAGCCAGAAGCGTGACGGGTTGCGCGCGAGAAGTTTCGTTGGCAAAAAGCGGCGCCACCAGCTCCAGGTTACGCACCGACACCGTGTCGAGCACGACCGCATCCTGCTGCTCGTAGTAGCGCACGCGGTCCAGGTGCTCGAGGCTGGCGCCGGTGCCGTCGCCTTTCGCGGAAGTCTCGCGCAGGTAGTGCACCAACGCGCCAGCGGCGGCTGCGGCCTGATGATGGTCGGCGAGCCCGAAGCCGTCGAGGCTCACTACGCCGAACTGTTCGCTCAGGATGCGCTCGGCGTAGTCCTGGCGGAACGCCCATTCGTCCAGGCGCGTTTCGACGCCGCCCAGGCCGTCCACTTCGGTAGCGCCGGCCTGGGGAAACAGGCTCGCGGGCCGCGGCAGGAGAATTTCGCGCGGCTTCAGCAGATGCAGCTCGTCGCGCAGCTTCTGGTCGGCGTCGGCGCCCGCGAACTCGGTGGCACTGAACTGGCCGGTGGAAATGTCCACGTACGCCAGCCCGGTAGTGCCCGAGGAATCGCGCGAGAGGGCGGCGAGGAAATTATTTTCACGGGGCTCGAGCCCTTGCAGGTCGGTGGTCGTGCCCGGCGTGATGACGCGCACGACTTCGCGGCGGACGAGTTTCTTGCCCGGTGTGGGCAGCTCCATCTGGTCGCAGATGGCCACTTTGTAGCCCGCGCGGATCAGCTTGGCGATATACGCCTCGGCGGCATGGTAGGGCACGCCGCACATGGGCACCGGCTGGCCGCGCTCGCGGTTGCGCGAGGTGAGCACGATCTGCAATTCGCGCGAGGCGGCGATCGCGTCTTCGTAGAAAAGCTCGTAGAAGTCGCCCAGGCGGAAGAGCACCAGCGCGTGCGGGTACTGCTTCTTGATCGCGTGGTATTGCCGCATCAGCGGCGAAGCTGGTTCGCTCATGCGCGGTCGCGCGCCTTTCGGGGTTTCCTGAGGTTTATACCCCGCGAAGCAGGAGCCTGTCGAGCCGCCGCCCCGTCCGCGGCGCGGGCTTTCGGGGTTGGCCGCAGCAGTATACTATCGCGCGATGATGCCGCCGGGCGCCAGCCGCGAAATCGAGGTCAAACTGCGCGTAGCCGACCTTGCCGCACTGCGCCGCCGTCTGGCCAAGGCCGGCGCGCGGCCCGACGCCACCGGCCGCGTCCACGAGTCGAACACGCTTTACGACACGCCGCAGGGCGGCTTGGCCAAGCACGGGCAGTTGCTGCGCATCCGCCGGATCAAATTGCCGAAAGCGCGCCACGCTGCGCCTGCGGCCGTCCTGACCTATAAAGGTCCGTCGGAGAAGACTGCGCCGGCGGGCGGGGCGCGTGAGGCACGGTACAAAGTGCGCGACGAGATCGAGCTGCCGATCACGGACCCGGAGCGGCTCGGGACCATCCTGGAGGCCCTAGGGCTGCGCGGCTGGTTCCGCTACGAGAAGTTCCGCACGGCTTACCGGCTGCCTGCCCGCCAGGCCTGGGCGGCGGGGCTTCAGGTGGTGCTCGATGAGACCCCTATCGGTGCGTTTGTGGAGCTCGAGGGCCCGCCGCAAGCCATTGACCGCATGGCAGGGCTGCTCGGCTACCGCCCCGGGGACTACCTCACGAAGAGCTACCTCAGTCTTTACCTCGACCAGTGCCGCCGGCAGGGCACCCCGCCCTCGCACATGGTGTTTTCCGCTGGAAACGAGTCGCAAAAAAAGTAACGCCAAATGCCAGTCTTTCCTTGACAAAGCTTTCGTCTGCCTTTAACTACTACAATCGAGGTTACGTGCATCCGATGAGCGATTCGCCTGCTGATGGGCCCCTGTTGCCTGCGTCTTGGATGGGCGCTGAGGTGGTGAGATCTGACCAGGGTTAGGAAGCAGCCGCGAAATTGGCGCCCGTGGTCGGGGACACTCCTCGGCCACGGGCTTTTTGTTTGCCGCGCGGCGCGAGCTGCGCATTTGAAGGATTGAGGAGCGAGCCATGCTGCATGCCACCGAACTTCTGGGCGCGGAAACCTACGACGCCCAAGGCCATTTCGTCGGCCGCGTGAAGGAGCTTTTCATCGAGCCGGCCGTCCAGCCGAACCGCATCGCGCGGATGCTGCTGGGGCGCGGGCAGTTCCAGCCGCTTGTGGCGCGGCACGACCAGGTGTCGTTTGTCGCGCCGGGCACGATGCGGTTGAACGTGGAGGAAAAGGCGCTCGAACACTACCAGCCCAACGAAGCGTGGCTCGCCGTGCGTAAAGACCTGCTCGACCAGCAGATCATTGATACCAGCGGCCGCAAGGTCGTGCGCGTGAACGACATTGATCTGGCGGAGCAACGCACGAACGGAACGGTCGAGCTGCGCGTCGCCCAAGTGGACGTCGGGCTGACAGGCGCGGCGCGGCGGTTGCTGCAGGGGCTGGCCTCGCCTGCGATGATCCGCCGCATCCAGGAGAAGCTGCCCACGCGGCTGATTCTCTGGGAGTTTGTGGACCTGATCGAGTCCGACCCACTGCGGCGCGTCAAGCTGCGCATCACAAGCCAGAAGCTTGAGAAACTCCACCCCGCGGACCTGGCCGACATCATGGAAAAACTTTCCCCGGCTGAGCGCCAGGCGATCGTGGCCTCGCTCGACGAAGAGACTGCGGCCGAAGCATTGGCGGAACTTGACAAGCGTCTGACGACACAGATCGTCGAAAAGCTCGATCCGGAGAAAGCCGCGGACATCATCGAGGAAATGGAACCCGACCAGGCCGCCGACGTGCTCGGGGAGTTGACGCCGGAGACTTCGCAGGAAGTGCTGCGCGAGATGGCCGGCGAAGAGGCACAGGAAGTCCGCGACTTGCTGCGCTTCGAAGAAAACAGCGCGGGCGGCATGATGAACACCGAGCTTGTTTTCGTCGGCGAGGCGGCCACGCGCGAGGAAGTGGTCCAGTGGATCCGCAAACGAGACGTGAACCTCGATCAGCTCGACACCGTGTTTTTGATCGACGGCCAGGCGCGGCTTTCGGGCCTCGTGCGGCTGGGACGGCTGTTGCTGGCTTCGCCGGGGCAGGCCATGAGCGAACTCAAGGCCGAGCAGTTCGTGACCGTGCGGCCGGAGGCGGAAGACAAAGAAGTCTTCGAGCTCTTCGATAAGTATGGTTTGCGCAGCCTGGGCGTGGTGGACGACGTGGGGCACCCCATCGGTGCGATCACCGTGGACGACGTGGTCACCCGGATGATGAACCAACTCTAGGGAAGAACGATGGACTGGGCGGAAATCTCGGCGCGGCTGGAGGTCTGGCGCAAACGCAGCGCGGCGTGGCGCAAGCGCACGCGTACCATCCGACGACGCATCGCCATTTTTCTGGCGGTGGTCGGGCCGGGGCTGATTACGTCCAACGTGGATAACGACGCGGGCGGGATCTACACCTATTCGCTCGCCGGGGCGAGGTTCGGTTACGGCACGTTGTGGTCGCTCATCCCGATGACCATCGCGCTGTACGTCACGCTCGAAATGTGCTCGCGCATGGGAGCGGTGACGGGCAAGGGCCTCTCCGACCTGATTCGCGAGGAGTTCGGCCTCCGCGTGACGTTTTTCGTAATGGCGGCAGTGCTCGCGGTCAACCTCGGCAACGTGCTCGCCGAATTCGCCGGGGTCGCTTCGGCGATGGAGATCTTTGGCGTCAGCAAGTACATCTCGGTGCCGATCGCGGCGTTTCTTGTCTGGGTGCTCGTGGTGCGAGGCACGGCGTCGCGGGTGGAGAAGATCTTCCTGATCGTGTGCACGGTGTATTTCACCTACATCGTTTCTGCGTTTCTTGCGCGGCCGGACTGGCTCGCGGCGGCGAAAAACGTTGTCGTGCCCGTGGTGCGCTTCGATCCGGCGTATCTGCTGATGCTGGCGGCGCTGGTGGGCACAACGATCGCTCCGTGGCAGCATTTCTATTTGCAGGCGGCGGTGGTCGAAAAGCGCGTGGGCCCGCGCCAGTATTCCCACCTGCGCAAAGACGTGCTCGTCGGCAGCATCAGTTGCATGGTCGTCGTGTTCTTCATCATCGTCTGCACGGCGGCGACGCTGAACCACGCGGGACACACGAATATCTCGAGCGCTGCCGAAGCGGCGCAGGCGCTGAAGCCGCTGGCGCACGGCTGGGCCGAGGCGCTGTTTGCGTTCGGCTTGCTGAACGCCTCGCTCTTTGCCGCTTCGATCCTGCCGCTTTCGACTGCCTACGTGATCTGCGAGGCGCTGGGGTTCGAGTCCGGCATCGACCGTAAGCTCGGCGAAGCGCCGATCTTCTACAGCCTCTACACGGCGCTGATCGTCATCGGCGGAGGACTGATTCTGATTCCGCGGGCGCCCCTGCTGCGCATCGCCGTGCTCTCGCAGGTGGCCAACGGGTTCCTGCTCCCGTTTGTGCTGATCTTCATCCTGTTGCTGGTGAATCGGCGCGACCTGATGGGCGACCAGGTGAACAACCTCACGTTCAACGTCGTGGCCTGGACGACGAGCGTGGCGATGATCGTGCTGACGCTGGTGCTGCTGTACGTGGCTTTGTTCCGGCCCGGGCAAGCGGTCGGGCTCGGCTGAGCCGACGAAGCCGGCATCGTTTGCGACACAGTTGGTTGCGCGCACCGGAAGCCTGTGTTAACTTTGCGCTGCAAAGATGATCCCGATTCCCCCTGCGCGCCGCTCGGTCCCCAGGAACCCGCTGTGAATGCCGCTGACATCTTGAAACCGGCGAACCGCGACGAAGCGCGCCTGCTCGAGCAACTTGACGCGAGCCGCTTTCCGCAGCACATCGCCATCATCATGGACGGCAACGGCCGCTGGGCGCAGCGGCGGCACCTGCCGCGCATCGCCGGCCACCGCGCGGGGGTGAAGACCGCGCGCGAGATGATCGAAACCTGCGCGCGGCTGAAGATTGCGGCGCTGACCCTCTATGCCTTCTCCCGCGAAAATTGGCGGCGACCCAAGGCGGAAATTGATTTCCTGATGCGCTTGCTGCGCGAGTACCTGCGCAAGGAATTGCCCATCATCCACAGGAACAATATCCGGCTTCTGGTCATCGGCCGCCCGGAGCAGCTCCCGGCCGAGGTCCGAGCCGATCTCGAGCGCGGGATGAAGCACACGGCGGGGAACACGGGGATGAAGCTCGTCGTCGCGCTCAATTACGGCGGCCGCGCGGAGCTCGTGGACGCGTTCAACTCGATCCTCGACCGCGTGCGCCACAACGGGCTTTCGACCTATCAGGTGGACGAGCAAACCGTTTCCGACCACCTCTACACCGCGGGCCTGCCCGACCCGGACCTGCTGATTCGCACGAGCGGCGAAATGCGCGTCAGCAATTTTCTGCTCTGGCAGATTGCCTACGCGGAGATCTACGTCACCGAGACGCTCTGGCCCGATTTTTCGCGCGGCGAGCTGTTCGAAGCGTTGCTCGATTTCCAGAAGCGCGAACGCCGCTACGGGGGCCTCAGCGCCGAGCCCGCCGCCCGCGCGGCCAAAGCCGCCCGCGGCTAGTATCCCGGAGTATTTCCACTTGCCTGGACTCGCATTCTGCCGGATGCTTTCGCCTGCATGAAACGAAGCTCTCCGATGCGCACCTTGCTGCGAGCCGCGCAATGACCTGGACGCGTGTTCTTACGGCCGTTGTGCTGATCCCCATCGTCGTAGGCATTGTGTGGTGGGGCTCGACCGCGCTCGTCGCGGCGCTCACGGGCCTCGTGACCGTGCTGGCGCTGCTCGAATTCTTCGCCCTCGGCGAAAAGATCGGTATGCGCGGCTACCGCGTGTGGACGTGCTTCTGCGCCCTGGCCATGCTCCTATGGCAGTGGATTGCAACGCGCGGCGGATTCCTTGCAGTGGGGTCGCAAGAGGCGGTGCGGTTCGGGATTCCCACTCTTACGGCCTCGGTTGAGGTTGTTTTGATCGTTTTCATCTTGGGGATGGCGGTTTGTCTTTTGCAGACCCACAGGCCCCTATCGGAAACTCTGCATTCACTGGGCATCAGCGCAGCGGGACTGATCTTCGTTGCGTTTCCCCTGAGCTATCTGGTTCGGCTGCATGGCTTCGAGGACAAGGGACCAAAGCTGCTGCTGTTTCTTCTGGTTCTGGTTTGGGTCGGGGATACTGCGGGGTATTTCGTCGGGCGCGTGATGGGGCGGCACTTGATGGCGCCGCAGCTCAGCCCCAAGAAGACGTGGGAAGGCGCAGCAGCGAACGTTATCGGCTCTCTCGTTGTGGGAGCTGTTTTCGCGCGCTGGATGGCAGTGCCGCTTCCCGCGATGCTCGGCGCAGCGGCGGCGGGCAGCGTCGCTGGGCAGGTTGGCGATCTGCTTGAGTCCGCCTACAAGCGAAGCGCCGGCGCGAAGGATTCCGGCATGCTTCTGCCGGGCCACGGCGGGATGCTGGATCGCATCGACGCGCTCATTTTGGCCGCTCCTGTTGTCTGGTATTATTGGGTGTTCCTGCTCAGCGGCCGGTAGTCATTCTGCACGCGGCAAACTTCACCTGCGGGAGACCGGGTTCGGAAGCGTGGATTTGAAGAAGATTGCCATTCTCGGCGCGACGGGCTCGATCGGGCGGCAATGCCTGAGCGTCGTGGAGTCTCTTACTGGGCAATTCGCGGTCGTCGCGCTGGCGGCGGGCACTAACCTCGAAGAACTTTCCGCGCAAATCGAGAAGCATCGCCCGCAGGTTGTCTCCGTCGCGGATGAAACGCGGGCGCGCGAGCTGCGCGAACGGTTGCAGGCGCGAGGCGTCGCGCCGCTGCCGGAAATCGAGCACGGCCGCGCGGGCTTGCTGAGCGTGGCGACGCACCCCGATGCCAACATCGTTGTCTCCGCTGCGGTCGGCGTGGTGGGCCTCGAAGCCACGTACGCCGCAGTGAAGCAGGGCAAGCAGGTCGCGCTCTCGAATAAGGAAGTCCTGGTCGCGGCGGGCGAATTGGTGATGGCCGCGGCGCGGGAAAAGAACGTCGAGCTGCTGCCGGTAGACAGCGAGCACAACGCCATCCATCAATGCCTGCGCGCCGGCGGGCATGGCGAAGTCCGGCGGGTGGTGCTGACGGCGTCCGGCGGGCCGTTTCGCAAGACGCCGCTCAAGCAGCTCGCCGGCGTTACGCCCGAGCAGGCGCTGGCGCATCCCAACTGGCGCATGGGCCAGCGCATCACCGTGGATTCGGCGACGCTTATGAACAAAGGCTTCGAGGTGATCGAAGCGCACTGGCTTTTCGGCATGAAGCCGGAGCAGATCGACGTGGTGATTCATCCGCAGTCCACCGTGCACTCGATGGTGGAGTACGTGGACGGTTCAATCCTGGCACAGCTCGGCCCCACAGACATGCGCATGCCCATCCAATATGCGTTAACCTATCCGGAGCGCGTGGCATCAAATGCTTGCCAGCTCGACTGGGCCTCGCTGCGGCGGCTGGATTTCGAGCGCGTGTCGTCGCGGCGCTTCCCGTGTCTGAAACTGGCGCGCGCGGCGCTTCGCGCAGGCGGCGCAAAGCCCTGCGCGCTGAACGCGGCCGATGAAGTGGCGGTGGAGGCGTTTCTGGAGCGCCGCTTGCCGTTTCCGGGCATCGCGCAGGTGATCGAGCGCGTGCTCGCGCGCATGCCGCGGCTGTGGCCGGGCAGCGTCGAAGACGTGCTGGCCGCCGACGCGGAAGCGCGGCGTCTGGCGTGCGAAGAAGTGGACAAGCTCTCGAAAAAGGAAACGACCACGGCGGCGCACTGAACGGCCGCCGGGACTCTCAGGGCAGGGAAGAACCCCTAAAATGGCAGACATTCTGACAAGCATTATCGGCGTGGTCATCGGGCTGGGCCTGATGGTCCTGGTGCATGAGCTCGGCCACTTCGTTGTGGCCAAAGCTTTCGGCGTGCGCGTGGACGTGTTTTCCCTCGGCTTCGGGCCGCGCTTGTGGGGCTGGCGGCGCGGGGTGACGGATTACCGCATCAGCGCGCTGCCCATCGGTGGGTACGTGAAGATGGCGGGCGATAATCCGATGGAGCAGCGCGCCGGGGGGCCGGACGAGTTCCTGTCCAAGGCGCGCTGGCAGCGCACGCTGATCGCGCTGGCAGGGCCGGCGACGAACATCCTCATCGCCGTCATCATGATCGCCGGGCTTCTGGTGGTGGGCAAGGCGCAGCCCGCGTATGTGGACAGGCCCGTGGACGTGGCCTGGGTGGCGAAGGATTCTCCGTCGGAAAAGGCAGGCATCCGCGCCGGCGACCGCATCGTGCAATTTCGCGGCAAGGCGAACCCCACATGGGAGGGCGTGCTCTTCGAGTTGCTGTTTGCTTCGGCCAATAGCAGCATCCCGGTCACGATCGAGCGCGACGGCCAGATGATCTCGACTGCGGTACAACCCTCCGCGGATGAATTCGCCGTCGTCGGCTACCCCGAAGAGCCCGCGCTCGTGGGCAGCGTTACGCGAAACAAGCCAGCCGAGCGCAGCGGCATACAGCCCGGGGACAGGGTTATCCGCCTGGAACAGCAGCCCGTCGTCAGCCCCTTCCAGGTCGGCTCGTTGATTCAGCAGCGTAATGGCCAGCCCACGAATCTCGAGATCCAGCGCGGCGACCGCACGCTTCACGTGACGCTGCGGCCGACCTGGGACGACCCGGGTGACGGCGGGGGCGCGCGGTGGCAGATCGGCGTGAGCTGGCACTTCGCCACGGAAAAGCACAGCTATTCGCTCGGGGGCGCGGTGGAACGCTCGGTGTGGTTTAACACGCGCATCACCGAGCAAATCCTGCATGTGGTCAGCCAGCTCTTTCAGGGAAGAATGTCGCTCAAACAGGTGCAGGGGCCGCTCGGGATTGTGCGCGAATCGGGCCGCGCGGCGCGGCGTGGGCCCGCCGACCTGATTTCCGTTATGGCGCTGATCAGCCTGAACCTCGGCATCCTGAATCTTCTGCCCATCCCCATCCTCGACGGCGGCCACATCTTGCTGATGGCCATCGAAGGGACTCTGCGCCGCGACTTGAGCGTGAGAGTGAAGGAGCGCTTCGTGCAGGCCGGGCTGGTCTTTCTCTTGGTCATCTTCGCGATCGTTATGTACAATGACGTTTTGAGACTACTGCCCAGCCACTAGACCCCAGGGAAGAGAAGATGCCCACCACGCTGACGCGCCGCGTTTCCACCGGAGAGCGCATCAATGCACGCCTGAAGCCAGGCCGGCTGCAGGCGGCGCTCGAAGAACGCGGCGTGCGGCTGACGCGCCAGCGCCGCGTGCTGCTCCAGGTGATGGACGGCGCCGAGCGCCACCTGGATGCCGGGGCCATCCTCGAGCGCGCGCAGAAGATCGATTCGCGCGTGCACCGCGTCACGGTGTACCGCACGCTCGACCTGCTGAAGCGCCACGGGCTGATTGACGAGCTCGACCTGCTGCACATCCACGGCGACCAGCACTACTACGAAAGCCACGGCCCCCGCGACCACATCCACATCGCCTGCCTGCGCTGCGGCAAAGTGCGCGAGTTCGAGAGCCGCCTGTTCGAGCAGTTGAAGCGGCAGATCGAGCACGATTGCCACATCAAAATCACCATCACCCGCACCGAAATCGGCGGCTACTGCGACGCCTGCCGGCAGTAGCCTGAGCCTCGGCATCATCTGAAACCGCGAAGCGGCCGTATCCGAAGGCGAAAGGCGCGGCCTAGGTTGCAAATGAATTGCAACAATCTGCCAGGGCCTGCGCTTTCCTCTTGACACCCGGGACGATCGCCCTCCAGAATGCGCTTCATCCTGCAACTCAGTTGCAGTTAATACTGCAGGTCAGTTGCAAGATGGATGTGGCCCCCTCAGGAGGCAGGTTCTTGCGCGTCAAGATCGGTGTTGCGTTCATCGCGTTATTGTTGCTGGCCTTGGCCCTTTCCGCGCAGGAACGGCCCTACTTCGTTACCTACGACCACCACATGGAGGAGCCCGGGAACCTGGAGATTGCGTACAGCCCGACGATCGGTGTCCCGCGCACGGCCAACGGCTTCGTCTCGAGCCTGGTCGAGATTGGCTACGGGGTGAAGGGCTGGTGGACCACGGAGGTGTATCTCGCCGGGCAGTCCACGCGGCGCGAGAGCACGCTTTTCACGAGTTACCGCTGGGAGAACCGCTTCCGCCCGCTGCTCCGCGAGCACTGGATCAACCCTGTCCTCTACATCGAATACTTCGACGGCAACGGAGCGGACAAGACGCTGAAGGAAGTGGTGGGGTTCGACAACGCGCGGGATTTCCTCGAACCCAATTCGGAAACACGGCGGGAGAGGAAGCGCGAGATCGAAACGAAGCTGATCCTCTCGAGCAACTTCAAGGGCTGGAACCTGGCCGAGAATTTCATCGCGGAGAAGAACCTGGGCGGCGGCTCCTGGGAGTTCGGCTACGCCGTGGGCTTCAACCGACCGCTTGCGCTCGCGGCGAGCGCGCAGGAGTGCAGTTTCTGCGCGGAGAACTTCCGCGCCGGCGTGGAGTTCTACGGCGGCCTGGGCGAGGCAACGAATCTCTCACTGCGCGGCACATCGCACTATGCGGCGCCGGTTGTGTCGTGGGAATTGCCCCACGGAACCACGCTCAAAGTCTCGCCGGGGTTTGGCCTCAACGGCAACAGCCACCGTTTTCTGCTGCGCTTCGGCGTGAATTACGAAATCGCGGGCTTCGGCCGCCGCGTGAAACACCTGTTCCGCTGAGCGCCAGGGCGCCAACCGAGGAGGGGAAAAGTGAATTGCCGCAATCTTCTTCTAGCCATCGTGAGCCTGCTGACGATTTCGAGTGTCGCTTGGGCGTGGCAGCAGGCGAAAGTTCGAGAGCCGCCGGGCGGGGAGCTCGCTCAGGCGCCGGAAAGCTATCGCGCGCGGCCGAATCCGTATGAAAAGCAGCCGGATGCCGTGAAGGCCGGCCGGAAGCTCTTCAAGCACCATTGCGCGCAATGTCATGGAGACGACGCGCGGGGCAGCGAGGAAGCGCCGGACCTGCGCGCGGACGTGATTCAGAATTCTTCTCCGGGAACGCTCTTCTGGTTCCTGCGCAACGGGAATCTGAAGGAAGGGATGCCCTCGTGGTCGCGTCTGCCGGACGAGCGCCTCTGGCAGATCGTTTCCTACGTGAAAACGCTGAAGTAGCAGGGGTCGCTAGGCCTGCCGCAGCTTCTTCTTGCCTCGTCCGGCAAAGAAGCGGCGCGTTTGCGCGATGTCGCGCGCGATTTGCGCGCGCAGCGCCTTCGGGCCGCTGAACTTGCGCTCGTCGCGCAGGCGCTTCCAGAAGCGCACCTTCATCGCACCGCCGCGGATCTTTTTCGAGAAATTCAGCAGGTGGCTTTCGACGCTGAGCGGCCCGCCGGCAAACGTGGGCCGCACGCCGACGTTGGTCGCTGAGCGATACCACCGCCCGCGCACCTCGGTCTCGGTGGCATAGACGCCCTTGCCGGGGAGCAGCTCCTGCTCCGGCGTCAGGTTCAGCGTGGGGAAAACCAGCCGCGAGCCCTGGCCCGTGCCGCGGCGGATTTCGCCCGTCAGCTCGAAGGGCCGCCCCAGCAGCCGGGCCGCGTGCTCCGCGCGGCCTTCGCTGACCGCGTTGCGAATCGCCGTGCTCGAAACGACTTTTCCGCGAACCACCACCGGCGGCACCGTTACCACGGTGAAGTCGTGCTGCCGTCCGAACTCCGCGAGCAATTTGACGTCGCCGGCATGCTTGTGGCCGAAGCGGAAGTTCTCGCCCACCAGAATGGCTGCCGCGCGCAGGCGCTCGACGAGAATCCGCCGCACGAACTCCTCGGGCGACAGGCGCGAGAGTGCGACGTCGAATTTCAGCAGCAGCACGGCGTCGAGGCCGAGCTCGTCGAGGCCGGCGAGGCGTTGCGCGAGGGTGGAGATGAGCGGAGGCGCTTCGGCGGGGCGTAGGATTTTCAGGGGATGCGGGTCAAACGTGACGGCCGCGGCCATAGCGTCCATCGCGCGCGCACGCTTCGCCACCCCGCGGACAATCTGTTGATGGCCCAGGTGAACGCCATCGAAATTGCCGACGGTTACGACGGTGCGCGGGCGGCGCTCGCCGAACCGCGCCACCCATTCCTCCGGAGAATGCGCGACCGCGAGCGGCATCAGAGTCGCACCTCGAAGCTCAGTCCATCGTAAGCAAGCTGCACGTGGGGGAACCCCGCCGCGCGCAGGCGCTCGTTCGTGGCGGCATGGGGCAGGTCGTGCGCGATGTGCGTGAACCAGGCGCGCCGCGGCGCGAGCTCGCGCACAAGCTGGAGCGACTGCTCGACGGTTTGGTGCATGGGATGCGGCGTGTCGCGCAGCGCGTCGAGGATCAGGTCGTCGAGCCCGCGGAGCAGCGCCTTCGAAGAATCGGGCACGCTGCTGAAATCGGTCAGATAGGCCGCGCGGCCGAAGCGAAAGCCCAGGACGCCAATCGGCCCGTGCTGCGCCGCGACCGGCGTGATCGAGGTGCCCAGCATTTCGAAGGGGCCGCGGATGGCGTGCAGCTCCACTTCGGGGATCGTGCTGACGGCGGGCGAATCGTCAAAGACATAGGCAAACGTGCGGCGCAGGATGGCGATGGTTTCTTCAGCGGCATAGAGCGGCACGTTGGCTTTCTGGCGCATGCTGAAAGCGCGGATGTCGTCGAGGCCGAGGATGTGGTCGGCGTGGCCGTGGGTGTAGACGACGGCGTCGAGCCGCTCGACGCCCGCGCGCAGGCACTGGAAGCGGAAATCGGGCGTGGTGTCGATGACCACGTGCCGGCCGTTGCGCGAGAGCAGCACCGATGGGCGCGTGCGGTTGTCGCGCGGATCGGCCGAGCGGCACACGCTGCACGCGCAGCCGAGCGACGGCACGCCCATCGAAGTGCCGGAGCCGAGCACGGTCAGGCGCAACGCGCCGGCGGAGCCTTCTGGGGAATTCGCGGCGGGCATGACGCTAGGGCTTGGTCTTGGCCTTTTCCTGCATGGCCTGGGCCGCGGCCTTGGACATCTCGAGAAAAGAAAGCTTCAGGCTTCCGAGCACCTCGATCAGCAGCCGGTCGTCATCGGGAGCGAGGTTGCCAAGGGTTTTCTCGCGCAGCGCGTCGAGCATGTCGATCATTTCGCGCGCGCCTTCAAGATCCAGGATGGCCTGCCCGGTGCTGGGATCTACGTAGCCGCCGAGCAGCACCGCCGCGTTGCGCGCGAGAAAATCCACCAGCATCTGGAACCCGCGCGAGGGCGTCAGGACTTCAGCCGCTTCGGGCGGAGCAACATCCGGCGCGTCCGGAGCCGGCGCGGCGGACTTGGGGCCGGCGGCTGGCGGGGCAGGCGGCGAGGCAGCCTTCTTCGCCGCAGCTTCCTCGACGCGGCGCTCTTCCTCGACGGCTTCTTTGCGCAGCTCACCTTCTGCGGTGAAGAGCCGCCGGTCAATCACTTTGAACGATTCTTCGGGCTTGTGTTCGGCCAACGCTCGCGTCCTGTGTTGGAAAATAGCTGAGCTGAATAAGCCGATCCAGTCTAGCATCCGAGGCACGTCACGACAAGGAACGGCTCAGCAGCCAAACGGAGCTGAAATGAAGGGCGCCCGGGCGTTGCGCCCGAGAAGCTAGCCGCCGGTGCCGGCCACCGCTTCGCGGACGGAGGGGGCGGGTTCGGCAAGGCGCATCGGTTGTCGCTTCCAATAGGTGAGCGAGCGCCACAGCCACTCGGCGGGCCCGAAGCGGAAATGGCGGAGCCACGGTTTGCTTACGGCCAATTGGAAGACCCAGATTGCGAGCACCACGTAATAGACCTGGTACCTCTGTAATTTGCCGAACAGCCCGAAGCCATAGCCGTTGAACAGCGTGGTGCAAACGATCGTATGGGTGAGGTAGTTCGTCAGGGCCATCTGACCCACAGCCGCCAGCCGCGAAGTCAGCCACCGGAGGAGCCCGGCCTTGCAGATCATCATGAGGACCGAGGCGTGCGCCAGGGCAACGGCCAGTCTCTCCACGTCGTAGCCAGTCCAATTGAGGATGCCGTAGGGAGTCCACCGGAAGAGCGCCGGGACGACCTCGAAATGAAGCCGGACATTCCAGTAAGCAACGTAGGAGTTTATCGCGATCCCCACGGCATAACCGGCGAGGGCTGTCAGGGCGTATTCCCGGTAGCTTCGCGTGGCCGAGAAGAATCCGAGCCGGATGAGCCCCATTCCCAGCAACATCATGCCGGCTGAATCGAAGAACCCCCAGCGGTAGAACCACACCGACTCGTCCCGGGAAACCGACTTCTCGCGTCGCTGGTAGAGCTTCCAATAGCCGCCGCGGTGGTCGGCAGTTTCTTTTTCGATTTCGCTGGCGGAGGGCTTCCAGTCTTTGAGCTTCTCGGCCCACTCCTTTTGGGCGTCGCGCTGCTCTTCGGTCAGGGTCTTTCCGGCTGCAGCAGCGGCATCTGCGGCGGTGGCCTTCTCGTATTGCGAGCGCATTTCCAGCCCTTCTCGGATGTTCTTCGGTACCAGCACTGCCAGAACAAGCAGCCCGGCAAGAACGAGGCCCTTCGGCTTCAGTTTCCGGAAGGGGAAGAGGATCAAGCCGCACCCGGCATAGAAATAGAGAATGTCCCCTTCCCAGAAGAAATAGGCGTGAACGAGACCGAAAGCCAGCAGCCAGAGGACGCGGCGGTAGTAAATGTCGGCGACGCCCGCCGTTGGGTCCCGCTGCTCGAGGCGGGAACTCAAAAGGACCACGCCGGCGCCAAACAGCATGGAAAAAAGGGTCCGCATCTTGCCTTCGATCAAGATGTAGTTGATCGCCCAGGTGGCAAGGTTGATGCCCGTGGCGCCGCCGGCGATGGTAGGGTCACCGTAGGCGTTTCCAGGCAGGGCATAGCCCACGATGTTCATCAGCAGGATGCCCAGGAGGGCAAAGCCACGCACGGTGTCGACCGCGGAGATTCGTTCAGTCGGCGCGACGGGCGCCGGGGCAGGGTTGTCTTGCATCGGTCACCTCGACGGCTAGATTCCCAGGTGGAAGCCGCAAGCCTTGAGTCCTCGGTATCAGGTCCGTATGAAAAGGAACCGCTGCCCTGCGCGTTGGCAACGACCCTACGCTCACCAATATCTGGTGTCAAGGTAAGAGGCAGGTCACGCGACGCTTGTCAATTCGCTGCACACTCCGTACAGTGTACGGTTGCTATTGCCCGGGATGGATTTCCTGTGTCGCCTCGCACCCGCCGCCGGCACAAACCACGCAAGAAGTCGCCAAGGGCGCCGCGCTCCGGCCGGCCGAACCGCAGGCGGCGCGCCGGAAAGCCTTTTGAAAGCCTCGTGGCGCTGCAGGCGCGGCTGCGCGCGCCAAACGGCTGTCCCTGGGACCGCGAGCAAACCCACGACTCGCTGCGCACCTACCTGCTCGAAGAGACCTACGAAGTGCTCGAAGCGTTGGACGCGGCCGACGACGCGCGGCTGGCGGATGAGCTGGGCGACCTGCTCCTGCAAGTCGTGTTTCACGCGGAGATCGCGCGCGAGCAGGGGCGCTTTGATGTGCGCGACGTCATCCGCCACATCCACGAAAAACTGGTGCGCCGCCACCCGCATGTCTTCGGCAGCGTGCGCGCCCGCACGGCCGCGCAGGTGCTCAAGAACTGGGAGCAATTGAAGCAGGAGGAGCGCCAGGCCGCACTTGTCCGCTCTCGTGGAACCAAAGCGAAGACGCCTGCTTCGCTGCTCGACGGCGTCTCGAAGACGCTGCCGGCGCTGCTCGAAGCCTACCAGCTCACGCGCCGCGCGGCCCGCGTCGGGTTCGACTGGGACCGCGTCGAAGGCTTGTTCGATAAGCTCGGCGAAGAGACCGCGGAACTTCGCGGGGCCCTGCGGCGCGGCGAGAGCACCGAGCGCGAAGAAGAGATCGGCGACCTGCTGTTTGTCGCGGTGAACCTGGCGCGCTTCCTGGACATTGACCCCGAGATCGCCTTGAAACGCGCGAACCGCAAGTTCGGCGCGCGCTTCCGCCAGATGGAACAGACGGCAGCCCAGGGCGGACGAAGGCTGGCGGACCTGCCCAAGGGCGATCTAGAAGCCCTCTGGGAAGTGGCGAAAGGCAACGCGCCGATTGCGGCGCCGGGCGGCCGCTCATGAGCGAACCGCATGCCGCGGCGTCCGAGCCGGGCGAAGTCCTGGTGCGGCACTGCCACGGCCTTGCAGAATTTGAGGCCTGCCTGCGCGTGCAGCAGCAGGTCTGGCGGGGAGCCGATCTCGACGTCGTGCCGCTGCCGCTTTTTGTCGTGGCCGCAGAGACGGGCGGCCAGGTGCTGGGCGCTTTTGCGGGCGCGCAGATCGTCGGCTTCACAATGGCCGTGGCCGGCGTGCGCGGCGGCCGGACGTTTCTCCATTCGCACATGACGGCGGTGCTCGAGCCGTACCGCGACCGCAGCATCGGCCGGCAATTGAAGCTCTTCCAACGCCAGGATGCGCTCGAGCGAGGGATCGAGCTCGTGGAATGGACGTTTGACCCGCTCGAAATGAAGAACGCGTATTTCAACCTGATGCGGCTCGGCGCCATCGCGCGACGCTACTTGCCGAATTGCTACGGCATCACGACCAGCCCGCTGCACGGCGGCTTGCCCACGGACCGCCTGGTGGCGGAGTGGTGGCTGCGCTCTCCGCGCGTGGAGCAGGCGCTCCGCGGCGCTCCGCCCGCCGGCGCAAGCAAGGCTCGCATCCGCGTGCCGAGCGGAATCAGCGAGCTGCGAAGCAAGGACCCGGGCGCGGTCGTGCGCGTCCAGGGGGAAGTGCGCGACGCGTTCGAGCGCTGGTTCGCGCAAGGCTATGCCGCCACGGCTGTCGAACGAACGAGCGCGGGCAGCGACTACTTGCTCGAGCCGTGGAAGGAATAGGACCCGCGATGCAGATCCGCCAGATCACGCTCCGCGAAATCCGCATGGACCTGGTGACGCCGTTCGAGACGAGCTTCGGGCGCACGACCGAGCGGCGGATCCTTCTGCTCGAGGCGGACGTGGAGGGTGTCCACGGCTGGGGCGAAGTGGTGGCCGGGGAGACGCCGTTCTACCACCCCGAAACCATCGAAACCGCGTGGCACATCCTGCGCGATTTTCTTTGGCCGGCCATCAAAGGCAAGATGTTTGCCTCCGCGGCAGACGTTTGGGGCCTGCTGGGCAGGGTCCGCGGACACAACATGGCCAAGGGGGGTCTTGAAGCCGCGGTCTGGGATGCGGAAGCGCGCGCAAAAGGCGTGCCACTCTGGAAATTGATCGGGGGCACGCGGCAGGAAATCGCCTCCGGCGTTTCAATCGGCATCCGGCCGACCATCGCCGAGCTGCTCGGCGCGGTGCAGCGCGCGCTTTCGCAGGGCTACCAGCGCATCAAGATCAAGATCAAGCCGGGGCAGGACGTCGAGCCCGTCGCGCGCATCCGCGAGAAGTTTCCCCGCATCCGCCTGATGGTGGACGCGAATTCGGCCTATCGCCTGGAAGACTGGCCGCTGCTGAAGCAGCTCGAGGCCTACTACCTGATGATGATCGAGCAGCCGCTCGGCTGGGACGACATCTATTCGCACGCCGAGCTGCAGAAGAAGCTCGAGACGCCCATTTGCCTTGACGAATGCATTGACACCGAAGAGGACGCGCGCGCGGCGATTGAGCTGGGCGCGGGGCGGATCATCAACCTGAAGCTCGGCCGCGTGGGCGGCTACACGGTGGCGCGGCGCATCCATGACCTCTGCGTCTCGCGGCAGATCCCGCTGTGGTGCGGCGGCATGCTCGAATCGGGCATCGGCCGCGCGCACAATATTGCTCTTTCGACCCTCGAAGGTTTCTGTCTGCCCGGGGACGTTGCCGCCAGCCGCCGCTACTGGGAAGAAGACATCATCGCGCCCGAAGTCGAAGTCACCCCACAAGGCACAATCCGTGTGCCGCCGGGCCCGGGCATCGGCTACGAGCCGCGGCTGGACCGCATTGAGAAGCTCACCGTCCGCCGGGAGGTTCTCTCTTAGCCGGTGCGCCCCCGCCCTCATCCGTTGCTCCTCGGCAGCCTGATCGGCGTCATGGTGCTTGCCTGGTCGCTGAACTTTGTTTTCGGCAAGACGGGACTCGCCTACCTGCCGCCGCTCACACTGGCATCGTTCCGCGTGGTTCTGGCCAGCCTCCTTATGGTGCCCATCTACGCCGCGTATTTGTGGCGGGCCAACCGGCGCGGAGCAGGGGAGCGCCCCGGCTCTCGCGTGCGATTCTCGGGAAGAGACTGGAAGACGTTTGTGCAGCTCGGGCTGCTCGGCGTCGCCGGAAACCAGATGTTTTTTACCGTGGGGCTGAACTACACCACGGTCGGCCATTCGGCGCTGATCATCGGCACCGGGCCGATCTCGATTCTGTTCCTGGCCTGGGCGCTGGGCCTGGAAGCGCTGACGGTGAAGAAACTCCTGGGCATGGGCCTGGCCTTCGGGGGTGTGGCCGTGCTGGCCGCAGAAAAAGGCCTGTCGCTGCAGTCGGCCACGCTGCGCGGCGACCTGATCACGCTCGCCGGCTCGCTGGCGTTCGCGCTGTACACGGTGCTGGGCAAGCGCGTGGCAGCAGTTTACGACTCCGTGGCCATGAACGCGTTCAACTACTTTGCAGGCGGCCTCGTGGTGCTGCCCGTGGCCATCTGGCAGGGCATGCGGCTCAGCCGCGGCGTGGGCTGGCGCGCGGTGGCCTGGCAAGGCTGGGCCGCGGTCGCCTACATGGCGGTATTTGCCTCGGTGGTAGCCTACCTGATCTATTTCTGGGTGCTGAAGTACATGAGCGCCTCGCGGCTGGCCGCGTTCAGCTACCTGCACCCGTTGTTCACCACGGGGCTCGGCATCGGGCTGCTCGGCGAGAAGGTGACGCACAGCCTTTTGGCGGGCGGGGGCCTGGTGCTGGCCGGGGTGTATCTGATCGAATGGGGCCCGCGGGAAAATCAGCAAGAAGACAATATCGCTTGATGTCATACATCTTTAAGCTAAGGCAGTTGACTGGCTTCCCCGCGCGTGTTAGCGTGGCGCGCGGTCCGGGAAACTCTCTCCCAAGGAGCGGCGAGCGATGACGGCAGGGAACAAGAAGCGCATCGCGGTGATTCCCGGTGACGGCATCGGCGTGGACGTCACGGCCGAAACCACGAAGGTCCTTCGCGCCGTGGCTTCCGCCGCGGGCCAGCAGCTCGAGCTGGTGGAGTTCGACTGGGGCGCCGACCGTTATCTGCGCGACGGCACGTCGCTGCCCGAGGGCGCGGTGGAGATGTTCCGCCGCGAGTACGACGCCATCTACGTGGGCGCGCTGGGCGACCCGCGCGTGCCGTCGATGAAGCACGCCGCCGACATCCTGCTGGGGCTGCGCTTCAAGCTCGACCTCTTCGTCAACGCGCGGCCGGTGGAGCTGCTCGACCGCCGGCTCACTCCGCTGCGCGACCGCACCGAGAAGGACATCAACTTCATCGTCTTCCGGGAAAACACCGAAGGGCTTTACGTGGGCATGGGCGGCAACTTCAAGAGGGGCACGAAGGACGAAGTCGCTCTCCAGGAGGACGTGAACACCTATAAGGGCGTCGAGCGCATCATCCGCTACGCGTTCGAATACGCGCGCAAACACAAGCTCACCCGGGTCTGCATGAGCGACAAATCGAACGCATTGACGTACGGGCACGACCTCTGGCAGCGCGTCTTCGCCAAGATGCGCGAGGACTACGCGGATATCGAGTCCTCGCACTGGTACATTGACGCGCTTTCGATGCAGATGGTGAAAGACCCCAGGCAATTCCAGGTGATTGTCACCTGCAACATGTTCGGCGACATCATCTCCGACCTGGGTGCGCAGCTCGCTGGCGGGCTGGGGCTCGCTCCTTCGGGGAACATCAATCCAGAGAGCGTGTCGCTATTCGAGTCTGTCCACGGCTCGGCGCCGAAGTACGCCGGGAAGAACGTCGCCAACCCGTTCGCCGCCATCCTGGCCGGGGCCATGATGCTGGACCACCTCGGCTGGGCGGCCGAGGGCGCAGCCATCTACGACGCCATCCGCACCGCCGTCCGCGAAAACCACACCACGAAGGACCTCGGCGGGTCGCTCGGCACCCGCGAAGCAGGCGACTGGGTGGCCGACTACATTACGAAGAAGGGCATTACGCAGGCTGGGGCCCGGAAGTAGACGCTTCCTACCGGCGCCGGAAGACGTGCACCAGTACAATTCCCAACAGGAATCCCCCGATGTGCGCCCACCAGGCCGTGCCGCCCGTGTTCGGTCCTCCCGCCGTGGCGATCCCGCTCACGAACTGGATCAGGAACCAGTAGCCGAGGATCACAAACGCCGGGAGCTGCACCGTAAAGAAGAAAAACACCAGCGGCACAAGCGTCAGGACGCGCGCGTTGGGATACAGGACGATGTAGGCGCCCATCACGCCGGAGATGGCCCCGCTCGCCCCCACGGCGGGCACCGTGGAACCCAGGTTGGCAAAGGTATGCGCCAGGCCGGAGCCGATCCCGCAAACCAGGTAGAAGGCCAGGTAGCGGAAATGGCCCATGGAGTCCTCGATGTTGTCGCCGAAGATCCAAAGGAACCACATGTTCCCGATGATGTGCAGCCATCCGCCGTGGAGGAACATGCTGGTCAGCAGGGGAGAGAGTGCCTGGATCAGGGGGATCGAGGCGCTGCTTAGCGCAGCGGGCAGCCGGGCCGGCACCATGCCGAATGTGTAGATGAAGCTCATCTCGGCGGGGGGCGGCAGACTGAGCTGGTAGAAGAACACCAGCGCGTTGGCAACGATAATCAGCAGCGTAACGAACGGGGTCGAGAGGCGCGGGTTCATGTCTTTGAGCGGAATCATTGAGGCGTTCCCTGAACCTTGGTCTGCGGCCGCGCGGCGCGAGAAGCAGCGGTGGCCCGCCGGGCCAGCTCCTCTGCCGTGTACGCGGCCTCGTGGCGCCTGCCCACGCGCATCAGCCGCTCGATCTCCGCGAGCGGCGCGATGCCTCCCCGCGCGCCTATGGCCGTGCAATTCAGTCCCGCCGCCGCGCAACTGAAATCGAGCGCCCGCGCGAGGGGCCAGCCCTGTACAACACTGTAGACGAACGCCCCATGGAAGATGTCGCCGGCCCCGGTCGTATCCACGGCATCCACCCGGTAGGCCGGGGCGTAGTGGAAGCGCGCACCGTCCCAGGCCAACGCGCCTTGCCTGCCGAGCGTGACGCCCGTCACTCGGGAGCGGTAATCGCGGTGAATCGCGGGAAGAGACGCGAACAGGTCGGCCTCCCCGGTCAGCCGGGCCGGAAACTCGCGCGACGCCAAGAGGTAATCCACATTCTCAAGTAGCGCTTCAATTCCGGGATAGATGTTGTCAATGTCCGAGATGACGGGGATCCCGGCCTCGCGGGCCCAGCGGGCCGCTGCCGCGGCTGCGACGGTGTCGTGCCCGTCCACGAGCAGCGCGCGCGCCCGCACGATCCATTCGCGGTTGACCTCCTCGGGCCGGACCGCAAGCCGGGGGTCGCGCTTCCAGAGGATCGTCCGCTCGCCGCAGGTCTCGTCAATCAGGATGTAGGCCGCCTGGCTGGCGCAGCCCGGGACGCTCACGAGATGGGCTTCGACGCCAGCGCGTGCGAACTCGGCGCGCTGTAGCTCAGCCGCGGCATCGTCGCCAACCTTGCCGATGTAGCGCGTGCGCAATCCCCAGAATTGGCAAGCCACGATGGCGCTTGCCACTTGGCCGCCCGGCCCCACGAGGGCCGAGGTGAACTCCAGTTTGGAATCGAGGGCAGGGAAGCGGGGAACGCGGATCAGCGTGTCGGTGGCGTTGAGGCCAACTCCAACGACGTCCACGACTGGGATCTCGCGGGGCACTTCAGGAGCACTGTAAGCAAGAGGGGGCGATTTGCAAAGCAGAAAGCGGGCGATGGTGGCGTCTGATAACAATATGCTGCCCCCGTGCGCCGTTAACATAAGGGAAAGGTTGCCGGAACTCTTTCCTGCATGCCATGTTGCGCGCCCGGCCGGCAGGGAAGTGCCCGAGCGCAATCTTGCACGCAGAGATCCGCGAAGAAATTCTTGGGGGCTCAGCGCTCCGCGTGAGTGCGCAATCCGATTGCGAGTTTCCATTCGCTGTGATAAGAAGATGAGTTTTGGTTTTGTCGCGCGGGCCGCCAGCAAATTGCTAACGGCGGTCGGCGGGCCGACACGCAGATGCGACTGAGGGAATCGGAGGCGATCGTCCTGCGCAGTTATCCATTGGGTGAGGGGGATCGCCTGGTGAGTTTCCTCGGCCGCTCAACGGGCCGGCTGCGCGGGGTGGCGCGCGGCGCGCGCAGGCCCAAGAGCCGGTTCGGCTCGACCCTGGAGCTGTTCTCCCACATCCGCATCTGGTTTTACGAGCGCGAGACCCGCGAGCTGGTGCGCATCCACCAGTGCGAACTCGTCGAGTCGTTTCTGGACGTGCAGCAGGACTACGCCGCGGGCCTGGCGCTGGCTCTGATGAGCGAAGTGACCCAAGCGGTCCTGCCCGAGCACGAGCCGGCCGACGCGTCGTTCCGGCTCCTGCTGCTCACCGCGAGAGCGGTTCGCCAGCTCGGGAGCGGGACGCTGCCGCTCGCGTACTTCAGCCTGTGGACCGTGCGCCTGGGCGGCTGGCTGCCGTCGCTCGAGCGTTGCGCGCGTTGCGGCAGGGAGCTGGGAGCCGAAGCCGCGTACATCGCGGCGGGGCACGTTGCCTGCAGCAAGTGCCGCCTGCCGGGCATGCGTGCGCTCTCGGCAGAGGCTCTCGGGCTTGCGCGCCGCATGCTGCAAGAAAAACTTGAGCGCATCGCTGAAGCGAAGCCCGGCGAGGCTGCGGCGCGCGCGTTGACCAGCGCGATGCTGGACGTGGTGGAGCACCAGATCGAACGAAAGCTAACCACGCGGGCCATGCTGGAGTCGCAGAGTTGAAAGCTAAAGTAAAACATGAGATGCGCAGAAGGGGCCTGAATTTCCAACAGCTCATCTTCGAGCTGCAGAAGTTCTGGGCCGAGCGCGGCTGCGTCCTCCAACAACCATACGACGTGGAAATGGGCGCGGGCACCATGCACCCGGAGACTTTCCTGCGCGTGCTCGGGAAGG
>JBGQHO010000037.1:0-36769 GCA_041497955.1 Terriglobia bacterium | reverse complement strand
GCGTACGCGGCCTTCGGGCTGTAGTCCTGCTTGCCCGGGTTGACGATGTCGGACACCTGCTTCACCTGCCAGGCAAGCCCGGCCACCATGCGCGAGCGCTGGTAGACCTGCGCGTTCGTGCAAGGCTCAGTGGGCTCCGGGTCCCAATTGCGCCCGGTCAACGGATCGCGGCAGAAGTAGACAGGCAGGCGCTTCCCTTCCGCGTCCACGAACGGCGTGAGCGCCTTGCGTAAATCGTTCCGCGCCCACGAATGGCCCGAGGTCAGCAGATCTGTGCGGTGGGCGACCGTGCCGTGGCAATCCACGCAGCGGATTTCGATGTAGTCGGTCATCTGCGGATAGATGTTGCCGTCGCCGTGCATGTCCTGCGTCGTGTGGCAGTCAATGCACTGCATGCCCTTCTCGAGATGGATGTCGCGCAGATGGACGGCCTTCTTCCACTTGTCGGGATCGTCTTCGGCGATGACTTTGTTCCAGAAGTCGCGCAGGTTGCCTTCCGCGTCGCGCTTATAGACGTTCGCAAAATTCCAGCCGTGCGCATGGAAGTCTGAGAACTGCGCGTTCGGGAATTGGCCGCCTTCACCGGCCGCTTCCGCCGAGCCCGTTTGCTGGCTCGTGGGGTCGTACACGAGTTCGGTGTTGTGGTCGGCCATCGCGCGCATCGCACCGCTCTTGGGGTCGTAGCCGGCGCTGCCGTAATCGGGCTCCGCGCCGATTTTCTTCACCGCCTCGGCGTCGGTTTCGCGGTCCCACCAGATGCGCCCGAGGAACGTGCCGAGGGCGCCGTCGCCCTGGTGGTAGTGGCACGTCAGGCACTGCGATGCGGGCACGGACATCTCGAGCTGGTGCTTGATCGGATGTCCCGGCTCGGCGCTCTCGCGCGCTTTCTTGAGCGCGGCATCGCCGGTGAACGTCGCCCCGCCGTTGCCGAATGGCGCGAACTGCGCCGAGGCCCACGGGCTGCGGTCATTCGCATAAATGACGTGGCACGCGGCGCAGCCCGACGCGCGGTAGTCGCCGGCAATCTTGTTCGGGCCGTAGAACCACAGCGTCGGGTCGTTCAGGCGCGTCTTCAGCACGTTCAGGAAGACGCCGGCGATGCGGCCGTCGGTGCCCGGCCCGCGCACGCCGAGCGCCGGGTTGTTCACTTCGGCGACGCGCAGCGGGTCTTTGATCTTGGTGATCTCCCACTCGGGATGCGGCAGGAGACGCTCGAGCGCGCCGTGCTTTTTCTCCGCTTCCGAGAGCGGCCCCGGATGCACGAGCATCGCCGCGCGGCCGTTGCGGTCATACGATTCGCCGTACGGCGACTTCTTCTGCTCCAGCGCCCCGTTGTTGTAGAACACCGCGCCGTGCGCCATGGCGTTGTGCGACATGATGGACTGCCGCATCGCGCGCAGCTTTTCGCCGTGGCAGCGGCCGCAGGTGGCATCGGCAACGCGGAAGTCGCTCGGGTTGATGAAGCGCACGAACTCGGGCGATTCCTCGTTCAGCGCGGCGTAGGAATTCGGTGGGTGCGCCGACGAACTCCACACGCGGCGGTTGTGCGGTTGCACGTGCGCGGATTCGACCGTGGCGGCGCCGCTGCCGTTGCCGCCGTGGCAATCCACGCAGGTCAGCCCTTCGCGATCGCGCGGATTCTCCGCCGTGATGCGCTCATCCTGCGCCGGGGCCGAGGCCGCGCGGCGCGGCCGGTGCATCGGCTCGGTGCCCGCGTGGCAGGAGAGGCACGCCTGCGAGGCCTGCCCCGTCCAGCTCCGGTCCACATCCGCCGCCTGGCCGGAGGATTGCCCGTCCGCGCGGCTGGGCGTGGCTGGGGCGAGCGCCAGAGCGGCGAGGAACGACGCCGCCGCAAGAGCCAGTCCGGCTCCCTCACGAAGTCGCGCTGCTTTTCTCTTTGGTCGCATCTTCAATACACCAGCCGGAACGCCAGAAAAGTCGAGAACACAACCCGGTCGCTTTGAAACGCGTCGCGCAAACCCTGCTGCGGCTGCAGCACGGAAAACCCCGCATCAAAGATGACGTTCTGGTTCGCCTCGCGCAGAAACGGCTTCCAGCGCAGAAACACGTTTTCTTCCACTCCTGCGGGCTTGTGCGCAATCACAATGCGGTTCGTGTAAGCGCCCGTCGCGGCAAACGCCAGCACGTTCAGGTTCGCCGCAAAGTCAAAGCGCGGCGAGAGCGTCATGTCCACGCCCGCATTGAACGCGTGCAGGCCGGGGTTGATGTGGTTCGCGGCGCCGTTGACGCCGCGGAATGCCGGGAACAGGCTGTTCGCGCGGACGAAATCTCCCTTGCCGAACTTGATGTTTTCACCGACCCAGTAACTGAGCGGCCCGCCGAAGAGTTGCACGCCGTCGCTGATGGCGTCGAAGCCGGTGTCGTGCGTATCGGAAGGATTGCCGTCGCCCGAGGCGTAGAGATAGCCGAGGCGGAAATTCCAGAAATCCAGCTTGTATTGCCAGTCCACAAGCGCGGTCCAGGCCGCAACCGAATGCCGCACCACGCTCGCGCCCTGTACGGCGTCGGCATGGCCGAAGACGGCATGCACCGCGGGGTTGAACGTCCAGCGGCCGAGGTGGCCATTGAATGTCGCGCCGGTGTAATAGGTGTCCAGGTTCACAGGCAGCGTGGCTCCGCCGGAGCCGGCGGCGAAGCGATGGTCGCGGTTGTAATGGAACGTCCACTCGCTGTTCCAACCGCGCACCAGATCGTCCCAGGTGAAGCGCCCGATGGCCACCTGATGGCGGCTCGGCACGGAGAAATCAAGGAAGCCCGATACAGGGTCTTTGGCGAAGAGTTTGAAATAGGCGAAGTCGTAGCGCAGGCGGTTCTTTTTCAACTCGCCGAAGAGGCGCCCGCCCAGGCCGACGTCGTTGAAGATCAGCCCATGGAACTCGGACTTGAATCCCTGCAAGCCGGCGCGCACGAAGAGCAGATCGAAATTCGAGTGCCCGTCCACGCGCTCGCCAAAGTCGGCGATCTGCACGTCCACGAACGCGTCGAACAGGTGCGACGCCGTGTTGCTCCCACTGTTGAACGCGTTGATGTCGTTCTTATAGTCGGTGACGCCGTTGACCCGGAATTTGAAATTGGACGGCACAAACGTGTCGTCGTTGTGCTGGAGCTGCACGCCGAACAGAATGTTTTCGTTGAAAAACTGGTTGTGCTTCACGAACTGCAGCGTCCCGGCGGTGATCTGGTCGGCAAACACGGCGCTGAAATCCAGATTGCGCCGCGATTTGTAGACCAGGTTGTTGAACGCGTTGAGTTCGAGGAACCAGTTGCCCTGGAGCGGGTAATCGGCCTTCAGGATGTTCTGGTGGTACGGGTCGTAGATATGAAACGTGTACTCCGGGTGCCCTTGCAGGTCGTAGGTGCGCCAGCGCGTGGCCACGCGCTTGATTTCCGCCCCGGCTTGCGCGTTTTCCGATGCGGACGCCGCGGCCTGCTCCGATGCGGCGGTTGTTCCCGGTGTGGCAGGCTGCTTCTGCGCCGCTTGCGGCTCGTCGTCGGCGCCGAGCGAGGCGTGCGCTCCGGGAGCTGCCAGCGGCGTCAGTGCTGCGGCCATCGCGGCGGCTAGAATCAGAGTCCGTTGCAAGCCTGAGCCTCCACCCCGCAGGATGGGAGAGTATTTACGCTGTGCATACGTAATGTCAAGGGCAGTAAGACGCAAAATCCACAGCTTACGGCATTTCGAAATCGCCCGCAGCCTAACGCGCCTCCCTCCAAGGTTCAAGCCCTTCTCGCACATGACGTTCTCCGTCTGCAAGACCCCGCCGCCCTCAATGTGTGGCCTGCGCCGGGCTCTCCAGCCGCTCGTTGGCTGCGCGCAGACGCAGGCTGAGCACACGGCACATCTCCAGCGCCATTTCGGGCCGCTGCGTCAGCAACGTGTGGAAGCGGTTGCGTTCGAGCGTGAGCAAGGTGCAATCGCTGACCGCGAGGGCCGTGGCGGATCGGGGCGCGGCATCGAACAGCGCCATTTCCCCAAAGCATTCGCCCGGCCCAAGCTGCGCGAGCTCGCGTTCCGCTGTGCCGCTCTTCTTGCGGATCACCACCGACCCGCGGAAGACAATGCAGAGCTCCGCGCCCAGGCTGCCTTCGGCAAAGACCTTCTCGCCGGCGAGAAATTCCTTTTGCGCGAGGGCTTCATCAATGATCAGCAAATCGTCCAGCGAGAGATACTGGAAGAGCGGAACCTTCTTCAAAAAAATTACGCGGTTCATGAAGAACTCCTCTTGAGAAGACTTCAGCGCAGGGGCATTCCGTGCCAGGACCGCTTGTGACTTTGCGAGCAAGGTGTGGAACACAGCGGCGCGAATCAGCGGATCGGGATTGTCGCGCAGGGTCTCGGGCGGTACGGGGCTGTGTTCGGCACAGAGCACGGCCATGGCTCCGATGCGGATCCAGCGGTCGCCCGATTCGAGCGCCTCGCGCAAGACGCGCTGCGCATCGCTCGTCCGGGCCGCCGGACCCAGGATTCCGGCTGCGCCGGCCGCCTGCGCTTCCAGCAGCGGCAGAACGGGTTCCACGAAGCGGCGGTGGCTCAGCGACGCCAGGGTTTCCACGGCGTCGGCGCGGGCGCGTTCGTCCGGCGTCGTGAGGATGCGCTGCGCGCAATCGAGCGCGCGCTCGTGGCCCATCGCGGCCAGCAGGTGCAGCACGCGGCGCACGGTGCGCTGGTTGCTGTCCTCGATCGCCGTGCGCAGCGGTGCCCAAATCCCGTTGGCCGGCCCGATGTGCTCGAGCCAGGCCAGGTTCTGCCGCACCTGCCGGTAGTCGTTTTGCATGAATTCGAAGAGAGCGTCCTCGGCGCGCCGCGTGCGAATCCGGCCCAGCGCCAGGATGGCAGCGTCGGCGACTTCGCCCCGCGAGGCGGAAAGCTTCCCGGTGGCCAGCGGCAGAGCGCGCTCGCCATACGCGGCCAGCGCTGCGGCGGCGTTTTCGCGCGCCAGCTTGTTCGCATCCTCCAGGCCTTGCGCAGCCAGCGCCATTCCCTGCTCCGTGCGCAGCGCTCCCAGAATGCGATACGCCGCGGCGCGCACGCCGGCGTCTGCGTGTCCGAGTTCGGCGGCCGCCAGTGCCTCGATGCCTCCATCGCCCTGCGCCGCCACCTTCTCCAGCGCCCCAAGCGCCTCCGCCTTGAAGGCCGCGTCTGCAGAGGGCCAGACTTCCTTCACCAGCGCCAGGAGCCTGGCGGTTTCTTGTCCGCCAGAGCTCGCGTTCTGCACGGCCGTGTGAATCACACGCGTCACGGCGGCAAGCGCTTCCGGATTCAAGCCGCGCAAGGAGCTGGCCGCAGCGACATCGATTTCCGGCGTCATCGCACTCGCTAGCCGCGCCCCGGCCGCCGCGAGCGAGCGCAGCACGGGATTCGAATCCGCGAGGAGCGCGCGCAGGTCGGCCTCCTCGAGCGGCTGCCCGCCGGCGATCAGCGCTTCGAGGGAAACCCCGCGCGCCGCATCGTCGCTCGAATGCAGGAGAGTGCGCACGCGCTGTGATGCCTCCGGGCTGCGCACGCTCGCATAGAGCTTCACGAGTGCCCGGCGCAAACCGGCGTCGGCTTTCGGCAGCAACGTTTCCAGGTCGTCGAGGAACAGCGCTGGGTCCATGCGTGCGGCCAGCTCCACGCCCAAACGCTGCGAAGCGGGGTCTTCGCTTGTGAGCAGCGGCCGCACTTCGTCCGCGTAGCCCGCCGGGAGCTGCGCGAGTCCTTCGCGCACGTCGTCCAGGTTCACCGAGCGCGAGCGCAGCATCTCCACGAGCGATTTCAGATAGCCTTTGCTGAGCAGGTATCCGAGCACCACGAAGCCGCTGCTCAGCGCGACGCCGGTGAGGCTGATCTGCAGCGGCGTGCAGTCGAGCTTCTCCGCCAGCAGGAGCAGGCCGCCCGCGATCGCCGCGCCCGCGGGATAGACCAAGCCATCGTTCAGCACGCGCACGCGGCCCACGAACCGGCGCGGGATGGCGTTGTAGTTCAGCGTTTCGACGGGCTGCGCCACGCTGTTGAACAGCGTGTCGTAATTGACGTGGCCGGCAATGGCGCTGGTCAGCCGCAAGCCCGCCGCGCCCGCCCCGAGCTCCGGGACGGCCAGCCCGGCAAAGGAGACCAGCGTCGTCGCGGGAAACACCACGTTCATTCCGCCCACGCCGATCCGAGCCAGCAGCGGCCGCGTGAGAAAGAACGTCACCAGGGCTTCCAGCACGTTCAGCGAGGCGTTCAACAATCCGAGAAAACCGGTGAGGGCTTCCTCGGTCTTGTACGTATCTTCGTAAATCGAGAACACCTGATAATCGGCCACGCGCTGGAGCACGGCGACGAGCAGCACGTTCGCCACCAGCAGCACCACCAGCGGATAGCGGCGCAGCAGCGGTGGAAACGCTTTCAGGCTGTCGACGAGGCTGCCTTCCTCCTCTTCGTCGCCGCCCGCGCCGAACTCCCTGTGCTTGCGGTCCAGCAGCGTCACCTGGACCAGCGCGACCAGAAACACCAGCGGCAGGGCCAGCAGGAGCTGCCCCGCCGGGACGTGGCGCACGTCGGCCAGCAGGAACGCCGCGCCGCCCCCGGTCAGGCCGCCCAGCGCCATCGCCGCCACAAACACGGTGGCGTAGCGCTTCAGCTCGAGCGAGCTGAAGTAATCGCCGACCAGCACCCAAAAGAGAATGTCGAGCAGCAGCTCGACCACGCTCAGGCCGATGTACACAGCGAAGTACACCGGAAGCGCTTCCAGCCTCAGCAGGAAGTGCAGCGCCAGCACGAGTGCAACGCAGGCCAACAGCAAGTAGCGAAAGACCACGGGCCGGCGAAAACGATCCACCAGCCCGGAGAATACCGTGGCGATGGGAATGGAGGCGGCGGCCAGCAGGACGTAAAACACCGGCAGGCGATCCTGGTGCGCGTTGGCGAGAAAAACCGATTCCGCCAGCGAAATCCCCAGCACCACGGCCACGCCCAGGGTGAAGGAAAGCGCAGCGAAGTGCAGAAGACGGCTGACTTTTTCCGCGGGGAGGCGCAGGCGTTGCTCAAGCAGACGCTTCAGCATTCCGGGTTGTAGCCCTCAGCCTTCCGGGGCGGCACGACAAACGGCGCGCCAGAGGACACAGGATGACGCCTGAGCCAAAAACGTGATCGTCAGGAAACGTACACGCAGGCTGGAGGCGTGTCAACGGCGTGTGCGCCTACTTCTAACGCTTTTCGGAGGGAGAATTCTGTGCGCCGGAAGCGGGGCCGCCTTGCGGCGGGAGTTCCGGCACGGCCGCGCCGTCTTTGCGCGGGTCGGACGCGCCGGCGTTGACTCCGGTAGCGAAATCGCGCTGCGTGGCCTGCCCGGAGCCCATACGCAGCGAAAACACGCCGCGCACTTCGAGCTTGTGTCCCATGCCTTCGAGCTCGCTGCGCACGTTGCCGGGCACGCGGCCTTCGATCTCCACGTCGCAGCCCTCGAACGTGCGCTTCGAGAACCGCGGCGCTTCGATGGCGGCCTGAATGTTCATCTTGAAATCCACGATGTTGGCCACAAACTGCGCGTGCGCCTGCGCCTGGTTCCAGCCGCCCATGATGCCGAACGCGATGCGCACATCGCCCTTCTGCAGGAACGCCGGGATGATGGTGTGCAGCGGGCGCTTGCGGCCGGCCAGCGCGTTGGGCGATGCGGGGTCCAGGCTGAAGAGCGCGCCGCGGTCCTGCAGCACAAAGCCCGCGCCCTCGGGCACGAGACCTGAGCCAAACCCTTCGTAGTTGCTCTGGATCAGCGAAACCATGTTTCCTTCGCGGTCCACCACGCTCAGGTACGTGGTGTCGCCGCCGGTGGGCACCGGGTTGCCGGCCTCCGCGGTGCAATTCGCTTTGCTCGCGTCCATCTGCTGCGCCCGCGCGCGCGCGTAGTCCTTCGAAAGCAGCTCGGTGACAGGCAACTTGCCGAATTTGGGGTCGCCGATGTAGCGCTGCAAATCGGCGTAGGCGAGCTTCTTCGCTTCGATCATGGCGTGCAGCGTGCGCACCGTGTTCGGGCCGAATTGCCCGAGCGGAAGCGTCTCCAGGATATTCAGCATTTCGAGCGCGGCGATTCCCTGCCCGTTCGGCGGGAGCTCGTACACGGTCCAGTCGCGGTAGGTCGTCGAGATCGGCTCCACCCATTCGCTCGAGTACTCGGCCAAGTCCTTCGCCGTCATCGGGCCGTCGTGCCGCCGCGAAGTATCCAGGATGCGGCGCGCAATCTCGCCCTTGTAGAACGCGTCGCGCCCCTGCGCCGCGAGCTGCTTGTACGACCACGCGAGGTCCGGGTTGCGGAAGATTTCGCCCGCGCGCGGCGGGCGGTCGGAAATCAAGAACGTGCGCGCGGCGTTTTCGCTGACGCGCACCGTGTTCACGTCCCGCGTCCATTCGCGCGAGACGACTTCGCCGACCGGGAAGCCATCCTCGGCCAAGTGAATCGCGGGCGCGAGCAATTCCGCCAGCGGCGTGCGGCCAAAGCGCTCGAGCAGCTTGGCCCAGCCGTCCACTGCGCCGGGCACGGTCACGGGATAAATGCCCGTCAGCGGCATGGCGCGAAAGCCTTTCGACTTCATCAACTCGATGCTCAACCCGGCGGGCGCCCAGCCGCTGGCGTTCAACCCGTAAAGCTTGCCCGTCTTCGCGTCGTACACGATGGCAAACAAATCGCCGCCGATGCCGTTCGACATCGGCGCGATAACGCCCATCATCGCGTTGGTGGCCACGGCGGCGTCCACCGCGCTGCCGCCGCGCTCGAGCACGCGCGCGCCCGCCTGAGCCGCCAGCGGCGATTCCGCCGCCACAATCCCGCCGCGCGAGAACACCACCGAGCGCGCCTGCGCGCGGTCCTGCGCTTCGAGGTCGCCCGCAGCGCTCATCGCCAGACAGACCGCCGGCACCAACAGCCGCGCGACGCTTCGAAAACGGTTGCGCATGATTTTGCCCGCGTCCTTTGCATGGAGTTTCCCGCGCACTCTAGCTCCAAACGTGTTGCGTGGCAACCCGCGCGCGCCGCATTGCCATCCCAGCGTTTTTGCGGAATCTTTCGGTTGACTCTGCCGGAGAGGTACGAGAGTCTTGCGGCCACGCGATCATCTATGGTCGAACGGAGCAGTTGACAAGGGGAATTGCATGCCCGAGACACCGAAGCAATACACGAAACGCATCCTCGGCTACGTCGGCGGCCGCCATCCGCTCCGCGTGCAACGAGCGACGCCGGCAAAACTCGCGCGGCTCGTCCGCCCGCTCACGCGCCAGCAGATTCGCCGGCGGCCTGCGCCCGGCAAATGGTCCATCGCCGAAATCCTCGCGCACCTGGCGGAAACCGAACTGGTCGGCGGCTATCGCATGCGCATGATCCTGAGCAAGAGCGGGACACCCATCCAGGCGTTCGACCAGGACGTCTGGGCGCGCAATTCGCGTTACGACCGCATGAACCCGAAGAAATCGCTCGAAACGTTCTGCGTTTTGCGCCAGGCAAACCTCGCCCTTTTGAAGTCGCTGCCCCGAAGCAAGTGGCGCTGCTACGGCATGCACGCCGAGCGCGGCAAAGAAACCATCCGGCGCGTGGCCGACATGTTTGCCGGCCACGACCTGAACCATCTGCAGCAGGTCGAGCGCATGGCACGGAGTTTCCGCCCCGGTAAGAAATGATGCGAAATAATTCGGCCCGTTCGGCCCACAGCAAGGAGAGCCCCGGCGGATGCTGAAGCGGGCCGTCCTGGGACTTGCGCTCGGAGGGCTGACGGCCGGCATCCCCGTCATCGCCGGTGAAGGCCGCCCGGCGCCGAACTCGCTCTACGACGTTGTCGCGGTTGGACGCAGCCGCGGCCAGATCATTCTCGCTACGCCCGCCGCACCGCGCGCCGAACATCGCTGGCGCTTCCGAGCGGTGCCTCTCAATGCGAAGGCCGCCACTCCTGAAGGCGTCGCGCTCGCGCGAAGCGGCACGAAGATTGTGGTCGTTCTACCTGGCGGAACGACCGAGATTGTCGATCTCACGCAGAGGCTCTCTGGAGAGAAGCCGGCAGGTAGAGCGGGTTACCGGCTGCCCGGGCAGTGGTTCCCTGTCGCGCAGCGCGACACCGTCTGCCTGGTCAACGACGCCGGTGAGCAAGCCGGCGCGGCATGCCGCAGCGCGCGCAGCGCTGCCGTGCATGAAGACGGCCGCGCTCTCTACGCTGCGCCCGACGGCCAGCTCTACATCGCCCGCGCGGGTGAATCTGAGCGAGCAGCTCTGCCCTATCGCGTGCCGCCGGGAAGCCGCTTCGAGCTCATGGCTGGCCTGATCGGCGACGCGCGCGATTTTCTGGTCCTCGTCGAGCGCGGCGGAGCCGTTGAGGTTGTCGACCCCGCGGTCGCGAATGGCGTGTTGGGCCGCTACGCCCGCTGGGAGGAGGCGGGCCTGCACGCAACTCTCGCGCTGCACAATGGCGGTTCAGGCGAAGACGCGCAGGCTTCGAGCGACGACGCGATCGGTGCGCTCGCCGCGAACCTGCTCCAAGACGCGCCGCGCGGCGTTGTGAGCTGGTCATTTTTCCGCGTCGCGCCCGAGCTTCCGCTGTACGCGCCCGTGCTCGAGTTCGCGAAAGACGAGCCGGCGTATCCCAGCGATACCGCCATCTGGGACACGCTGAACCCCATGACGCGCGGCACAACGCGCGAAGCCTACCAGGAAGCCTACGACAGCCTGGGCAAGGAGCGCTGGCGCCGCTGCAAAGTCTACTTCCGCGCGACGTCCTATCCCGGCTCCTGGCTGCTGGAATACTGGTATTACTACCCGTTCGACGAAGGCCGCCCGCACCGCCATATCCACGATTCCGAGCACGTCTTCATTGAAGTGGACAAGCTGGGCGGCGCCGTGCGCAGCTTCCTCGCTTCCGACCACGGCCAGTTCGCGCCGAATAACGGCTACTCGACGTTCCTGCCGGGCGCGAAGCCGATCGATCTGCCGCTCTTTGCGCTGGTCGAGTTCGAAAAGCACGCTATGTCGCCCGATATCAACCGCGACGGCCAGTTCTCCCAAGGCGTGGACGTGAACCTCTACCGCGAGAAATACGCCGTCTGGGGCTTGCGCGATACCGACAGCAGCAAAGACCACCTCATGAAGCCTTACCGGCCGTGGATGAGCTTGCCGCGCCGCGCGGAAGACCGCTTCGCGCTGGAAAGCTCTGCGGACTATTTCCCCGATCTCGAGGTGGACCCGGAGAAAGCCACCTGCGGCCTGCTGCCGTTTCCGGAAGACCCGCCATGCAAGGATTGCACGAAGGCTACGGTGGAAAATGCTGCGGCGAATCTGACGGCGCATGAAGATGCGCGCAGGCCGGAGGACATTTACAAGCCGTGGGTGCTGCCGTACCACCAGGTGCGCGTTGGCATAGGCTTGTTCGACCACTTCAGCAATCAGCGGCAGCTCTACGGCGCGTACGTGGGCGATCTCGTGCGCATGACGCGCGGGCTGGTCAGCCTGCCGGGGCGGCTTTCTCTCGAAGTGATGTGGTCGCCCGCGTCGCAGCAGAAGACGACCACGCAGAGCGGGAGCCCGCTGACCACGCGGTTCAGCTCCGCCACCTACTTCGGCGCGCGCTACGAGCGCCTGCTGACCAGCACGCAGGGCTTCTACTTCGGCGCCACACCGCTCTTCCTCCGCGCGACACCCCTGGCGCCGGACGGAACCGCCCTCAGGCCGTCACAGTGGGGCTACGACTCCACGTGGTACCGCGCCGGCTACATTTTCGAGCTGCCCTTCCAGCACAAGGGCAACATGACCCACCACGTCGGCCTGCTTTTCGCGCCGCAGCACAGGATGCGCATGGAATGGCGCGTCAGCCTGGGCACGCTGCGCCGCCGCGGACGGAATTCCTTCGGCATCCGCCCTGCCGACCCCAACCCGTATCAATAGCCTTCGCGGTCTCTTGTAGGGGCGAGCTTCAGCTCGCCCCCGTTGTGTGGCCCCCGCCGTCGAAATCGGCGTTCCTATGTAGGGGCGGCCTTCAGGCTGCCCGCTTTGTGCTGTGTAGGGGCCGCCTTCACTTGTCCCGCCTGCCCTGCTTGCCCCGAGTTCGTCGAGGGGAGATTGCCGAAGGGAGCTTGTCGAGGGAGGTCGCCCGCTCGCCAGCGGTTCCTGTCCTGTGATGATTGAGCCCACAGAAGCAAACCTGTCGTGGGGCAATGTGACATCGCTGGTCAGCGCGAGCGAGCGGCGAGGTAAGCCGGCGTGATCTTCTCGATTGACGTTGTTCCTGCCTGTCTCATTATGGTCAGTAACTCACGCCGCAGGATTTCGAGGACAGCTTCGACGCCTGATTGGCCGAACGCCGCCAAACCCCAGACATAAGGCCGGCCGATGCCGACCGCTGTGGCGCCGAGCGCGAGGGCCTTGAAGATATCGGTGCCGCGGCGGATGCCGCCGTCTACGATGACAGGGATTCTGCCGGCAACACCTTCCAGCACTTCCGGCAGGCTTTCTATCGTCGGGCGCAGGGTTTCCTCGGCGCGACCGCCGTGGTTGGAGACGATCAAGCCGTCCACGCCGCGCTCGACGGCGAGCTGCGCGTCCTCGCGGGTAACGATGCCTTTAAGGACCAGCTTGACCGTGACGGTATCGCGCAAGCGTTTTACGAAGTCCCAATCCATGGTCACGGGGTGAAGGGCCGTGACCTTGGAGACGTCGAGGCCGTCAAACATGGGCTTGCGGGAAACGTACTGCCCGAAGCCCCCAGAGCCAGCTCGTGGTCTTCCGCGGGCAAAGCCGGTGTATGCGCTTGCATGGCACGCTGAACATTCCCGCTTGTCTGCTCGTTGCGCCCTGAAAAGAGTTTCGCGGTTGCTGCCTTCCTGCAAATCGACGGTCAGCACAATCGCGGGACAGCCGGCCGCTTCGGCGCGCTTGACGATGGCGCGAGCGACTTCCCGGACGTTTGTGGGATAGAGCTGCTGCCAGACCGGGATGCCCCGGGCGGCGATCACGTTTTCGACCGAAGAGTTCGTCACCGTTGAGAGAATCTGCAGGTGGTCTTTCGCACGGGCGGCGCGGGCAACTGCGACTTCTCCTTCGGGGTGAAAGGCCTTCTGGCTGCCGATCGGACAGATCATGATCGGGCTGCTCCAGGTGGTTCCAAAGAGACGCACGGCCATGTCGATTTTCTCGACGTCAACGAGCCTGCGCGCCCGAATCTGCACTCGCGAATAACCTTCGCGATTCGCCCGCACCGTGGCGTCATCGTCCACGCCGGTGGCAAGATAGCCGAAATGTGCCGGGGGCAAGGCCTTGCGCGCGGCGGGCTCGAAATCCATCACATCGAAAGCCTGTTCCACGGACGAAATCGCGTCGCCACTTTGTTGCAGATTCTCGAGCCAGCCGTGGAACTTCTCCTCCCCCCCGTCACCCGCCGCCAGAAGATTAGCGAGAGAACCGGCAAGGAGGTGCGGAGCGGCGAGCAGCGGACTCGCCGTCAGCATCTGGAGGAACCTTCTCCGAGTCTTGGTGCGATCGGGGATGCGATTCATTTGAACTCTCTCGACGAAACGCGGTATAATACTATCCAAAGCCTACCGCGCATTTCGAAAAAGGGCGTTTCCGGCTTTGCGGATTCAAACCGAATAGGCTGGTCAAAAGTGTTCGCGCTTGACGAATTACTATTCATCAATCCCGGCTCGCGGTCCGCGGGTCGCCGGCCGCAGGCTCGGCGCGAGCGCTTGGTGCAAAAGGACATCCGGCGCAAGCCATTTAGAATGAATGTTTATGCGAGTTAGGGTCCCAAGTCCCCTGGAATCAATGTTTACAAAAAACATAGGGGGGTGGGGGCGGGGTACTACTTCCCGCCAGGGTGCGGCGGGGTCTGACGACATTGAATCTGCTACACTTTACGGCCCGCATCGCCCAGGTGACCCGAGCAAGTGGCCCGCTGGGATAGAATGAAAGAAGCCATGGAAGCCAAGGACTCGACTCCTTCGACACCCGCAGCCGATGCGCAGGCCCAGGCTGCTCGAAGCGCCGCGCCGCGAGACACTCTCGCGGGCGAAATCGAGCTGATTCTCCGCGCGGAGCACGCGGACCCGTTTCGCGTCCTCGGCCCGCAGCCGGTCGGCGTTCGCGGCGAGAAGAAGCTGGCCGTCCGCGCGTTTGTGCCGCGGGCGCGCGAAGTTTCGGTCGTGCTGCGCGACGGCGCCGTCCACGCCGCGGCGCGAATTCATCCCGAGGGTTTCTTTGAAGCCGTGGTTCCCTTCTCCGACGCGATCCTCGGGTCGGCAGGCTCCTACCGCCTGCGCATTGTCGAAGAAGACGGCGCAACGCGCGAGATTCACGACCCCTACGATTTCCCGCCGCTGCTGAGCGATTTCGACCTGCACCTGCTCGGCGAGGGCACGCACTACCAGAACTACGAAAAGCTCGGCGCGCACTGTAGCGAAGTAGCCGGCGTGCGCGGCGTGCATTTCGGCGTGTGGGCGCCCAACGCGCGGCGCGTCAGCGTGGTCGGCGATTTCAACCAGTGGGACGGCCGCATGCACCCCATGCGCCATCGCGGCTCATCGGGCATCTGGGAGATTTTCCTTCCCGGCCTCGACGAAGGCGCGATCTATAAATTCGAGATTCGCCCGAGCCTCAGCGATCTGCCCATGCTCAAGGCCGATCCCTACGCGTTTTACGCGGAGATGCGTCCGAAGTCGGGCTCGGTTGTCGCGGATATCGAGCGCCACCACTGGGGCGACGCCGCATGGATTGCCGGGCGCGGGCAGCGCAACGCGCTCGACGCGCCGATGTCGGTTTACGAAGTGCATCTGGGCTCGTGGCGGCGCGTCTGGGAGGAACACAACCGCTGGCTGAATTACCGCGAGCTTGCCGACCATCTGATCCCCTACGTCAAGCAGATGGGTTACACGCATATCGAGCTGCTGCCCGTGATGGAGCATCCCTTCGACGCCTCCTGGGGCTACCAGACGATCGGCTATTTCGCCGCCACCAGCCGCTTCGGCGCGCCGCACGATTTCATGCACTTCGTGGACCGCTGTCACCAGGAAGGCATCGGCGTGATCCTCGATTGGACGCCCGCGCATTTCCCGCGCGACGCCCACGGCTTGGGCATGTTCGACGGCACGCACCTTTACGAGCACGCCGACCCGCGCCAGGGCACGCATCCCGATTGGGGCACGCTGGTCTTCAACTACGGCCGCAACGAAGTGCAGAATTTCCTGATCTCGAACGCGCTCTTCTGGATCGACAAGTACCACATGGACGGCCTGCGCGTGGACGCCGTCGCTTCGATGCTCTACCTCGACTACTCGCGAGAGCCCGGCCAGTGGGTGCCCAACGAGTTCGGCGGGCGCGAGAACCTGGCGGCCATTGCGTTCCTCAAGCGGCTGAACGAAGTCGTGCTCGGGCGGCATCCGGGCGTGCTGATGATCGCGGAGGAATCCACTTCGTGGCCGGCGGTTTCGCGGCCGACGTATCTCGGCGGGCTGGGCTTCAACCTCAAGTGGAACATGGGCTGGATGAACGACACGCTCAGCTATTTCGCGCTCGACCCCATCCACCGCAAGTACCATCACAACCGCATGACGTTCTCGATGCTCTACGCCTTCACCGAAAATTTCGTGCTGCCCCTCTCGCACGACGAGGTTGTGCACGGCAAAAGCTCGCTGCTGCACAAGATGCCCGGCGACATGTGGCAGCAGTTCGCCAACCTGCGGCTTCTGTTCGGCTACCTCTACAGCCATCCCGGCAAGAAGCTGCTCTTCATGGGCGACGAGTTCGGCCAGCGGTCGGAATGGAACCACGACTCGAGCCTCGAATGGCACCTGCTCGAGTTTGAGTCTCACCGCGGGCTTCAGCGCTTGGCCGCCGACCTCAACCGGCTGTACGCGGCGGAACGTGCGCTGCACCAGGTGGACTTCGATTGGCACGGCTTCGAGTGGGTGGATTGCAACGACGCCGATTCGGGCGTGCTTTCGTTCATCCGGCGCGCCAAGGACCCGGTGGACTTCCTCGTCATCGTTGCCAATTTCACGCCGGTGGTGCGCGACAACTACCGCGTGGGCGTGCCCGAGGCAGGCCTCTACCAGGAAATTCTGAATACCGACGCCGCGATCTATGGCGGCAGCAATGCCGGGAACCTCGGCGGCGCCACGGCCGAGCCGATTCCCTGGCTCGGGCGCTCGTATTCGCTCAACCTGCGCCTTCCGCCGCTCAGCGTCCTTATTCTGAAGCCCCAGCGCGCCTGACTTCTTGCCCTCCTGGCATCTGGACCTCCTGATTTTCTGGTCCCGGATGGAACTTTCGCCGCACCCCGCGCGTAAATGGAAGCAGAAGGCCGAGGAGGCATCCATGAAACGAGCAATGGCGGTATTGGCGGTGGTCGTCCTGGCGGCGGGGCTGGTGCCCGCGTTTGCGCAACCTGTGCCCGCGCCGGAGACGGAGAAGTGGCTGCACGTCCGCGTGGAGCAGACGCAACCCAAGAATGAGCTGGTGCGTGTGAACGTGCCGCTGGCGCTGGCGGAGAAAGTCCTGCCGGCGATCCACAACCACGGGCTGCACGACGGCAAGATCACCGTGGACCGCGCGCGCATGGAAGGCGTGGACCTGCGCGCGGTGCTCGATGCCGTGAAGAACGCCCGCGACGGCGAGTTCGTCACCATCCAGAGCACCGAAAACGACGTGCGCGTGGCGAAGGAAAACGGCTACCTGCTCGTCCACGTGCGCGAAAACCGCAAGGCCACGAAGCCGCAGGTCGAGGTGCGCGTGCCGATGACGGTGGTGGATGCGCTGCTCTCCTCGGGCACTAACGAGCTGGACCTGGTGGCCGCGATCCGCGCGCTCGCCGCGCATGGCGATACCGAACTCGTGCGCGTGAAGGACGAGCGGAGCACAGTGCGCGTCTGGGTGGATTCAAAGAACGTCTCCGAATAAGCGCCGCGGAGGGCTGACATGATTGCTGCAAAGCTCGCGCTGGGAGCTCTGGGGACGCTGACTCTGGCAGGCGCCTACGTCTTCCACGAAGGCGTGATCCGCGTGGCGGTGGACGAGCACAAGGGCGGCCGGAACGAGTCGCACGTCCACTTCTTTGTGCCCGCCGCGGCCGTGCCCCTGGCGCTGCACGTTGTGCCCGAAGACAGGATACGGCAGGCCGCAGAGCGACTGCGGCCGCTTTTGCCTGCGATCGTCATTGCCAGCCGGGAGCTTGGGCGCCTGCCGGATGCAGACCTCGTCGAGGTCCGCGACGCCCGCGAACACGTGCAGATCCGCGTCCGTGGCGGGAAGCTGCTGATTGATGTGGAGTCTCCGCAGGAAACCGTGCACCTATCGGTGCCCTTGTGCACGGTGAACGAAGTCGCGCGCGAGCTCGAATCGCGCGTCCCGGCCAGCTAGACCGGCTACTTTGGCGCTGGCGTGGCGTCCTTGCCGGGGATGAAGTAGACCTCTTCCTTCATGGCTTCTTTCTGCCAGCCGCGCCGACGAAGGATGCCCTTGCCGTTCTCGATCATGTCGGGGTGGCCGCAGAGGTATGCCGAAGTGTTCTCGGCCGTGAGACCCCACATGTCGGTGTATTTGCGGACGAGGTCGTCCACGCGGCCCAGCTCGCCCTTCCAGTTCGCGTCTTCCCACGGGCGGCTGATCGTAGGGATGAACGTAAGCCACGGCGCGTCCGCGGCGAATTTCACGATTTCGTCGTGATAGCCGAATTCCCACGAGCGGCTAGCGCCCTCGATCAGGTACAGCTTGTGCTCGCCGCCGAACTTGCCTTCTTTCCAGTCCTTGTGCATCGAGCGCACATAGCTGACGAACGGCGCGACGCCCGTGACGGTGCAGAGCAGCAGATGGTTCTTGCGCCCGCTCTTGGTATCGAGCGTGAAGCGGCCCTTGGAAACTTTGCGGAACGTCATCGTGTCGCCGACCTTGAGTTTATAGAGCAGCGGCGTCAGCTCGCCCTGCGGCACAAGCTCGACGAAGAATTCCACTTCCCTTTCGTAGGGTGACGACACGATCGAATACGGCCGCTCCACGAGTTTTTCCGGCGTGTCCACGCCGAGCGTCGCGTACTGCCCTGCCGTGAACTTGAACTCCCCGCCCGTATCCACGCGGATGCGCCAGAGGTCTTCCGAGAAGTCTTCGCGAAACGTGATCCGCGCGCGGTAGAACTTGTCCTCCGGCAGGTTGGTCATCAGCGCCCTCCTTGGGGAGCGATCGAGCAGATTGCGGTACGAAACACGCGAGGCGGGACAAGGCGCCCGTTGCAAGCGGCGAGCGCCTCCTGAAGCATTCGTTCGAGCGGGAAAGGGAGCATGCGCGGCTGCGGACTCAATTGGGAGGCTGTTGCCGCCGCATCATTTCCATCGGATCGAATTTCTGCGGGGTGCCGGTGATGTGGGTCTTGGCATTCGTAATCACGCGGACAAGCGTCATGTTCGAGTCGCGCCCGGTCATCTTGACGACGCCCCACGGCGCAACCTTGTCGCTGACCCACACGTCGCCGGAGCCGTCCTTCAGCCTGTAGTGCTCGCAGGTGAAAGTGCCTGCGAGCGTGGTGACGCTCTCCGTGCCCAAGCGCTCGGCCTGCTCGCGGATGTCCGCGTGCTGCTCCTGCGTTTGGCCGCGCTGCATCATCTCGAGGGGAAACTCCATCGGGGGCTGGCCGGGCGCCTGCATGATCATGCGCCTCATGCGCGTATTCTTGCCGTCAAGCACGACCAGGTTCTTCATGTACACCGTGCCGTCCATCCGCGGATCCTTCATCGTCATTTCCATCCAGTAGCCGGGCTTGCCGTCCACGGTCTCGGTGCCCACGACGGCGACTTCCATTTCCGAGTTGTGGCTCTCCTTGCTGTCCACCCGATAGGCGGCTCCGGAACCCACCACCGGATTCCACACGCCCTTGAACTGCGGCGGGTGCATGCCCATGCCCATCTGCGCGCTCGCGTTCCCTGCTGCAAGCGCCAGCACAGCAATCGTCAGGACAACGGTTCGACACGCGATTCGCATTGGTTCTCCTTGTTTTCGATCAGATGCACGCATCGAGCGGCATCCGGCGCGGCCACGGCTGGGAGCGTCAGAAGCGCCACGCCGATCGTGCATCGCTGAACAGACATGTCTAGAAGTCGGCGCCCTTCGCGCTGGCCATCTTCGACGGATCGAAATTCGTCTTGATTGCCACGCCGCCGACTTCGCAAACGAATTCCATGCCCTTTTCATCTGCGGCAATGGTCGGTTCGCCGCTCTCGCTCTTCTTCACGAAGTAAAATGCTGCCCCCACGATCTTGGGGGAATCCTTCGGGCGCTGGAGTTCCACCTTGATGGGAACCAGCTCCGTTTTCGACTTCTTCATTTTGAGGTGCGTCTTAGCCTTGAGCACGTCCTCGGCCGTCTTGGCGAACGGAGTCATGTCGTTTCCGATGATGACAACCACGTAGGTCTCCAGCGTCTCCGAGGCGAATTTCGCGGCGTCCGCTTCCGACATGCCGTGCATCATCGCGTTGCGCGCCATGGCCTCGCGCACCGTTCGCGCCGAAGCCCAGCGCACCACAAACTGGACTTCCGCAGTCGCGGCTTCCTGCTCCATGTCGGTAGTGCGCGCGGTTACGCCGCCAGGGGGGCCGTACCCGGTGCCGCTGCTGACGTTGGCAGGACCGGAGCTTTCTCTTCCCCCTCCGCCGCCGCTTCCGCTTCCGCCGCCACCTTTTCCGGACCTCCACTTTGCGGTCACGATCACTTCCTTGGCCCACGGAGAATCGAACAAGACTTTCTTGACGTCCTTCTCATCCCACTGCGTGTACGGCTTATCCTTCCAGGGATCTCCCGCCCACACACTCGCGGCCAGCAGGAGAATGGCCGACAGGGCAACCAGTCGCTTCCTCATGAAGCTCTCCTCTCACGTCGCGACGCCTCGGAGCGCGGCCTCATAGGCGGCCGCATCGAATCCGACCACGCGCTTTTCACCCACAACGAGCGTGGGCGTTGCGCGGCTCTCGTGTTCTTCCACGAGCTCACGCAGGAACTCCGGGTCGCTCCGGATGTTTTTTTCCTCGAAGGAAATCCCGCGGGACGAAAGAAACTCTTTCGCCGTGGCGCAGGCCGCTCAGCCGGGTTGCGAATACAGGACCACTCGGGCCATGGCTGGCAGAGTCCCTCCGAGATGCGTCTATTTTTACCAGTTTGCGGGGGCGGGCGCAACGGACTAGAAGCGGTAGATGCGCGAGGTCACCACGCCCTTCGCGGTGAGTTCGCGGAGCATCCGGCCGTGCCGTTCCACGAGATAGTAGAGGTCTTCGGTTTCGAAGTACCGGCGCGAATCCTGCAGCACAATCCGGTCGCCCGGCCGCGGGATATAGCGCAGATCGTAGAGAGGCACGACGCGGATATCCGGCCGTCCGATTCGCGCCGCATAATACGCGGCGCTCATCGGGTTGGAGACGGCAAGCGTTGCTCCGGGCGCCGCACCCTGGCAGGCTGCCTCGACCTCTTGCCGTGCGTTCAGGTCATAAACTTCGTCGTGCGGAAAATACCGCGCGGCCTTGGCGCGTCCTCCGCCCAGTTGGTTCAGGTAGAGCTGGTAGTAGGGCGACCACATCAGGGTCTCCGCCAACGGCCAGGCGAATAACACGAGGGAAAGCAATGCGAATGCCGGCTGCTTCAGGGGCGCGCGCTCCCGCCTGCGGAACCAGCCATACAATTTCTCGTACGCATATCCGGCAGCCAGGTAGACAAACGGCAGCAGGCTGACCGTGTAGCGGATCCACTTCCCGCCCATCACGGAAAGCCCGAGCAAATACAACAGCACCATCGTGCGGAAGAAAATGGAGGCCATCGTGTTGGGCTCGCGGAGCAACAGGAATGCGCCAACGACAATCGCCAGCAGGACCACGAGCGGCGTTTTGACCGCCAGGGCCCACAAGTAGAAGTACGGCGGCAGGCCATACGGCGTGTACGCGAAGTTGTTCATGTAAAGCCGCCCGTCCAGATTGTAGCCGTGGTGCTCGAGGGTCCGGCCCTCGGCGTAGTGCAGCATCTGAATCGTAGTGTGCGGGGAGAGAATGATGGGGTTGGCGAGCACAAAAGCCACCGCCATCACCACGACCATGCGCCAAAAATGAGGTAGCAATGGCCGGCGATCCAACCCGGCGCGCCCGGCGACAGACCAGATCAGCCAATTCATGCCGAAGAAATAAATGATGTATTTCGACGCCAGGGCGAGCCCAAAACAGACGCCGCTGAGGTCCAGCCATCGGAGGATTCGAGCTTCATCCGGCTCACGTTTGGCGAGCCAGAAAAAGTAAAACGCCGTGAGAGCGAAAAACGTGAGCGGCGTGTCCTCTTTCAGGACGCGATTCAGCGCCACCGGCAAGGGGGTAAAGGCCCAGAAGAACGCTGTAGCGCTCGCGCCCGCATCGCCGATCATTTGCCGCGCCAGTAGGTAGAGCACCGCGGTCGTCAGCGCCCCGAGAAGGATGTTGGGGAGCCGCAGCCAAATCTCTTCGCTGACCTGCAGCCGCGCGTGTCCGGCGGCCCAGCGGTTCCAGCGCGCGCCCATTTCGTCGCTTCCCCATGCCAGCAGCTTCATCAGCATGGGATGTTCGATGTTGGCGTCTGCGAAGTGTCCTTGCTTGTACTGCTGGATGGCCTGCCATTTGCCGGCCTCATCTTCCGCCAGACTGATGGATCCCGCTCCGCAAAGCCGGATGCCAAACGCTCCCAGCGTGAGCAGGAGCACCCACACCACTTCTGCGCGAGTCAGAGTCTTGCCCATCAATAAGCCGTCCTCATAGACGGGACGCAGACCGGGAGTGTTTCATCTTGCAGGCTGGCTTCGGCTCCGCTAATCAGACTTGGAAAGTTGCGAGAGGGGCACGTCGAGCGCCCGCGCGCGTGGAGACGGGTTCAGCAGGGGCTTCGCAGTCCACTTCCTCGAGTCTTCCGAGAGAGGCTCGAGCGCCGCCTCGGGGGGCCAGCGCTTGCCGGTTCCGAGCTTGGAGGTGCCGGGCCGCATGGCGAACTGCTCGGCCGATTCCCATACCATCTGATCCCAAAAATGGTGGATGAAGGAGCTGGTCAGAACGTAGCAGTTCAGCGAGCAGCCGCGCCAGCACTCCTTCCACGGGCCGAATTTTTTCTCGCCTTCCTTGTAGGCCGCGCTGATGGAACCGAGCTCGAGCAGGTTGCCGCCGATCTTGCCCAGAGGCTGGCAGGGGTAGAAAACGTCGCCGTTCGGATAGACGTGCGGCAGGAGCATGGCGTAACACGGGAACGGCTTTGCGAACAGCAAGGTCTCGATGGAATCCACCGAGCCGAGGATCGGGTAGCCGCGCTTCTTGAGGTCCACGATGTGGCGCGCCAAGCGCTGATAGTCCGCGCGCGAGAGCAGCGCTTCGTCCGGCAACGAATCAATCGCGGCGGCGACCGGCGCAAACACAACGTCGTGGCGGAAGCAGAACTCCATGACGCGATAGACCTGCTCGATGGAATCGCGGGTGATGACGCAGTTGAGCATGATCGAAAAGTCACGCTTCCGCTGCTGCTTCGCGTAATGGGCGATGACCTCGTAGATCTTCCCGGCCTGGCCGCGTCCCGCGTTCAGGATGACGTCCCAGGAATCGGCATCCATCGAGTCGAGAGAAATGACTAGCCGGTCGATGTAGTCCACCACCTTGTCGCGGAGCGGCAGCAGTAGGCCGTTTGTGCCGAGGTAGATCGGAAAGAATTTCAGCCGCGATGCCTCGCGCACAATGTCCACGATGTCGGGCCTCACCAGGGGCTCGCCGCCGGTGAAGTAGATCGCCGACATTTCGCGGCGCAGCTTGCGCACGATCTCCAATGCGCCCTCGGTGTCCGCATCCACCGTGTCGCGGATGGGATAGTGTTCGGTGCAATAGACGCACTTCAGGTTGCAGCGGTGCGTGACGTAGTACGATGCGATCAGCGGCTTGAGCTTGAAGTCGCCGCGGGAAATCTTCCACTTGTTGGCGTAATGCGTGCGGATCGAATGAATCGCCCCGCGAGCATTCTTCCGGAAGATCTGCCACTTCGTGTCGCGATGAAAATCCTGTTGTTGGGAATCGAGCTGACCCGGGGAAACATATTCGGGTTCCGGGTAGGCCGCTGGCGAAATTGTCCGCATGAAGAGGTTTGATTATCTACGCGGCCCTGGGCACCGTCAAGATTTGGCCCCACACGTGTCCAACACGCCAGCGAACCCGGAGATGGCTTTCGCGCGGCGAGGCCCGGGCTCATTCATAGGCCAGGGCATCCACCGGATCGTAGTGCGCGGCGCGGTAGGCCGGATAGGCCGCGCCCGCCAGCGCCCCGATCAGTGCATACAGGATGGCGCGGAAGATCCAACCGGTTGAGATCAAGATGGTTAGCGTGGGCGCCGTCTCTTTCAATACGCCGCGCACCACGTAGGTGGCCACCAGACCCAACGCAATGCCCAGAATCGACATCAGCCCGGTCTCTTTCAGGATCAGCCCGACAATATCGCTGCGCGAAGACCCCAGAGCCTTCAGGATGCCGATTTCCCGTGTGCGCTCCAGCACCACCGTGTACATCGTGAGCAAAACCATCAAGAAGCTGATGGCCACGCCCAGGCCCAGCATCGAGCGGATGAAGGGCTGCAGCTCCGGCAGGTTCTGCGAATTCATCAGCGTGAGGTATTCGGCCATGGAGCGAATGCGGTAGCTCGGGAGCAGCTTCACGATTTCGGCGCGCGTGCTTTCCGTATCTCCTTTGCTGCGCACGTAGAACATCGAAACGCGCTTGTCCGCGCCGGCCAGATCCTGCGCCGCGCGCAGCGGAATGAAGAATCGCGCACCCTTGCCGTGCCCTACGATGCCGGAAACCGTGAATGCGTGGCCAAGTAGCAACACTCTGTCGCCGACTTTGAGCTTGCGCGACTGCGACACGATGTCGTCGATGATGGTTTCGTCGGGCCCCTCGAACGGGCGGCCTTGCCGGAACAGGAACCCTTTGCTCAGCGCATTGAACCGCGCGTAGTCTATGCCGTACACAACGCTGAAGTTGCGCGTGTCGGTGACAATCAGGACCGGCGCGACCTCGTCCACGCCCCCCACCTTCGCAATCTGATCTCCAACTGATTCCTGCAGGACCGCGCCAGAGAACGCAAAGAATATGGAGGAGTTGGGCGGCTGCACCAGAATGTCCGCCCCGACGCCTTCGACGCGTTTGCCCCATTCGTCCATCACACCGGAAATCATTCCCACAATGAGAAGAATCAGGATCACCTGCAGCGCCACCGCAATCACGCTCAGAATCGAGCGGATCGGCCGCAGCATCAGGCTGCTCCACAACATTCGCCAGGTGGAGAATCCGGTGTGTGGCAGCGTCGGCATTCAAAGTGCTCGCGAACGAATCTAGCATCTCCTTCACTTGCGGTCAAAGAGGCTCTCAGGATAACGCTCGCGTCGCGCAGGCGCTGCAAGCTGCACATTTCATTAGAGCGCACACATCCGTCGGCAGATTCAGGAACGAGCGCGCAGCACGCAAACAACCAGGAGCGCTCGTCCGCGGTGACTTTTTCACGTCGCGGGTAGCATGCCGCGCGGGATTTCAACAGTTGTGTTGAAAACTTTGTGGAAAAGCCGCGTCGCGTGCACACGAACCCACGTCAAACGAAACGCTTGGCACTGTTTGCACAAATGTGGGGCATTCGCGGCGCGAAAACTTGGAACTCGAATTGCCTCATTGGACTTACGCGCTCTTTGTGGAGAAGTGGCGGAGAAAAATCAAAAACGATGGCGGGACTTGCCTCAATACCACCGCGGCGGCTTCTCGAGATGGATCTTGATCGTCTGGTCGCCTTCTTCGAGGTCATACCAGCGGCCAAACGGCTTCCAACCTTCCGCGACCACTTGAATCACCACTTTCCCGCGAGGGATCTCCGGAACCTTCGCGATTCCGTCGTGGTTCGTCTTCACGTTCAACTCGACCTTCTTGTCCTTGGCGAGGGCCCGTCCCTGAGCGAACCGCACGTAGACGCTCGCGTTTTCGACAACCTGGTTCTTTTCTCCCCCGGTTACTTCGATCCGCAGCCGGGTTACGCCGGATTCCTTGTCCTTCTTCTCTTTGTCCTGGCCGTACGACCCACCCGGCGCCAGCACGGCAAGCCCAAACAGCGCAGACAGCGCAAGTCCCGCTGCTTGCCTAAAGGGGAAGATGGAGTTTGCTTTTCCCAAACTGGTTCTCCGCTACTCGCTGCGCCGCCGCAGGACGGGCCGGCTGCCCGCCTCACTGCCCCGCCGCTCGCCGACCAGCCTCGAGAGGTACGCGCGGATCTCGTCGTGAGCCGAAGTGGTCACCACGTATTCCTCTTTAGGCGGCAGGTCTTGTTCGATGGTGCGTTGGGCGGCCACGATGCGGTCCTTGGTCATAGGATGCGTCGAAAACGCCCGCGCGATGCCCAACCGGGGTCCCTTCTCCCTCTGTTTCACGCGCTCGAAGAACGTAACGAAGGCCATCGGGTCGTAGCCGCTCGCGTAATGGTACTGCTGGCCGAGAAAATCCGCCTCGCGCTCCGCATTGCGGCTGAATTTCATGAACGAGAGCGGCACGGCCAGCATCAATCCTTGCTGCACCCCCGCCGCCACGGGTCCGCCCACAAAAAGCAGCGGCATCGAAATCCAGTTCCACAGTTGCGCGCGCGTCATCTGGCGCGTCGTGTGGCGCGCTGCCACGTGCCCGATTTCGTGCGCAATCACGCCGGCCAGCTCCGCTTCGGTTTCCGTCTCCAGGAGCAGTCCGGTATTCACAAAGAAGTGCCCGCCGGGCAGCGCGTAGGCGTTCAGCTCGTCGGAATCGATCACGTGCACGCGCAGCGGAACCTTCAGGTCCGAGTGCCGCGCCACGCGCTCGGCCACGCTGGTGACGTAGGCGAGCACTACGGGGTCCTTCAGCAGACGTGAGGTGGCCGCAACCTGCCGCGCCAGCGCGTCGCCCATGGCGATCTCGCGCTCGGGCGAGTACAGGTTCCATTTGCCTTTGTTGATGTCGCGCTGGCCGATGCTCGAAGGGTCTGCGTTTTTCTGCTTCTTCGGACCGGCGTGCACGCTGGCGGGCGCGCTGCAAAGAACGAACGCGAGGAGGAGGACAATCCCCTGCCGCATGTCTCAAGCCCCTGAGCGGTCCGCGTGTGGCGCTGCGCCATGGGTGGATTGACTCACGTTCGCTCCTGCGCTAACTTCGCCGCGGCGGATTCATCCGTACTCATATACCTGCGGCTGGAATTCTGCAATCAAAATCCGCTGCCGGAACATCTGAAAGGAAGACGCGGGCGCTGCCCGCTCGCCCGAGGAGGCGCAATGGGATTCTCAACCGATGCGATTCACGTCGGCCAGGAGCCGGACCCTTCGACCGGCGCGATCGTCGCGCCGATCTACCAGACGTCCACGTACGTGCAGGAGGCGCTCGGCAAGAATAAAGGTTACGACTACGCGCGCACCGCGCATCCGAATCGCCGCGCGCTCGAGCGCTGCGTCACGAAACTCGAGGGCGGCCTGACGTCGTACGTCTTTTCGTCCGGCATGGCGGCGATTGACGCCGTGTTCCGCCTGCTTCGCCCCGGCGACCACGTGATCGTTTCGCAAGCCGTGTATGGCGGCGTCTTCCGGCTAACCACGCAGCTCCTCGTCCAGTTTGGCCTGCAATTCGATTTCGTGGATACGTCGTGCCTCGAGAACGTGCGCAAGGCGCTCAAGCCGAATACGAAGATGATTTACGTCGAGACGCCCACCAACCCGACGATGATCATCACCGATATCGCCGCCGTCGCGAAGCTGGCGCGCGAGCGCAACGTCACGCTCGCCGTGGACAACACCTTCCTGAGCCCGTACCTCCAGCAGCCCATCGCGCTCGGCGCGCATATTGTCGTGCATTCGATGACGAAATACTTGAACGGCCACAGCGACTGCACCGGCGGCGCCGTAATCCTGACGCGGCAGGAAGACGCGGACCGCATCTATTTCATTCAGCGCTCGGCGGGCACCGGCCTGGCGCCGATGGATTGCTTCCTCGTCTCGCGCGGCATCAAGACGCTGGCCGTGCGCATGGAACGCCACGATGCGAACGGCATGGCCATCGCCAAGTTTCTCGAGGCGCACGCCAAGGTGAAGCGCGTGCTTTACCCCGGCCTCGCCTCGCACCCGCAGCACGAAGTCGCCAGGCGCCAGCAGCGCGGGTTCGGCGCGATGCTGTCGTTCGATCTCGGCTCGCTCGAAGCGGCGCGCCGGTTGCTCAATCATGTAAAGCTCTGCTCGCTGGCCGAAAGCCTCGGCGGCGTGGAGACGCTGATTTCGCATCCCGCGCTGATGACGCACGCCTCGGTGCCGCCCGAAGTGCGCCAGCAGATCGGCATCACCGACGGCTTGGTGCGGCTTTCGGTGGGCATCGAAGACGCTGAGGATTTGATCGCGGACTTGGAGCATGCCCTGAGCAAGGTTTGAGGTCTGCCGAACGAGGAGGAACGATGGCACGAGCACGGCGCTGGCTTCCTTTGGCGATTTCTCTGGCGGTGGTTCTCGCCGCTGTGCTTCTCATTGCGGTTGCGCCCGACCCTGCGCGCTCGCTCCCCGCGCCCACCGGCGCACAGGCGGCGAATGACCCGCGTCTTCGTGGCGCCTACCGCTTCGAGCAGAGCGGCTGGATCTACGTCCACCTCGAAGGCGCGCCGGCGCAGCTTGGCTTCCAGCACGGCTACCTGCTCGCGCGCGAAATCGAGGATGCGTACAAAGCCGTGCGCCTCGACAGCACACACCGCACGAAGCGCGACTGGAATTTCTTCCGCGCCACCGCGCACAACGTTCTCTGGCCGCACATTGACCCTGAGTATCAGGAAGAGCTGCGCGGCATCATCGAAGGCGTAAAGGCGCGCGGCGTGGCCATGGACCTCGACGACCTCGTCGCGCTGAACGCGTTTGAAGAAGTGCCGGACTACTATGTTCCGTGGCTCAACAAAAAAGAAAAAGTTGCGAGCGCGCCGCGCCTCGTAAGCCCGGGCAACTGCAGCGCGTTTGTGGCCACCGGCAGCTACACGCGCGACGCCCGCATCGTCATCGCGCACAACAATTGGACCAGCTACTGGGCGGGGCAGCGCTGGCGCATCATCTTCGATCTCGTGCCCGCGCGCGGCTACCGCATTCTGATGGACGGCTTCCCCGGCGTCATCGCCAGCGACGACGACTTCGGCGTCAACTCCTCGGGCATCATGATCACGGAAACGACGATCACGCAGTTCAACGGCTTCGATCCCAACGGCAAACCCGAGTTTGCCCGCGCGCGCAAGGCGCTGCAGTACGCCGATTCGATTGACGCCTACGTGCGAATCATGCTCGATGGCAATAACGGCGGCTACGCGAACGACTGGCTGCTCGGCGACCGCAAGACCGGCGAAGTCGCCCAGTTCGAGCTCGGCCTGAAGAATTACAAGCTGTGGCGCACGAAAGACGGCTACTTCGTCGGCTCCAACTTTCCGAGCGACCCGAAGCTCGAGAAAGAAGAAACCGACTTCGACCCGAAGAACGCCATCAGCTCACCCAACGCGCGCCGCGCCCGTTGGGAACAGCTCATGAAGGAGAATAAGGGCAAGATCGACGCCGCCGCGGCGGAGCGCTTCATGGCCGACCACTATGACGTCATTCTCAAGAAAGAGCAGCCAACCGAGCGCACGCTCTGCGGCCACGCCGACGTGGCTCCGCGCGGCATCCCCGAATGGGAGTGGGGCGCTTTCCATCCTGGCGGCGCCGTGCAAGGAAAAGTCACGGACAGCAAAATGGCCGAAGCGATGAGCCTCCGCGCGCATCTGGGGCACCCGTGCGGCGCGGATTTTCTCGCCAAGCCGTTCCTAAGCAAACACCGCGAGTACGCCTGGCAGGCGCCGATCCTCGGCGATATGAAGGCCGGCCCTTGGGCGCTCTTCCAGACCAATCAGACGCCGCCCAAGCAATAGGCCCGCTTCACTTCGATGACCGCGGTTTCTTCCGCGCGCGCTGTGGGCTGACGCACTCTTCGAGCCAGCGCAAGTACGCAGCCGATCCATCCGCAATGGGCAGCGCAATGATCTCCGGCACGTCGTAGCTGTGCGCCACCTCGATGGCGCGGCGCACCGCCGCAAACCGCGCGCGGGAGCTCTTGATCACGAGCAGATACTCGCGCGCAGCCTGGACCTTGTCCTTCCAACGAAAAACAGACTGCACCGGCGCCTCCAGGACGTTGACGCACGCCGCGAGCCGCATCTCCACCAGCACGCGCGCCAGCCGCGCAGCCTCGGCCGCTTTTCCGCAGGTCACCAGCACGACAATCTTGTCCGTCATTGCCTTTTCCCCTTCGCGTTCGCTACGGATACAATAGCGCGCCGTGGCTCCTTCGCGAGAACAAAAAGGGTCTCCCTCCCCGATCCGCTTCGGCACCTCGGGCTGGCGCGCCGTCATCGCCGATGAATTCACCTTCGGCAACGTGCGCCTGGCAACGGCAGCGATCGCCGACCACGTCCTCCGCCGCAGCAAGAATCCCACGCTGATCGTCGGCCACGACACGCGCTTCTTCTCCGAAGACTTCTCGCGCACCGCTGCCGGGATCCTGCGCGAGCGCGGCGTGCGCGTGCTGCTCTGCGACGCCGCAGCGCCGACGCCGGCCATCGCGTACGAAATCCTCCGCCGCAAGGCCGATGGCACCATCAATTTCACTGCGAGCCACAATCCTGCCGAATACCACGGCCTGAAGTTTTCCGGCCCCGATGGTGGCCCGGCGTTGCCGGAAGTCACGCGCGACATCGAAGCACGCGCCGCGAAGCTTGCTGCGCGCCCGCCGGTTGCGCCCGCGCATTCGGAAGATCGCTTCGAGCGCATCAATCCGCGCGAGCCGTATCTCAAGCGGCTCGCGGAGCTCGTGCGCTTCGATGCCATTCGCAAAACCAAGCTGAAGATCGTCTTCGATGCGCTTCATGGCTGCGGCGCAGGCTATCTGGATGGCGCGCTCGAGCAGCACGGCATTGCAGCGACGACGCTGCGCGCCAACCGCGACGTTCTGTTCGATGGCACCGGACCCGATGTATCGGAAGAAAACCTGCGCCCGCTGCGCCAGGCCGTATTGGAAGGTAAAGCCCACGTCGGGCTGGCTACCGATGGCGACGCCGACCGCTTTGGCATCTTCGATGCCGGCGGCACGTGGGTCACGCCGAATCACATCCTCGCGCTGCTCTACGACTACCTTGTCGAGACGCGCGGCTGGCGCATGCCCGCGGCGCGCAGCGTAGCGACCACGCATCTGCTCGATGCCGTCGCGCGTCACCACGGCGCGAGCGTCTTCGAGACGCCGGTCGGCTTCAAATACATCGGCGAGTTGATCCAGCAGGACAAGATCGCGCTCGGCGGCGAAGAGAGCGCGGGGCTTTCGATCCGCGGCCACGTGCCGGAAAAAGACGGCATCCTCGCGTGCCTGCTCGTCGCAGAGATGATCGCGGCGCGCGGCAAATCGCTCGGGGAGCAGCTTCGTGCGCTCTTCCGCCGCGTGGGCGCCGAATACTGGCCGCTGCGCACGAACCTGCACCTTTCTGAAGAAGTGAAGGCAAGCCTGATCGAACGCCTCAAAAAGAATTACAAGAACTTTCTGGGACGCCGCGTACAGCGCGCGGACCGCACCGACGGTCTCAAGCTCGAATTCGAGGACGGCGCATGGCTGCTGCTGCGGCTGTCGGGCACGGAGCCGCTCGTGCGGCTCTACACGGAAGCGGCTACCGCCGAAGCGTCGGCGCGTTTGGCCGAAGAGGCAAAATCATGGATCCGGGGAACCGCAGCGCACAATCGGACGAGCACCGCGTAGCCATCGGACGTCCCGCAGAGCGCGAGCCGCAGCGCTCGTTCTGGAGCCGCCACGGGCGCATGATCCTCGGCGTGCTGCTGGCGGCGGTCTTCATTCACGACATTCTCGGCACGCACGGCTTCCTGGCCATGCGCCGCACACAGAACGAAATTGCGCGGCTGCGTCAGGAGATTGGCCAGCTCAATACGGACAACAAGCAGCTCCGCGAGCAGGTGCAGGCGCTCAAAAGCGACCCGAAGTTGATTGAGAAAATCGCGCGCGAAGAAATGAACCTGGCGCGCCCCGGCGAAATGATTTTCAAACTGCCCGCGCCTGCCCAGCCCGAACCGCCGAAAAAATAGAGCGCCCTCAGCTTCCACCCGCCCCCGACGCGCGCCTCAACCAGAGCGGCAATTCCACCCGCTTCCCTTTCAACCGTGTGCGCGCAATCGAGAGCAGCAGCATCGCCAGGAAAATCCCCAGCAGGCCCAGCGTCGCCACGGGGATGCTGACGCTGCGCTTCGGCAAGATCGAGAAGCGCCCGTAAACGAATTCGATGTGCACCCAGTAGACCAGCAGCGACGTCGTGCCGAGCTGCGCGAACGGGCTGAAGCCCCATTGCCCCGCGCCCCAGCGGCACCAGACGTAACTCCCCAGGAGAATCACCAGAAGAGTCCCCACGCGGATCAGGAAGAAGTTGGGGCTGGTGTGCCAGAAATCGTATACGGCATAAAGCTGCCGCGGCTGCGCGTCCAGCGACCACGCCAACGCCGCCAGACCCACTCCGGCCAGACCAATCAACGCAAGCGACGCTGCTGCGCGCCGCCGCGCCCACTCCGCGCGCAGCAGCAAGCCCACCGCGAGTCCCACAAACGCGAACGCGGCCCACGGGAACAATGGAAAGAGCCACGGCTGCGGCTTGTCGAATGTGTGCACGCCATTGAGGTACGACTCGAGGTACCACGGCAGCCAGCGCGGCCGCCACGTGGTCCACAGCGGCGGCGTAACGAGCGCAATCGCCAGGCCCGCGGCGGCCGTGAAAGCGACCGTCCGCACTCGCAAGCTGCGCAGTTCCCCGCTGCCCCACGCCCCCGCGGCCCAGCACACCAGCCCCATGAACATCATCGAGAGCCCGATGATGTTGAGCACGTCCACGCGCAGCAGGTCCGTCTTCGGCGCCCACGGCTGGCCCAATAGGAATTCCTGCACGCGGAAGAGCAGCCCGAGCCCGTAGATTTCCGCGCCGCGGCGAATCGTCGTACGCGCGATTTCGCCGGGCGCACCGCCGCGCTCGCGCAGCTTGTCCGTGACCAGTGAGAAGGAGACTCCGGCGAGAAACAGAAACAGCGGCGCCGGCAGCGTGCCGCCGAGCTGCGACCACCCATAGAACGCCGTCTTCCGCGCTTCGGGCGAGAGCCACGAATCGTAGCAGTGCGTCTGAAACATCAGCACGCACGCGAGGCCTCGCATCCAGTCAATGTAGGCCAGGCGCTTCTGGGCCGGGTCGGGCATTGCGCGGAGTTTAAGCGCAACCCCGCGACTCGGCAACCGCAGAGTTGGCTTGAATCGAAGGAGTGGCTAACGAACGACGCCGGCGAGCGGGCTCGATGCTGCGGCGTAGAGTTTTTTAGCAATGCGGCCGGCAAGATATGCCTTGCGGCCGGCTTCGACGGCGGCGCGCATGGCCTCGGCCATGAGCACGGTATCTTGCGCTTCGGCAATCGCGGTATTCATCAGGACGCCGTCGGCGCCGAGCTCCATCGCCACGGCGGCATCAGACGCGGTGCCCACGCCGGCGTCCACGATCAGCGGCACTTCGGTGATGCGCTCGCGCAGGATGCGGATGTTGGCTTCGTTCTGGATGCCCATGCCGGAGCCGATCGGCGCGCCCAGCGGCATCACGGCGGCCGCGCCCGCATCAATCAGCTTGCGCGCAACGATCAGGTCGTCGTTCGTGTACGGCAGCACGACGAAGCCTTCCTTCACCAGCTCGCGCGTCGCGCGCAGCAACTCTTCGGTGTCCGGGAAGAGCGTCTGCTGGTCGCCGATCACTTCCAGCTTCACCCAGTTCGAGAGGCCCACCTCGCGCCCCAAGCGCGCCGTGCGCATGGCTTCGTCGGCCGAGTAGCAGCCCGCGGTATTCGGCAGGAGGAAAAACTTTTCGCGGTCGATGTAGTCGAGCAACGATTCTTTCGTGCGGTCGGTCAAGTTCACGCGGCGCACCGCGACCGTCACCATCTCGGCGCCCGAGGCCTCGTGCGCGCGCACCATTTCCTGCAGGCTGCGGTATTTTCCCGTGCCGACAATCAGGCGCGAGCGGAACGCGCGCCCGGCAATCACCAAGGCATCATTCATCGAGATTCGCTCCCGCAGACATTTTACGCCGCGGGGGATGGAATGTGTAGCCGTGGAGGGCCCGCGTAGGGTCCTGATTTAGGTTCCGTTGGCTGGCGCGGCCTGGAAAGGTAAGAGCAGCCGCCAAGAGATGCAATTCTGGACACAGAGGAAATCCTCAACTCAAGAGCACTTTCCAGTCGGGGGGTGGGTGCTCCAGGCCCCAGAACTGCGGGGCGGCGCTCTTAAAACAAAGGCCAACTTCGGTTCTGCCGCCCTGCTTTTCGCCTACGTAAACGACTCGGCACTCCTGCTCTTGGCGAGTGGCGTCATTTCCCAGGACAAGCTTCTGGCCCAATCTGACCGATTTGGACAGAGTAATGAGGCAACCGTGAGCACTGAGCACGATAGCGCGCGTGGGATCTGCAAATGGACTTTCGTCTGCCAATTGACCGTGCACGACCACCGGTAACTGCGCAAGCACCCGCTGGGAGCGCCTGCGGTCGAACAGAACCTCAGTGCGTTCAGTCGGCCGCTTCACCATAACTTAAAGTACGCCCGTATGCTGTTTGGGACAACCGAAGTCTGTACTGGAGTGTTCGGGTGGGCCAGGGTCGTTAACACTTCGGCTGCCTTAGCGTCTTGACTAGCGGAAGACGGAAAAACCACTTGCTGACTGAACTGGGAGGGCCGGCCATGCCCGCAAGGCTGCTTCGCTTACTGTCGTACAGTCTCCTCGCTTTGTGCATCACTATTTCATCCCATCTGTTGGGTAAGGAAGCCCAACCCGTCAACTCCGGTCTCACGGCCCACGAATGGGGCACCTTTACCTCCGTTGCGGGCAACGACGGTCAAGCGGTCGACTGGATGCCTTTAACGGGATCCACGGACCTCCCCGGTTTCGTAGAACACTTCCGCGATGCTGGCTTCAAGCTTGGCCTGCGCGGAACGGTCCGTATGGAAACACCGGTCCTCTATTTCTACGCCCCACGCGAAATGACCCTGTCGGTCAAGGTGGCCTTCTCCAATGGTGTCATCACGGAGTGGTATCCTCGCGCCAGCCGCGTCGAGCCCTCTGCAGCACTGAGTGACGCGACTCTCTACCAGAAGCGCACCGACGGGAGCATTGCGTGGGATTCGGTCACGGTTGCGCCGGGTCATACCGCTGACTTCCCCAACGACAATCGGGATAGCCACTATTACGCTGCACGAGAGACCTCCGCTACGCCCCTCCGGGTGAAGACGCCCGCAGGTATCCAGCAGGAAAGATTCCTCTTTTACCGCGGCGTGTCTGTTTTTCCGGTGCCCATCTCGACGAGGCTATCGCCTGAGGGCAAACTGCTGGTCAAGAATCTCAGCAAAGAAGAGGTTCCGAGCATCATCCTCTTCGAGCGCCGCGGGCAGAACTTGGGCTATCGCATCGGCGGCCCACTACGGGAGGAAGCGATCCTGGATTCGCCGGCCCTCACCGCCACGGTCGATTCTTTGGACAGGGATCTGGAGCGAATCCTCGTTGCCCAGGGTCTCTACCGGGACGAGGCGCAGGCGATGCTCGAAACCTGGCGGCATTCCTGGTTTGAAGAGGGCAGCCGCCTCCTGTACATCGTGCCGAGACGCTTTGTGGATGCGATCGTACCGCTCTCGATCAATCCTGCCCCTGCACACGTCGCCCGCGTCTTTGTGGGACGTCTCGAACTCGTCACGCCCGCAACAGAAAGGGCGGTCGAACTTGCGTTTGCTTCCAAGGACGGCGTGGCGCTGGCAAAGTACGGACGATTTCTGGAGCCGATTCTGAAAGCAATGATACAGAAAGAGTCGAGTCCTCCCAAGGCGAAGCGGCTGCAGGAGTATCTGAATTCCATGTACAATTCGGAGATTGCGCAAGCGCAGCGCAGGAACTGAACTGTTACATCTCCTATTCTGCAAGCCACAAGATTGGAAGCGCGTTTTTCATTCCCGATCCGATAGGACCGTGCCGAAAATGCCTCGGCACCTCTCCAGCAAAGGGCAATGCCCTTCCGCGCCGGATACTTGGGTTCCCGCATTCCCGACGGTGCGGAAAGGAAGCTCTACCGGCTCACTTATCCGATTAGCCGACTAATCGGGACTTAGCCTAAGTCCGTGATATAAACTCTCGGTCCGGTCCAGCGAATCCTCGATTTTGCAAACGATCATGCTTCCAGTCATTCAAGTTTCCGGAGTCCGAAAGACCTACGGCCCAACGGTGGCAGTCGACGAGGTTTCGTTCGAGGTCAACGACGGTGAGATCTTTGGTTTGATCGGGCCCAACGGCGCCGGGAAAACCACCACGATGGAGTGCATCGAAGGCCTGCGCACGCCCGACCGGGGCACCATCTCCGTTCTGGGTCTTGATCCCTTCCGTCACGTCTACAAGCTGCAGGACCGCATCGGGGTGCAGCTCCAGCAGGCGCAGCTGCAGAAGCGGATCAAAGTGTGGGAGGCGGTAGACCTCTGGGCTTCGCTTTACCAGAGGAAGGCGATAGACGGCGAACGCCTACTCGAGCAGCTCGGCCTTGCCGACAAGCGGGACGCCTGGTTTATGAACCTCTCCGGAGGCCAGAAGCAGCGGTTGTTTATTGCCCTTGCGCTGATCAACGATCCGGAGGTGGTGTTTCTCGACGAGCTGACCACCGGGCTGGACCCGCAGGCGCGGCGGGCGATCTGGGACCTGGTGCGCGGCATCCGCGAACGCGGCAAGACGGTCTTTTTGACCACTCATCTCATGGAGGAAGCCGAACGGTTGTGCGACCGGGTAGCAATCATCGAGCACGGACGGATCATCGACATCGACACTCCGGAGAGGCTCGTCGACCGGCACTGCCCTGAGCGAACCGTCGTTCTCGCCACGGACGACCCGATCGCGGAAGAGCGCTTTCGGGCGATCCCGGGAGTTGAGGCGGTGATCTGCACTGACTTGCGATTCACCATTCGCGGTCGGGGCGACGACCTCGTGACCGAGGTGATTCATTGTCTGTCCGAGAATCGGATCCGGGTCACGGATTTCCGCACGATTCTCCCCAACCTGGAGGACGTCTTTCTCAAACTGACTGGTCACTCGATTCGCGAGTAGGCTCGATAATGATGCTGCGTGGACTCTGGAAACTGACTTGGATCGAGATCAAGATCTTCCTGCGCGAGCCGCTTGGAGCGTTCGGGACGATCGGGTTCCCCGTTTTGGTGTTCCTCGTACTGGGTCGAGTAGCCGGCCGCAGACTCGGCCCCTCCTCACTCGCTGCCAGCGGGTTTATCCATGTAGGCCTGCCGGTTCTCGCGTCGCTCCTGATCGCTGTCAGCTCTGTGCTGTCGCTGGTCACGATCATCTCGATCTACCGCGAGGGTGGCATCCTCAAACGACTCCGCGCTACCCCGCTCCGCCCGCAGACGATCCTTACCGCCCACGTGATCGTCAAGCTGCTACTCACCGCGGCCACGCTGGCCTTGATGGTCCTGGCAGGCAAACGCTACTACCCGGTCGGCGTTCATGTTCCATTGTTCTCGTTCACGATTGCGCTGCTGATCAGCACTTGGAGCATCCTGTCGATCGGCTTCCTCATCGCCAGCATCGTTCCCACGGCGCGCTTTGCGCAGCCGATCGGCGCCATCATTCTGTACCCGATGATCGCTGTCTC
>JBGQHO010000036.1:0-37634 GCA_041497955.1 Terriglobia bacterium | reverse complement strand
CAGTTCTGCCCGCCGAACAAGGCTTCGCGCGCCGTGGGCCGCATCAAGCGCGCCGTGGTTACCGGCTCGGAGATTCCGTTTGCGGAAGCGCTGGGCATCGAGCGCGAATTGCAGCAGTTGCTCTTCACCAGCGAAGATGCCAAAGAGGGCTTGAGCGCGTACGTCGAAAAGCGCCAGCCGCAGTTCAAGGGGAAGTGACCCGCCGCTGAGCGCGGCAGGCAAGCACGGCGATTTGCACCATTTGAACGGGGGGCACGATGGCTACGGCAGCGCAGGTTCAGGTGAAATCCGGCAAGCTCTTCATCGGCGGCAAGTGGGTGGAGGCGGCTTCGGGGAAGACGTTCCCCACCGTCAACCCCGCCACGGGTGAAACCATCACCACGATCGCCGAGGGCGACGAGCGCGACGCCGACGCGGCCGTCCAGGCTGCGCGCAAGGCGTTTGAATCCGGCCCGTGGGCGGAGATGAGCGCTTCCGACCGCGGCAAGCTGCTCTGGAAGGTCGGCGACCTGATCGACAAGTACAACGAAGAACTGGGCACGCTCGAAACGCTCGACAACGGCAAACCCATTTTCGAGTCGCGCCAGGTGGACATGCCCATGGTGGCGGAAGTCTTCCGCTACTACGCCGGCTGGGCGACGAAAATTCACGGCGAGACGGTGCCGGTCCGCGGGCCGTTCCTCAACTACACACTGCGCGAGCCGCTGGGCGTGGTCGCTGCGATTGTGCCGTGGAATTTTCCGCTGCTGCTGGCGTCGTGGAAAGTGGCGCCGGCGCTGGCCGCGGGCAATACGATTGTGCTCAAGCCCGCAAGCTGGACGCCGCTCACCGCGCTGCGCTTCGCCGAGATTTGCCAGGAAGCCGGTCTACCCGATGGCGTGGTGAACGTTATCACGGGCCCGGGCGCGGTCCTGGGTAAGGCGCTGGTGCGGCATCCCGCCGTGGCCAAGGTTGCCTTCACCGGCGAAACGCGGACGGGGCAGGACATTCTGCGCGACTCCGCCGACACGCTGAAGCACGTCACGCTCGAGCTCGGCGGCAAGTCGCCCAACATCGTTTTCGCGGACGCCGATCTCGACGCCGCGGTGCGCGGCGCGACGATCGGCATCTTCTACGGCAAGGGCGAAGTCTGCGCCGCTGGCTCGCGGCTGTTCGTGGAAAAGAAAATCCACGACGACTTCATGCAGAAGCTGGTGGACCGCGCGAAGAAGGTGCAGCCCGCCGACCCGCTTGACCCCAAGACGCGCTTCGGCGCGCTCGTCAGCGAGCGGCAGATGCAGACGGTGCTCGGCTACATCGAGAAGGGCAAGGCCGAAGGCGCGAAGCTCGTCGCCGGCGGCGAACGCGCCCAGGTCGGCAACGGCAAGGGCTGTTTTGTCCAGCCCACGATTTTTGACGGCGTAAGCAACGACATGACGATTGCGCGCGAGGAGATCTTCGGGCCGGTACTGGCCGCGATCGAGTTCGGCGACGTGGACGACGCCGTGCGCATGGCGAACGACACGCCCTACGGGTTGGCTTCGGCGGTCTGGACGCGCGACATCGCCAAGGCCCACCGTGTGGCGCGCAAGCTCCAGGCCGGCACCGTGTGGATCAATACGTACAACAACTACGACCCTGCGGCGGCGTTCGGCGGCTACAAAATGAGCGGCTACGGGCGCGAGTTGAGCATGCACGCGCTCGAGCACTACACGCAGGTGAAGAGCGTCTGGGTGAACCTGGCATAAATGCGCACGCTGCCCGACTATCTGCGGCCGAAAATGAAGCTGATCCTCATCGGCTCCAATCCCGGCGAGCGCTCGGCGCGCGTGGGCCACTACTACGCGGGCCGCGGCAACCAGTTCTGGCCGCTGCTCTATGACTCGGGCATCGTGCCGGAGCCGCTCGAATGCCGCGACGACAAGCGGCTGATCGAATTCGGCATCGGCCTGACGGACCTGGTGAAGCGCCCGACGCGCGGGATCGAAGACATTACGCGGCAGGAGTTTGCCGAGGGGCGCATCGTGCTGGCGCAGAAGATCGAGCAATACGCGCCGCGCGTGGTGGCGTTCAACGGCAAGCTGGTCTACGAAAAATTTGCGCAGCGCGCGTGCAAGGCAGGTTTGCAGAAGGGAACACTCTATGGCGCGCAGGTGTTCGTGCTGCCCTCGACCAGCGGGCAGAACGCCACGGGCCGCGGGCCGAAGCTGCGGTACTTCCGCCAGCTCGCGGCGGTGCTGAAGCGCTTGGGATAGTTAACATGGCCAACGCCACACAACCCGCTGCCTCGGCTACGCTGGTGCTCGAATCGCGCGAGGGCGCGATTGCGACGCTCACCATGAACCGGCCCGACCGGCTGAACGCGCTGAACGCCGAGCTCAGCGTGGCGATCTCCGCAGCGCTGGCGCGCGTTGCCGCGGACCCCGAGGTACGCGTTGTGGTGCTGACCGGCGCGGGCCGCGCGTTCTGCGCGGGCGGCGACCTGGCGGTGATCAGCGAGGCGCGCGAACGCAGCGGCGGGCGCGAGCTCGAGCCGCTGCTGCGCGCGGGGATGGACGCGATCCTCACGCTGTGCACGATGCCGAAGCCCGCCATCGCCTCGGTGAATGGCCCCGCGGCAGGCGCGGGGATGAACCTGGCGCTCGCGTGCGACATCCGCATCGCCTCCGATGAGGCCACATTTGGACAGAATTTCGCCCGCGTCGGGCTGTTTCCTGATTTTGGCGGCACGTATCTGCTGCCGCGGCTGGTGGGCCCGGCGCGCGCGGCGGAGCTGTTTTACACGGGCGAGATGATGGATGCGAAGACGGCCGAGCGCATCGGCGCGGTGAACCGCGTTGTGCCCGCGCAGCAGCTCGTCGCGGAAACGCGCGCGCTGGCCGAGCGCCTGGCGCAGGCGCCGCCGCTCGCAGTACGCGCCCTCAAGAAAGTTTTGTTCGAGTCCGACCGCGCGGCGCTCGAGCGCGCCCTTGAGTTCGAGGCCGAGACGCAGATGAAGTGTTTCCCCTCCGAGGATTGCGGGGAGGGCATTCGCGCGTTTTTCGAGAAGCGCGCGCCGCGCTTCCGCGGCCGCTAGGTTTTCGCGCCGGGCGAAGAAAGAGTTTGGCAGGCGGGAAGGAAACCAGAAGGAGTCGCCATCATGCGCGCACATCGCATTTCGACGTTTGACGATTGGGTGGACCTGTTCCGCGTCTGGCAGAAAGACATCGGCGTGGCCTACCCCGAGGTCGTCAACTATCAGTTCGAGGCCAAGTTCGGGCCGACGCGCTCGAATGAAATCGAGTTCGGGGCCTTCAAGGGCCGCCCGAAGTGGGAGAAGGTTATCCAGATTCCCGACCAGCGCATGCGCGACGCGCTGCTCAACCTGATCGTCTATCAGGGCGACACCGAGTTTGCGTCGGTGGAGCAGCAGCGGCGCCTGTTCGAGACCTCGCCCTCGGAGCACGACCGGCAATCGCTCTGCCGCGTGGTGACCGAAGAGATGCGCCACGGCTGGCAGATGTGCCACCTGCTGATCAACTTTTTCGGCTACGGCGGTCGCGTCGAGGCGCAGAAGATGCTCGAGCGGCGCGCGTTCGAGCACAAGCGGCTGCTCGGCGCGTTCAACCAGGACGTGGTCAACTGGCTCGACTTTTTCACCTACACGGACTTCGTGGACCGCGACGGCAAGTTCCAGCTCACCATGCTGAGCTACTCGGGCTTTGCGCCGCTCGCGCAGTCCATGATCCCCATGCTCAAGGAAGAGTCGTTCCACCTGGGCACGGGCCAGGAAGGCGTGAAGCGCATCGTGAAGGCGGGCGTGGTGCCGCTCGCGATCGTGCAGAAATACATCAACAAGTGGATCCCGGTGAGCTACGACCTCTTCGGCGTGGACCACTCGAATTCCGCGCACTGGTTCTACGTCTGGGGCCTGAAGGGCCGCTATGACGAGCCGCAGGCCAAAGAGGCCCCGGACCTCGAGCACATGAACGAGCACAGCCGCTACCTCTACCATCTGGAGTGCTGCAAGCTCATGGAGCAGATCAACAAGAGCGTGCCGCCGGGCCAGCCGAAGCTCTACGTGCCCGACCTGAAGTTCAACCGGCACATCGGCGAGTTCGCGAACCAGCCGTACAGCGTCACCGGCGAGCTGCTCTCCGAGCGCGAGCACGCGGAGTACCTGCGCGAGATGCTGCCGCAGCCCGAAGACGTGAAGCTCGTCAACGAAATCCAGGCCACCGAGCCGAAGTGGATTGCGGAAAAGGGAATCATGTAGCGGCGGGAAACGATGTCCACCCCCGTTCAGGACAAGACGCAGGCGCGCTATTCGCGGGGCGAGCTGATGGTGGCCGCCGCGGCGCGCGAAATCCACGACGCCGAGACGGTCTTCGTCGGCATGCGGCTGCCGATGCTCGCGTTCATTGTCGCCAAGCGCACGCACGCGCCCGCGGCGGTGGGACTCTATGAAAACGGCGTGATCCGCGAAACGCCCGCGCCGACGCTGCTCTACACCATGGCCGATCCGCCGAACCTGCGGGGCGCCACGCTCTGCGGCACGATGCTCGACGTCATGGGGATCCTGCAGCAGGGCCGCGTGCACGTGGGCTTTCTGGGCGCGGCGGAAGTGGACCGCTTCGGCAACTTGAACTCCACCTGGGGCGAACGCAACGGCCTGCCCACGCGCCTGCCCGGCTCCGGGGGCGCGTGCGACATCGCGTGCCTCGCGCAGCGCACCGTGGTGCTGCTCGAGCACAGCCGTACGCGCCTGGTCGAGCGCGTCAAGCACATCACCTCGCCCGGCTTCGGCTCGGGCGATTCCTGGCGGCACACGCAGGGCTTGCCGGCGCGCTCGGGGCCTTCCGCCGTCATCACGACGATGGGCGTGCTGCGCTTCACGCCGGATGGCGAAGCGTATCTTGCTTCCACACATCCCGGCGTGCGCGTCGAAGACGTGCTCAGCAATACGGGCTGGACGTTGCGCGTGGCGGACGAGCTGACGGAAACGCCTGCGCCCACTGGCGCGGAACTCGCCGTGATGCGCGAAATCGACCCCGAGCGCTTCTGGACGAAAGCATGAACATGCCCGCCACACGAAGCGCGACTGTTCACGTCGTCACCGAAGGCCGCACCGCGGTCGTAACGCTCGACCGGCCGCCGCTCAACATCCTGGACATCCCGATGATGCGCGAGCTCGAAGCCGCACTCGTGCAGCTCGCGGATCAATGCGATTTCATCGTGTTCCAGGGCGCGGGGCCGAAAGCGTTCTCCGCGGGCGCCGAGGTTCGCGATCACGCGCCCGACCGCGTGGCCGAAATGCTGGCCGCATTTCACGACGTCGTGCGGCAGCTCCATCGCTCCGATTGCGTCACGATTGCCGCCGTGCACGGCCACTGCCTGGGCGGCGGCATGGAGCTGGCCACGCTCTGCGATTTCGTGCTGGCCACCGAATCGGCGCAGTTCGGACAGCCGGAGATCAAGCTCGGCTGCTTCCCACCGGTCGCGCTCCTCACGCTGCCGCGCCTTGCGGGCCCGCGCGCGGCCTACGACCTGATTCTGACCGGCCGCTCGATTTCCGCGCGCGAAGCGCAGGCTCTGGGCCTGGTCACGCGGCTTGTGGCCGACGACCGGCTCGCTGCCGAAGTGGAATCGCTGCTGCGCGAGCTGGGAAGTCTGAGCCCGCTCGTGCTGCGCATGACGCGCCAGGCGCTGCGCGACCGCATGGGCTTCGATTTCGAAGCCAGCCTGCACGAGATCGAGCAGCTCTACCTGAACGAATTGATGCAGACCGAAGACGCGCGCGAAGGCATCCGCGCGTTCCTGGAAAAGCGCGCGCCGGTCTGGACCGGCCGGTGAGGCGCTGAGATGAAGATGGCAGGCACATCCAAACTCGTCACGATCAAGGAAGCTGTCGCGCGGCACGTGACGCCGGGCTCGATGGTGCTGATGGGCGCGCAGCTCGAGCAGATGATTCCGTTTGCCGCCGGGCACGAGATCATCCGCCAGGGCCTTCGCGACCTCACGCTTGTGGGGCCGATCTCCGACATTCTGTTCGACCAGTTAATCGGCGCGGGCTGCGTCACGCGCGTGATGGCGGCGTGGGTGGGCAACGTCTCGGCCGGTGTGGGCTACTGCTTTCGCCGCGCCGTCGAGCGCGATATCCCGCGGCCCGTGCAAATGGTGGACTACTCGAACTTCACGCTGGCCCTGGGTGTGCACGCGGGCGCGATGGGCGTGCCGTTCATGCCCACGTATTCGACGCTCGGCAGCGATCTGCTCAAGAAAAACGGCAACCTGCGCGAGTTCCCCTCGCCGGTGAATGAGGAAAAGCTCATTGCCGTGCGCGCGATCAAGCCCGACGTGGCCATCATTCACGTGCAGCGCGCCGACGAGTTCGGCAACGCCCACCTCTGGGGCAACCTGGGCGTGGCCGTGGATGGCGCGCGCGCGTCGCGCAAGGTGATTGTCGTCGCGGAAGAAATCGTCGCGCCGGAGGTAATCGCGTCAGATCCGAACCGCACGCTGATCCCGGGCCTCTTCGTCACCGCTGTTGTTCACGAGCCCTGGGGCGCGCACCCGTCGCCGGTGCAGGGCCATTACGGGCGCGACCACGCGTTCTTCAGCCAGTACCACGAGCAGAGCCGCGAGCTCGAAGAGTTCGAGCGCTGGCTCGCGCGCTGGGTCAACGGAGTGCCGGATCGCCGCGCGTACATGAACCTGCTGGGTGTGTGCCGCGTGGAAGCACTGGGCGTGCGCGAGCATGCGCATTCTGCGCCCGCGGATTTTGGCTACTAGAATGAGCAAAGTGAGAGTGCCGCTAAAACAGATTGCAGGCGGGCCGCAGTGCGCAGATCCCTCCTCGCCGCCGCAGTCACCGATGGACGAGGAGGAAGCGAGACTGATGGAAGAGGTCCGGACGCTTGAGACCAATAGGGCCGGAGAGAGTTCCAATATGTTTACCTATGTTGTAATTGGATCGCTCCTTGCATTCCTGCTTGGGAGTTGCATTTGGATTGTAGTGCGGAACTGAATGTCCATGGCCGATTTGCAGACTGAGCCGCGCGAAGTGAAGCGCCAGTTTTGTGAACTGACGGCTGAGTGCTGAGGGCTGACCCCTGACGGCTGAGCGCTAGCAAATGACCAAGGAACTCATCCGCCTGAAGGTGAACGGCGAGTGGCGCGAAGTGGCTGCGCCGCCCGATAAGCTGCTGCTCGACGTGCTGCGCGAAGACCTCGGCCTGACGGGCTCGAAGCGCGGCTGCGACGATTCGAGCTGCGGCTGCTGCGCGGTGCTCGTGGACGGCACGCCGATGCTCTCCTGCGTGGCCATCGCGTCCTGCTACCAGGAGCGCGAAATTACAACGGTAGAGGGCATTGCGCCGACTGGCGAGCTCGAGCCGGTGCAGCAGGGCTTTGCCGAATCGGGCGGCGCACAGTGCGGCTATTGCACGCCGGGCTTCCTGATCGCGACGAAGGCGCTGCTCGACCGCAATCCGAACCCCTCGCTTGAGCAGATCCGCGACGCCCTCTCCTCGAACCTCTGCCGCTGCACGGGCTACATGCAAATCTACGAGTCGGTGAAGCTGGCGATCGAGCACGCCGCCGCGCGCGCCGCGCGTCCGGCAACGGTGGGGAGGTAGCGCGTGGCGCCGTACTCCGTAATCGGCAAGCCGCTCCCGATGACCGACGCGCCGGCGAAGGTCACCGGCCTGGGCAAATACACCGACGACCTCGCCGTCCCCGGGATGCTCTACGCGAAGATTCTGCACTCGCCGCACGCGCACGCGCGCATCCGCAGCATTGACACCTCGAAGGCCGAAGCGCTGCCCGGCGTGAAGGCGGTTGCCACGAGCCGCGACGCGCCCACTCCTTATGGCATCCTGCCGATCGGCCACGACGAGTGTGTGTTCTCGATCGATAAGGCGCGCTATATCGGCGACAACGTCGCCGCCGTCGCCGCCACCAGCGCGGAGATTGCCGAGCAGGCGCTCGAGCTGATCGAAGTGGACTACGAAATTCTGCCCGCGCACTTTGACCCGCTCAAGTCCATGCAAGCCGCCGAGCACTGGATCCACGAGACCAAGCCGCACAACATCGAGAAGGAGTATCACCACGTTTTCGGCGACCCGGAAAAGGGTTTCGCGGATGCTGCGTTTGTGCGCGAAGAGCGCTACTACGCCGGCGAAGTGACCCACGCGGCGATGGAGCCGCACGCGACGCTCGCGATCTGGGCGCCCGACGGGCGGCTCACCGTACATTCCTCGACGCAGGTGCCCTTTTATCTGCACCGCACGCTCTCGGAAGTCTGCGAGATGCCCATGAGCCAGATCCGCGTGATCAAGCCGCTCGTGGGCGGCGGCTTCGGCGGCAAGAGCGAGATCATCCCGCTCGAAGTGGCCGCGGCCGTCCTGGCGAAAAAAGCGAAGCGGCCGGTGAAGATCACTTACACGCGCGAAGAAGTCTTCTATGCGCACCGCGGCCGGCCGATCACCATCGTGGAGTTGAAGATGGGACTGACGCGCGACGGCAAGATCAGCGCGGTCGCCGCGCGCGTCGTGCAGGATGGCGGCGCGTATTGCGGCTACGGCCCGGTGACCGTGCTGTATTCGGGCGCGCTGCTCGGCGCGATCTACGACATCTCGAACGTGCGCTACGACGGCTACCGCGTCCTGACCAACAAGCCCGCCTGCGGCGCGATGCGCGGCCACGGCACGGTGAACGTGCGCTTCGCGTTTGAAGCCATACTCGACGCGCTGGCGCACGACGCGGGGCTCGATCCCGCCGACCTGCGCCGCCGCAATCTACTGAAGGCGCCGTGCTTCACCGCGAACGGCCTGCGTGTGACGAGCTACGGCCTTCCGGAGTGCATCGAGAAAGCGGTGGAGCGCTCCGGCTGGGCGGAGAAGCACGGCAAGCTGCCCTACGGCCGCGGCGTGGGGATCGCGTGCAGCCACTACGTCAGCGGCGCGGCCAACCCCATCGTGCGCTCGAACATGCCGCACACCACCGTGCACATCAAGATCGACCGCGACGCAGCGGTAACGCTCTACACCGGCGCATCCGAGATCGGCCAGGGCTCGGACACGATCCAGGTGCAGATCGTTGCCGAGGAGCTCGGCGTGCGTCCTGCGCGCATCAAGCTGGTCGCCGCGGATACGGAGCTGACGCCGGTGGACCTGGGCAGCTATTCGAGCCGGGTGACGTTCATGGCCGGCAACGCGTGTCTCGACGCAGCGCGCAACATGCGGACACAAATCTTCGAAGCGCTCGCACAAAAGTACAAGTGCGACGCATCCGACTTTCTCGCGCGCGAGGACCGCATCACTTCGAAGAACGGCGCGGGCGTCGATCTCCCGTTTGAAGAAGGCGCAGCCGTGGCGATGGAGTTCCGCGGCGCGCTGGTTGCCAAAGGCACCTACGCGCCGCCGGAAGAGGCGCGCGGCGGCAAGTTCAAGGGCGCTGGCGTCGGCCCCTCGCCCTCGTACAGCTACAGCGCGCAGGTGGCCGAAGTTTCGGTGGACACCGAAACCGGCCGCGTCCACGTGCACCGCATCGTTGCCGCGCACGATTGCGGGCGCGCGCTGAACCCGCTGACGGTCAAGGGCCAGATCGAAGGCTCCGTGTACATGGGCCTCGGCCAGGCGCTGCAGGAAGAAATGGTCTGGAACAACGGCCGGCTGATGAACCCCACGCTGCTCGAATACCGCATTCCTTCGACGCTCGAGACGCCGGAGATCGAGTCCATCATTGTGGAGAGCAACGACCCCGAAGGGCCGTTTGGAGCGAAGGAAGCAGGCGAAGGCTCGCTGGCGGCCACGATCCCCGCGATTGCCAACGCCATCTACGATGCGGTCGGCGTGCGCATCAATTCGCTGCCTATCACGCCGGAGAAAGTTCTAGCGGCGCTGCGCGAAAAGCAGAAAAAGCGAAGCGGTAACGGAGGCGCGCGATGACCATGCCCGCCTGCAGCGTCGCGCGTCCGGCCACGGTCGAGGAAGCTGTGCGCATGCTCGCGGAGCATGGCCCCGAGGCCATGATCATCGCCGGCGGCACCGACGTCGTGCCCAACCTGCAGATGAAGCTCTTTGCGCCGAGGGTGCTCGTGGACGTCAAGCCCATCCGCGCGCTGCATGGCATCACGTATGCCGCGGCGGGTGCGCTGCGCGTCGGCGCGCTCACCACGCTGACCGAAATCGTCGAGTCGCCTGTCGTGCGCGCGAACTATCCGGTGCTCGCGAGCGCCGCGGCCACCATCGCGGGGCCTCTGCAACGCAACATGGGCACGCTGGGCGGCAATCTGTGCCTCGAGACGCGCTGCCTCTGGTACAACCAGTCCTACTTTTGGCGCAAATCGCTCGGCTTCTGCCTGAAAAAGGACGGCGACGTTTGCCACGTGGCACCGGGCGGGAAGCGCTGCTGGGCCGTGTGGTCGGGTGATTCGGCGCCCGCGCTGCTCGCGCTCGACGCTGAAATTGAAATTGCCGGGCCGCGCGGCGTGCGGCGGCTGCCGATCGCCAAGTTTTACAAGAACGACGGCATGGACCGCATCGCGCTGGGCCGCGACGAACTCGTCACCGCCGCCTACCTGCCCGCGCGCACGGCCGGCCGCCGCGGCGGCTACCACAAGTTGCGCATCCGCAATTCGATTGATTACCCGCTGGCCGGCGTCGCCGTCGTGCTCGATGTGGACCGCGCGGGCGTTTGCCGCGATGCGCGCGTCGCCGTGACCGGCGTGAATCCGGCTCCGCTCGTCGTGAAGGAAGCCGGCGAGTGGCTCGCCGGGCAGGCGTACTCGCCGGAGCTTGTCGAGCGCGTCGCGCAGGCTGCGATTCGCACGGGCAAGCCGCTGACGACTTCGGCTTCGACGCCCGTCTATCGCCGCGAGATGCTGCGCGTGTTCACGCGCCGCGCGCTCGAAGAGACCTGGCAGCGGCGCAACGGAAACTAGGAGTCGAACGCGAGACCGTGCCTCCCGTCATTGATATTCACATCCACATCCAGCCGCTGCACATGTTCAAGCCGCATGCGCTCGCGCTGATGAAGCGCGGCCGGAGCGACTTCGCGGAGTTGGAGCGCTACGCGGCGGATCCAAAGGCGTTCCTGAGGTTCCTCGATGAAGCCGGGGTGGAGCGCGCGGGGTTGATCAACTACGTCAGCCCGGACGTTATCGGCTTCACCCCCGACGTCAACGACTGGATCGCGCGCTACTGCGCCGCTGCGCCCAGCCGCCTGATCGCGTTCGGTTCCGTGCATCCCGCGTATGTGGCGGATGCAGGTGCCGAAGTGGATCGCCTGGCGAAAATCGGCATTCGCGGGCTAAAAGTGCACCCTTCGCATCAGCTCTATTCGCCCAACGCTTACCGCGACGGCCTGGGCCCGCTCGGAGAGATCTATGAGCGCGCGCAGGCCAACGGACTGCCGGTGATGATTCACACGGGCACTTCGATTTTTCCCGGCGCGCGCAACGTTTATGCGCAGCCGATTCTGGCCGATGACGTCAGCGTGGATTTTCCGGATCTGGTTGTGATTCTCGCGCACGGCGGGCGGCCGCTCTGGATGAACGAAGCGTTTTTTCTAGTTCGCCGGCACAAGAACATGTACATGGATGTCTCGGGCATCCCGCCGCAGAAGCTGCTGGAATATTTCCCGCGCCTCGAGGACATCGCCGACAAAGTTCTGTTCGGCACGGATTGGCCGGGCCCCGGCGTGCCCGACGTGCGCGGAAACATCGAGAAGTTTCTCGCGCTGCCCATCTCCGAAGCGGCGCGGCGCAAGATCCTCTACGACAACGCGGCGCGGCTGTTTCCCGTTCGATGAGGCCGACGGCGCGGCGTCTTGCAAGCGGTTGAAGGCGGGCACATGGACGTGAAGACAGTCGCCGTCATTGGGGCGGGAACGATGGGCCGCGGCATTGCCTATGCGGCGGCGTTCGGAGGCTACCGCACGATCCTGGAAGACATCTCCGAAGCCATGCTGGAGCAGGGCCTGGCCTACATTCGCCAGGCGCTCGAAGACGGCGTCGCGCGCGGGAAGCTGACGCCGCAGCACGCGGAGCAGGCGCTAAGGAACCTGCGCACCGCGCGGGCGGTCGAAGATGCCTGCCGCGAGGCTGACCTCGTGATCGAAGCCGTGCCGGAAGAGATGGAGTTGAAGCTCGAGATCTTTACGCTGCTCGACAAGTTCGCCAAGCCCGGCGCCATTTTCGCATCGAACACGTCGTCACTCTCCGTCTCGGAAATGGCGGCAATCACCTTCCGGCCGGAGAAGTGTGTGGGGATGCATTTCTTCAACCCCGTGCCGAAGATGAAGCTGCTTGAAATCGTCCGCACGCTCGAAACCTCCGAGGACACCCTCGCCACCTGCCGCGAAGTCGGGCGCCGCATGGGCAAGGAAGTTGTCGTGGTGCGCGAGTCGCCGGGATTCATCACCAGCCGCATCAACGCGATGATCGGCAACGAAGCGTTCTACATGCTCGAAGAAGGCATCGCCTCGGCTGCGGACATCGACAAGGCCATCAAGCTCGGTCTGAACCATCCGATGGGGCCGTTTGAGCTGGTGGACTTGGTCGGGCTCGACGTGCGGCCCAGCATCCTGGAGTACCTGCACAAAACGCTCGGCGAGAGATACCGCCCCTGCCCACTGCTGCGGCAATACGTGAAGGCAGGCCGGTTGGGCCGCAAATCGGGCCGCGGCGTTTATGACTACCCGCACGAGAAAGCCACGGACGCGAAGGCCGGCTCCAGCGATTAGCGCTTTCGCAGGCCGCCTTGCTATCATCGGTTTTGAGCAATGGGCCTCGCAGAAATAATCATCCTGATGCAGGGCGACCTGACCGAGGCGGATGCGGACGCCATCGTCAACGCTGCGAACAACGATCTGCAGCTGGGCGGCGGCGTGGCCGGCGCGATCCGGCGCAAGGGCGGCGGCGCGATTCAGCGCGAGTGCAATCAGATCGGCAGTATCCCCGTCGGCGGCGCAGCGATCACCTCCGGGGGCAAGCTGAAGGCCCGCCACGTAATCCACGCGGCCAGCATGCAGCTTGGCGGGGGCACGACGGCGTTCGCGCTGCGCAGCTCGACGGCACATTCGCTGCGCATTGCGGCGGAGCGCGGCCTGAAGACGATCGCGTTTCCTGCCGTGGGCACGGGCATTGCAGGTTTTCCGATGCGCGAGTGCGCCGAAATCATGCTTCAGGAAGTCGCCGAGCATCTGAAGCGGCCCACGTCGCTCGAACGAGTGGACTTCGTTCTGTTCGATGACGAAGCCCTGCGCGCGTTCCAGCAGGTCTTTGAAGAGATGAAGGCACAGGGCAAGCTGGACGCCGCCTCCGCAGAGAACCACAAAGCCGCCGGCGAGCCGTCGCCATGAAGACGCGCGTCCTGTTCGTCTGCACGGGCAATATCGCGCGTAGCCAGATGGCCGAAGGGCTGGCGCGCGCGTTGGCCAATGGCGAAGTCGAAGTCGCCAGCGCAGGCACGAAGCCCAACCCCAAAGGCGTCCACCCGCTTGCGGTGGAAGTCCTGCGCGAGCACGGGCTGGATATCCGCACGCAATGGTCGAAGAAGCTCGAAGATGTTCCCGGGGAATTCGACTACGTCATCACGCTCTGTGACGACGCAGCGCAGAACTGTCCTGTTCTCCCCGCGCGGCGCGCCCGGCTGCACTGGTCGATCCCCGACCCGGCGCTGGCCACCGGCGACGAGGCACAACGTCTGGATTTCTTTCGCGGCATTCGCGATGATATCGAGCGCCGCCTGCGCGAATGGCTTGGCGGGCTCGGCCTGCTGGACACATCGCGGTGAGCGATCTGGCTGAAAAAGTGCGCGCCGAGCTCACGCGCTACGAGCACCCACTCTTTGCCTTCGACGCGTGGCCGGTTGCTGACGGCGTGGAAGTAGAAATCCACCTTAAGCTCGTGGGCATCGAAGTGCACGAATACAAATTCCTCCTCCGGCCGCGCGAGATCGAGCACTCGCAGTTTCCCTGGATGTTTCAGAAGCAGCTCTACGATTGCCTGCACGACTACATCATCGAAATGTTCACGTCGAACCCGCAGCGGAAGGCCTGAGAGCGGCGATGGCGCGCGCGAGAGTGGATACGCCGCTGGCGCAATTTCTGCGCGCACAGATCCGCGAACGCGGCCGCATTTCGTTTGCGGACTACATGCGCGAGTGCCTCTATCACCCCGCGCACGGCTACTACACGCGTAATGACCAGCAGCGGCTCGGGGACTACTACACCAGCGTGGACGTGCATCCGATTTTCGGCCGGCTGCTGGCGCGCCAGCTCGCGGAGATGTGGGAGCAGCTTGGGCGTTGTACCCCGTTCTGGGCGGTCGAAGCCGGAGCGGGCTCCGGGCGCCTGGCTAGGTACATCCTGGACTTTGCCGCGGGCGAGCTAAGCGAGTTCTATGCTGCGCTGCGCTACGTTGCTGTGGAACTCTCGCCCGCACGCCGCGCGGCGCAGGCTGAAGCGCTGGCGCAGCACGCGGCCGCCGGGCGCGCGCTTTCTGCCGCGGAACTGCCTGAGCAAATTCCTGTCGGCTGTGTTTTCTCCAACGAGCTGCTCGACGCCCTGCCCGTGCACCAGGTGGTATTCGAAAAGGGGGCCCTTCACGAGATCTACGTCGCATTGGACGGAGAAGTGCTCTGCGAAAAACTTGGCGCGCGCTCCTCGGCAGAGATCGAAGACTACTTCTCCCGTCAGGGCGTCGCGTTGCGCGAAGGGCAGCAGGCCGAAGCGGGCCTCGCCGCGTGCGCGTGGATCGAAGACGTGGGGAGAAGGCTCGGGCGCGGCTTTGTCGTCACGGTGGACTACGGCCACGACGCGGCGGAGCTTTTCGACGAGCGCCACATGCGCGGCACGCTGCTGGCCTACGAGCAGCACCGCGCGAGCGAGGATTTCTACCGCGCGCCAGGCGAGCAGGACTTGACGGCGCACGTGAATTTTACCGCACTCGATCTGTGGGGACGCCGCGCGGGGCTCGCGCGCACGGGCCTGGCGACGCAGGCGCAGTTCCTGATGGCGCTGGGGCGCGGGAACGAGTTCGCCGACCTCTACGACGAAGGGCAGAGCGAGGTCGAACGCGTCCGCGCGAGGCTTCTGCTGAAGAATCTGATTTATCCCGAGGGAATGGGCGAAGCCTTCCAGGTCTTCATCCAGCACAAGGGCATCGAAGCGCCCCGGCTAACCGGCCTCGCGCCCCTCGCGTAGCGAGGTCCGCGCTACGAGCTGCCCGGCGTGTTGTCTTCCTTGTAGGGCTGCTTGAGGTACTTGTCGGCCTCGGCTTGCGCGCCGCCGGTGTCGTCGTTGGTCTTCTTCGCCTTGTCGTACTCGTTGATGGCGCGTTCGCGCTGGCCGCTGATGTCGAAGATTTTTCCCAGATACATGTGCGCCCAGACCTCGACCCATTTGTAGCTGGGGTCGAGGTCGCCCTCGGTGGCCTCGCGAAAGGCATTCGCCGCTGCCTGATAATTCTTCTGGTAGAAGAAAGCCTCGCCGATGCGGAAGTCGGCCAACGAATTGTTTTTCTGCACCTCCAGCGCGCGCTGGTATTGTTGGATGGCCTCGAAATAGCGCCCCTGCTCGGCCAGATCCTCGCCGCGTGCGATCGCCGCGCGCACGCGCAGCCTGGGGCCGCCCTTCAGAAGGCTGTTGTTAGGGTCGACGACGATGCCGTTGGGCTTGGGCCGCCCGAACGTCTCAATGGTGAAAGCGGAATCCGTTCCGATCACCTCAATCGTTTTGAGCTCGGGATTGCCTTCCGTGTCCACCCGCACTTCCACGGGCATGCGGAAGGTTTCGAGATCCTGCTTGATGCGGCCGACGATCCGGAAGCCCTTCTGGACGCGGTAGACGACGTACTCGACCTTGAATTCCGGAACGCCCGTCGAGTTCAGCCACTGCGCGAAGAACGGCGTCAGATTCGGCGGCTCCGCAGACGGGCTGCCTGCCGTGGTCTTGGTTTGCGCCTTTGCCTGCGCCATTTTCTCGAAGTCGTCCAGCCGTGCGGCCTTGCCCGCGAACCTCGTGTAGAAATCATGCAGCAGGGCTTCGAAGGGCGCGTCGCCGAGCTGCGCGCGCAGCATGTGGAAAATCATCGCGCCCTTGTTCACTACGACGGAGCGGTACTCGCTCGAAAAGGGTTCCAGCCGCGCGGCCTGCGAAATCGGCGCGGCGTCTTCGTAGGTCAGCGCGCCCACGGCGAAATCTTCGAGCGCGCGCTTGGCGCCTTCCTTGCCGGTGGCTTGTCCCGCGTAGAGGGCTTCGCTGTAGCGCGAGAGCCCGTCCGTCAACCAGACGTCGGACGCGGAGGCGGGCAGAACTTCGTTGCCCCACCACTCGTGCGCCGCGAGGTGCGCCAGCATGCGCTCGCTCGGCTTCGCGCTCCATTGCCGCTGATTGAGCAGCAGCAGGCCGGGCGCCGCGTACATCGGCACGGCGCCTTCGGGAAGCTGCGCGAGCGCCAAATTGGGTTCCGGCAACGGCCCGAACTCTGCGGAGAAAAAATTGACGACGCGCGCGAGCGCTTCGCCATACGCAGCGGCGGAGCTTGCATCTGCGCCGCGCGCAAACACGGAGATGCTCAGGCCTTCGGCGCGTACGGGGAACAACTGAATGTTGCCCGCGACAAACGTCCCCGCCGCGACAGGCCGCTCCACGCGGAACGAATACAAGACGCGCGGCCCGGAGGGCGTCGGCTGGGGCTTGCCCGGCGCGGGCGCCTGGACCCTGGCGGGTACGACGCTCGGCGCCAGGCTCCTGCCCGTGCCGACGACGGCGAAGTCCTGCGGCGCTTCGATATTGAACGTGCCCGTGTACCGGTTGGCCGGGTAGTCGGTGAGCGGGAACCACCGCGCGGGCAGCAGCAGATAGGCGCTGTCCTGGCCGATGTACGCCAGGCGCACGCCCTTCACGGGGCTGTTCTCCTCGTTGGCCAGCGGGCCGGCGTATTCGAACGTGAGCGAGATGCGCCGGCCCAGCGTTTCGGGCTGCGGCAATTGCACGCGCACGACGAGCGGCGCGGAATCATCACGGTCGAAGGTCAGCGGCTTGCCGTCGGGACCCAGGACCGCCGTGACCTTCAGGTTCGGGTGCAATTCCACGGCGACGACGCGCGAAGCTTCGACGACTTCGAACTCCACCCTGGCACGCGCGGAGAGCGTCTGGTCCGCGGGCGAAAGGGAAGCGTTGACCTCGTAATTCACCGCGCGAAAAGCAATCTTGCGCGGCGCCTGCGCGTGCAGCGCGACGGCGGGAACAAGCACCACGACAAGGGCGGCAAAGCGCAGGAGTCTATTCATGAGGGGGAGTCGCATCATTCAGTCGGATTCAGCCAAGCCTCTCTAGGATACCAGACTGCGCCTTGCGAGTTGCTTCTGCGGGCGCGCCTTACAACATGCCCGCGATGATTGCCGCCGCGCGCTCGATGGCGCCGCCCGGACCCAGCCGCTTGCGCACCAGGGCGAGTTCCTTTTTCATTTCCACACGTGCCTCAGGCGATTCGAGCAGCTTCTTCACTTCTTCCGCCACGTGCTCCGGCGTGAAATCATCCTGAATGAGCTCCGGCACGACACGCTTTCCGGCGATCAGATTGACCATGCTGAAGAATGGCGTGCGCACCAGGCGCCGAAGCACCATCGCGCTTACCGGCGAGACGCGGTAGACCACGACCATGGGCGTGCCGAGCAGCGCTGCTTCGACGGTCGCCGTGCCGCTCGAAACGATTGCCGCGTCCGCAGCGGCCAGCGCCTCGTAGGTTTCGCCCTGGACCAGGCGCACGGCCGGTTCCCAACGAACACTCCCCGAAACGCCGCACGCAGAAAGCTCCGGCGCGAGCGCGAGCACGAACTGGCACTGGTTGTTCGCCTGGCGCAGGCGCCCCACGGCTTCCATCATGGGCGGCAGGTTGTGCGCCAACTCGCTTTCGCGGCTTCCGGGCAGGAGCGCGACGATGGGCCGGCCCGGGTCGAGCTTGTGTTGCGCCGCAAATTCCTCCCGCGTGTGCTTTGCCTTCACCTGGTCCACCAGCGGGTGGCCGACGAATTCCACGGGCACACCGGCCTCGCGGTAGAACGGCTCTTCGAACGGGAAGATGCACAGGACGCGTTCGACGAGCTTGCGGATCAATCCTATGCGGCCCCGCCGCCAGGCCCACACCTGCGGGCTGATGAAGTAGACGATGCGAATCCCCAGCGCATGCAGCCGCCGGGCGAGGCGCAGGTTGAAGTCGGGGAAGTCCACCAGGATCGCGAGGCGCGGCTTGCGCTTCGCCGCTTCGGCGGCGAGCCGGCGATAGACGCTCCATGCCGCGGGCAGGCGCCGCAGGGCTTCGCTGATGCCGACGACGGCGACGCTCGCGCTATCGGCAACGAGCTCCACGCCCGCCTCGCGCATGCGTTGCCCACCCAGGCCGAAGATGCGCACATCGGCGCGCGCGCGGAGCGCCGTCGCCAGGCGCGCGGCGTACATCTCCCCGGAGGCTTCGCCGGCGGAGATGAGGATTTGCGCTTGCGTCATCGCGAGCGGCGCGAAAGAAAGCTTTGCGCGCTAGTCATCGGCAGGGAGTTGCGCAGGGGGCGCCGAGCCCGTGGCCCCCACCGGCAGGCGCAATTCCTGGTCTTTGTACTGGAGCTGGTAGAGGCGGTAGTAGATACCGCGCATCGCCAGCAGCTCCTGGTGCGAGCCCTGTTCGCGCAGCCGGCTCTTGTGGAAGACCAGGATGCGGTCGGCATGCTGGATGGTGCTCAGGCGATGCGCGATGACGACCGCCGTGCGGCCTTCGAGCAGCCGGTCGAGCGCTTCGCGGATCATCAGTTCGGTCTTAGTGTCCACGCTCGAGGTGGCTTCGTCGAGGATCAGGAAGCGCGGGTTGTGCGCGAGCGCCCGCGCAAAGCTCACGAGCTGCCGCTGGCCCACGGAAAACATCGCGCCGCGCTCGCTCACCGGCGTCGCCACTCCGTCTGGTAGCGTGACGAGCAGCGGTCCGAGCCCCACTTCGCGCAGCGCGCCTTCGACCGCAGCGCGATCCACATGCTCATCACCGAGCCGCACGTTGGATTCGAGCGTGCCCGAAAAAAGGAACGGGTCCTGGAGCACGATGCCGAAGTGCCGGCGCAGCTCCTGCACGTTGTATTCGCGGATGTCGGTGCCGTCCAGCAGGATTTCACCCTGCTGGATCTCATAGAAGCGCAGCAGGAGCTGGATGACCGTCGTCTTCCCCGCGCCGGTGTGCCCCACAATCGCGATGCTTTGCCCCGGTGCGACACGGAAAGAAACGTCGCGCAACACCCAGTCGGCGCCGCCCGTGTAGGCAAACCAGACATGACGGAATTCGATCTCGCCGCGCGGCTGCGTGAGCAGCTTCCCGCCTGCCGCGACAACGGCCGGCACCGGCTCGTCGAGCAGCTTGAAAATTCGCTCGCAGGCGGCCATGGCCGATTGCAGGATGTTGAATTTTTCGCTCAGGTCCTGGATCGGCCGGAAGAAGCGTTGCGCGTACTGCATGAAAGCGATGAGCACGCCGACTTCAACCACGCCGCGCAGCGAGCGCAGACCGCCGTACCAGAAGACGACGGCGATGGCCGCGGTGCTCAGCAGCTCGACGGCTGGGAAGAACAGCGCGAACGCCAGGATCGCGTCTTTGAAAGCCTGCATGTGAATGCGGTTGAACACCGCGAACTGCTCGCGCGATTTCCGCTCCCGGTTGAAGAGTTGCACGACGCTCATCCCGCTGATGTGCTCCTGGAGGAAGGCGTTGATGCGCGCGATCGCCGTGCGGATGCGACGGTTGGCGTCGCGCACGCGGCTGCGGAAGAGCCAGGTGGTAAGCAGGATCAGGGGCAACACGGCGAAAGCGGCGAGCGCCAGCCGCCAGTTCATCCACAACATCACCGCGCCGATGCAGACCAGCACGACGGCGTCGTTGGCCATGGCCGCAATGCCCGCAGCGAACAAGTCGTTGAGCGCATCCACGTCCGTGGTCACACGCGTCACCAGCCGCCCCACGGGGCTGCGGTCGAAGAAACTCATCGGCAGCCGCTGCAAATGCCCGAAGATTTCTTTCCGCAGATCGTAGAGCGTCTGCTGGCCCACGTTCTGCATGATGCGCGCCTGCAGGTATTGCACGGCGAAGCTCAGAAGCAGCGACGCCAAGAATCCGAGCGCCACCCAGCCAACGCCGCGCAGCGCTGCAGCCTGGGGAATCAGGTGCGTCGAACCGGGCACGATATATTTGTCCACTGCGAACCCGAACAGGTACGGGCCCACGACCTCCAGCGGCCCGATCAACACGGTCAGCACAATGGCGAAAATCACACTCTGCCGATAGGGCCGCAGGTAGGTCAGCAGCCGCCGCGTCAATTGCGCGTCGTAGGCTTTTCCTAACGCTTCTTCTTCGCGAAAGTCGCTCATTCGCGTTCCAGTTCTTCTTCGAGCAACTGCTTCTGGTAAAGATCGGCGTAGTACCCGCCGACCCCCAGCAGCTCATCGTGCGTGCCGCGTTCGACGATGCGCCCTTCGCGCAGCACCACGATTTGGTCGGCGTGCCGCACCGTGGAGCAGCGGTGCGAGATCAGAATCGTAGTGCGCTCCCGCATGATCTCGGTCAGACGGCGCAGAATCTTTTCCTCGGTGTCGGTGTCCACGCTGGCCAACGCGTCATCCAGGATCAGGATCTTCGGATCGCGAATCACGGCGCGCGCCAGCGCGGTGCGCTGCTTCTGCCCGCCGGAGAGCGTGATGCCGCGCTCGCCCACCAGCGTGTCAAACTGCTTCGGGAGCTCCCCAATCTCGGCGGCGATGCTGGCCACTCCGGCAGCGTCGTGGACCTGCTGGTCGGTGGCACTCTCCACGCCGAACGCGATGTTCTCGCGGATCGTTTCGCTGAACAGGAAGGTATCTTGCGGCACATAGCCCACGGACCGGCGCAGGTGCCCGAGTGGCCACTCGACGATCGCCCGTCCGTCAATCAGTACGGTCCCCGGAGGCGCGTCCCACAGCCGGGCGACCAGCGCCGCCAGCGTGGACTTGCCGCTGCCGGTGGGGCCCACGATGGCGAGCGTCGAGCCGGCGGGCACCCGCAGCGTAATGTCTTCGAGCACGGGTTTGTCTTGGCGAGGGGCGCCGCCATTGCTCTTCGGGCCGCCCGCGCCGTTGCGCGTGGTGGGATAGGTAAACGTGAGGTGGCGGAACTCGATCTCTCCGCGCACCTCCGCGCCATCGCCGCCGCGCGCGCCCGCATCATTGATCTTGGGCTCGGCGTCCAGAATGTAGTTCAGGCGTCCCATGGAAGCGGCGCCGCGCTGGAAGATGTTCGTCACAAACCCCAGCGCCACCATCGGAAAGATCAGCCGGATCATGAAGCTGTAGAACGCGATCAACTCGCCCAGCGTAATCCTACTGAGGATCACCAGCCTCCCGCCCTGCCACAACACCAGCACGATGGTCAGCCCGATCAACATGGTGAGCAGCGGCATGAACATGCTCCACAGGTAGATCAGGCGCAGGTTGCGGTTGATGTACTCGCGGTTGGGCCCGTCGAAGCCCCGAATTTCATTCTCCTCCTGACCATACGCGCGGATCACGCGGACCCCGGCCAGGTTTTCCTGCGCCTTCGCCGAGAGCACGGCCAGCGCCGCTTGGATTTTTCCGTAGAGCGCGTGGATCTTCTCGCCGAAGAACCACACCGAAAGGGCCACCGCGGGGACCGGGAGCAGCACGAAGATGCTGAGTCGCGGCGAAATCCAGAACATCAGCACGACCGCGAGGACCATCGTCGCGATCGTATTGGCGCTGTACATGATCCCCGGGCCGAGCACCATGCGCACGGAGTTCAGGTCGTTCGTACAGCGCGACATCAGCTCGCCGGTGCGGTTCCGCACGTAGAATTCCGGCTCCATCCTCAGCAGCTTGGCCAGCAGGTCGTTGCGCAGGTCGTATTCGATGTCGCGGGAAAGCCCGATCAGGACCCATCGTGTCCAGAAGGAGAAGAGTCCCTGAATCGCGCAGATCGCGATCAGCGCAGCGCAGAACACTGCGAGTGTGCGCCCATCGCGCGGGTGGTAGTAAGGCAGGAGGAACCCCAGGGCCACGTGCGTCAGGCGGCCGAGCTGCGTCAAAGGTTCTTCGAGGCCCTTGATACAGTCCACGATGACGCCGATGATCAGCGGCAGCAGCGTCCCGGCGACAGCCATCACGGTCTGCGTCAGCATTCCCGCGACGACTTCGCCCTTGTGCCGGCCGATGTAAGGCAGCAGCCGGCTCAGGTGCTTCCACGCCGAAACGCGCGGCGGCGCGGCGGCGGGCTTTGCGGCAACGGCTTGTGCAGCGGTGCTCATCGAATGCGTTGAGTCGGCGTCTCGAGCGTCGGCACCTCGCCGAGGAATTGCTCGAAGTTGCGGTCGAGCGACTGGTAGCGCTTCACTTTGGGATTCCAGCGCACGCCGATCGTGGGGATGTGCGAGGCGCCGACCATCTCCAGCGGCGTGAAGTAGAGCACCAATCCTTTCTCCGCGTCTTGTTCATGTTGCAGCCGCCAGCCGGTCACCGGGACCAGCGGCGTTGCGCCCAGATAACCGTTCGGGTTCTTTAGATGCTCGTCGCAGCGCAGAGCTTCTTTCCACTTGCGGCCGTCCTGCTCGACCACCACGGCGCGCGTGATCAGCAGGCCGGGGACGGCGCCCTCCGGCGTCTTCGCCAGCCGGTTCACGATCAGCGCGTGCTGCTGCCCGGTGTGCCCCAGGTCGCCGAAGACGATGACTTCAGACTCCGCGCCGAGCAGCGCTTTGGCCACGTCCTGCAATTCCTGCGAAACCACGGGCGCGGCCGCCTTGGAAGTCTCCGCGGGTTTGGTTTCCGGCGCTGAGCCGCACCCGGCCAGCAGCGCGAGCAGGCAAACCACCCCCGCGGCCAGAAGAGAGCGCATCCGTTTTCCCCGGTTTTCCAGAGTGGTTCTTCCTTTAAGCCGCGGAGTGAGCTCTCAGAGGCTCGGGAACGCGAGCGTGATTTCCACGATGCGTCCGGTAGACCGTTCGCAGGAAACTTCCATCACCTGCGGCACATCCGACCCCGCCCAATCAAACGCGTAATACAGTAATTCTAGCTCCCGGTTGCCTTTCGTGGAAGGGCCGCTCGAATTCGGCTCGCCGTAGAGGTCGATGGCGCGGTCGCGGGGCTCGCCAAGCTTCAGCCCGCGCCCGGCCCGCCATTGTACCGTGTGCATGGCGTCGTCGAGCTTGCCGTCGCAATCGCCGTAGGGGCCCAGCATGCTGACGGTGATGATCTGGATCACGCCCTTGTCGTTTACCTCGAGCTCCAGCGTGCGCTTCCGGCACGCGTCGGTCCACACCTGCCGCCCGGCCTCCGCCGTCTTGCGGAATTTCTTCTTGTAGCGGTTGTCCGCCTCGGTGAGCGTGTCCTTGCCGGGCCGCAGCCCCGCGAGCGTCACCTCGTTGACGTTCCGGGGACGCTCTGGGTCCTGTGCGCACCACGCGCTTGGCAACGCACCCGGCAGGAAAGCTGCCGCCAGCGCGCTAGCGCACAGCCAGGATTTCGTCCAGCCGCGCTTCAAAGTTCTCCTCGCCTTCCGACCACAAGCCGTAGCGTTCGACCGGCAGAGCCTGCTCGATGGTGCGCACCCAGCCCATCAGCTTGGCGATGTTCTCCCGCGTCTTTTCGTGATACTCGCGCAGGCTTTCCGGCCGCTGCATGCGCGCCAGAAACTCCGCTTCGGCCGGGTGCTGCGGCGCAGCCATGCGGTTGCCGTTTGAAGAGAGCAGCCCCGCGTGGCCGGTGAACAGATGCTCGAAGCCGATATCCGCCTGGAAATGCCCGGCCTCCGCGCAGACGCCGCCATCATAGTCCGGTCCGTTGCAGATGATCTCGAGAGGTTGCGGCTCGAAACGCCACGCGCTCGCGCCGGCGTCGTACACCCAGAGGTCCCAGTGCGCGCCGGCCTCGTACTCGGTATCTGCGTTCAGTTGCTCGCGCGCCATCTCGATGATTCCCGCGGCGTCGAGCGGCAGGCCGCGCAGATCGTGCTCGTCGAGCGGCGTTTCGCTGGGGTCCAGCGCGCGGACGACGAGCCCGCTGAAACCGTGCCGCTTTGCGGAGAAGGGAACCGTTTCCAGCAGCGCCCGGAACTGCGCCAGCATGGTCTCTGCGGAGAACCCGCTCGTCCAAATGCCCAGATAGCTGCGGTTTGCCATCCGCGACATTATACACAGGCTCCGGGGCGCACCGCCGGGGCGGAGGACTGCCGCTCAAAGGAATCCGGGCGCGCCGGGCATGGAGCGCGCTACAGGTTTTCGCGGGGAGACGGGCTGTCGGGCAAATGTGTTGCGAGGTCCAGCAGGCGCTGGCGCAGCGCATCGCCGGCGTTGGCGAACACCTGCGCGCACGATTCCCGCAGCCTCTGTTCCGCGGAGCGGGCGAGTTTTTCGATCACGGACTGCGTCTGTTCGTTGAAGGTCGTCACCGTGGCCACGAGCCATGAGTTGGAGACGTTTTCGAGGCGGTCCTTGTACGCGTCCACGGCCTGTTCCACGTCCTGCGTCACGCCGGCCTGGAATTGCCGCGCCTGAGCCTCGCGCTGTTCGCTCCAGGCCTGCCCGAGCTCGGCGAGGCGCGATTCAAGTCCTTGCCGCGCCTGCCCAATGCCTTGCTGGATCACGCCGGTCAGTCCCTTTTGGAACTCAGTCACAAACTGCTGGGCCTCGGCCTCCACTCTCGAGCGGAGCTGCGCGGCTTGCGCCTCGAGCAAACGAGCCTGCTGGTCGGAGGAGTTGCCCACCGAGGCGGTGAACCGCTCGAACTCGCGCTGGGCGACGCCGTGCATGTCGTCGCTGAGCCCTGCAATCGTGGTCTCGGCGGTTTCGGCGAAGCGCGCGCGCGAGGCTCCAATCGCTTCGGTGGTGGCTTCCTCGATCTGCTTTTGGGTGTGCTCCACGTAGCTGCGGCTCGTGCGGTCCAGCCCCGCCGCAAACAGTGCGGAGATCTCTCCCGCCTTCTCGCGCAGGCTATCGGCGGCCTGTTCCATTCCCTTTTCGACCGCGGTCTGAATCTGCGTCTGAATCTTCTTTTCGTACCACTCAGACGCCTTGTAGAGCTCTTCAAACGTCGCGTGCTTGGCGCCGGTGGCGCGCTCTTCGATTTCGGCCAGGGACCTCGCAGTCGCCGCGTGAAGGACCTCTTCGAAGTCCTTTGCCGACTGGCCGGCGCGCTCGCGCAGGCTTTCCACGGCCTGGTGCAGGGCCTGCTCGGAAGCTTCCCGCAGGCGCTGTTCGTGCGCGCCGAGCGCGGCCTCGGCCGCTTCGCGACGCGTGACGAGCTTTTGTGCCGCTTGGTTCGCCCGCTCCAAGTGCGGGCCAAGTTGGCCCTCGATCTGCGCCATCAACCGGGCCGCCGTCTGCTGCCCGGCTTGCTCCAGGATGGGCTGCAGGCGCTCGGCTGCATTCGAAATCGCGATTTCGTTGCGGCGATTCATCTCGCTGGCTGCGTCGTCCTGGAGCGCGGCCAATCGCTGCTCAAGGTCCACGACCGCTGCGCGGCCGCGCGCGGCGGACTGCGCGGCGGATTCTGCGAGCTCGCCGGAGGCCTTCTGCGTCTCGGCCAGCGCCTCGCGCAGGCGCGCGAGCCCTGCCTGGCCTTCTGCGGTGGCCTGATCGAGGGCCTGGCGAAAAGCCACCACGCGGTGCGCGGATTCCTGTTCGAACAGGCTCGTTTGCGCCTGGGAGTGGCGAGTCAGGCGCTCCGCTGCCTGCTGCGCCGCACCGGCGAGAGAAGTTTCGATCCTTTCATTCCAACGCGCACCCGCCGCGGCGAGATCGGCGTCGAGCCGCGCGCGCCAGCCCGTCTCGGCTTCGGCCGCCGCCTGCGTTACGCGGTCGCGGAGCCGGCCGGCGGCCTGGTCGAGTTGCTCGAGCCCCACCCGCGCGCCCGCCAGCCGGCCTTCCAGCGATTCCTCCCAGCGGCGCCCGGCGGCCTCGGTCCATTGCTCGACCTCTTTGTGCACCCGCTCTGCGGTTTCGCCGGCCGTGGCGGCGCTCGCGGCAAAGTGGCTGGCCATGCGGTCGAGCGCATCGCGCGCGCTGCTCAGGTGCACCTCCACCTGCTGGTCGAAGCTCGTCTCCTGGGCCCGGCGAGCTTCGGCAAGCTCTGCGGCAAGCGAGCGGCCGGCCTCTTCCATCTGCCCCTGCATCTCCTCGCGCCACTGCGCGCGAAGTTCCTCGAGGCCGGCCTCGCGCGCCTCGGCGATCTGGCCGACGGCCTGGTGCACCACCTGCTCGGCATAGGCGCTGGCCGTCGCGTGCAGTGAGCGTTCCGCGGCCTGGTTGAACTGCGTCTGCATGCCCGCCAGCAGCGGGCGAATCTCGGCGGTGATGGCTTTGGCGGTGGCCTCGCGCACCGCTGCCTGGATTTGCTGCCGCGCTTCCATCACCAGACGCGAGACCTGCCGCGCCAGAGTCACCGAGGTGTCCAACGCAGCAGGGCCGGGCAGAACGTGAATGTTGCTGTCCACTTCCTCCCCCAGCCATTCTTCTGGGAAGACTTCTTCGGCGCCTGCTTCGGGGACGGGCGGCACCGCCGATTCCACGTAGGGGGACCAATCCGGCGGCGGGAACGCGATGCCCCAGATGTTCCCCGGCAGCTCGAGCTCGGCGCCGATCTGGAAGAGTTCCCGCACGTTGCGCGGCCGCTGGATCCAGGTGATCCGGCCGCGAACGCGGCGCTCCTCGTGGCCCGTCTCGGGGTGGGGAATCTCCAGCGCGACCCACATGTTTTTCAGCACGTAGTGCTTGGACTGGTAGCGGCAGCCGTGGCAATTGATGGCCAGCGTGGAGGTGCGTTCCTGGAAGGGCCGGCCGAGCGCGTCCACACCCGTAACCGTCACCGGCACAGCCTGCACGATGCGCGTGCTGCGGCGCTTCTGCGAATCGGGGTCGGAGTTCGGCGAGGGTCCGGGCACACCCACCTCGGGCGGAGACTACCACTGCTGCGCAGGCCCGTCGAGAGCCACCTGTGCGGCAAGCGGGCGAATCAAGTTGCTGGTTGAACCTACCGCGGCCCGGGGACGTGGGCTTGGCGGCCGCGGCCGATCAGAAAATCCTTAACCTCTCTTGCCACCCAGAGCGGACCCACCAGAAAATAAATGGGCCCCTGAAAGAATGCGGGCTTGTTGCCTTCCAGACGGTGTCCCAGGAAGAGCAGCACCCACCCGCTCACAAACAGCGCAAGTCCCAGCCGCCACTGCGCCAGGACAAGCAGCACAATCCCTGCGAAGATCACCGGAATACCAAGGCCGTGAAGGATCTTGTTGCCCGCGCGCGTGTGCTCGTGGTCGTACCGAGCCATGTACTCACCGAGATTTGCCACTCGATCCTCCCGGGCCGGGGGACGCGGAGTGGGGAACCTCCGGCAGCGGCATTCTACGCTGCGGCCCGTGGACAGGCTAGCACTTAAAGTCCTGGAAGGTCGAGTGCCGGTCGGAACCGTGCTCGAGCGCGATGTCGCGCCGCTCGTAGTCGATGTGCAGCGCCGAGACAATCATCATCGCGTTCGGCGCCAGCATGCGCACCGTCAGCGGGGTTCCCGGATCGCTTTCGACCTGCGGGAAAAGCTCCGACACCAGCAGGTGCCGGCACGCCAGCGGCGGGAAGTCGCCCACCTTCTTTTCCGCCAGCAGGCCCGACGGCCCGAACAATTGAATCGTCGGCGCATCGGTGTGCTCTTCCTCGAATTCGATGTTCATCAGGGCGAGCAAGCAATCGCGCTTGCGGTTGTCGCCGCGCCCGCGCACCTGGCAGCCGGAAACGATGTAGTCGCTCGCCACGTCGCCGCGGTTCTCGGCCTTGCGGTAGCTCTTGTGGACCGCGCCGCCGGGCCGGAAGTGCGTGAATGCCGCGCGGCCCCAGTTCGTGACGCGCACTTCGACTTTGTTCAGCGAGTGCGAAGTCTTGGGGATCGTGGCTACCCCGAACCCGCCGGAAAAAGCGTCCGGCAGCGGCAAGCCGCGCGCGTCCAGCCGGCAGCTCTGGAATTCCGTCAGCCGCAGCAGGCCCTGGTCGGTGACGGCGGCGGGCGTCACGCGCTCGGGAAATTTCTCGTCGCGATTCGAGACCCAGGCGATCATGCCGTCGGACGTCGTGACGAACGGCATCATCCAGAGGGCCTCTTCCAGCCAGCGGCTGGCGCTCAGGTAGAAGCGGGACTCGAGTTGCAGTTCGCCGAACCGGCGGCCGGCGAAGAGCAGCGGCGTATAGAGCAACGCCGAAGCAGGGAACGCGCGGTTGGGCCCATAAGGCGTCGGGCGCGCAGGCTTCACCGGCGCGTCGGAGGAAAAGTGCAGTGGGTGCTCGACGGTGAAGCTCTTGCCGTCGCGTCCCTTCATCAGCGTGTACGCGAATGAGACGACGTCGCTATCGTTGTGCACGACGACGACGCCGCCGTCGCGCACCTTTTCTTCCTTCAGCGGCGCGATGGCCAGCGCTTCGCCGGGCGTAGCGGCCGGCTTCAGGTCGGCCAGCGTGTAGAGCGTGGTCTGGTGCGGGTTCAGCTTGTACGGCCGCTCGACGACCGTGCGGCCGAGGCGGTCCACCGTTCGCACCGCGCCTGCCGATTCGGTGTCGTTGGGGTTGAACAGCGCAAACGCGGCGTGGTATTCGCCGAGCGAAGGGAAGGGCATCGAATAGTTGTAGTGCCCCAGCGCCTGCTGCGGCGCTGCGGGGTGCGCGTGCACGTTGTCGAAATTGCCCGGCGTGGCCCAGCGCACGAATCCCGCGCTGAAGAGGTCGCCGGCGCGCGAAACCTGGTTGCGCGAGGGCGCAATGCGGATCTTCGCGCCGCCCCAGAACGCTTTGCGTCCCGCGACGTCCGTCATCTTCACCAGCGTGGGCCGCAGGGAAGGAATTTCCAGCCGCCCGTCGTTGCCCAGAGGAATTTCGCGGCCGTTCGCGTCCCAGAGAAGGATCTGGTATTCGGTGGCGTACTTCGAGTCGCGGAAGCCATCCACGCCCGGGAAGCACGTGGCCGTCAGCAGGATTTGCGTGACGAGTTCGAGGGAGGGATCTTCCACCACGAACGGCGCGGCCACGTCCAGCCAGCAGGCATCGGACGCTGCGCCGATGGCTGGTTTCGCAGGCGCCGCGCCGTATTGCGGTGCGGCGAGCAGCGCGCCGCCGCGCAAGGACTCTGCCGAAACCAGCACGAACGACCCGGCCAGGCCCGCCAGGAACGTTCGACGGTCTATCGGATTCATGGGACCACCCCCACCCTCGGCCCCGCGGAATCGCGCTATCCAATAAGAGGAAGGCGATGTATGCGTCGATTCAGCTTGGAATCCGCGATTCCACAGGCGCCGCTGGTGAATTTATACCGCCGCAAGGGGCACTGCGCAAGGGGAAACTGGCCGGAGAAGACCGGCCGGCTATGTATATCGCAATACGATATGAAAGAAACAACGGACGCCCGGCCGTGGACTAGCCGGGCTTGGGCTGCTGCCAGTCCTCCAGGCGCGGCTGGATCTTGTTCTTCCAGGTTTTCTTCCCCAGCGGGATGAGCAAGCTCCCCACCACGGCCACGCACAGCCAGGAGAAGAAGTCCATCGCGCGCTGGCCGTCGCGCGTGGCGGGCAACGGAGCATGCACCGCGTAAATAAAGTGTCCGACCACGGTCTGGGCGAGCGACCATGCGGACTGATGGAGAGACGTGAACTCCTGGCTGATGTCCCCTTCGACGGCTTGCAGCCAGATTGCGCCGACCATCCACAACAGCAAGCAGGAGGCCACGGCCAGCGCCGGCAGGAACAGCCGCGCCGCATGCGGCCGCGTTTTTTCGAGGAGGAAAGCAAGAGTCGCGATCGCGGCCAGAGCGCACACCAGCGCGATCACCCATTCGAGCGCACTCTTGCGGATGGGGAATCGCGGCAGGAGGTCGCGCACTTGCTTGTGCGCAAACCACCAGATCTGCGGCCGCACAGGGCTCCCGATCAGAGTAAGCGTGGCCGGCTCAATCGGGACGCCATTCTTGTCATGCTGGACTCTCGTCAGGAGCGCCGCTTGAATTCCCGCCTGATCGTCATTGAGCAGGTTCCACAGGGCGAGTACCTTGGCGTTCTCCGCTTTCGACTCGCCGAGCCGCGTGACCAGAAGAGACTGCACGCCCAGCGCGTACACGCCCGCTTCGAGCTCCGGGTACGCCGTGCGCTGCAGAGACGTCTCCAGATAGCTGCCGTCTTCGATGAGCTTTTCTACGATGGGCAAGTCGATGCCCATGGGCCGCACCTCCGTCTTCGGGTTGAGAACAGGGCGAATCGTGCTCGAGGGGGCGACGGTTGTCTGGAAGACCACGTCCAGCTCGCGCAGCCGGAGGAGGGCGAGCGCGATCGACGGGTTCATCTCTTGTACCTTACCGATGTGCAGTTTCTCCCACGCCTGTTTGGTCTGCTCCGGTGTGCCCGCGGGAACCAGGGCCGAAGAGACCTCCTGGTTTAGCCGCCTGTCCCACCAGACGGCTTTGTTCGCCAGATCTTCGGGGGAATGGATGTTAAGACTCGGTCGCGTGTAGATGACGAGGTTTCCGCCGCCAGTCGTCTCATTCGACGGCAACCGGAGCACGCCGTAGCCCGCCTCCTGAAGGAGGGCCCGAATGAGCTCGGGGTCGAGCGCCTTCGGCTGCAGCAGGGCGTCGATTCTCCTCTCGAGGAGCGCGGTGAACGCGTGGCTCACGTCGGGCTCGTTGCCTTGAGGGGTTGCGTCCGGCGTCGTGACTTGCCCGCCGATTGCTTTCAGTACGTCCGAGGCGGGAGAGATGCGGGGGTTTTCCGCCCACAGCGCCTTGCCTCTGAGATCTTCCAGCTTGGAAATGCTCAGTTCCGGCTGGAGAAGTAGGACGGATTTCGACATTTCCTTCGGCACGTCGTCGGTTTCCTGCGGCCAGGTGCGGATGCCGAGCGACTCGAGCATTCCGGCCGCAGCCCCTCGGCCGGGAAGGTCTGCATCAATCATGGCGTCCAGGGGATAGCTGCCCTGATGGTCGGGCTCGGCGCGGAGCAACGCAAAGGCCGTGCGGCTGTCGATCCGCTTGCGCGAGCGCGAGGCGCGGGTGACTCGCGCAAGTTCCGGGGTCGTGAAGCCCGCAGCCTGCAAGATAGTCAGGGCGGAAAACTCACTGCCGCTGTCCTCCTTCCCCAGCCACATCCGCTTCACTTTCAGTTGTGCGAGCGAAATCAAATACTGGTGCGGGCTCACCAGGATATGCACCTTTTCGGTGTAGAGCGGCGTAACAAGGTGCATGAAATCGGCCTTCTTCTCGAACGGGAGCTCGCCCTTCCACGCGCGGTGCGCCACGTCACTCTGTACGATCGCAAACTCCGCAGCGCCGGTCCGGAGCTTGTCGACATTCTGACGGGAACCATCGGTAGCGATGCACTGGATCTTCAGATTTCTCTTCTCGCCCTCGGACTTGAGCGCCAAGCACACCTTTTGGTAGTAGCCGTCTTCCGCCCCGGTGAGCAGGGTAGTGGTCCGAGTTGGCTGTTCGCCCGGCGCCTGTCCGCAGGCCTGGAGCCAGAGCATGGCCCCCAGCAGGCCAAAGCTGGAGATGACGCGGAGACTACGCATAAGACCTCCTCAAAAGCGGACAAGCGCAAACATATACTGGAAGATTAAGGATAAGCTAGGGTTAAGTTCGGCGGAAGTCAAGCGCGAAGTGGCGGAGCGCCTTGGGGAGACCGCCGCTACAATTCGCGGCGGCCCTCCATGGCCTTCAGCATGGTGATTTCGTCGGCGTATTCGAGGTCCGAGCCGACCGGGATGCCCACGCCGATCCGCGTGACGCGGATGCCGAGCGGCTTGATGAGCTTGGAAATATAGACGGCGGTGGCTTCGCCTTCGGCGGTCGGGTTCGTGGCGATGATGATTTCCTCGACGCCGCCGCCCTTCAGCCGCTCGATCAGGGCCTTGATGTGGAGCTGTTCCGGGCCCAAGCCCTGGAGCGGCGAAAGCGCGCCGCCGAGCACATGGTAGAGCCCGCTGAACTGCCGCGTCCTCTCGACGGCCAGGATGTTATGCGACTCTTCCACCACGCAGATCGTCTTGCGGTTGCGGCTGGGGCCGGTGCAGTAGAGGCAGGGATCCGTGTCCGTGATGTTCCTGCACACCGAGCATTCGCGGATGTTCTGCTTGGCGTCGCGGATGGCTTCGGCCAGCGCCAGCGCTTCCTCGGCCGGCGCGCGCAGCAGATGGAACGCCAGCCGCTGCGCGGTTTTCTGTCCGATGCCGGGCAGGTGCTTCAGCTCTTCGACCAGCCGCTCGACGGATTTGGGAAAATCAGGCATGAGGCAACGCTCAGCAGCTCCTGCTGCCGCTCCGAAGCTTCAAAGTCCACGCGGAAAATCTCGTCAGAACAGGCCGGGGATCTTGAGCCCGGCAACCCCGGGCATCCCGCCGGTGAGGCTCTTGAGTTGGTTGGCGAGTTCCTGGTCCACGCGCCGGCACGCCTCGTTCACAGCCGCGAGGATCAAATCCTGCAGCATTTCCTGGTCTTTGCTCTTGAAGACGTCGGGATCGATGCGCACCTGCGTCACCTGTTTCTGCCCGTTCATCTTCACAATGACCATGCCGCCTCCGGCCGATGCCTCCACCTGCACGGCGTCCACCTGCTTCTGCAGGTTTTCCTGGATCTGCCGGAATTGGGAGAGCATCTGCTGCAGCGCTTTAACTTCCATGGTCGTCCTCGCTCCGACGCCGGACTTCGGAGATCCTGCCTCCGAAGCGCTCCAGCATCGCGCGCACGATGGGGTCGCGTTCAAACTGCGCGCGCAACTCCGGCGAACCGGGCTTCAGTTTCGGAGCAGCGCCCATCCCCGGCGCAGATTCGAGTTTAACACACACACGCAGCGGCTGGCCGACCACCTGGCTCGAGATTGTGCGCAATTTCTCCATAGGGTCTCGTGCCTGCAACATTTCGGCCAGCGCGCGGCTCTCGGTGGGGAAGTAGAGGCGCATTTCGCCGCCGTCGAGCTCCCACCGGCAAACGTGTTCGACGAGCTCGCCGAGGAAACGCTGCTGCGTGAGGATCGCGGACTTGATGGCTTCGACCTGCGCGGCTTCGATGCCGTTCAGCGCCCCGGCGACTTTGGCCACCGCGCTTGGCGGCGAAGCGGGCACGGGCCGCGGCGCGCGCGGTTCCTGCGCTGTGACTGCGGAAGCTGCAGCCCCCGCCGCGCGCGCAGAAACGCTCGGCGCGGCTTCGGAGCGCATCGTCGTGCCGGGCGCCGTCACCGCAGAAGGCTTGCGCGGCGCGTCGCCCTCCTGATTGAGCTCGGCGAGCAATTCCTCAAGCGGAGCCAGCCGCGCGGCGTTCACCATACGCAACAGGCCCATCTCGAGATGCAACCGCGGATCGGGCCTGTGGCGCAGATCGTCATCGGTCGCGAGAAGAATCTGGAAGAAGCGCGTCAGGTCTTCTTCGGTGAATTGCGCGGCCTGGCGCGCCAGCCGCGGGCGCTCCTCAGCGGGCGCGGCGATCAGCTCGGAGTCTGCGCCGGAGACGCGCGCGACCAGAAGATTGCGGAAATGACGGATCGTTTCGCGGCAGAAATGCTGGAGGTTGCGCCCCTCGGCGAGAAACCCATGCACGAGCGCGAGCACACGCTCGGCCGACCGCGCTTCGATGGCTTCGACGAGCGAGTCCAGCAGTTCTTCCGGCACGACGCCGAGCAGCTCGCGCACCGGCGCGTCGGTGATCGTCGTGCCGCAATAGGCGATGGCCTGTTCGAGCAGCGAGAGCGCGTCGCGCAGGCTGCCCTCGGCCGCGCGCGCCATCACCGCCGTCGCGCCGGATTCGATCTGCAGGCCTTCCTTGGCGGCAATCTGGCCGAGCGCGTCCACGATTTCCTGGAACGAGAGGGCGCGAAAATGGAAATGCTGTGCGCGCGAGCGGATCGTGTCCACCAGGTCCTCGGGCTGCGTGGTGGCGAGCACGAAGATCACCTTGTCGGGCGGCTCCTCGAGCGTTTTCAGCAGCGCGTTCGAGGCCTCGTCGGTCAGCATGTGCGCTTCGTCAAGGATGACGACCTTGTAGCGCGCCGAAGCGGGCGCGTAGCGCACCATCTCGCGCAATTCGCGGATCTGGTCGATGCCGCGGTTCGACGCGGCGTCAATCTCAATGACGTCGAGGGAAGTGCCCGCGGCAATCTCCCGGCAGGAATCGCATTCGTTGCACGGCTCGGGCGTGGGACCCTTGATGCAGTTCAGCGCTTTGGCCAGGATGCGCGCCGTGGTGGTCTTGCCCACGCCGCGCGCGCCGGAAAAAATGTACGCGTGCGCGACGCGACCGGTGCGGATAGCGTTGGCGAGGGTTTCCGTGACGTGGCGCTGGCCGATAACTTCGCCGAAGCTCTGCGGGCGCCACTTCCGGGCGATGACCAGGTAGCTCATGGGTGGAACCGGCTCTGCCCCGAAACGATGAGAGGAACTTCGGGTACTCCGCGGCGCCCGATGCGTTCCCGCTACCGTTGCTCCCTTCCGGGCCTGGCGGGGTTTGCGGGACATCGTCGCACAGAGCCCGAAGTTCCACGCATCGGCAAGCTCTGCGCCTGCAGGCCGCAGTCTAGCACAGCGCGCGGGCGAGAGAAACCAAACGCCCTTCGGGCACGCTTTCGACAAGGGACCCTGGGAGGGATTTCCCAGGAGGTAGAGGCGTAGCAGCTGCCCGGCAGCGGCAGAGGTTTAAGAAAGGAAAAGGCTATCGGACATGGCTCTGTGAATGTGGCGCACTGGAGATTCCCTGCAACATAGTGAGTGCTCGTGTCATAAGGGAATAGTATTGACCCATTGCAATGTCTCTGCTGGAAATCCGCTTATTCATCCGCCCTTGCTCCGCGTGCGGGGCCGTGATACGTAGGCATGGAGATTCCTTGCCTATGAGCGCATCCACTGCTCCGGGACAAAATAACAGTCCCGCTGGCGAGGGCCCCAGGAAAACTCGTCTCAAGCTCTTTCTTTTCGTGGGGCTTTTTCTCCTCGCCATTGCTTTTGGTGTTTACGTGGCTTCGCGCTGGTTCTCCAACCAATTCCTCAAGATTGACCAGTCACGGGCCACGTTAGGAGCAGATGACTCCGGCCTCGTCTATCAAAACCCAACATACGGAGTTACCCTCCGCCTGCCCGGCATCTGGCTCCCTGACACTGGGAAAAGCAGCCACTTTTGCGACCTCTTGGGCCCACAAGGGGTGGGCCCGGAAGGTTTTGTTGCGGGATTTTGGCCTGTGTTTTCGGCCCCAACCCAGTCACTCGACGACTTTGTTGCTGCCCTGCGCGACAACCTTCTGGCCAAAGGCACGTACACCTTGGAGGGCGAAGAAAAACTACTGGTCAACGGTATGCCTGCGCGAGAGTTACGATTGAGCGCATGGGGTGGCGAAGGAACCGTGTTGGTCATCGTCGTCAAGAGGAGGCTCAGTGCGTATGTCCTGGCGATCTTTGGCCCCGTTGTCTCTCGGACAGCATGGCAGGGGATCATCGATGGCCTACCCAGTTCGATCGAAGTGAAGTAGCCGCGTGCCAGACCCTCGCACGAACATCTGGGCCAAGAGTGGGGTGGTTTCTTCTCAGACTACTGGGATTTCGCCACGGTTGCTGAAGCTGTTCGGCTTGATGCCCTCGAAAATAGAGTTCGGCCCGGATTCATCCTGTGCCCCGAAACCATGTGCGCCAAGGCGCGTGCAGTGCCGAAACGAAATCCTTTTGGCACAGTCTCGCGCTTCCAGCATTCCAACTACACGATCGCTTACCCAGCTCGTTGACTTGGCGGAGTGCGACGCCTAAGATTCCTGCCAGAGGCGACTCCCCCGCATGATCGGCCAGACACTTGGCCATTACCGTGTCGTCGAGAAGATCGGCGAAGGCGGAATGGGTGTTGTCTACCGCGCCCAGGATGAGCGCCTGGAACGAGATGTCGCTCTGAAAATCCTCCCCGCCGGGGCCCTCACTGATGAAACCGCCCGCAAGCGCTTCCGCAAAGAAGCTCTGGCGCTGGCCAAGCTGAATCATCCGAACATCGGAGTGATCCACGACTTCGACACGCAGGGCGGGGTGGATTTTTTGGTGATGGAGTACATCCCCGGAGGAACGCTGGCGCAGCGGTTGGGGGGCGGCGCGCCATCGGAAAAGGAGACGCTGGCGCTTGCGACGCAGATTGCCGCCGCGCTCGAAGAAGCGCACGAAAAGGGCATCGTGCACCGGGACCTCAAACCCGGCAACGTGTTGGTGACGCCAAAGGGCCAGGCGAAGGTCCTGGACTTCGGCTTGGCGAAGCTGCTGCGCCCGGTGACCGCCGAGGCCGCAACGGAAACGATGAGCGCGACGGCCGCTGTGTCGGGTACGCTGCCGTACATGTCGCCAGAGCAATTGCGCGGTGAGCCCGTCGACGCCCGCACGGACATCTATGCAACCGGGGTCATTCTCTACGAGCTGACCACGGGCCGGCGGCCGTATTCCGAACAGCTTGCTTCGCAATTAACGGATGCAATCCTGCATCAGCCGCCCGTTCCGCCTCGGGTGGTGAACCCGCGAACGACCCCGGAACTGGAGCGGATCATTCTGAAGTGCCTGGATAAAGACGCAGAGAACCGCTACCAGTCAGCGAAAGAACTCACCGTGGACTTGCGGCGGCTGGCGGCGCCCACCACGGCTACGGCCGTCACCGCGGCGACGCCGGCCCGAACGTCTCTATCGCGGGTGGCTCTGGCGGGAGGAATTGGCGCGTTGCTGCTTGTGGGGGTGCTCTTGGGGCTCAACGTGGGCGGTTTGCGGGAGCGGCTGCTGAGCCGCGGCGGCGCCACGCAGATCGAGTCGCTGGCCGTTCTGCCCTTGACAAACATGTCCGGCGATCCCGGCCAGGAGTATTTCGCAGACGGGATGACCGAGGCCTTGATCAGCAACCTAGCGCAAATCAGTGCGCTGCGGGTGATTTCGCGGACTTCGGCGATGCGGTACAAAGGATCACCGGAATCCCTGCCCGAGATTGCGCGGGAGTTGCACGTGGATGCCGTGATCGAAGGCTCGGTCATCCGGTTCGGGAACCGTGTGCGGATCACCGCGCAGTTGATCCACGGGGCTACCGACCGGCACTTGTGGGCAAAGAACTACGAGCGCGACCTCAGCGACGTTTTGGCGCTGCAGGACGATGTGGCACGGGCCATTGCACAGGAAGTTCGGGTCCAATTGACTTCGCAGGAGTTGGCCCGGCTAGGCAGCGCCCGCCCGGTGAACCCCACGGCGCATGAGGCTTACCTCAAGGGCCTTTATCACTGTCGCACAGCCGCGGACCTGGAGAAGGGAGTGGAGTTTTTCAAGCAAGCGATCGGCGCGGACCCGAAATACTGGCAGGCGTACGCCGGCCTTGCCGGCTGTTACACGTGGCTGGGTTACTTCGGCATCCTCCCGCCGCAGCCGGCTTATTCCATGGCAAAGGCCGCGGCGTTGAAGGCCCTTGAGGGCGACGATGGCCTGTCCGAAGCGCATGGCGCGCTGGCCCTAGTTAAGCTCCATCACGATTGGGATTGGCCCGGCGCGGAAAAAGAGTTCCGGCGCGCGTTGGAATTGAAACCCAATGATGCCGACCTGCATCACAGCTACGCGCATTACCTGTTGGCCATGGGCCGGGGCGAAGAATCGGTT
>JBGQHO010000035.1:0-38735 GCA_041497955.1 Terriglobia bacterium | reverse complement strand
TGGATCGAGATCAAGATCTTCCTGCGCGAGCCGCTTGGCGCATTCGGCACGATCGGTTTCCCTGTTCTAGTTTTCCTCGTGTTGGGCCGTGTAGCTGGCCGCAGACTCGCGCCCCCCTCACTCGCTGCCAGCAGTTTTATCCGCGTGGGTCTACCAGTTCTTGTGTCGGTTCTGATCGCCGTCAGCGCTGTGCTTTCGCTGGTCACGATTATCTCCATCTACCGCGAGGGTGGCATCCTCAAGCGACTCCGCGCCACGCCACTGCGCCCGCAGACGATCCTTACCGCCCACGTGATCGTGAAGCTGATACTCACCGCGGCCACGCTGGCCTTAATGGTCCTGGCAGGCAAACGCTACTACCCCGTCGACGTTCACGTTCCATTGTTCTCTTTCACGATTGCGCTGCTGATCAGCACTTGGAGCATCTTGTCGATCGGTTTTCTGATCGCCAGCATCGTTCCCACGGCGCGCTTTGCGCAGCCGATCGGCGCCATCATTCTGTACCCGATGATCGCTGTCTCCGGACTCTTCGTGCCCGTTGAATCGCTGCCGCCAGTGCTTCACGCGGTGGCGCGAGTGCTGCCGCTAACCTACGCTGTGCCTCTACTCCAGGGAATCTGGAACGGCGACGCGTGGTCGGCCCACGTGGGCGACGTAGCGGCACTGGCCGTGGTGTTTGTCGTTTGCACGGCGCTCTCGACGAAGGTGTTTCGTTGGGAGTAACACGGATTGCTCGACGCTTTAGGGGACAAGCACCCGACAGGTTTCTGGCACCGGGGAAACTGGTCCGATGTCCACTTCCATGTCCACTCCGTTGTTCACTCCCCTCGGCCCTGAGTTTTCTTGCTGTTAGCGGCCCTGGGCCGCGTTCGAACACACCCCATTTCTCTTTGATCCTCACCGCTGCGCTAAAATAGAGTACGCATGCCGAGAGCCGGGCACACGATTGGAGGTGGCTCAGTTGACGTCCTTGTGGAGCGCCGTGAAGGGGCGGAAGAGTAGCCGAGGGCGTGAGCCCAGGGATGACAGGCCGGCACCCTCTTACGAGGAATCGCGCGCCAAGTCCTTTGGAATGGCCACTTGCGGGAGGGTACGACTGCATCTTCTCTGAAATGAACACTTACGAAAAATGCGGGGGGGGGTCCCCCCAACGAGGTCCGCTATGTCTAAGAGAAATAAGGCCCGAGGCGGTGAACAATCCGTTGAACAATGTCAGCGCACAACGACCGATGGCCGCCGCTGCCGCATGCCTGCGCTGCCCGGCCACGACTCGCTCTGCCTCTCGCACTGGCAGCGCCACGCCCGCGACGCCCAAGCCGTCTCCGCCGAGCTGCTGGGCCCGTTCGCGGAGCTGACCACGGCCACCGCGGTCAATCACGCGCTCGGAAAACTCTTCTCCTTGGCCGCGCAGGGCCGCGTTGCCCCGCGCAATGCCGCCGTGCTCGCTTACATCGGCCAGTTGCTGCTCAATAGTCTCAGCGCCGTGCGGCACGAAGCGCAGCTCGCGCGCGGCCACGACCAATGGCACGGCGATCTGCGCCGCACCCTGCGCGAAGCGATATTGGGCCGCCAGGACATGCTGGCCGAACTCGAGGACACCCCACAGGTCCGGCCTGTCGAAGTCAAATACGTCGGGCCCGAAGCCGAGGAGGCTGACGCCCCGCGTTGACTTGGTTGGGGAGCGCGCCTAGTATCGCACTTCGTTTTGCTGGCGGATGCATCGGAGGGAGGACTTATCGAGCTATGAATCGGGCTCTTGCTGCACTGCTGGTAGCGCTTGCGTCTCTGTTCCCTCTCGGTGGAGCTTCGCTTGCCCAGGAGACGAGACCGAATCTCACCGAACAGTATCGCGACGCGGCGGGCCGCATCATTGGCGGCGCGCTCGAAGACAACGGCGGCTGGGAGAAGCTCACTTACCTCACGACGCAAATCGGCAACCGGCTCAGCGGCTCCGCGCAGCTCGAGCGCGCCGTCGCCTGGGCCGCGGAGACGATGCGCGCGGGCGGCCTCCAAAACGTGCGCCTGCAACCCGTGAAGGTGCCGCACTGGGTGCGCGGCCGCGAATACGCCACAGTCACTGCGCCGGTTGAGAAGCCGCTGCTGATGCTGGGGCTCGGCGGCAGCACGGCGACGCCGCCGGAAGGGATCACCGCGCCGGTCGTCGTCGTGCGCAGCTATGAAGAGCTCACCGCGCTGGGCCGCGAAAAGGTGCAGGGCAAGATCGTTCTCTACGACGTACCGTTTACCAACTACGGCCAGACCGTCCGCTTTCGCACCGGCGGCGCCCCGCGCGCGGCGCAATTGGGCGCCGTGGCGATGCTGCTGCGCTCGGTGACGCCGCGGAGCCTCTACACGCCGCACACCGGCACGATGGTCATTGACGAAGCGAGCGCTGCGGGCCCCGTGATTCCGGGTGCGGCGATTACGGTCGAAGACGCCGAGTGGATCCACCGCATGACCGACGCGGGCAAGGAAGTCCGCGTGAAGCTTTACATGGAAGCGAAGATGCTCCCCGACGCGGACTCCGCGAATGTGATGGGCGAGGTCACCGGCCGCGAAAAGCCTGACGAAGTCGTCGTGCTCGGCGGGCACATGGATTCCTGGGACGTCGGCCAGGGCGCGCAGGACGATGGCTCGGGCGCCGTCGCCGCCTGGGAAGCCGTGGAGCTGCTCAAGCGCCTGGGGCTGCGGCCGCGGCGCACGGTGCGCGTCGTGCTCTGGACGAACGAAGAAAACGGCGCGCGCGGCGGCCGCGCGTATCGCGAAGCGCTCGGCAACGACGTTAAGAAACACGTCGCGGCGATTGAAATGGATGGCGGCGCGGAGAAGCCCGTCGGATTCGGCTTCACGCTGCCCGGCGTTGACGCTAAGCCAGAAGACCCGCGCTACGCCGCGGCGCTCGAAAAGGTGCGGCAAATCGGCAAGCTGCTCGAAGGCATCGACGGCGGCCAGATTTCCGCGGGAGGCGGCGGCACGGATATCGGCCCGCTGACGCGGGATGGCGTGCCCAGCCTCGGTCTGCGCACCGTGGGTGAGCATTACTTCGATTGGCACCACACGAACGCCGACACGTTCGACAAAGTGGACCCGCAGAATTTTCGCCGCGCGATCGCGCACCTGGCGGTGATGGCTTACGTGCTGGCGGACATGCCGGAGACGCTGGCCGTTGCCGCGCCGGCGCCCGCAAAGCCGCAATAGGCGGGGATCACTTGCGCGGCGCGGGGCGCGGCTCTTCGACGTCGGCATAGAGCTGCTCGATGACGTCGCCGCATTGCTGCTCGATCACGCGCCGCTTGAGCTTGAGCGTGTTCGTGAGCTCGCCGCCGTCGAATGTGAAATCGTGGTCGAGCAGCGCAAAGCGCTTGATCGTCTCGTACCGCGCCAGGTGCGCGTTCAGCTCTTCGACTTCCTTGCCGATCAGCTCGCGCACCCAGGGATGCGCCGCCATCTCCGCGTTCGACGAAAATTCCAGGCCGGCTTCGCGGGCGCGCGCGGCCACGTTTTCAAAGTGCGGCACGATCAGCGCAACGACGAACTTGCGCTTGTCGCCCACGACGGCCGCATTCGATATGAATGGGCTCGCCTTCAGGCTGTTCTCGATCGGCTGCGGCGCTACGAATTTTCCTGCGGCGGTCTTCAGCAGATCCTTCTTGCGGTCGGTGACGCTCAGGTAGCCGTCTTCATCCAGGCGGCCGATGTCGCCGGTGCGCAGCCAGCCGTCTTCGGTAAACGCCTCGCGCGTCCATTCTGTGTTCCCGTAGTAGCCCTGCATGACGCACGGCCCGCGCACGAGGATTTCGCCGTCCTCGGCGATGCGCACTTCGACGTGAGGGATCGGCTGGCCCACGGTCCCGACCCTGTTCGCAAGCGGATTGTTCGATGCGATCACCGGCGAAGTTTCCGTCAGCCCGTAGCCCTGATACACGCGGACGTCGATGGCCCAGAAGAACTCCGCAAGCTCCCGCGCGAGCGGCGCGCCTCCAGAACAGAACGCACGAATTCTGCCGCCGAGCCCCGCGCGGATCCTGGAATAAACCAGGCGGTCGGCAACCTGCCAGGAAAGCTTCACGTCAGCCGGGGCCGTGCGCCCGTACGCGCGCCAGGGAATGGCTTCGCGCAGCACGTGCATCGCCCAGTCAAAAACCTGCCGGCGGTATCCGACGGCCTTCTGACCGCTTTCCATCACGTTCGCGTAGACCTTCTCGAAGAAGCGCGGCACGGCCGCCGCCACCGTCGGCCGCACTTCGAGGAGCGCCTGCGCCACGTCCTCCATGCGCTCAAGGTAGGCCACCGGCACGCCGTTGAAGAGGTACACGTAGCCCATGATGCGCTCGTACACGTGCGAGAGCGGAAGGAAGGCGAGCGCGAGGTCGCGCGGGCTGTATTCGAGCGTCTCGAACCCGTCCATCTCGTTCGAGGTGAGGTTCGCGTGCGTGAGCATCACGCCTTTCGGCTCGCCCGTCGTGCCCGAGGTGTAGATAATCGTCGCGAGCTGGTCGGGCGCCACCTGCGCGGCGCGCTCGCGGTACGCGGCGATTTCCGCATCGCCCGCCGCGGCGACGAGCGTCTCGTAGTGCAGCAGATTGCCGTCCAGCCCCGGCGCGCCCGCCACGATGACGTGTTCGACGGCGGGCAACTGCGCGCGGCATGCGAGCAGCCGCTGCGCCTGCTCCACCCCGGCCACGAAGACCACCTTCGCGCCGGAGTGGTTCAGGATGTAAGCCATGCGCTCGGGCGATTCTCTGAAATAGATGGGCACGTCAATCGCGCCGAGCCCGAGGATGGCGAAGTCGGCGACGTGCCATTCGGGCCGGTTGGCCGAAAAGAGGCCCACGCGGTCGCCCACGCCCACACCGAGTTCCGCGAGCCCGCGCGAAAGCCCCGCGATGTGTCGCAGCATCTCGTCGGCGGAGATGGCCTCCCAGCGCTCGCCGGCTTTGAACATCTGCGCCTGGGGCTGGCGGAAGCGGTCCACCGCATCGAGCAGCTTCTTGGTGAGAGAGGGATAGGGCATACGAATTCGTCAGCCCATCTATTCTACCCTGCGCGGCGCGCGCAATGCGCCGTGGGCTACACTCCGGTGCCCGGGTGGGATATCATCGCCTGGAGAGCCGCCGCATGAGCAAACTCGCCTCCCCGGATGCCACGTATCAACCGGTGCGCGCGCCGCGCGGCACCGCGCTTTCCTGCAAGGGCTGGCACCAGGAAGCCGCGCTACGCATGCTGATGAACAACCTCGACCCTGAAGTGGCCGAGAAGCCCGAAGAGCTGATCATCTACGGCGGCACAGGCAAGGCCGCGCGTAACTGGGCGTGCTACCAGGCGATCGTCGAATCGCTGCGCGCGCTCGAAAACGACGAGACGCTGCTCGTGCAGTCCGGGAAGCCCGTAGGCATCTTCCGCACGCATCCCTACGCGCCGCGCGTGCTCATCGCCAACGCCAACCTCGTCGGCCACTGGTCGAACTGGGAGCAGTTCGGCGCGCTCGAGCGCGCGGGCCTGATGATGTACGGCCAGATGACCGCCGGAAGCTGGATCTACATCGGCACGCAGGGGATTTTACAAGGCACGTACGAGACGTTCGCCGCCGCGGCGCGAAAACATTTCAGCGGCGACCTGACCGGAAAGCTCGTCGTCACCGGCGGCATGGGCGGCATGGGCGGTGCCCAGCCGCTCGCCGCCACGATGAACGGCGCGGCGTTCCTCGGCGTCGACGTGGATCCCGAGCGCATCAAGCGGCGCGTGAAGACCGGCTACTGCGACGTGATGGTGAACGACCTCGACGAGGCGCTGCGCATCCTGAAAAACGCCGTGCGCAAGCGCGAAGCCGCGTCGGTCGGCCTCGTGGGCAATTGCGCCGACGTGGTTCCGGAGCTGGCGCGGCGCGGCGTCGTGCCCGATCTGCTCACCGACCAGACCAGCGCGCACGATCCGCTGAATGGCTACCTGCCTAACGGCATGACGCTTGAGCAGGCGCTCGAGCTGCGCCGCAAGAATCCCGAGGACTATCGCAAGCGCGCGATGGAAGCCATCGCCGCGCACGTCCGCGGCATGCTCGATTTGCAGAAGCTTGGCGCTGTGACCTTCGACTACGGCAACAACATCCGCACGATGGCTTTCGAGCAGGGCGTGAAGGATGCCTACGACTTCCCCGGCTTTGTGCCCGCGTACATCCGGCCGCTCTTCTGCGAAGGCCGTGGGCCGTTCCGCTGGGCCGCGCTCTCGGGCGAACCTGCGGACATCTTTCGCACCGATGAGCTGGTCTTACAACTTTTTCCGCGTGACGAAATCCTCAGCCGTTGGATTCGTCTCGCGCAGAAGCGCGTGCGCTTCCAGGGCCTGCCCGCGCGGATTTGCTGGCTGGGTTACGGCGAGCGCGACAAATTCGGCCTGGCGATCAACGACTTGGTGGCGCGCGGCGAGCTGAAGGCGCCGATTGTGATGGGCCGCGACCACCTCGACTGCGGCTCGGTGGCTTCGCCCTACCGTGAAACCGAAAAGATGCTCGATGGCTCGGACGCCGTTGCCGACTGGCCGATGCTCAATGCCCTGCTCAATACGGCGAGCGGCGCGTCGTGGGTCTCGATCCACAATGGCGGTGGCGTGGGTATCGGCTATTCGCAGCATGCCGGGCAGGTGACCGTCGCCGATGGCACAAAAGAAATGGCCGCTCGCATCGAACGCGTCCTGACCAACGACCCGGGCATCGGCGTCGCGCGCCACGCCGACGCCGGCTACACGGAGGCCACGGAGTTTGCCCGCAAGTCCGGCATCAAGCTGCCGATGCTCTGATCTCGAGCATCGGGCAAAAGATCCGCGCCCAACTAACTCGCTGGAGCATCTACTAACCTTGAGATCCAAAAGGCATAAGGAGAACTCATGTACGTCATTACTGGAGCGACGGGAAACACGGGAAGCATCATTGCTGACGCTCTGTTGGCCAAAGGCGAGAAGGTGCGCGTCATCGGACGCGACGCAGCGAAGCTCGAGCGGTTCGTCAAGAAAGGCGCAGAAGCATTTGTGGCTTCGCTCGATGACGCCGCGGCGCTCGAGCGCGCATTTGTGGGCGCGAAGGCTGTGTATGCATTGATTCCGCCGAACCCTGTGGCGGAAGACCTCCGCGCATATCAGGCCAAGATCAGCAGCGCAATCGCCGCTGCAATCCAGAAAACGGGCGTCGCCTACGCGGTCAGCCTGAGCAGCCTCGGGGCGAACCACGCCGAAAAGGTCGGGCCGATCAACGGGTTGTACGACCTCGAGCAGAAGCTCAACAGCGTCCCCGGCCTCAATGCGCTCCATCTGCGCCCGGGCTTCTTCATGGAAAACTTCCTGCAATATATTGGCGCCATCAAGTCCATGGGCATGATGCCCGGCGTGGTCAAGGGGGACCTGCCCGTGCCGATGATCGCGACGCCCGATATCGCGGCCGTGGCAGCAGAATCGCTCGAGCGCCTGAGTTTTTCCGGCCACCAGGTACGCGAGTTGCACGGCCCGCGCGATTACACGCTGAAGGAAGCTGCAGCGATCCTCGGCCACGCGATTGGCAAAGACGGCCTCTCCTACAAGGCGGTTCCCGGCTTCATGGTGAAGATGGCGATGAGGCAAATGGGCCTCTCTGCCTCCATGGCCGACGCCGTGGTGGAAATGAACGAGGCCATGAATGACGGCCTGCTCGACCCGCTCGAGCCGCGCTCGGCGCAAAACACCACGCCGACGACGCTCGAGCAGTTTGCGACGGAAGTGTTCGCGCCCGCCCTCCGCGGCAAAGCGGCGGCGGGCCATTAGAGCCGCCGGGCGCCTGGCGACGCAGCGGAGGCCACGTTACAATCACCTGCCGTGGCTCAGACGCTCCTGATTACCGGCTGCTCCGAACTTCTGACGCTGCGCGGGCCTGCGCCGCGCCGCGGCCGTGCGCTCAATGAACTCGGTATCATCGCGGATGGTGCAGTTCTCGTGCGCGACGGCATCATCGTTGCCGTGGGCACGCGACAGAACGTCGCGCGGCTTGCTGAAGTACGCGGGGCGCGGCGACTGGATCTCGGCGGCCGCGTCGTGCTGCCCGGGTTCGTGGACTCACACACGCACCTCGTCTTCCCCGCCAACCGCGCCGACGAATACGAGCAGCGCATCCGTGGAAAAACCTACGAGCAGATCGCGCGCGCGGGCGGCGGCATTCTCTCGACTGTGCGCAAGCTGCGCCAGACGAGCTCGGACGCCCTGAAAGAGAAAGCCCTGGCCGCGCTGCGGCTGTTTGCCGCGCACGGCACGACGACGGTCGAAGCAAAGAGCGGCTACGGGCTCGACGCCGCAAACGAACTGAAGACGCTGCGCCTCCTGAAAATCCTCCACCAGGAGCAGCCGCTTGATGTTGTGCCGACATTCCTGGGCGCGCACGTGGTGCCGCCCGAATACCGCCGCCGGCCGCATGCCTATGTGGACGCGCTCGTCAAGCAGTGGATTCCGAGCGTGGCCATCGAGGGCTTGGCCGGATTCTGCGACGTGTTCTGCGACCGCGGCGCGTTCACGGTGGCGCAAGCGCGGCGCATCCTGACCGCCGGGCGTGCCTGCGGCTTGACGCCGCGCATCCACGCCGAGCAGCTCGCGCACACGGGCGCGGCGCGGCTCGCGGTGGAGCTGAACGCCGCGAGCGCGGATCACCTGGAGAAAATCGACCGCCGCGACATCCGCGCGCTCGCCAAGTCGGACGTCGCTGCGACGCTGCTGCCCGGCTGCTGCTTCCACCTCGGCCTGCGCGACTACGCACCGGCGCGCGCGCTGATTGACGCGGGCGCGATCGTCGCGCTCGCGACCGATTTCAACCCCGGCACCAGCCCCACGCCGAACATCCAGATGGTGCTCTCGCTGGCGTGCACCCAGATGCGCATGACGCCCGCCGAGGCCATCGTCGCGGCCACGATCAACGCGGCGTATTCGCTGCGGCGGCAAGACCGCGTGGGCTCGGTCGAAGTTGGCAAATACGCAGACCTTGCCGCGTTCGATGTGGCCGGTTACCGCGAAATCCCCTATTATTTCGGGGTCAACCATTGCTGGCTGACGATGAAGCGCGGCGAAGTGGTGTACTCCCGCGAAAGTCTCTCCTGACGCTATGAAACGCCTGATCGAGTGCGTGCCGAATTTTTCCGAAGGGCGCGACCCCGCGAAGGTCGACGCGCTGGTCGAAGCCATGCGCGGGGTCGCAGGCGTCTGGGTGCTCGACCGTGAGGCGGACGCCGATCACAACCGCTGCGTCATCACGCTGGCCGGAGAACCGGAGCCCGTGGCCGAAGCCGCACTGCGCGGCATCGGCAAAGCGCTCGAGCTGATTGACCTGACGCGCCACACCGGCGCGCATCCGCGCCTCGGCGCCACCGACGTGCTGCCGTTTGTGCCCATTGAGGGCATAACGATCGAGGATTGCGTCGCACTGGCAAAGAAAGTTGGGCAAGAGATCTGGGACCGCTACCGCATCCCGGTCTATTTCTACGAAGCGGCGGCGACGCGGCCCGAGCGCACGAATCTCGAGAACATCCGCCGCGGGCAATTCGAGGGCGTGCGCGAGGAAGTGCTCGTCAACCCCGACCGCGCGCCGGATATCGGCGAGCCGCGGCTGCATCCGACGGCCGGCGCCGTCGTCGTAGGCGCGCGGAAGTTTCTGATCGCCTACAACATCAACCTGAACACGGCGGAGGTTGATGTCGCAAAAAAGATTGCCAAGACCATCCGCTTTTCGAGCGGCGGGCTGCGCTACGTCAAGGCCATGGGCGTGGACCTGAAGGCGCGCGGGCTGGCGCAGGTGTCCATCAACCTGACGGACTTCGAGCAGACGCCGATGCACCGCGTCTTCGAGGTGGTGAAGCGCGAAGCCACGCGGTACGGCTGCGCGATTGTGGGCAGCGAAATCGTGGGCCTGGTGCCGAAGAAGGCCATCGAAATGACCGCCGACTTTTACCTGCAGCTCGAGAACTTCTCCCCCGCGCAGGTGCTGGAGAATCGCCTGGCCGCCGCTCTTTCCGGCGCGCCGCTCGAGACCAAGGGCGGGCTCGCATCCCTGGCGCAGCCGTTCCTCGATGCCGTCGCTGCGCCCACAGCGACACCGGGCGGCGGCTCCGTCGCCGCGCTGGCTGGAGCCCTCGCCGCCAGCCTCGGCGAAATGGTGGCCGGCCTTTCGCGCAAGAAGAAGTCGCAGGCGGCGTACGCCGAGCCGCTCAGCGCGTTCGCGGGCGAGCTGCGCGCCGCTGCGCAGATGCTTGCCCAAGCAATTGACCGCGACGCTGCGGCATACGACGGCGTGCTGGCGGCCTACAAGCTGCCGAAAGAAACTCCGGAAGACAAGCGGCGCCGCGAAGAAGCCGTGGAAACCGCGACGCGGCGCGCCGCCGAAGTGCCCATGCAGGTGGCCGAGGCGACGTTGAACCTTTACGAACGCCTTGGACAACTCGAATCCATCGCCGTGGCTTCTATGAGTTCAGACCTGCGCGTGGCGCGCCTGATGGCCGCGGCCGCAGCGCGCGGCGCGCTTGAAAACGTGGCCATCAATCTGGAGTCCATCCACGACGCCGGCTACGTGAGGACGATGCAAGGCCGCATGGCGGCGGTGGAATCGCGCCTGCCAGCGAGCCCGGTTCCCGCGGGCAGCTAGTCCAACGCAAAATGCGAGGTGGAACGTGAACATCAAGAGGTTTTCCAGGATTCTGGCGCTGGCCGTGGCCGCATCACTGCTGCCGGCGGTCGCGCATGCCGGCACGCTGGGCACAGACATCATCGGACTTTTCCCCAAAGACGTCGGCGAGTTCGCTTACGCCGACTTGAAGAAGGCGCGGCAGTTCCCCTGGTTCGCCCAACTCAAGGAACAGATGCTGCCCAGCCGGTTCCGCCAGTTCGAGCAGTTCCTGGCCGCGGCGGGGATTGATCCAAATTCCCAGGTGGACGAGCTCGCCTGGGCGATGGTTCCCGTGTCGGTCTCGCAAGCAGCAGCGGGTGGCGAAGCGGTACCGACAGGCGAACAAATTGTTGGCGTCGCACTGGGGCAATTCTCGCCCGCATCCGCCGAAGCGTATTTCCAGAAGCAGAAGCTGCCCACGAGCAAGGTGCGCAACTACACGCTGTTTGCCTTCGGCAGCGGCGCCGGCCCAAACGATCTCTTCTTTTTCTTCATTGACTCGAACACGGCGGCTTTCGGCCACCGCGCGCTTCTCGAAAAACTCATCGATGTGCGCTTCGGCGTCGAAGACGGCCTGCTGCGCAACGACAAGTTCTTCCCGCTGATCAACGAAACGAACGGTACCGGCACGGTGTGGGCCGTGCTGAATCCTTCTTACACGCGCCTGGCCATGCAGCAACTGATGCCCGGCATCGACCAGTTTCCGCAGGCGGCGCAGCTCGCCGGAAAGATCAGCTCGCTCACCATCAGCGTGGAAGCAGCGAGCAGCATTGACGCGCGCTTTCAGGCTGTCTGCAGCACGCCCGATGACGCCAACACCTTCGCCGCGCTGCTCCAGGCCGGCCTGCTCTACCGACGCTATCAGGAATTGCAGGTCAATCCCGACCTGGCGCAATTGCTGGACAGCGCGCGCGTCACGCCGCGCGGCGACCGGCTGGAGATCCGTTTCGAGTTGACCAACGCGCAGATGGCCGATCTGATCCGCCGCAACACCTTCACGTTCCGGATGTAGCACCCCGGGCGGGGCAAGCGCCGCCCCTGCAGTCAGCGGCGGAGGAATTTCACCAGCGTCATGCGAGAGGCGCCACCTTCGGTGGTGTACTGCACGCGGTCGAAGCTTGCCAGCAAGTTGAGGCCGCTCATCCCCTGCACAGGCTCTGCGCCGGGCACGAGGAACGTTTCCAGACCTGCCGTGGGCAGCGGCTGGCCGTGATGTTCGAGGATCACCTGGATGCTGTCTTCGAGATGTTCGACGAGAACATCCACGGTGGAGTCTTCCGAAGAGAGCAGAGGAAACGTTTCGCGGCAGGCTTGCTCCGCGGCGCCGGCCATCCCGGCTTGTGCTGCCGCATCGAGCCCGGCATTGTCCGCGAAAAACGCAACCGTCGCGCCGACGCCCCCCACCAAGCGGGTGTCGTTTGCGAGTTTCAGCGCGACTCGCGCCGGGTCACTCCCCACGGGCTTCAACCACCCGGAGGTCGCAGGCCTCGCGGCAGTCCGGGCAGTAATACTGCCCGTCCACGCACAGCCGGATAGCGTGCTGGCCGCTGCAGAGGCAGCAGTAGCGGTCGCAACCGCAATCCCATTCCGGCTTTTCACAGAGCATGCAGACGACAGGGCTGCTCATTCTCGCCTCTGGCCCGACTATAAGCGAGCCCCGCGGCGCCGACAAGAGGTAACGCGCTGCGCTGCGTCGCGAGCAGTACTGTCCCTGTTCTTGACACTCTAAAACGCGCATGTTAGCTTCACTCGCCTGAATTTCTGAGCACTGGCCAGTGACGGCTCCAACGACCACAGAACTCCAAAAGACCTCGCTCAATCCTGTTCACCGCCGCAGGGGTGCCAGGATGGTGAGCTTCGGCGGCTGGGACATGCCCGTCGAATACCCGTCGGGCGGCATCATTGCCGAGCATCTGGCCGTGCGCACGCGCGTGGGTCTGTTCGACGTCAGCCACATGGGCGACATCCTCATCGAGCGGAGCGGCACGCCCGGCGGGGCGCTCGCCGCCGTGCAGCACATCAGCATGAACGACGCCGCGAAGCTGTCCATCGGCCAGGCGCACTATTCCGCGCTGCTCCATCCGCAGGGCACGTTCGTGGACGACATCATCGTCCACCGTTTGGCTGAGGAGTCGTATCTGCTGGTCATCAACGCAGGGACGCGCGAGAAGGATTGGAGGTGGGTGCGCGACAACGTGCGCGGCTTCGCCTGCGCTGCGCGGGACGCCAGCAACGACTACACGCAGCTCGCCATCCAGGGGCCTCGCGCCGCCGAAACTTTGCGGAAGCTGACCGATACGGATCTCTCCTCCATCCGCAATTATTGGTTCACCACCGGCACGGTCTGCGGCCTGCACGACATATTGATCGCGCGCACAGGCTACACCGGCGAAGACGGTTTCGAGATCTACGTGCCCTCCGACGCCGCGACGAGCGAAATGGTCTGGAACCGCGTGCTCGAAGCCGGAAAGGAATACGGCATCCTGCCCTGCGGCCTGGGGGCGCGGAACACGTTGCGCCTGGAATCCAAGATGGCGCTCTACGGCCACGAAATCTCGGACACCATCAACGTCTGGGAGGCGGGGCTCGAGCGCTTCTGTAAGCTCGAGAAGGGCGATTTCATCGGCAGCGCGGCACTGGCCGCGGCGAAAGCCGCGGGGCTGCGCCGCACGCTCGTCGGCCTGGAAATGATCGACCGCGGCATCGCGCGCGACGACTACAAAGTGTTTGATGAAACGGGAACAGAGGTCGGCTACGTGACCAGCGGCTCCGCGGCGCCCTTCCTGAAAAAGAACATTGCGCTGGCTTACGTGCCGCCGTCGCTGTCCGCTGTGGGCACGAATCTTCTGATCGAGATTCGCGGCCAGCGGCTTCGCGCCCAGGTCGTGCCGACGCCGTTTTACAAGCGGCCCAAGAAATAACGCCGGCCAGTGTGCCGGCGCAGGAGAACGGATGGCTTACCCGACAACGTTCCGCTACACGAAAGAACACGAGTGGATCGAAGTGAAAGGCGACACCGGCACCGTCGGCATCACCGACTACGCGCAGCATGAACTGGGCGACGTCGTCTTCGTCGAGCTGCCCAAGGCCGGCGCGAAGCTGAAGGCCGGGCAATCGTTCGGCACGGTAGAATCCGTGAAGGCCGTCAGCGAAATTTACAGCCCTGTTTCCGGGGACGTCGTCGAGACGAACGGCGCGCTCGCCAACGAGCCCGAGAAGATCAATCAGGACCCCCACGGCGCCGCGTGGCTCGTCAAAGTGAAGCTCAGCAATCCGGGCGAGCTCGCGAGCCTGATGGACGCTGCCGCCTACGAGGCCTATGTAGCCGAGAAACAGAAGGAAACCTCTGCCTGATGCGCTATCTTCCCAAGAGCCCCTCAGAACGCCGGGAAATGTTGCAGGCCATCGGCGCCCGCTCGATCGAAGAGCTTTTCCAGTCCATCCCCGAGCGCGTCCGCCTGAAACAGCCGCTCCATCTCCCCGGGCCGCTTTCCGAGATGGAGATCATTGATTACTTCCGGGCGCGCGCCGCAGAGAATTCCGTCGGGTACACGAGCTTCCTTGGCGCGGGCGTGTACAACCACCTGCGCTCCGTGGTGACCGACGCGCTCATGCTGCGCGGCGAGTTCCTGACCTCCTACACGCCGTATCAGGCCGAAATCAGCCAGGGCACACTGCAAGTCATCTTCGAGTTTCAGACGCTGATGTGCCAGCTTACCGGGCAGGAGGTGGCCAACGCCTCGATGTACGACGGCTCGACGGCGCTGACCGAAGCTGCGCTGGTGGCCGAACGGCTCACCGCGCGCCACCGCGTGGTCGTTGCGCGCTCTGTGCACCCCGAGTATCGCGAGGTGCTGGCCACCTACGCGCGCAACGCGGGCCTGCAAATCGACGAAATTCCCTTCACCGAATCCGGCCAGGTGGATGCCGCTGCCGCGCGCGCCGCGGTGAACGCGGAAACAGCCGCGCTCGTCGTGCAATCGCCGAATTTTTTCGGCGTGCTCGAGCAGGTGCCGCAGCTCGCCGAGATCGCGCACGCGCGCGAGGCGCTGCTCATCGTGGCCATCACGGAAGCTGTCTCGCTCGGCGCTGTCCGCCCGCCAGCGGAAGCCGACATCGTGGCCATGGAAGGCCAGAGCTTCGGCCTGCCGCCGAGCTACGGCGGGCCGTTCGTCGGCGTTATCGCCACGAAAGAGAGATTTGTGCGCCAGATGCCGGGACGCCTCGCCGGGCAAACCACGGACAACGCCGGGCGCCGCGGGTTCGTGCTCACGCTCGCGACGCGCGAGCAGCACATTCGCCGCGAGAAGGCCACATCGAACATTTGCACCAACCAGGCGCTCTGTGCGCTCGCGGCCACGATTCACCTCTGCCTGCTCGGCAAGGAGGGCCTCAAAGAGCTCGCGGCGCAGAACCTGGCTAAGGCGCGCTTCGCGGCCGCGGAGCTTGCAAAGATTCCCGGCGTGCGCCGCGCGTTCAGCGCGCCCACCTTCAACGAATTCGTGATCGAGCTGCCGCGGTCGGTGAAGATGGTGAACGCCGAACTGCTGCGCGAAAAAATCATCGGCCCGCTGGCGCTCGGCACGTTCTATCCCGAGCTGACCAAGCGCGGACTGGTATGCGTGACGGAAACCACCTCGCGCGCGGAAATCGAGCGCTTCGCGGCTGCGCTGCGCCGCGCTCTGGAGAAGCCCCTCTGATGGCTCCGATGGACGACAAGATTCGCAAGGCCGGGCGCCACACCAGCCAGAGCGAAGGACTGATCTTCGAGAAGTCTGCGCCGGGCAAGCGCGGAATCGAATTGCCGCCGCTCGACGTGCCCGCCGTGGACGCGCAGAAGGAATTGGGCGCGGCGCAGGCGCGCAAAGCGGTCGATGGTTTTCCGGAAGTCAGCGAAATCGAAGTGATCCGGCACTTCACGCGGCTCTCGACGTGGAATTACGCGATCGACCTCGGCATGTATCCCCTGGGCTCCTGCACGATGAAGTACAACCCGCGCGTGAACGAGCACGTCGCGCGCCTCGAAGGTATCGCCACCGAGCATCCCTTTCAGCCCGCCGCGCTCTCGCAGGGCTGCCTGAAGATTCTGCAGACGCTGCAGGACTGCCTGCTCGAGATCACCGGCATGGACGCGGTCACGCTGCAGCCCGCGGCCGGAGCGCACGGCGAGCTGACGGGGCTGCTGCTGATCCGCGCATACCTCGAGAGCCAGGGCAACCCGCGCAGGAAAGTTCTGATCCCCGACTCGGCGCACGGCACGAACCCCGCGACCGCGGTGATCGCCGGCTACGAGGTGGAGAACATCCGCTCGGAGTCGCGTGGGCAGATCGACGTCGGTAAACTGCGCGAGCTGGTGACCGATGACGTGGCCGCGCTGATGATCACGAACCCCAGCACGTTGGGCATCTTCGAGGCGCGCATCGCCGAGATTGCGGAGATCCTGCACTCGCGCGGCGCGCTGCTCTACATGGACGGCGCCAACATGAACGCGCTGGCGGGCATCGCGCGGCCGGGCGAGTTTGGCGTGGACGTGATGCATCTGAACCTGCACAAGACGTTCTCCACGCCGCATGGCGGCGGCGGTCCGGGCGCAGGACCCGTCGCGGTGAAAAAGATTCTCGAGCCGTTTCTGCCGGTGCCGGTGCTCGCAAGCAAGCCCGACGGCTCGCTGGTGCTCGATTTCAATCGGGCGAACTCCATCGGGCGCGTGCGCGCTTTCTGCGGGAACTTCGGCGTGCTGGTGCGCGCGCTGGCGTACACGCTAGCCTACGGTCCGGGCATCCGCCAGGCCACCGAAGACGCCGTGCTCAACGCCAACTACATCCGCAAGGGCCTCGAAGGCGCGTTCGACCTGCCCTACGCGCTGCCTTCCATGCACGAAGTGGTCTTCAGCGACGCGCGGCAGAAGAAAAACGGCGTGAGCACCACGGACATCGCCAAGCGGCTGATTGACTACGGCTTCCACCCGTACACGACCGCGTTTCCGCTGATCGTGCCCGGTGCGATAATGATCGAGCCTACTGAGTCTGAATCGAAGGAGGAGTGCGACCTCTTCATCGAAGCCATGCGCGCTATCGCCGAAGAGGCCGCGACGACTCCCGAGCTGGTGAAGACCGCGCCTCATTCGACGCGCGTCGGCCGCCTCGATGAAGTCACCGCCGCACGCAAGCCCATCCTGCGCTGGAGGCCCAAAGCCTCTCCTGAAGCCGCAGACTAGTCTATATCTTAGAAACGTGACGCCGTGAGTTTCACGTCGGCGCGGGCCCAGGCCTTCTGGAAGCGCTTCTCGACCAGGGTGGCCTCGTCATTCTTCCCCTGCGCTTGCAGCGCCTGCATCAGGCCGAACAGTGACCAGCCATTCTCTGGGAAGCGGCGCAGATCCTCCCAGTAGACAATTGCGGCTTCTTCGGGCCTGCCGGCTTGCAGCAGCACGGTGCCGAGCGAGTGCCGTGTGGGAAAGGGCCAGTCGGCGGGCTCGGTATAGATCAATGCGTCTTCCAGGCGCACGGCCCTATCCAGGCGCGCGATGGCCTGCTCGAACTGACCCTGCTTGGCCGCCATCTCGCCAGCCAGCACTTCCGGTGCAATCCGCAGAATCGTCTGGGCGGTGTTTGCGGAAAACGACGCCGGCATTTTCCGCAGAGATTCTCCGCGGAGGACTTCTTCTAGTATCGCCAACTCCTTTGCCGCCTCGGCAAACTGCCGCTTCGCCGTGAAGGCCATTCCGCGGGCGTAGTGCCATACGCCCTGGACGAACGGACTCTCTTGGGCCGGCTTCGGCTCGTTTAGGATTTCGTTCCAAAGCCCGAACTTCACCATCGCGTGATAAGGCACCACGATGAAGCCCTGCAGGAACGGCAACTCGCGAAGCTGTTCCGGCGGGATCTTTGAGGCTGTCTTGCGGGCCGCCTCCTGCGACACCCGGCTTCGCCCTTCCATAGAGGCTGCCCACCAAAGAAAATGGATGTTGTGTGGGTAGTACCCGAGTGGGTAGATGCCTTGCGCGCGGCACTGCGCGATGTAGTCCTCGTCGGCGCGAATGGCCAGCTCGTTAGTGTCGGAGGCGTCGCCGTAGCGGCCCACGCGAATGAAGATGTGTGCGGGCATGTGGACCATGTGGCCGGCACCAGGCATCAGGCTGATCAGCGTGTCCGCAGCACCTTCGGCTTGCTCTGCATTTTTCGTCGCCTCCATCGCGTGAATGTAGAAATGCAGTGCGCCAGGATGCTCTGGATTGCGCTTCATCACCGATTCCAGGAGGGAGACGATTTCCTCCGTGCCGGGATACGGCTGGCCTTCACGAGTCCAGTAGTCCCACGGGCGCAGGTCCATGAGCGCTTCGGCAAACAGCGTGGCGGCTTCGAGGTCGTCGGCATAGCGTTGGTGCAGCGCCCGCATCGCATCGGCATAGGCGCGGTCGCGCGCCTTGCGATCGGCCGGCTTGCCGGAATAGCGCTGGGCCAGCGCGTCAATGTAGGCCCGCTCGCGCTCGGAGGCCTTCGGCTTCAGCGCAATGGCCCTCTGGACCAGTTCGTAGGCCTTAGGTTCATCGTCAGGCGCCATGGGCGCATTGATGTTGGGACCGAGCACCAGCGCCTGTCCCCAGTAGGCCATGGCGCAATCAGGGTCCAGGCGCGCCACTTCGCGAAAGGCGCGGCCGGCCTCGGCGTGATTGAAACCGTAGGAGAGATTGACTCCCTGGTTGAAAAAAAGTTGAGCGCGCTCGGAGTTCGTCGTAACCACAAACTTGTGCACTCCGAGGTTTTGCAATCGGGGCGCAAGTTCGCCAGAGGGCGAGGGCTGGTCGTCCGCAGCCGACAGCTTCTGGTAGTGCTGGTGGGTGGGCGCCTGCGCAAGGCTGGCCGCCGCTCCGGGCCCCATCGCCAGGACACTGGCCACGCCACACAAGAACAGGTTTCTGGCAGACATCATGGCTCACCGCCTACTTGGAGTTGTACAACCGTATTCAATGCTGGGAGTAATAGGTATACGCGGTGGAGACCCTGATTTCAAGCCTGAGGCCGCGAAGCGGGCAAGCAATGTTCCGACCGACCAGCGTGCCGAATGCTGAGTGCTGACGGCTGAGTTCTGAACGCTTACTGGCGGAAGCGGACGGAATCGAGCATCGTTTGGAAGGCGCGCTCGTAGTCGCTGTATTCGTTTTCGGGCGCCACACAGACGAAGTACACAAGCCCTTCCGGCCGCTGGACGGTGACCAGCCAGTTGGTCTCGCGCCCGCCCACGGGTGAATTGTTCGAGAGGTAAGTGGAAAGCGCTTGCGCGCCGGCCATCCGCACGCGCTCGTGCCGGCGCACGACTCGTAGATTCGGATTCGAGCGGTGCAGGTCTTCGATCAACTGGTCCGTGCCGTCGACGAGCGTGACATTCCCGCTGACGTTGGTATCCGGCTCAAACACGCTGATGATCATCCCGTAGGCAACGGCGTTGTTTCCCCGGCCGTCGTCCACGATGCCTGCATCGGGCACAATCGTCGCGGCGTTGCCTTGCCCATACGCGCGCCAGTTGTCCGGGTAGCGGATGCGCAGCGTATCGTTCTGGAAGTCGAGGTAGCGGTCTGAGGGATATGCAGGTCGCCGCCCGCTCCCGTTCGATGGGCGCGCTCCGGTCCGCCCAGCCTTCGGCGGCGGAGGCATTGACATCACGTAGCGCTTGATGTCGCGGAACTCAGCCGAATCTGTCCTATAGCCGCGCGGCGGTCCGCCCAGACTGGCGACCTCCTGGGTTACCCGCTCGATGCGGTTCTCCGGGTTCGGGTGGTTGGAGAAAAACTCCGGCGGGTTCTTGCCCTTGTTCTCGGCCTGGATCTTTTCAAAGAACTGCGCCATCGCGCGAGGGTCGTAACCTGAATCGTAGAGGATTTGCGTCCCGAGTACATCGGCCTGGCTTTCTGCATTGCGCGAGTACTTCAGCAGCACCGAATTCAGCGCAAAACCCGCGCCCAACTGCGCCACCAGCCCGCCCACGGAGTTCCCCAGCGCGCCGCCCAGCACCGCCAGCGGCACCTGCGCGACATAAGCCTTGCTGGCCTGGTTGGTGCCGTGCCGCAGCGCAGTGTGCGAAATCTCGTGAGCGATCACCCCCGCGAGCTGCGCTTCGTTGTCAGCGGCCTCGATCACGCCGCGGTTGATGTAGGTATGCCCACCCGGCAAGGCGAAGGCGTTGATCTCGGCTGCGTTCACGACCTTGAACTGATACGGGTAGCGCTCGCCCGGGGCATGCGACGCCAGTCGTTGGCCCAGATTGTTCAGGTAGTTGTCCACGCGGCGATCGTTCAGCATGGGGAGCTGCCGCTCAGCATCGCGGGAAACCTGCTCGCCAACCTGCACGTCCTGCTGCGCCGAAAACAGGTTCCAGCCGGGCTTCAGGTGCGTGCGATCGGCCCAGGCCAGCGGCGCGAGCACCAGCGAAAGCGCGGCCACCAGAGCCGCGGCCTGCCGCGCCGAGTGGCGCAGCCAACGCGCCCCTGAATTGCCAGCCAAGTTTGCTCTCATCTCTCCTCCACAAGCCGGGCCTGAGCTGCCCCGGCGTCCTGCTACCTTAGATGATGATTCCCGAGGACGGGTTCGTTGCCCGCACGGGAACACGGTTCACTATACCGAATCTCAGACAAGTGGGAAAAGGCTTGGGGTTGCGAGGCAGGCGGCTGGGATCGCCTGCCCATGGGGAAGGAATCGAAGGAGGCGCTGCGGACTACACCTCGTTATCCGGCTTGCGCCGGCTGGCGGGCACGGGGCTCGCCGGCGGCACCGATGCAGGAGCCTGCGCTTCGCGGGCCACGGCTTGCGACGGCACTTCGACCGCGCGTCCGCCCGACGCGCTGATGGCCTGCGCGGCCACCTGCGGCATCACCACGGGCATGGGCACCACAGCGCCTTCGCCTTCGCGGTCGAAGACCAGGCTGTCCCCGCCGCCGTCCCAGTGAATGCACAGCAGGTCGCCGAGCTTCACCTGGTCGGTGGCCAGCAGGTTGGCCAGCGGATAGACGACGTGGCGCTCGATCGCGCGTTTCAGGTGCCGCGCGCCGTATTTCAGATCCGTGCCTTCGCGCAGCAGGAACTGCCGCGCTTCCGGAGTCACGCGGAAGAGAAACCGCCCGCGGCCCGTTTCGAGCACGCGCTGCTGCACCATGCCCAATTCGATTTCCAGAATCTGCTCGAGCTGCTCTCGCCGCAGCGGATGGAACACCACCACCTTGTCGATCCGGTTCATGAATTCAGGCGAGAACTTGCGCTTCGCCGCCTCGGTGGCCGTGCGCTCCACTTTCACGTCGAGCCCGTCGGCCGGTTTGTCCGCCGGCTGCACGAAACCCATGCCGCCAGTCATCAGCTCGGTGATTTCACCGCCGCCGAGGTTCGAGGTCATGAAGATCACCGTCCCCGACAGGTCCACACGGCGGTTGTCGCCGAGCGTCAGCGTGGCTTTGTCCAGGATGCCGAGCAACAACTGCCATAGTGCGTCCGACGCTTTCTCGATTTCGTCGAACAGCAGGAAGCTCAGCTTCAGTTTCTCGCTGTGGTACTGCCCCAGCGCCTCTTGCGTGATCAGCGGATGCGTCTCGCGGTGGCCCAGGTAGCCGGGCGGCGAGCCGATCAGCTTGGCAATCTCGTGCGAGTGCTGGAACTCGGCGCAGTCCACTTTGATCACGGCGTGGGCGTCGCCGAAGAGGATCTCGGCGCTGGCCTCGACGATGCGCGTTTTGCCGGAGCCTGTGGGCCCGAGGAACAGCAGGTTGCCCACTGGGCGTCCCGGCGAGTTCATGCCCGCGCAGAAAACCTGGTAGAGGTCCACCAGCGCGCGGACGGCCTCTTCTTGGCCCACGATCTTGCGGCGCAGGGAGACCTCGAATTCCTGGGACTCCAAGCTGCGGAGGCTGGGATCGAGTTGATGCGGTTGTGTGCTCATGGCTGTTCTCCTACCGGAACATCCGGTTGGCCAACACGTCCCGGTACGGAGATTGACTGAACTGGTTCAGCTTGACCTGGACCGTGGAATGGAGAAGTCGCAATTGCGTGATGATTTCCTGACTGGTTTCCGGCGCTTGCGCAACGTTCAGCAGCGGCGGGAACAGGTCCGCCAGATCGAGATTCAGTGTGCGGAGCGCAGCCAGCAGCTTCTGCACGGAGGAAGAGTTGGGGTCGTAGAGCTCGACGTGACTATTGATCTCTTCACGGAGCTCGCCCCAGTTCAGATCGAGGAGCGGGTAATTGCGGGAAACCTGCTTCACCACGTCGTCCGTGATTCGGGGCCGCTCGCCGAGCCGGGCCAGGTGCAGTTGCTTCACCTTGCCGCGGCGGCGCACGTTGTGCACCAGGTAGTAGGCGTTGCCTTTGCGGCGAACGAAAGCCATCTCGGGCTCCTCTCGAAGCTTTCGAGCGTAGTGTAAGTGCATTCCACTACACCTGTCAAGGTTCGATGCGTACACGCCGCCAAAAGGTAACCTCCCCAGCGCAGGGGCGCACGCGAAGCCAACCGGCATGTTGCGCTCTTGGGTTCGCGGTTGCATTTCGTTTCTCCCTGCCTTCATCTCTCCTCTTCCCTGCTACGTTTGTCTCTGCTCGTCCTGGCGCTCACGTGATTAGATGCGCACTGGGTTGTACGCGCAGCACTCTGGCGGCGCCTTTGAAGTACCGGTACGATGGGTTGCCTCGGAGCGAGCGCGAACATGTCGTGGGAGCGAGTCTACCGGCTGGTGAAACGAATTCCGCGCGGGCGCGTGCTCACGTATGGACAGCTCGCGCGCGCCGTGCGTTTGCGCGGCGGTGCGCGCGCAGCAGGCCGCGCGATGGCCGCGTGCCCAAGCGGCCGCGTCATCCCGTGGCACCGGGTGGTGGGCGTGGGCGGACGGATCTTGATCCGCGAACCGCACGCATCGCTGCAGCGGCGGCTGCTGGATAGCGAGGGCACGCGACTGATCGAAGGACGCGTGGATCTTGCGCAGCACGGCTGGCGTCCCCACCGCCACAAGTAATTCCCGGCGACGCCGTGGTACCTCGTCTTCCTGGAAGCGCGTCGCACTCGAAGTGGCGATGGCATTCTTACTTCAGTTGCTAGTCGAACTCGTGGAGCTCCTCAATGGGCAACACGGTTCCGTCCGACCCCAGACTGCCGTCTGGCCTGGTCCGCACGATGATCGAAATGGTGGCCGCACGCGATTCGACTGTGATGCGCTCGTTTGGCCCAGTGGCAAGCTGTTTAGGTCGGAAAGATCGGAATAAAAAGGAAAGTGAAATAGAGAGTAGCTACATACGACCTGGTTCGAGCGTCAAAGTCGCGGCGGCCGTAAAGAGTCGTGCCTATGCCATTACCTGGAATTGGAAAACGAAAGACTCTTGACCTAACCGGCGCTGGTGCCGCGCCCGATTGGAGGCTCACCCCACTTGCTCATGAGCCCTCCTATTCGTGGCACCAAGTCGTTTATTGCGCGGTCTACCGATTCAATGGGGACATCTGGCGCGGCGGCTAAGGAGCGCACCAGCACAGGCCTCAGTTCCGAGACCAGTCTGATGAACCTATCCAGTACAACCTTGTTATTAAAGTTCAACCGCCAATGCAAGAGGTCTCGAATTCTCGCAGCGACAAGGTGTGACATGCCAATTTTCGGCAAATCCTCGAATAGGCCGTTGAGAATCTCCATATATTGAATCGTCTCTACAAAACCTCGGATCAAGTATTCTTTCTCGTCATCGCCAACTTGAGCCCGATCAGTGCGAGCAAAATCGGAGAGTCCAGCCACCTGCTGCTCCCAGCCGGACGGCCTTTCGAAGGCCAGCCCCTGCAGCAAACGACTAGTGGCGCTATTTCGGGCGAAATCATTGCACACTAGTAAAGCGTCTCGAAACGCGCCTCGTTGTTTCGGCACCGATTCCAGAACTTCCCGTGTAGGGTATTGAAGCAAAGGTTCCCCTAGGGAGACCGCCGACCCAAGAATTCTCTGCAGTGATTCTTCGAACTGCTGAATTGTTTTTTCCTTCACTGCTCTCTCATGGGATGCCTGGAGCTGATCGCGATACTTAGTGGCAACTTTGTTTGCCTCAACGCCCGGGAAGAAGCCGTACTGCGTACCAGTGTAAAGCCACAGGAAACTCTCAAGGAACGAAAGCCTAGTAACAGTTCCCTCGGCCGAGTCATCGTTTCGCTGGGTCAGGTTGTCGACATCCCGTTGAAAGCGATCGTCGACGAAGAACTGCAGGCTGGCGAATTCCCAATCATTGAGGCTAACCATTGTCGACGAACTCCTTGGGATTCTTGACGAACTTCATAGGAATATCGAACCCCCTGCTAGGCTTACAGATGGTCGTGTGCGATTGAGATTCTTGTCCGCGACAGCGACGATCGCAATCGTACTTATCCGCCGTCACAATTGCTTCATCCTTGCCAAATAACGAATGGGCAGTGAGAGCTTTGACGGCCGGAAACTGCTCGAAGTAGGCTTCCGTATTCGAGCGCAGGCGTTCTAGGAGTGTGCTCCCTTCCCGAATGTTCTCGAACAAAGGCCGGGAACGCAGAATTAGGGCCAAGATGATCTCGCTGACTGGAGCATTTCCAGCGATAGCCAGCCGACCGGAGCAGATAGCCCCACAATTGGCTGGCGCAAACAATCTCAGTGACGCATCGAGGAGGCCGACCTTCGGTTTGGGCAACTCTTTAGAAATCGACGCACGAGGCCCACTACTCTTGGTGTTGGAATAGGCATCCATCAACTGGACCACGGCTTGCCTCACAATGACGCCGCCGGTCGAATGACCTACGATCAGCAATTCCCGGTATTCCTTGCGGGAGTTCAGAAGCGCCTTGTCAGCGCTCCGTCGGTCGTATAACGAGGCGGGTGGTGGATTGTCCACGTACGATTGTGACCTGAATCCTTGGAGGACGTCCTTGAGGAACTCTCGGAAATCCTGAGCTTGAAACTCCGACTGAGACCAGCTGTCATAGCAATAGAAGTATAGGTCGCTCTGGGCCCACCAATCGTCACAAACTTCATCGGCCAAGCGTTGAAAAGCGCGCCATGTGGTCCGGGCATTTCCAAAGAAACCATGAACAAAAACAATAGCTCTTTGGGGTTCCTCCACAAGTAGAGCATACGCTCCATCTGGTCTGGGGAGCGCAACTGGAATGTGGCTCAGGTTCTTGGAGGACATTCGATTATTGATTAGGGGCGTTCTATCACGCTAGAGCTTCATCTTTGCGCAAACCATACGCCAGGCCCCCTCTCGTGTCAACCTCACATCGCCTTGGCCACCCTTGGGTGGCATCGCGGCTCGCTTTGGCCGTTCCGCTGACTTTTCTGGTCTGTCGACCGCCTCCGACCGGCCTCGCTGCTAACACTTATCCTCCCTGGACCACTTCTGAGCTAGATTGCATTCAGGGTAGCCCGTTCGCAGGCGGGCCGCCGAATGTGCTATAGATGGTGATCCGCCATGAGCGCCAACGTCGTTGAAGTTGAAAACCTGGTCAAGCGCTACGACAAAGTGGAAGCCTTGCGCGGCGTGAGCTTCGACGTGCGTGAAGGCGAAGTCTTCGGCCTGCTCGGGCCGAACGGCGCCGGTAAGACCAGCACGGTAGAAATCCTCGAGGGCCTGCGCACGCCGGATGGCGGCCGCGTGGCGGTTTGCGGGCTGGACCCCGAGCGCAGCGGCCCGCGCTTCAAGCAGGAGATCGGTGCGGTGCTGCAGTCTACGGCCCTGCCGGAAAAGCTGCGCGTGATCGAAGCGCTGCGTTTGTTTGCGAGCTTCTATACGCGGCGGCGCGACCCGAACGAGCTGCTGAAGCGCTTTGGCCTCGAAGAAAAACGCACGGCGTTCTACATGCACCTTTCCGGCGGGCAGAAGCAGCGGCTGGCGCTCGCGCTGGCGCTGGTGAACGAGCCGCGCGTGCTCTTCCTCGACGAGCCCACCGCGGGGCTCGATCCGCAGGTGCGCCGCGAGATGTACGACATCATCGAAGAGCTGAAGCGCGAGGGCAAAACCATCCTGCTGACCACGCACTACATCGAGGAAGCCGAGCGGCTCTGTGACCGCGTGGCGGTCATTGACCAGGGCAAGCTGATCGCGCTGGGCACTCCACGCGAGCTGAAGCAGCGCTCGGCCGGCACCACGCGCATCGAAGTGCGCCTGGTAAAGCCGGAAAGCGACGGCGCGTTGCAGAACCTCGACGGCGTGGCGGACTGCCGCGAGTCCGAGGGCACGTACGTACTGCACTCCACCTCGGTGCCGCAGACCATCGTCGCGCTGGTCAAGCATCTGGAAGCCCGGGGCAACGAGCTCGCAAGTCTCGAGATCGCCACGCCCTCGCTTGAAGATGTCTTCATCGAACTGACCGGCAAGAGGCTCCGCGATTGAGACACACCTGGACGCTGACGAAGAACCGCATGCGGCTGGCCCTGCGCAACCGCGCGTTTATTTTCTTCAGTCTGGTGATGCCTCTGGCCTTCTTGTTCCTCTACCTGGGAATCATCTCCAAGGCCTTTCCCTTCGGAGGCGGTGCCAGTGTGGGGCCGTATCTGCTGGCGCCGGTGATCGCACTGACGGTGATGGGCAGCTTCTGGGGGCTGAGCATCCAGCTCGTCACGTTCCGCGAACAGGGCATCCTGCGCAGGTTTCGTGTAGCGCCGGTGGGTCCGGGGGCCATGCTGGCCTCGAGCCTCATCTCCAATTACTTCCTGACTCTTCCGACGGTCGTGCTTGAATTCCTATTGGCGCGCTGGATCTTCCACTTGGATCGCTGGGGAAACCTGTGGAGCGTCTGGGCGCTGGTCACCTTCGGCACGGTCGCATTTGCCTCCTTCGGACTGATCGTCGCTAGCGTGACGAACACCATGCAGGAGACCCAGGTCATCAACAACCTCCTTTGGACGTCCTTCCTCTTCCTTTCCGGGGCCACGATTCCCCTGCCAGTCCTCCCGCGAGTCGTTCAATTCCTGGCCTTGTTTCTCCCCGCCACGTATTTGGTTACCGGTCTGCAGAAAGCCGTGGTGCGTGGCACAGAGGTTTGGCATCTCGGCGCTGAGCTTCTGGCTCTGGGCGCTGGCGCTCTGCTCGCCTTCTTCGTTTCCAAGCAGTTGTTCCGCTGGGAGCCCGAGCAGAAAGTCACCCGGCGCGCGAAAGTGTGGGCCGCGGCGACGATTCTCCCCTTCCTGCTGCTGGGCATCTGGGAAAGCAACCGGGGCGCGCTGCGCAGCGACGCCAAGGCCACGTTTGACACGATGGACGAGCGCGCTCATCCGCCGCGCCCTAATCGCTAGCCCGCACGCATCACGCTCCAGCCAAATTGGTTTTCCACCGGACACGGCCAGCCGCGGGGTTGTGAGGCAGCCTCGGGTGCGTATGCTATAATCCGCGCCGGGAATGCAGAGAGCGTCCAATCCCCGGATGCAAACTTCGCCGCGCGGAGAACGCTGATGGGCATCAAGCAAACCGAGAAGATCTGGCACAACGGCAAGTTCATTGATTGGGACGATGCGAAGATCCACGTCCTCTCGCACGTCGTCAGCTACGGCTCCGGCGTATTCGAGGGCATCCGCTGTTACCAGACCAAGCAGGGCCCGGCGCTCTTCCGCCTGCGCGAACACATGCAGCGCCTGCTGAATTCGGGGCGCATCTACCGCATGGACATCCCGTATACGGTCGAGGAGCTCTCCAACACAGCGGTGGAGCTGGTGCGCGTGAACAAGATGAACGCCTGCTACGTGAAGCCCATCGTGCTGCGCGGTCCCGGTGAAGCGGGCGTGAACCCGTTCCCCACCACGCTCGAAGTTTTCATGGCGTGCTGGGAATGGGGCAGCTATTTGGGGCCGGAGGCGCTCGAGAAAGGCGTGGACGTCTGCGTGAGCTCGTGGACGCGCATGGCGCAGAACACGCTGCCCGCCATGTCCAAATCCGCCGCGAACTACATGAACTCGCAGCTCATCCGCATGGAAGCGATCGTCAACGGCTATGTCGAAGGCATCGCGCTCGACCCGAACGGCTACGTCAGCGAAGGCTCCGGCGAAAACATTTTTCTGGTGCAGGACGGCGCCGTGATTACGCCGCCGCTCGCCGCAAGCATCCTGCCCGGCATCACGCGCCGCTCGATCATGACCCTCTGCGAAGACCTGAAAATCCCCGTCGAAGAACAGATGATCCCGCGCGAGATGCTCTACATCGCCGACGAAGTCTTCTTCGTCGGCACCGCCGCGGAGGTCACGCCGCTGCGCTCGATTGACCGCATCACTATCGGCAGCGGCTCGCGCGGCCCCATCACCAAACGGCTCCAGGACGAATTCTTCGCGCTCACCGGCGGCACCAAGCCCGACCGCCACAACTGGCTCACGCCGGTCGGCGTCCCCATCGCCGCCGCCCGCTAAGCGCCAAAACGCGTCTCATCCTTTTGACTGCCCTCGTGCGATTCAGTAGAATCGCGCGCGAATCCAGATGCCGGCGAGGCGCCGGCGGAAGCTCATCTTCCAGCGGAGGGCGCGATGTACAGCAAGCCCCAGAAGCTCGTTGCGGAATTCGTCGGCACGTTCGCGCTGATCTTTTTCGGCGCGGGCGCGATCTGCGCCAATGAAATGACCAAGGGCGGCGTGGGCCTGCTGGGCATCGCCCTGGCGCACGGTCTGGCCATCGGCATCATGGTCACGGCCGTCGGGCACATCTCCGGCGGGCACCTGAACCCGGCGGTGACCATCGGCTTCTGGGTGACGCGCAAGATGAGCACGTTTGACGCGCTGCTCTACTGGTTCGCGCAGCTCGCTGGCGGCGCGGCGGCCGCCTACCTGCTCCGCTGGATCATCCCCGAAGACACCTGGCACGCCGTGTGGCTGGGCACGCCCGCGCTGGCCTCCGGCTTCAGCCGCCTGGCAGGAATGGTCACCGAAGGCGTGATGACGTTCTTCCTGGTCTTCGTCGTCTTCGCCACAGCGGCGGATGAGCGCGGCGCGTTCGCCAAGATCGCCGGTTTCGCCATCGGGCTCACCGTCACGATGGACATCCTGATGGGCGGGCCCATCACCGGCGCGGCCATGAACCCGGCGCGCGCGTTCGGGCCGGCACTCGCCGCGCATCAGTGGGCCAACCAGGGCGTGTACTGGGTCGGGCCGCTGGCAGGCGGCGTGGTGGCCGGCGCGCTCTACGACACGCTCTACCTGAAGAAATCCTGAAGCGTCACTCCTTCCCGAGTTGGCCCGGCAGGCCGCGTCGGCCTGCTGCGGCCTCCCGCCCGTTACTAAGTCGCACCAGCTTTTTCGGGCGCGCTTGTCCGGCGCCTCCGCCGATGCTATTTTCGCTGAAGCATCGAAGGACGAGGTTGCCGCCATGTCTATGGGCATTGACGATCTGCTGCGCCGCGCGGTTGAGAGCAAGGCGTCGGACCTTCACCTGAAGGTCGGCAATCATCCCTACCTGCGCATTGACGGCGTCCTGAACCCGCTGAGCGACATCCCGCGCGTCACGCCCGAAGAAATGCTTTCCATGGCGTTCAGCATGATGACGAACCGCCAGAAGCAGAAGTTCAAGGAGACGGCCGAGCTGGACATGGCGTACGGCGTGGCGGGCCTGGGGCGTTTCCGCGTGAACGTGTTCCAGCAACGCGGCAACGTGGGCATGGTGCTTCGCGTCATCCCCACGAAGATCCGCACCTCGGAAGAGCTGAACCTGCCGCACGTGATCGAGCGCATTTGCGAGGAACAGCGCGGGCTGGTGCTCGTCACCGGCACCACCGGTTCGGGCAAATCCACGACGCTCGCGGCGATCATTGATCGCATCAACACGCACCGCTCCGACCACGTCGTCACCATCGAAGACCCCATCGAGTTCCTGCACCGCGATAAGAAGAGCTTCATCAACCAGCGCGAAGTCGAGGTGGACACCGCGAGCTTTTCCACCGCCTTGCGCGCCGGTTTGCGCCAGGACCCCGACGTCATCCTGGTCGGCGAAATGCGCGACCTCGAAACGATCTCGACCGCCTTGCTCGCCGCGGAAACCGGCCACCTGGTGCTCTCGACCTTGCACACGCTCGACGCCACGGAGACCATCCAGCGCATCATCGCCGTCTTCCCGCCGCCCGAGCAGAAGCAGATTCGCCTGCAGCTTGCTTCGACGCTCAAGGCCGTCATCAGCCAGCGCCTGGTGCGCCGCGCCGACGACAAGGGCCGCGTGCCCGCGGTCGAAGTGATGATCATCACGGCCTATATCCGCGATTGCATCATCAACCCCGAAAAGACGCGCCTGATCCACGACGCCATCGCCGCCGGCACGTCGCAGTACGGCATGCAGACCTTCGACCAGTCGCTCTACGACCTGTACTCGAAGAACCTGATCACCTACGAAGAAGCGCTCATCCGCGCCTCGAACCCCGACGACTTCAAGCTGCGCGTCCAGGGCATCCGCTCCGCCGCCGACTCCGCGCGCGAAGAGATGGAGCGCACGATGAACGAGTTCGAGCGCTTGGGCCACAGGTAGGAATTCAGGCCGCAGTCGATAGTCAATCGTCGAGAGTTTAGAGCCCTGGGAATGTTGTCCGCTCTCAACACTCTCGACTCTCAACCGTCTGCTGATCCTCGCTCTCGACTCTGAACTCTCGACTCTCAACTGGTCCTCTGCTTCCTCTGCCGCCTTGCCTCCTCCGCTTCTCTTGCCTCCGCGCCTCCCTGCCTCTATGCTTCCTGCCATGCGCGCGCCGCGCAAGCTTTCGACGGACGAGCAGCTTTACACCGCCGCATTGCGCGCGCTGATGCGCCGCGCGCACTCCGTTTACCAGATGCGCCAACTGCTCGAACGCCGCGCGGAAGAAAAGACCGCCGCGCAGCGCATCCTGCGCCGGCTGAAGGAAGAAAATCTGCTCGATGACGCGCGCTACGCCCGGCAGTTCGCGCGCTATCATGTTGAATCCCGCCGCCAGGGGCGTTTCCGCATCGCGCGCGAGCTGCGCGCCCGCGGCGTGCCCGACCGGCACATCGAAGCCGCTCTGGAAGAAGCCTTCCGCGAGACCGACGAAGTGGTTCTCGTGCGCAAGCTTCTCGAACGGCGCCTGAAGCTGCTGCGCGGCCCGCTCGACCAGCGCAAGCTGGCTTCGCTCTACCGCATGCTGCTCCGCGCGGGCTTCTCCGCTGATGTGGTAAACGGTGTACTTCGGAGGCTGAGGAAGGAAGGAGTTCCGGAGTTCGGCGAAATTGCGGCCGAAGAAGAATAGGTCCACCGTTGTCCACAAACAGGGGGGTACCCCCCGGCATTTTTCGTAAGTATTGATTCCAAAGGGCTTTAAGTCCAGCATTCTTGTAAGTAGCGAATCTACAGGACTTACAGGCCCGTTTCGTCGTAAGTATGGGTTCTAAACGGCTTATGAGCACGAGCATGCGACCGGTTCTCATAGGACGGATCTTCACCTGGCAAAGCGGAGGAAGGCTTTGCAATGTATTATACCCCACTCCGTGGGATCAACCCCGTGCCGTTGGGGGGAATCTATTTGTCATTGTCAGTAACAAAGCCGCATATTGCCAACACCGTGGCGGCCCGGCGGTGGTTTCGTCTTATGCCGACCGGGACCGGCTTTAGGCGGGTCAGCATAAACAAAAGTTAGCTTGCCGATGCAAAACTTGACTCCTCAATCTGTACAGGTTCCAAATGGTTTGAAAGAAACCGTTGAGCGAGTTCACGGAGAGACGGGTCGGCAGTGGATCGCGAAGTTACCCGCTTTAGTGAACGAGTGTCGGGAGCGCTGGTCGCTGGAACTGGATAAGCCGTTTGAGAATCTGTCTTACAATCTCCTGATTCCGGGACGAATCTCTGATGGCGCAGAGATTGTGCTTAAAGTTGGTGTTCCCTGCCGTGAATTACTTACAGAAGTGTCAGCCCTCAGCTTGTTTGAAGGCATGGGGGCGGTATCTTTGCTCGACCACGACGCATCGCGAGGCATGTTACTGATGGAGCGTGTAACCCCCGGTATCCCCATCTATAAGTTGCAAGGGGACGTAGGAGCAACGAGAATCGCTGCAGCGCTAATGCGTCGGCTGTGGCGTACTTCTCCCACTGAGCATTCGTTCCCCTCTCTTACGGTTTGGTTCCAGGCTTTCGAGCGGCTTCGAAAAAAATTCGATGGGGCTACGGGTCCTTTTCCTTCAGAACTCATCGGAAGAGCTGAGCGCTCATTTGCAGAACTAAACGCGTCATCCGACGGCAACGTCATTCTCCATGGAGATCTGCATCACGCGAATATTCTTTCTTCCGAAAAGAGCGATTGGGTTGCGATTGATCCCAAGGGAATTTCTGGGGACCGGGGTTATGAAGTAGCTCCCTTTGTCCTGAATCAGTTGCCAGCCGGAGCAACGGAGTCCACGACGATGAATATTCTCATCCAGAGGCTCTCAATTTTTTCAGATGAGCTACAAATCAAAAGAGAGCGTCTTACGCGATGGGCATTTTGCCATGCAGTTTTGTCGGCATTATGGGATTTTGAAGAGTGCGCCGATTGGAGCGGCACAATTCACTTGGCACAGATGATCGAAACGCAAGTATGAGGCAAGCGGTTTGCTCGAACGTTCGATTCGGGAAGTGGCATGAATCTTCCGAAGGATGTGGACGAGATGCTGGGCGCCCTCCTGCCGAGGATCGGCCAGGCGGCTTAAGGGCAATCTCGTCGGGTGAGGTTTGCCCACCCTTCCCGCAAAATGCGCGGGACGAGTGGGGCACCCCATCAAGGGAGTCCTGTGAGGCGAGAGGGTTGCCGGCGGAGTAGAAGTTGCGTGCTGACACTAGGTCAGCGGAAGCTCGCAGGCAATTTCCAGAAGGATCTATCAAGGCCCAGGTTGCTGAAAATCTCCATGGCCCGCTCAGGCGTCTTACGTACCCAATCCGGAGACGCGTAATCTCCAAACCAAAGTTCCGCAAGCCGGATGGCAACATCGATAGGAAGAAAGCTCCCTCGTGGGTGTCCGTGCCGCGAACGCCAGGAATCGATGCACGCTTCAGAGGAGAAAAAGAGGATGTTGGCGCACGGAGCAAATGGATTATCCCACCACCGTTCCGGCGGATAGGGAAAGTTCATCAATAGATCCGTTCGGCGCGTTTGCCCGCGTTCGACAGTGAATTCCAAGGAATTTCCTTCGCCTCCGTCGGAGGTAGAGATCGTCACATCCTGCTTAAGGGCAGCGTTAATTCCAAGAGAGCACCACGCACAGTTTGCCCACCAGCCACCCAGTTGCGGTGCTTACCCAAAACATGGTCGGATTCAGCGCAAAGGGATGTAAGCTCCAGATTCGCAGCGAATTTGGTACGAGAATGACTCCATGGATCTGCTCCAGCGTCCTCAAGGCCCCTTCGGTACGCTCTTCAGTCAGTTCGGCTAAGTCCGCTAGCCTCTGTAACGTCGGCGCATGTCCCGTATCGATGATGTGGCGAATAAGTAGGTAGTGCAGTTTTTCTGGAGAGTCGGCTGCTGACATACTGCAATTCTACAAAAATTGTGCTGCAGTTCCACAGCATAATCGTCACTCGTTCGGTCGAGTCTCTCCCGCCGTGTGTTCTTAAGTCCTGATAAACGCCCTTTTAGGAAGGTAACCCACTCCGAGCGCTTGCGAGCAAGAAGGAGCCTGCCCGGCCGGAGGTTGGGGGGACTATTTTGCGAGGCGCGAGAGTTTCCAGGCGCGAACGCCGTTCTGCGCGGCCTGGAACAACCAGGTCCCATCGGGGGAGAAGATTAGATTGCCGGTGCTGAACGGCCGGTTGTGGGACCGTGGGTCAACGGCTGTGAGAGTGCCGATCGAGGCCCCGCCGTCCACATCGAACACCTCGATGAGATCCCAATCTTTTTCGACGGCGAAGCGATGCCCGTCCGGGGAGAAAACGGCGACCGAGGCGCCGTAACGCTTGTAGGAAATAGACAGGTGTTCCTTCCACGTGGCGACGTCCCAGAGCTTGATGCCGAATCCAGCCACGGGACTGGGAACCGCAATATAGGAGCCCGAAAGGGGGGTCTCCCATCCGCCGGTCAATAGCCAGCGGCCATCGCGGCTGAAGGACAGAGTGGCGACGCTCAATTTGTGCGCCGGGAGGGTCTGGAGTTTCTTCCCCGAGGTCATGTCCCAGATATCCAGGGTGCCGCTGGGGCCGGGTTGCGTGACCAGAAGTTTTTCGTCCGGACCGATGGCCAGAGGAGCCATCCCGCTCCAAACGGTGCGCGTCTCGCCGCCGGCCGTGAATGCCCAGGAGCGGGTGAAGGGACCGACCTGCGTCAGCGCGGGGTGGGGGCCGGCAAAGGCGATCGAAAACACGGGCGAACCACCCTTGCCAAAAGTGAAATCGGCGGCGCGAGTCCAGGACTTCGTGTCCCAGACCTCCAAGGTCTCGCCGGGAAATTGCTTGCCGGTATTGGTGGCGAGCCAGCGGCCGTCCGGACTGAAGACCACGCAATTGACCGGGCCGTGCGACGGCGTGGCGATCCTCTTTCCCGTGGCCAGATCCCAGACGTTCAGGCCAAGCTGCGAGCCGGCGACCAGCAAGCGCCCGTCGGGGCTGATGGCAATCCCCTGGACGGCGGTCTGGCCAGGAAAAGTTTGCACCTCGCGCACGGCCGCCAGGTCCCAAGTCTTAATCGAATTGCCGGTGTAAGGGGCCGCGGCGACGAGCTTGCTGTCGGCAGTGAAGGCGACGGCGGTGAGTCCATAGGAATTGTCCGCCGGCAAGGTCTCGATTTCTTTTCCCGTGGCGACCGACCACAGCTTCAACTCCGAAACATCGCCCTGCGTGACGGCAATCTCCTGGCCGTCGGGACTAAAGAAAACGAAGCCCGGGTTCCTCAACGCGATGGACTGCTTTTGCTGGCCGGTCGCAAGGTCCGATACGACCACCTTGACCTGCTTTGAGAAATCCAGGCTCGCCGCCGAGCGCCCATCCGGGCTGATTGCGCTGGCGATGATCGAATAGCTTTTCACGAGCTGCCCGGAGGCGAGATTCCAGATGTGAACGGAACCTTCGGGATCGTCTTCGCCGTTTGAGCCGGAGGCCACCAGGAGGCCCTCGGGAGCAATCGTCATGGCCATGACACCCGCCCAATCCGTTGGAATCGCGCGAACGAGTTTTCCTGTTGCCGCGTCATGAATTTCGATTCGCGAGTTGACGCCCTCCTTTTGAGGATCGACGCTGGCGGCCCAAAGCTGTCCGTCGGGGCTGTAGGCGAGGTTTCTTACCACGCCGTGCAGGAGGAAGGAGTGAACCGCTGCGCCCGCCGCATAGTCCCACGTCTTGACGCCGCCGCGCTGGTCGGCGGAGGCCAGGCGCTTGCCGTCCGGGCTGAATGCCAGCTGGGTGAGCGGAGCGGAGTGACCCAGCAGCCTGCGCTGCTCTAGCGCGGTGGCGGTGTCCCAGATGACGATGACCTTGTCGTCGCCGCCGGAGGCCAGCCACCGGCGGTCCAGGCTGAAAGCCAAGGCTCGGACCCATGCAGTGTGGCCGGCCTGGAGCAACCGATCCGGCTTTTGCGCGCCGGGCGGGGGTAGCACCGGTTTGGAAGGCGCAGCCGTGACGCCTGCCCTGGCGCCTCCAGGGGGCGCCTGCGCCGGCGATGATTTTGGCTGCTCCTGGTTTGAAGACGACGAATGAGAGAAGAAAACGAGCAGCAAGGGGACGAGAAATAGAATTCTTGCAGCTCGATTGTGCATGCGGATGTTCCTGAGCGTCGCCCCAAGTTTCTCATGTCCGGTCAGCGCTGCCGCAGCAAGTGTGTCCCATGCGTCAAGCCGACTTGCGATACCGCAAAGCCGACGACTCGAGTGTTAGGGAGTCTGTGTAAGGGCCACGGGCGCCGAACCAAGGACGAGCAGGCGGAATTCCTGCACACCTTCCGGCACGGAGAAGAAAACGTCCACGTCCATCCCGCTGCCGTTGACGATCGCACGCGGCGGGCCAACAATTGCCTGCCCGCCACTTCCGCCCGCTTGGATGCTCCCGAGGTCGCCTGACGCGTAAACGCAGGGCCACAGCTCTCCGTCCAGCGCAACCAGATAGAGAAAGGTGGTGTCGAGCCAACGGTGCGGCTCGGTTGTCTTGGAGATTACGCTCAGGAGCCGCTTGACACCATGCAGTGCCCAGAGCGTGTAGCTCTTGTCGCTCCCCGAGCCGATGTTCTCGACGCGAGCGCGCACGCGCAGCAAACGGAATCCCTTCTGAGGTACCAGCGGACCAGAAACCGGGCTGTAGGTGTTGTATGCACCCTTGAGTGGGGTCGCAGTTGCGTTCGTTACCTTCCAGAGCTGTGGCGCGCCTTCCGCCCCGGAAACGATCTTTTTCTTCATGCTGGTCAGCGCTGGCTCACTGATGAGCGGCGGCAAGCTGAAGTAGCGGTCCCACAGCAGGCCCAAGACCGTTTCATGGATCGAAGCTCTCTCAACACGTTCGGCCACGTCCGCGGCGATGATCATCCCCCGGTAGTCCAGCGCCTGTGAGGCAACCTCGAAATCCTGCCGGAGCACGGCCAGTGCCTTGGGCTTCAGCACAGCCATGCGTTGTTCGAGCCAGGCTTTCTGATCCGCGGTGGGTTTCTTGGTTCTCCCTTCATAAAGTTCTCGGAACATCAGGAACGACACGGTCGGGTCGCTCGAAGACAGAGCCTCAGCTTTTTCCGCAGATGGCTTTACATCCTTGTGCCAGTTCAACTCGGGAAGCTGTGGAGCAGCAGGGAAAGGGAAGGCAAGAATCGCGAAGGCCAGAGACAGGGCTGTGGAACGCAGGCGAGCCATGATTTCCTCCGAGCCAGTCGAATGCGGCCGTGGATTTCGGCTAATGTTAGTCCTGCGACTCAGAGTAAATCCACCAATTCTTCGTTCTATCGCCGTACCCTTTCGCCTGGCGGGCGATGCGGGGAGCGAATTGGATCAACGCCCATTTGGCCAGTATCACGGGGTTAAAGCCGATTCTGGCCGACGCGTCAGCCGTCGGAATGACCCGTACGCGCGCGTTGCGGAGGTCGTCTGCGTCTGCGATAGTGCAATTCGGAACGGCTCCTTGCGAGAGGTCACGAAAAGGCAAGAAAGCGAACGCTGGAACGGAGTGAACGGGCAGGTGGACCTGGAGGTGGACATCGAACTGCCCACCGTCCAGTTGTGGGGCTCGTTAGCTCCCCATCGGAGCTTGAAACCACCTCATGGCCCTGCGCCAGGCAGCAACCTCTCCCATCGGCTCCTGAAACCAACGTATGAGATTGCTCCAAACGCCGGCTTCCTGCACGGTTAGTCCGATGCCGCGCGCCTTTGAAGACGAGAGCCTTTGCGGCTCAGCCTGATCCTGCAAAGCCAGCAGGGCTCTTAACCCTCGCCGGCCATACACGAACAGGGTCGCCAGGATGGCGCACTGGATCAGGAAACTTCCCAGCTCAAACCAATTGTTCTGGACCCAATCGCTGAATTCGCTCATGGCTGCACCTCGGGGGCAGAAACCCAGATGGATAAGGGTACGAAATCGGTGCAACGTAAAGGAACTGGTAGGAAGTCCAAGAACCGGACAGGTGTTAACCCTGGCCCCAAGCCCGCGATGGCCCGAAGATCAACCGGCGCGCCCCGAGACATTAGACCTCCAACACTGAGGCGCGTTGCGGGGGTCGTGTGCGTCTGCGATAATGCAGTTCGGAACGTACTCCCTGAGGGCACCGTGACCGGGCACGAGATCCGCCGCAAATTTCTGGACTACTTCGTCGCGCAGGACCATCGCGAAGTGCGCAGCTCCTCGCTTGTGCCCGTGGGCGACCCCACGCTGCTCTTCACCAACGCGGGCATGAACCAGTTCAAGGACGTCTTCCTCGGGCTCGAGCAGCGCGACTACAAGCGCGCCACGTCGTCGCAGAAGTGCGTCCGCGCCGGCGGCAAGCACAACGACCTCGAAAACGTCGGCCGCACCACGCGCCACCACACATTTTTTGAAATGCTGGGGAATTTTTCTTTCGGCGATTACTTCAAGAAGGACGCGGTCGCCTTCGCCTGGGAGCTGGCGACGTCTCCCAAATGGTTCGCGCTGCCGAAAGACAAGCTCTATGCAACCGTTTTCAAGGGCGAAGGCGACATCCCGCGTGACGACGAGTCGGAAAAGTCTTGGCTTGAGCAAGGCGTACCCAAAGACCGCATCTTCGAATTCGGGATGGAAGATAACTTCTGGCAGATGGGCGATACGGGCCCCTGCGGGCCGTGCAGCGAAATTCACTACGACCTGGGCCCCGCCGCGTCTGATCTGGGCCACAAAGATTGCACGCTCGGCTGCGACTGCGGCCGTTACGTCGAAATCTGGAATTTGGTGTTCATGCAGTTCAACCGCGACGCCAGCGGCGCGATGACGCCTCTGCCGAAGCCGTGCGTGGATACCGGCATGGGGCTCGAGCGCATCACCACCGTTCTTCAAGGCAAGCTCAGCAACTACGACACGGATCTGTTTCAGCCGCTCATCGCCTTCGCCAGCGAACTCTGCGGCAAGGCATACGGCGAGTCGAAGGAGACCGACGTTTCCCTCCGCATCCTGGCCGACCACAGCCGTGCCGCGGCGTTTCTTGTCAGCGATGGCGTGCTGCCGTCGAACGAAGGCCGCGGCTACGTACTGCGGAAAATCATCCGCCGCGCCGGGCGCCACGGACACATGCTTGGCCTCGAAAAACCTTTCCTCCATGAAATGGCGGGGCGCGCGGCCGACCTGATGCGCCAACCGTATCCAGAGCTCCTCGAGGCCATTGGCCGCGTGGGGATCGTGATCAAGCACGAAGAGGAGCGGTTTGCGCACACCCTTGACGTTGGATTGAAGAAGCTCGATGAGAAGATCAATGAGATCTTGCCACCGATGGGCTGGCTTCAGGACGACAGCGGCACATCGCAGGCGATAAGAGCGCAGCATCAAGAAGTCGCAAATCAGCAACTGAGAGCAGCCTTGGCGCAAACCGGCGTAAGGGGTGTGTTTCCTGGTTCGGCGGCTTTTGAACTCTATGACACGTTCGGCCTGCAGGTCGATTTCATTGCTGACGTCCTCCGTGATCGAGGATTGAAGTTGGACGAGGCAGGTTTTGAGAAGGCGATGGAGGAGCAACGCACCCGGGCGAGAGCATCGTGGAAAGG
>JBGQHO010000034.1:0-41842 GCA_041497955.1 Terriglobia bacterium | reverse complement strand
TACGCCGCACTCTGGCGAGTGGTGCCGGCCGTGCCCGCCTGGAGCGGGGCTTGCCCGCCTCGGCGGGCACACAAGACATGGTCACCGCGCTCAGCCTCGCCATAGCCTGCCCGCCCCGGCGGGCCTGCGCGCATTCCCGTCTTCTGATTCCCCTTTTCCGATTTCTGACTTCTGATTTCCAGTTTCCCCTCGCCTCTGCACTCTCGACTGTGAACTCTGGACTGTCAACTTGCTCTCTAACCCTTTTGAAACCCATACTTACGAATTTTGACGCCACAACCCCTTTGTTTTCGCTACATACAAAATCATTGGACTTAATCCCTCGTAGAATCAAATACATACGAAAAAAGGGGTGGGGGTACCCCCCTCTTGTGGCCAACCGTGGAAAACCGGAGAACGAAGTGGCCCGCCCAGGTGGGCAGGCGCGTGCCCGGGCTAAGTGGCCGGGCGGCGGCGGTTCTGCGAGCTGCTTAGACCGTCTTGTCCTTCGAGTAGCAGAGCCGCTCGAGGTTGCATTCCATGCACTTCGGCTTGCGGGCCTGGCAGACGCGCCGCCCATGCCAGATCAATTGATGGGAAAACAAGATCCACTTGTCTTGGGAGACCACCTGCATCAAGTCCTGCTCGATTTTCTTGGGGTCTGTGTTGCGCGAAAGGTCCAGCCGCCCGGACAGGCGCAGCACGTGCGTATCCACGACGATGCCGGACGCAATCCCGTACGCGGTGCCCAGCACAACGTTGGCCGTCTTGCGCGCGACGCCCGGCAGCGTCAGCAGCTCGGGCATCGTGCGCGGCACGCGGCCGCCGAATTCTTCCACGATCTTCTTGCTCGCGCCCATGATGGATTTCGTCTTGTTGCGGAAGAAGCCCGTCGGACGAATCTCCTGCTGGACCTCGCGCGGGTTGGCGTAGACAAACGCCTCCGGCGTCGGATACTTCTCGAAGAGCCCCGGCGTCACCTGGTTGACGCGCTCGTCGGTGCACTGCGCGGAAAGAATCGTGGCGATGAGCAACTGGAAAGGGTTCCTGTGCCCGAGCGCGCAGGTCACCTCGGGGTACGCCTCGTCGAGCTTCGTGAGGATGTTTTGCACGCGCTTCGGGCTCGCGCCTTTTGCTTTCGGCGCGGCTTTGCGGCGCGCGCGCGCTTTCGGCGTCTTGCCCTGGGCTGGCTTCTTTGTCCTGGCCTTCGTTTTTTTCATCTGATTCGCGCAGAACTATAGCACAGCGCTTGAAGCGCCCTGCTAGACGCTGGCCGCTTGCATTGACGCGAAAAAATCCAGGATCTTGCGCGCGGCTTTGCCGCGGTGACTCACCTGATTCTTCTCTTCGCGGGAAAGTTCCGCGAAGCTCCGGCCGAGCGGCGCGTAGAAGAAGATCGGGTCGTAGCCGAAACCCTGCGTGCCGCGCGGCGCTTCCAGGAGTTCGCCGGCGACGAAGTCGGAGACGACGGCCAGCATGCGGCCGCGCTGCGCAACCGCAATGACGCAGACAAAGCGCGCCGCGCGGTCGCGCGCGCCACGGGCGCGCAGCTCGCTGAGCAGCTTCGCCACACGATCGGCATCGCTTGCACCAGCGCCGGCATAGCGCGCGGAGTGCACGCCCGGTGCGCCGTCGAGCGCCGAGGCAACGAGCCCCGAGTCGTCGGCCATCACAGGCAACTCCGCGAAACGGCTGTAGTGGAGCGCCTTGCCCGCTGCGTTTTCCGCAAACGTCGGCGCTGATTCGTCAAACTTGGGGAATCGCTCGACGCCGGGCAGCAGCGCCAGTTCGACAATCGGCGCGCCCGAAGAACCCGCGGCGAGCGCCTGATACTCGCGCAGCTTTCCGGGGTTCGTTGAGGCGAGCAACAGCTTAGCGGGTGCGGGCACGGCTCGGCAGGCTCAGCGCCGGCTGAAGTTCATCTGCAGCAGCGAGTGCTGATGCTCGGTGAGGCGGCGGATGCCGCCGGTGGCGAGCGCGAGCAGACGCTCGAGCTCTTCGCCGGCAAACGTCCGGCCTTCGGCGGTGGCCTGGATCTCGACGAAGCGCCCGCTGCCGGTCATGACCACGTTCATGTCCACTTGCGCGCGCGAGTCTTCGTCGTAGGCGAGGTCGAGCAGCATCTCGTTGTCCACCAAGCCGACGCTCGTCGCGGCCACGGAATCGGTGAGCGGGACCGACTTCAGGATTCCCGCCGCCACCATGCGCTCCAGCGCGAGCGCCAGCGCAACGAATGCGCCGGTGATCGAAGCCGTGCGCGTGCCGCCGTCGGCCTGGATGACGTCGCAGTCCACCCAGACGGTGCGCTCGCCGAACGCAGTCTGGTTCGTCACCGCGCGCAGCGAGCGGCCGATCAATCGTTGGATCTCGAGCGTGCGGCCCGACTGGCGCCCGCGCGAAGATTCGCGGGGCGTGCGCTGCTCCGTGGCGCGCGGGAGCATGCCGTACTCGCTCGTCACCCAGCCCTTGCCCGAGCCTTTCAGAAACGACGGCACGCCGTCATCCACCGTGGCTGTGCAGATCACGCGCGTCTGCCCGATTTCGATGAGCACGCTGCCTTCGGCCGTGGGGATAAAGTCCGGCGTGAGCTTCACGGGCCGCAACTGGTCCGCTGCGCGTCCATCGTTGCGCACAATTCCTCCTCGAACTCGTTCCGCCGCTCGGCCTAACGCGTCAGTTTGCCGGGCGCGGCAGGTGGTGTCAACCCGCCGGACGGCGCCTTCGCCGGCGGGCTCGTTGGCGCCGCAGGTGCGGCAGCCGCAGGATTCACGGCGAAGAACCCCGTCAGGTCCACATGCCCCGCCAGCGTTTCGCTCTCCTGGCCGTGGATCAGGATCTTCAGCCGGCGAATGGGCGCGACGTTGGCCGCGAGCGTGCGCGTGATGGAATCCACGGCGAGCTGCTCGCTCAGGATGCCCGAGGGCGTCGCGGTGGCCAGCGTGTCGGAGAAATCGGCCACGCCCGTGCCGTCGGGCAAGAGATAAAACTCCAGGAGCGCCACGTCGGCCGGCAGCGAGCGCTGCGCGGGCGTGGGCGGGTCAAGGATCAGCGTGCGCAGCAATTGCTTCGAGCGTTGCACGGGGTCGGCCGAAAGAGCTAGCTCGACTTCGACCGGCTCGAGCACGCCGGAAGTGTTCGCCGACGCCCAGAAGATTTTCGCCTTCACTTTCACGTCGGTCGGCGTGGCGATGGGAGGCTGCGTGACTTCGCGCCGCGCTTGTTCTTCCGTGCGCTCAGGACGCGCTTGCAGGCGTTTGCGCAGGGCGGGGAAGTAGAGCGCGCCGATGAGCACCAGCGCCGCCAGCAGGCCGAGCGCGATCTTGAGCCTGCGCGGCACTATTTTGCTCCCGCTTCGTACACCGCGCGGAAGGCAGTCACCGCGCGCGCCAGCGCTTCGGCCAGTGCGGGAGCCATCTGCGCAAGGCGGCTCCTGTCCCCAACGGCCACGCTCGAGACCTCCACGGCAATCGCGGGCGCGGCCACGGTGCGCAACTGGCGCACCTCCGCCGTCGCGGGCGTTTCCGGCGTGCCGCGAAACCTCTGCGCCAACTGGATCTGGGCGAGCTCGGCGAGGCGCCGGCTCTGGCCGAGATACGCCCGCTGCGCTTGGTCCCAGGGGAGCAGGCCGGGACGCTCCGCCGGCGCGGCTGGATTCGCAGGAGCCGCAGCCGCGGGCGGCAGCGAGTACGCGTGCACAATGCCCGCGGGGCCGTTCGAGGAAACGTGCAGCGAGATGAACACGGCGCCGCGCTGGCTGTTGGCCGCGGCTGCGCGGTCGTCAAACGTCGGGTTGTCGTTGCCCTGGCGCGTAATTACCACGCGCAGGCCCTGCCGCTCGAGCTCGGTGCGCGCCGCGCGCGCAAACTCCAGGACGATCTCGCTCTCGAGCACTCCCGATGGGCCGCGCGCCCCGGCATCGACTCCGCCATGCGCGGGATCGAGCACGACCACGCTCAACGTCGGATGCGCCGGCGGCGAGGGTGCTTGAGGTGGATTCTGCGCTGGCGGGGCGGGCGGTAGCTGTTGCTGCTGCGCGCTCGCGGCGGCGAAGATGCTCGCCATGCCGATGAGGAAAATTCCAAATGCTGCGGCCCGTCGCACGAAGATGAGAATAGCAGAAAAGTCCGCGCGGCCGTCACATGTAGCGCTGACGTTCAGGCCGGCATTGATAAGCTCCGGGGCTGAGGCCCCTCGCGATTTCCCGAACTCAACTATGCGGCGCCGATCTGGTATAAGAGAGGCGAGGTGATTCATGGCGGAGACCAGCGGAATACGGATTGTGGTGATCAACGGCAGCATGCGTCCGGGGAATTATACGAACATGGCGTCTGCGCTGGTCGTGGACGAGCTGAGGAAGCAGGACAACATCGCGGTCGGCGTGATCAACCCGGCGGAGTGGAAGCTCCCGTTTCCGGGGACTGCCCCGGATTCCCCCGCGACGAAGGCGCTGCAGGCCGAAGTGACCGGCGCGACCGGCGTCATCCTCGCCACGCCGGAGTATCACGGCAGCTTCAGCAGCGTGATGAAGCTGGTCATCGAGAACCTCGGCTTCCCGTCGGTGCTGGCGGGGAAGCCGGTGGCGTTGCTGGGCGTGGCGGCCGGCTCAATCGGGGCCATCAAGTCGCTCGAGCAACTCCGCGGGGTGTGCTCACACATCGGTGCGATTGTCCTTCCGCTCCCGATTTCCGTCGCCAACGTGCAGAAAGTGTTCGACGGCGAGGGGCGCTGCTTGGACCCGGCCATCGAGAAGCTGGTGCGCAGCACGGGCACGAACCTGCTCGCCTACATCCATAACAACGTGTGCCCGCGCGTGACGCTCGAGCGGCTGCTCCGCACCGGCACCGCATAGGGTGGCCCGAAGCCGGCACGTGTGGCTCGTTCGAGAGAGTTCGCCCGCCCTTTGCCGTGCAACCATCCGCCGGTGCGCCACGTCCATAGAGTGTCGGGACGAATCCGGAAGGGGTTTGGGGGAGGAGCAGAATGATGCGAATGATGTTGAAGGCAGTGCTTTCTGTTGTGCTGGTGAGCGCCCTGGCGCCCCTGGCGTGGGCGCAGGAACCGCCGCCCATGCCGCAGGGGCCGGAGGACGGCCCGCGACGGGGTCGCGAGATGGGGCCGAGGTCCGGCCGCCCCGCGTTCTTCCGGTCTGAAGGCCGAATGGGCCCGATGGGCAGGATGAGAGGGCACGGGGACTTCGGCTTGGCCCGGCTTCTGAGCAACCCGCAATTCCGCGAGCGCCTGGGCGTCTCGACCGAGCAGGCCGCGAAGATCCGCCAGGAAGATTTGAACTTCCGCAAGGCGGAGATTCGCAACCGCGCCGACCTTGAAGTGAAGCATATGGAACTCGAGGAATTGCTGGCGGCCGATAAGGCCGATCGGGCGGCGATCGATAAGAAACTGCGCGAGATCAGTGAGACCCGCTACGCGTCCGAGAAGTCGGGGATTGATCACCATCTGGCGATGAAGGAAGCACTCACACCCGAGCAGCGCGAAAAGCTGAAGCAGATGTTCGCGGAGATGCGCACGCGCCGCGGGGATGGCAACTTCCCCCGCATGCAACGCGGCCCTGATGGAATGGGCCCTCGCGGCCCGCGCGGCAATCGTCCCGCGGGCCCGCAGCCGTCGGCGCCTCCGCAGAAGCCGCCGTCGAATCCGGACAACTAGACACTGCGTCTGAACAAAGAGGGCCGCGTCCTGCGACGCGGCCCCTTTGCGTCCGGGGCCGCCAAGTTGGTGGAAGCACGTTCCTGAGGTAGAATCCGCGCCTATGAGAAAAATCATTGCCGTTGTAGCCGCCTCCTTGTTCTGTTTGGCCCTCGTGTTCGCCCAGGATTGGGCCAAACAGGCTCTCGAAAAATCGCCGCGTCACGGCGAGTGGGTAACCGTGAAGTACGACGGCCGCAGCGTCAGCGCGTTTGTGGTGTATCCAGAAGTGAAGCAGAAGGCTCCGGCAGTCGTCGTCATCCACGAAATCTTCGGTCTCTCGGACTGGGTCCGCAGCGTCGCGGACCAGCTCGCCGCGGAGGGCTACATCGCCATCGCGCCCGATCTGCTTTCCGGAGCAGGCCCCAAAGGCGGCGGCACCACCGACTTCGCCAGCGTGGACGATGTGCGCCAGGCAATTTCCAAGCTCGATCCGGACACCATCACCGCCGATCTGAACGCGGTCGCGGACTACGTGCGCAAGCTCCCCGCTGCGAACGGCAAAGTTGCGGTGGCCGGATTCTGCTGGGGTGGCAGCCAATCCTTCCGCTTCGCCACCAACCGGCCGGACTTGTCCGCGGCGTTTGTGTTTTACGGCGGGCCGCCTCAGAACTTCACGACGATTCAGGCGCCGGTGTACGGCTTCTACGCCGGCAATGACGCGCGCATCGACGCCACGATCCCTGCGACCACGGAGGGCATGAAGACCGCCGGCAAGAAATACGACCCTGTCACTTACGAAGGCGCCGGACACGGCTTCATGCGCGCCGGCGAAGACCCCGCCAACACCAACCCGGCAAACAAGAAGGCTCGCGACGAAGCCTGGCAAAGGTGGAAGGCGTTGCTGAAAGCGATGTGACAGGGTTTTCGCGGCGCGAAGACTTTGGACGCGGAGAGAGTCGAACCCCGTCCGAAAAGCGCTACGGGAAGCCGGTAATCTTGTTGACAGCTCCAATGTTATCGGGTCGTTGATTGGAGCGACAACGCCAGCTTGCAGTCGAATGTAGGGGCCGCCAGCCTGCTCGCGCAGGCTGGCGGCCGCCCTTCGTTACGAGCTCACGGAAACTGTGCCACCATTACCAACGCCGCCTCCGGATGGCTGCGGCTTGAACTTGTCGAATTTCAGTTTCAGGTCGCAGGTGGTATCGCCCGTTGGATAGGCGGCACTGAAGGTGATTGTGATTGACCCACCATTGGATACGGTGATGGGATCCGGACTCAGCGTCACCTTCCCCTTGTCATCGATCGTTGCTGTAACTTGGACGGGGTCTCTGAGTGGTGCCGTTCCTGGTTGTGCCATGTGCGGTTCTCCTTTTCAAGATTTGACTACTTTGCGTTGGGCCGGAAATTCGGATCCGAAAGCAAGCTCTGGAGGTCCGGAACGAGCTTCAGGCGATCGAGCGAGTAGCCCTTTTGCAGAGCTGCCGTGACGTAACGGAGAGCCTGGTGACGGTCGCCCAGGGCTTCATAGGCCTGTCCGACGTCGGCCAGGGTGCTGGGATTGTCGGGTGCGAGAGCAAGGGCGGTTTCGATCCGGGTCATGGCCCTGTCGCGAAGTTTCTTCTGCGCATAGAGAATTGCGAGAGCAGCCTGCAAGACGGGGCTTTGCGCCTGAACCTTGACGGCTTCCTCAGCCAAAGCCAGCTCTCGTTCGCGAGCGGCCGCAGCCTTGTCATTCTGCTTGAGCCATCCGTAGGCCAGCGCCAGGTTGGCCCAAACTTGGATATTCTTGTCATTGAGTTGAAGCGCTCTCTCGGTCATGGCAGTCGATTCCGCGTATCGCTGCGTGGTCAAGTAGAGAAAGCCCAAATTGGCGTACGCAGGGTAACTGGGACTGAGCTCGATAGATCTTCTCAACGCCTTTTCGGCCTCGGGAAACACCTTCGGGTTGCCCATGTCGAGGTAGGCAGCTCCGATATTGAGGTAAACCTGGGCATTATCCGGGGTCAGCTCGGCGGCGCGACGATACTGCACGAGGGCATCCTCGTACCGCCCGACGCGGTCGTAGAACACACCCAGAGTGTTGTACCCGTCCCAATAGTCAGGCCGTAGCGCCGCAGCTTTCTTGTATGCCGTTTCCGCGTCGGCGATGCGGCCTGCGCTTTCATAGGCGTGGGCCACTCCGAGCAGGGCGTCCGCATCGCGAGGATTCAGTTGGAGGGCATGCTGGTATTCCTGCAGGGCGAGGTCGTGCTTCCCTTTGTCGTCGTGAATGCGCCCCAACGTGACGTAGGCCGCCGGGAGACGATCGTTCAGCTCCACTGCCCGCTGGCAATTGGCCGACGCCTGGTCGATCCACCTGGGATTCTGGTCGAGCCGGTATTTCAGCCGGTAGGCTTCGCCCAGTTCGGCAAAGCCCAGCGCGAAGCGCGGATCAGTTTTCACAGCGCCCTCGAGCGTGCTGATCGCCAGATCGAGGTTCCCGGATTTGTCGTAGCGCTCGATGTAGCCGAGGGCAGTGAGGTACGACTCGTAGGCCGCAGGGTTGACCTTTCCCCCGGTGGCCTTGAGCATTTCCGGCGTGATCAAGATGTGCATCATCCGCGCGAGTCGCGACACAGCTTCGTCTTGAAGAGTGGCCAAATCCCCGGCGCGCTCTTCGAGTTGCACCGAGCCTTCCTGCCGCAGAGTCTTGGCATTGATCAGATTCAGTGTCAGGCGCACGCCCCGGGTGTCGCGTTCGATGCTTCCTTTCACAACGAGCGTCGCCCCAAGCTCGCGCAGAGCCACCGTGGGATCGTCCACCTTGCGTCGCCGGACCACGCTGGCGGGGACAACCCACAATGACTGCTGACCAACATCGAGGTTTGAGAGTCTGCTGGTCAGGCTGTCCATCAGACCCTGGGCCAGCGGCTCGTTGGCCGGGTTGTTCCCGATGTTGTCGAACGGGAGAACCGCGATATGTTTCTCGTTGCCCGCAGACAGGACATCAGCGATTCGCTGCCGGGTCGCCGGGATGAGGAGCGAAGCCACAAGGAGGAGCGCGACCACGGACGCCGCTCCAATCATCCACCGCCAACCCGGCTTCCGGGCGGGCGCCGCGGCCCCGCTGGGACTGGACGCGTGTTTCACGTAAGCGCCCATTTCTTCCGGCCGCGCGGTTAGCGTGGGCGCCGTGTCGTCTACCTTGACCCTCTGCAGATCCGCAAGCATCTCCTGGGCGCTCTGATAGCGGTTGGCGGGATCTTTCGCGAGCGCGCGATAGACAGTCTTCTGCAGCTCCACCGGCACGCCATCGAGTTGCAGCGGAGGTTCGTGCATGATGGCCAGCACGACCGAAGAAAGGTTGTCGCGCTGAAACGGGTGGCGGCCGGTGAGCATCTCGGCGAGCACCACTCCAGCCGACCAGATGTCGGAACGCTGGTCCAGGAGCTTGCCCATCGCCTGCTCCGGCGACATATATGCCACCGTGCCGGCAATTCCGAGGCTCTGCGTGGCCGTCGCTGTGCTGACCACGAGAGCAAGGCCGAAGTCCACGATCTTCAGCACATTCTGGCTTGTGAGGATCAGGTTCGAGGGCTTGATATCGCGATGGACGATATTCCTGCCATGGGCTTCGGAGAGTCCCCGAGCCATCTGGATGGCGATGCCTGCAGCTTCGTCAACGGGGAAAGACCCTTCCCGCATTCTTTGGGCGAGCGTCTTCCCCTCGTAGTACGCCATCACGATGAAGAGCTGCCCGTCCGGGGTTTCCTCCAGGCCGTGGATGACACCGATATTCGTGTGATCCAGCGCGGATGCAGCCTTCGCCTCTCGCAGGAACCGCTCTTTCTCCTTCTCGCCGATATTCATGTCCTGGGAAAGGAACTTGAGGGCCACCGTGCGTTCCAGCTTCAGGTCGAGCGCTTTGTAGACCACACCCATCCCGCCGGCGCCGACGATTCCCAGGATCTGGTAGTCGCCGACGCGTTCTCCAACAGGCAATGAGGACCAGGTCTCAACCACAGAAGAGCCTCTCTAGCTTGTGTGTCCCTTGGCGGGAGCGCGGATTCTTCCGTTACTCTTCGGGGTGATTAACTATGCCAGTAAGACGCGCGCATCATAGCCTTGGCTCCGCGGACTTGCAAGCCGCACCTGCTGTCCGTAAGTCGGCCCTCGACTCGAAGCCTTCAGCTCATGGGATGGGGAACGAGGAAGAGATGCATGGGCGAAACCGACCTGGTGGCCTGCGTCTCGCCCGCCAGGGCGGGCTCGCTCAGGACAAGATTTTCGCGCAGCGAAAATTGGAGGCGGGGGGAGTCGAACCCCCGTCCGAAAAGCGCTACGGCCCGAAGCCTACATGCGTAGCTCGTTCGAGAGAATTCGCCTACCGCACTTGGAGCGAGCAAGACGCGCGGCCGGCTAGTCCGATGGTTCTCGCCGGCGTGTCACGGACCGAGACGCGCCAGCCAGCCTGCTAAATGGCGCCTCGCATCAAGCCCGCAGGCGCTGCTTGAGGAGACGGGCTACGCTAGGTTTGTCTAGGCAGCCAAAGCCAACTCAGTGTTGGCAGTTCTGTTTTTCCACCCGATTGCGGGCAGGTGGCGCCCGGCATGCCTTCGGGTCGCCACAGCTTCCGTCGAAACCGTGTCGCCCCCGTTGCTATAGCTATTCTAGCACGCCTCGCAGGTAGGGCGGGCCCTGTGGCGCAGGCTTGTAGCTTGAGCGGGCGCCCTCAGGGCAAGCCGTAATACTTCCAGCTCGATGTGAAATCGCGCGTCAGTTGCTGCCCGCTCAGGATCGCGCGGAGCATCTCCACCGGGATGCGGTTCTCGCGCAGGATGGCGTCGTGGAACTGCCGGTTGGTCATCTTGCCGCTTTCCACGAGCTCCTTGTGCAGCGCGCGGAATTGCAACGCGCCCATCAAGTACGCGCACTGATACACCGGCCCGTAGGAGCCATCGAACGACCGCCGCACTTCCGCGGCGGCGTTATCCGGCTCGTGCCCGACGCGCTCGATCAGGTACTTTACGCATTCTTCCGGCGTCATCTGGCCCAGGTGGAAGCCGAGCGAGAAGATCACGCGCGCGGAGCGGTGCATCCGCCAGAAGAGCATCCCGATGCGGTTCTCCGGCGTTTTCGGAAACCCGAGGTCCCAGAAAATCATCTCCCAGTAGAACGCGTTGCCTTCGGTCCAGAACGCGGTGCGGAACAAATTTCGGTACGGGCGGTAGCGGTTGCTCATGAAGGCCTGCAGGTGGTGGCCGGGGATGAGCTCGTGGAAAACCGTCGCGCGCGAGAAATGGATGTTGTTGCCGCGCATGCTCATCATTTTCTGCTCGTGCGTCATCGTGTCCGTGGGATACGACACCTGAATCACTTCGCCGCCCAGAAAGAACGGGCTCATCAACTGGCGCTCGGGCGTCATCATGTCCATGCGCCAGCTCTCGCGCGCGAGCGGCGGCACGCTCACCAGGTCGTTCTGTTCGACGAACGCGATGGCTTCCTCGGCGAGGTCGCGGATCAACTGCGGCTGCTTGCCCGGCTCGACGAATTGCTGCTTCACGTGCTCGAGCGCCTTGTGCCAGTCGTCGCCGTAGCCCAGCTCGCGCGAGGCTTTGATCATCTCCGCTTCGCACCAGACCATTTCCTTTTTCGCGATGGCGACCAGTTCCTCGGGCGTGTAGGGAATCATCTCGTGCCGGAGCTCGTTGAGGAGCGCTTCGCGGCCGATGGGGTCGCCGACGATGGCAGTTTTGTCATCGGCCTTGAAGCCTACCACGCGCTCGCGTAAGAACTGCGCGTAGGTGTGCAGCGCCTGGTCCACTTGCTTGTAGGGGTCGCTGGCCCACCACGTGAAGACGGGGTCGTAGCCGTTATAAAACGTGTACCAGGCTTTCAGCGTGTTGCGCAGGCTCTCGATGGTCAGCGCGGCGCGGTTCGCCACGGTCTTCTTTGCGCGGATGGGCTCGATCTTGCTTTCCTGTTTCGCGCGGCCCTCCTGCGGGAGTCCCGCCTCGACGGCGCGGCGCGTGTCCGCAATCTGCTTCACCATGCGCGTGAGCGTTGCGGCCGCCTCCTGTGACTTCGCGGGCTCCATGTGTTGGCGCGCCTCTTCGAGCGCGATGATCGCGTCGGAGAACGGAACGAGCGGCGCCATCTCCTCCGCCTGCTTCGCCTGGATTTCGATTTCGCGCAGCTCGTAGGTGAGCTGGCTCTTGAAGAGCAGGTAATCGGCCTTGGCTTCCTGGTCCATGACGTCGAAATCGAGCTTTTCGAGCGCAGCGAGCCAGTCCGCATCGAACTTCTTCAGGCGCGCGCGGCGCTCGGGCGAGGTGGCGATGTTGTAGAACCGCACCAGGCTCCCGCGGTCGTTTGCGTAGCGCTCGATCAACGCGCGCATCTCACCGCCGGCGAGGTCCAGCGCGCGCCCGTCCACGGCGTCGCTCGTAACGCTCGGGCCCGGGCGCACGGAATTCGCGGGCGTGGCATTCTGCGCCAGCGCCTGCGTTGCGCTCAGCAAACACGCCGCCATCAAGATGGCGATGGATTGTCTCCAACTGGCGTTGAAGTGTGTCATGGGTCTCCTCGTTGTGCAGGCTGCAGGCCCGGTTGCAAACCTCGTCGCAAGCGACGACGCGGGCCGGCGTCTCGGCGTCTCGCTTGTGCCCCTGCCGTGCGCCACATCATAGACGAGATGGCCCCCCGGGTGAGTTCATTGATAGAACGCAGGCGGCGTTTGCCAGTTGACAACGCTTCGAGCAGATTTCGATAATCACAAAGGGCTTTCCGGCCCGGGAAGCCCGAGGTTTCGAGACCGTGGCTCACGAATCCAGCAACTTGGAACAGGCCGTTTCGCGCGCGGTGCGCGACAACCTGGAGAAACTCCAGCGCACCACCGCAGAGCTCGACCAGGCCATGGGGGACTTGGTGGCCGCGTGCGCGAGCAGCCGCCCGGCCAACGCGCTGCCGCCGATGCTGCGCGCGCAGACCGCTGCGGCCGCGCTGGCGGCGTCGCTCGAAGTGCTGGCCCGGTTTGTCACCGGCGCGCTGAACCAGCCGGAGCGCTCGCCCGTCGAGCGCGAGATCCTTCGCGCGATCAGCCTCCCCGCACCGGAGCCCACCGCTGCGCCGCCCGAGCCGCCCATCCCCACGCCGATGTCCGAAGCGGCGGAGCCTGCGGTGATGGCGGAGCCGGCGCCGGTCGCCGAGGCCATGTTCGATAGCTCTGCTGTCGAGTTCGGGGATGCGCCCGCGGCGGAAGAGCCCGCCGTCGAAGAACCCGCGCCGATGGCCGAGCAGGCTGCGTTTGATGTCGCGAACCTGCCGCCTGAGCAGCAGGAGCTGCACCGCCGCGCGAAACGCGTAGCCAAAGTCTCCATGCAAGACATCAAAATGTTAAGGCCCGAGCAGGTGCGCTTGGGCCGCGAACACAAGGACATTTGCGTCCGTTTGCGCGATGATATTGAGAATGCCCGCAAGGAATATGACCGGCGCTTCCGCGCGATCCTCGACCACCCCGTGGATTACTTCCAGCATTGGATGGTGGAGATTCTGGCCGATGGCGATCGTGAGGCGCTGGGTGATTACCCGTACTCGTCTTCCGCTGTTCGCCGGTAGCTTGGCCCGCCCGACGCGCACAATCCGATTCCATCTTCTGACTTCCTTCCTTCTTCTGAGCCTTGCGCTGGGCATTTCTCCGGCGCAGCTTCGCGCGCAGAAGCGCCCGCCGGCCAAAGCGACCGAAGCGCAGTTGGCGCAGCTTGCGCGCTCGCTTCGCGATGAAGAGACGCCGGCGGCGTATGCGAAGCTCGCCGACTTTGCCCGCCGGAACGCCGCGAGCGAGCTCGGCGCGCGCGCCGCACTGGCGCTCGGCTTCTACGACTTCACGAACGCGCGCCATCAGCAGGCCAAGCAGTGGCTCGAGCAGGCTGCGCGCGACGGAGTCACCCCGCGCAACTGGCCGCTTCGCGAGTACCTCATCTACTGGCGCGCGCAGACGGATCGCGCGCTCGGGCAGCAGGACGCCGCGCTCGCCGGATTCGAGCAGCTGCGCCGCGATTCTCCCGATAGCGTGATGAGCGACCAGGCCGTGCAGGGGATCGCCGAGCTCGCGTTGAGCGCGGGCGCGCCCGACCGTGCCTTGAAAGCCCTGGCGGCTTATTCGAAGGCCGCGTCGAAGGCGTCGCTGCTGCTGCTCTGGGCCGAGGCGCTGGATCGCAGCGGCAGCGCGGCGGAAGCGGCGCGCCGCTATCAGGACGTCTACTTCGGCTTTCCATTGAGCGACGAAGCCAAAGCCGCAGACAGGAACCTTTCCCAGGCGAATCGCAATACGGGCGATGAAAGGCAGAAGGCGCGCGCGGCAGTTTTCTACGACGCGCATCGCTGGCGCGACGCTCGTGCAGAATATGAGAACCTCGAATTCATTCTAGTGAAGGGGCCATCGGACCTTGAATATGAGCGCGTGAAGATGCGCGCGGCCGAATGCCGCGTGCAGCTCGGGGCGCCGCTCGCGGCGCTCGCTTCGCTCGAGCTGCGGTTCCCGGAGGTGGATGCGGAGCGGCTCTACCGGGTCTCGCAGTTCCAGCGTACGAAGAAGCAGGAATCTGAAATGCTCGCCACGGTCGATCAGCTCGCTGCGCGCTATCCGCAGAGTCCTTGGACCGAAGAGGCGCTTTTCGCTACGGGGAATTATTTCTGGGTGAACCTGGACCGCGTGCGCGCGGCATCCTACTACGGCCGCGCCGCCGAGCAGTTTCCCAACGGCCGCAACGCGCGCAATGCGCACTGGCGCACCGCTTGGATCGTGTATCTCGACCGCAAGCCTGAAGCCGCGGGCTTACTGGAAAACCACCTCCGGCGTTATCCCGGCTCGCCGTACACGCAGGACGCACTCTACTGGCTGGGGCGCGTGGCCGAGCGCAGCGGCAACGCCGCGCAGGCGCGCAGCTTCTACCGCAAGACCGTCGAGCGCTTCCCGCTGACGTATTTCGGCCGCAAGGCCGCTGAGCGATTGCGGCCGCAGCCCGCAGGCATCGGCGCCGAGCCGGTGAACGAAACCGAGTTCCTCGCGCTGATTCCCGCGCCACCGCCGCTTCCGCAGATCGACGAGCAGGTCCCGCCCGGCGTTGCGCCACGTTGGGAGCGCGCGCAGGCGCTCCGCACCATCGCCTTCGACGCTTCGGCCGAGCTCGAGCTGCGCGCGGGCTATGCGGAGAGCAGCGCGCCGCGGCTGCTCTGGGAAGCAGCGCGCGCGGCGCTCGATGCCGACCGCTACACAGTGGCCGTGGCGCTGACGCGGCAGATTTACCCGCAGCTCGAATCGCATCGCTTCGAGGACATTCCTGTGGACGTGTGGCGCACGCTGTATCCGCTGCCGTTTGAGGCGAGCCTGAAGCGCGCCGCCGCGCGGCAGCATGTGGACCCCATGCTCGTCGCCGGTCTGATCCGGCAGGAATCCGGCTTCCAGCCCGAGGCGGTGTCGCATGCGGGCGCGGTGGGGCTGATGCAGGTGCTGCCGAAGACAGGCGCCACGCTCTCGCGGCGGTTGAAGTTGCGCTATTCGCGCCCGCGGCTTTTCAATCCGGAGTACAATTTGCAACTCGGCACGCTATATCTCGCGGACCTGCTTGAAACGATGGGCGGACTGGAAAAAGCGCTCGCGGCGTTCAACGCCGGCGAAGATCGGGTGGCCGCTTGGCAAAATGAGCGGGCGTACGAGGAGCCGGCCGAGTTTGTGGAGTCCATTCCATTCACCGAGACGCGGGAGTACGTGCAGATCGTGATGCGCAACGCCGATCTCTACCGCCGGGTGTACGGGAGCGGCCAGTGAATCCTGCTGCGCCCGAGCGCGCCGCCGAGAAACGCACGCTTTCGGCGAAAGCCGAGCGCTTCACCGAATCGGTGATCCGCGAGATGACGCGGTTGGCGATGCGCCACGGCGCCGTCAACCTGGCGCAGGGGTTTCCCGATTTTCCCGCCCCTGCGGAGATCAAGCGCGCCGCGCAGGAAGCCATCGCGGCCGACATCAACCAGTACGCCATCACCTGGGGCGCCAAGCCGCTGCGCGACGCCATCGCGGAGAAATTTGCGCGCACGCAGGGCGTGGAGGTTGATCCCGAGCGCGAGATCACGGTCTGCTGCGGCTCGACCGAAGCGATGATGTCCGCGATGATGGCCGTCATCAATCCGGGCGACGAAGTGGTGATCTTCGAGCCGTTCTACGAAAACTACGGACCGGATGCGATCCTGAGCGGTGCGACGCCGCGCTTCGTGAAGCTCCAGCCGCCGGACTGGCGCTTCGATCGCGACGCGCTGGCCGCCGCGTTCGGCCCGCAGACGAAAGCCATCATCCTGAACACGCCGAACAATCCCACCGGGAAAGTCTTCGGCCGCGAGGAGCTCGAGTTCATCCGTGACCTCTGCGTGCGCTGGAATGCGTTCGCCATCACCGACGAAATCTACGAGCACATCCTCTACGACGGCGCCGAACACTTCTCCATCGCGCGCCTCGACGGCATGCGCGACCGCACCATCACCATCAACGGCATGTCCAAGACCTACAGCGTAACCGGCTGGCGCGTCGGCTGGTGCATTGCCTCGCCGGAAACGACCTCGGCGATTCGCAAGGTGCACGATTTTCTGACCGTCGGCGCCGCCGCGCCGCTGCAGCAGGCGGGAGCGGTCGCTCTGCGCATGCCGGCGAAGTACTACGAGAAGCTCGCCGCCGATTACAAAGTGCGGCGCGACACTCTTCTCGGCATCCTTGAACAGGCAGGCTTTCGGTGCTTCAAACCCGGCGGCGCGTACTACATCATGACGGACATCTCCGCGTTCGGTTCTTCCGATGATGTGGCTTTTGCGAAATACCTGGTGGAAGAAGTCGGCGTCGCGGTTGTGCCCGGCTCGAGCTTCTACAACAACGCCGCGGACGGCGGCCAGCAGGTGCGCTTCGCCTTCTGCAAGACCGAGCAGACGCTGCGCGCCGCCGCCGAGCGCCTGAGTTGTCTCCGCCCCAGGCCATAGTACGGTCGTCGCGCCCTCCGCCGGGAGTGGCGGTGAACTGTGCTAGAATTCCGGTCGCAGCGCAGTTGACCACCGGAGAGCGAATCCTCTATGGCTGTGGAATTTGACCTGATCCCGCCGGGCACGCGCGTCGAATCGAACGGCGACGCCGCGAAGGCGGACGTCAGCGGCAGCCGGTCGCGCACGTTCCTCTGCAGGCTTCTCATCTCGGACCAGGTGGAGCAGGAATCGGTTGACGTATCCATCTGGGGCTCCGCGGACGGCGAGAATTGGGGCCAGAAGCCGATCCTGAAACTCCCGCAGCAATTCTACCGGGGCGAGACGCGCATGGTCCTCGACCTGACGCTCCAGCCGGAAGTGAAGTTCATTCGCGCTCGCTGGGAGCTGAACCGCTGGGGCCGCGTGGCGCCGCTGCCGACGTTCGAGATCGGACTGCACCTCAGCGAAGTTGCCGCCATGCCGCAGCGCACACCCAGTGCGACAACAGCCGGCTCTTAAGTCTTTCTTTTTCAGCAGCTAAGCAGGGCCCCGATGGTCTTTCAAGATTGAAAAGGGGTAGGAAGCTTACGGTCGGTTGCCCTGTGGTGGTAGCCTCCTACCCCGCGAGTGGTCTTGCTCATATAGACGAAGCACACCCCCAAAAAGTTTCTTGGTATAAAGAGATTTTACAAACGGGCTGTCAGGGCTTGGGCGGAGCCTGGGCCGGGGTGTTTTGAGCCTTGGCCAGGCCCTCCTGCACTTTGCTCCGCAGATCGCGCGCCTGTGCGGCCATGGCACCGTTGGGGTCGAGCTTGATGTAGGTGTCCAGGTCCTCCAGCAGACCCGTGTAGTTGCGCTTGCGGATGTGGATATTGGCCAGCACCAGGTGGATCTGCGGCTCGTCTGCCTTCTTGGACCGCGCTTCCATAGCATTTTTCTCCGCCGCGTCCACCTGATTCAGGCCGACCTGGGCGCGGGCCATTTCGAAGCGCGCCTGCCAGGAGTCGGCGTTGAGTTCCAGGCTGCGGCTCAGCAGCGGTTCGGCCTCGGCGAATTTCTTCTCGTTGCAGAAGATCGCGCCGAGGGCAGTCAGCGGCTCTGCGTAATGGTTTTCGCTGACCTCGATGGACTTGCGGAAGGCCCTTTCGGCCTCCTCCATTTGTCCCAGACCCGTGTAGGCGATCCCCATCTGGAAGTACGCCTCATAGTAGGCGGGGGCGCTGGCAACGGCTCGATTGAAGAAATCGATGCTGGTCTTGAAGTCCTTCTTTTCGTAGAGTTGCTCCATGCCCTTTTTCATGATGTCGCGGACCTTGCTGGGCAGCGAGAGCTCGTGCTTGGAGATCTTCGGACCTGCTGCCTCGGTTTGCCCCACCTCGATCGGCCGGCGCAGCCAGATGACCACGCCGGTGCGCGGGCCGTTGGAGAGATCGACGAACTCGTCCACAGTCTCGAAGCCCTTTTCCTCGATCACGATATGGTAGTGTCCGACCGAGAGGTTGGTGAATTCGAATTCGCCGTTTGAGCGGGTGAATGTGGTAGAGACGGTTTCGCCCGTGAACTTCTTCAGGTCTACCTTCACCATTTCCACGGTGCGTTGGTCGTCGTTGCGACGCACGCTACCCTGAATGTAGAAGGAACGCGTGGTATCGCTGGAGGGTGTGCGCTGTGCCCAGCAGGGAATCGTCGCGGCCAGACACACGGCGATACACGCAAGGAGTCTTGGACGCGGACCCATAGGCACCTCCACCCCGAAACGCGATGCCCGCATTGTACCACCGCTTCGCCGGCTCCAAACACGAAGAAACGCGGTGGCTCTAAGGGGTGAGGTCGACCTTCTGCCGGTAGGCGGCGCGCATCACGCGCCATCCCATTCTCGACTGAATCGTCTCCTGCAAGGCGGCCGCTGCCGGAGGCTCGCCGTGTACGAGAAACGTTTGCCGCGGCGGCGCGGGCATGCCCGAGAGCCAGCGCAGGAGCTCGCCGCGGTCGCCGTGCGCGGAGAACTGCTTCAGCTCGCAGATTTCGGCTTTCACGGGGACCTCCTCGCCGTGGATGCGCAGCGTCTTGGCTCCTTCGAGCAGCGCCCGGCCGCGCGTGCCCTCTGCCTGGAAGCCGGCGAGGATCACGGCGTTGCGGGAATCCGGCAGGCGCCGCGCCAGGTGGTGCAGCACGCGGCCGCCGGTGGCCATGCCGCTCGCCGAGAGGATGATGCACGGCGTGTTCACGTTGTTGATCTGCTTTGATTCCTCCACCGCGCGTGTCATGTGTACGGTGTGGGCCGATAGCGGGTCGCCATTCGACTCTTCGCGCGTGAATTCCACGTCGTGGTCCTCGTGGTGGCCCATGTACAGGCTGGTGACGCTGATGGCCATCGGGCTGTCCACATACACCGGCAGGCGCGGGATGCGCTGTGCGTCTTCGAGCTGCCGCAGCACGTACATCAGCGTCTGCGTGCGGCCCACGGCGAACGCGGGGACCACGATCGCGCCGCCGCGTTTGGCCACGCGGTTGACGATGTCGGCGAGCGCCGCATCGGGCGGCGGGTCGGTCGGATGGTCGCGGTCGCCGTACGTGGATTCGCAGAGCAAATAGTCGGCGCGCGAAGGCGGCTCAGGGTCTTTCAGGATAGGCTGATCGTAGCGGCCGATGTCGCCGGAGAAAAGCACGACCACGGATTTTCCGTTTTCGGTGATGGTCAGCTCGAGGCTCGCGGAGCCCAGGATGTGCCCGGCGTCGCGCGAGCGCACGGTGAACTGCGGGCTGATAGTGAACGCGCCGCTCCGCGGCATCTCCTGAAAGCGCTGGAGCGCGGCTTCGGCTTCCGCCTGGGTGTAGAGGGGCAGCGGCGGCGAGTGCTTGCTGTAACCCTTTGCGGCGGCGTTCTCGGCGTCTTCTTCCTGCAAGTGCGCGGAATCAGGCAGCAGGATCGCGCAGAGCTCGCGCGTCGCCGAGTTCGCGTAGATCGGCCCGCGGTAGCCGTCGTGCACCAGGCGCGGCAGGTAACCCGTGTGGTCCAGGTGCGCGTGCGTCAGCACCAGCCAGTCAATCGTCGCGGGATCTTCCGGCAGGCGGTCCCAGTTGCGCTGGCGAAGCTCTTTCGTGCCCTGGAAAAGCCCGCAGTCCACCAGCAACCGTTTGCCGCCCGCTTCGACCAGATACTTCGAGCCTGTGACGCAGCCCGCTGCGCCGAGAAACGTGATGGAAGGCATAGGCGCGCTATTCTAGTCGAAGAGAGCGTCGCCATGCGACACATCCTAGTAACTCTGCCGACCTGAAGGTCGGCGTTACAGGTGACGGCCGCGCAGCGACGGAGGCGGGCACTCGGCGCGCGCGGCGGTGTCTAATGCCGGGTGAAGGTATTTCTCTTTGCGGAGGCGAAAATGAAACGCTGGTTTGTAGGGTTGGGTCTGGCGGTATTGGCGGCGGCGGCTTTGCTGCCGGGACACACGCGCGCCACGGCGCCGCAGGACATGAAGGTCGAAGATCAACTCATCCAGATCGAGCGGGACTGGCTGGCCGCGGAAGCCAAGGGCGATCTGGCTACGCTGAGGCGGCTCTTTGCCGATGATTTCATCGGCATGGCTTTCGGCGGGAACATCGTCAACAAGGAAGACGTGATCCCTCCCGAAGGCGGCGGCAACCGCATTTGGGCCAAGACGACTCTGCTGGATCCGACCGTGCGCGTCTTCGGTGACACTGCCGTGGGATTGAGCCGCGTCAAGGTGGACGACCCGCAGCAGCCGGGCGAGTTTCGCTTCAGCATGGTGTTCCAGAAGCGCGGCGGGAACTGGGTGGTAGTCGCCGCCCACCTCGCCCGTAACTAGGAGAAAGGAAAGCTGGTGGAGCCGATGGGATTCGAACCCACGACCTCCTCGATGCCATCGAGGCGCGCTCCCAACTGCGCCACGGCCCCACCGCAGGAGTTACAGCTTTTATAGCACCCCCGGTGGCGGAGGGTCAAACGTACCATTGCCAAACGGGGGCCAGGAGGCGCAGAATTTCTTTAGGCTCCGGGAAACATTTCTGGCCCCCACGGTGTCCAAGTAAGTGAGATAGGCCAAACCGGCGCGCGGGCTGGCACCTGCTCAGGCAGCCTGGGGTTCGCAGCCCTTGGGTCGCCAAGGCGACCCCGGGGCAGAGCGGGCAGAAAAGGCGGCGAACTTTGTCCGACCTGGCGACAGTCCTTTCCTGGGCCCGGGACGAAGCCGAGTTGGTCGCGGAGTTGCAAAGCGGCTCCGACGCGGCCTTCGACTGGCTCGTGACCCATTACCACTCCGCCGTGTACAACCTCGTTGCCGGAATGCTCGGCAACCCCACCGACGCTGCCGACGCAACCCAGGAAGTCTTTTTGAAGGCGTTCCGCGGGATCCGCGGGTTCCGGCGGAGCAGCTCGCTGAAAACGTGGCTCTACCGCATCGCCATCCGCGAGGCATTGAACCAGCGGCGCTGGTGGCAGCGGCACTGGAGCAGGCAGACCTCGATCGAGGGAAACGCGGAAACAGACCAGGCGCCGCTCGACCTCGAAGACCGGAGCGCCACGCCGTTTGAGACGCTGGCCGCGCGGGAAGTGCAGGCCGTCGTGCAGTGCGCGCTCAGCCAGGTGCCGGACGTCTTCCGCAGCGCCGTGATCTTGCGCGACCTGGAAGGCTTGTCGTACGAAGAGGTGGCCGAAGTGCTGGACGTTTCCGTGGGCACGGTGAAGTCGCGGATCCTCCGCGGGCGCCACGCGCTGCGCGAGGTGCTGGAGCCGCTGCTCTCGGCTGCGAAGCCGAAGGCGGCGGAAGGGTCGCGCGCCGCGCACACGGAAGCGCGGGCATTCTCCCGGCCGGTGTTGTCCCGCCCGGGGCGGGGCGTCGGTCATGCAGCGAGGTTCGGGGGAGGTGCCAGATGACGTGCGATAGCATGCGCCGCAAATTGCCGGGGTATCTCGATGGAGCGCTCGGACCGGGAGAGCATGCGCTGCTGCGCGAACACCTCGGCCACTGCGGGGGTTGCCAGGATGAACTCGAGCGTTACAACAAACTGTCGCTCTTGATGTCGCGCGCCGAGCGCGTCGCTCCGCCGCCGGACCTTGCCGTGAACATCCGCGTCGCGATTTCGCAGGCGCGCGTTTCGCGCGGCTGGGCTGGACACCTGCGCCGCCTGAGTATCCGCACGCAGCTCGTTTTGGCGAATTTCCTGGAGCCGCTGGCGCTGCCCGCGACGGGCGGCATTGTGGCGGCGATGCTCGTGTTTGCCGTGGTCTATCCTGGGCTGGCGCTGGGCGTGCCGCTCGGCGCCGTGCCCAACGATCTGCCCACGAACCTGTTGCAGCCCGCGCGCTTGGAAGCGCTGGCTCCGTTCCCCATGCCGGGCGGGTCTGACCGCGACGACGCGTTGCTGAACGGCGCGCACGTGCTGCTGGTGGAAGCCACGGTGAATGCGCAAGGCGCCGTGGTGAGCTACCAAATTCTCGTGGGCCCGAACAACCTCGGAGTCCGCCGCCAGCTCGATCAGGTGCTGCTGTTCTCCCGCTTCCGTCCGCAGATGAGCTTCGGGCGTCCCACGTCCGGCGGCCGCGTGGTGCTGAGCTTCAGCGAAGTCCGCGTGAAGGGCTAATCGGCCCCGCGCGCGCGACTCGCTTTTCTTGACTGCCTCCCAACGCCCCTGTAAATTGGGTATTTGTGGCTTTGCAGGGGCAACTGTTGAGGAGATCCGACACCCTGGCGTTCCAAGCGCGAGAATCAGAGGCGACTCGACCCGGCCGGGCGCTCTTGCTGAGCCTGGCGTTGCTCGCCGTTTTCTGCCTGCCCGCGCAAGCGCAGAAGAAGAAGGCTGCCCCCGCCGGCCCCCGGTTGACGCCGATCGCGAACTCCACGAACGTGAACGTGGAAACCAGCCCGCAGCTTTTCGCGGTGATGTGCGCACTGCATGCGGCGGGCTTTGATAAGGACACCAGCTCGGCAGGCTTCCATCCCGTGCGCGCCGAGCTCCGCGCGGAGCTGCTGCGCCGCCAGGGTCCGGCCGCCGACGCGCTGCGGAAGTATTACCGCGACCACGAGCTCGAGAGCCCGGCGGCCACGCTTTCGCGCTACATCTCTTTCGCGCTGGTTGCGGAGCCGCCGCCGAAGTTCGGCTTTACGCTGCGCCCCGATGAGCTGCCGCCCGACGTGCGTGTGATCGAAGACTTTGGCGAGCCCCTGGCAAGTTTCTACCGCGAGGCGCAGATCGACCGCGTCTGGGCGCGCGTGCAGAACGAATACGACCGCGAGATCGGCCGCGTGAGCCCGCCGACTCGCCAGATCGTGTTCACCACAACCGGCTACCTGCGCGAGCTGCTGAAGCCGCAGGGGGCGCGCACGTTCACGGTTCTTGTGGAGCCGCTGGTGGGCGGCACCACGAGCTTCCGCAATTATGGCGACCATTACTTTCTCGTGCTGAACCCCGGCGGCGACCTGCCGCTCGACGAAATCCGCCACGCCTTCCTGCACTTCCTGCTCGACTCGCTCCCGCTGCGCTACAAGGGCGCGGTGCTTCTGCGCAAGCCGCTGCTGAATTATGCCGGGCGCGCGCCGCGGTTGTCCGCGGAGTACCGCGACGATTTCACTGCGTTCTTCACCGAGTGCCTGGTGCGCGCCGTGGAGCTGCGCGTGCGCCGCCTTCCGGCCGCCAAGCTTACGGAAGCAATCGATCAGGCCGAGGGCGACGGTTTTGTGCTCGTGCGGCCGATCGTGCGCGAGCTGCTGAAGTTCGAGCACGCCGAGCCGGCGATGAGTTTCTATTTCGCGGACCTTGTCCGGGGCATTGACGTCGCCGCGGAGAGCAAGCGCCTCGAAAGCGTCAGGTTTGCTCCTGCGGCGCCGGTCGAGACGCCCGGCACTCCATCCGGCGCGGCAGGCGCGTCGGAGATCGAGACGCGGCTCGCAGAGGGGGAGCGCCAGATAGCCGCACATGATGCCGATGCGGCCATTGTGGCGTTCCAAGAGGTGCTGGCCAAGGAGCCGGAGCAGCCGCGGGCTCTTTACGGGCTGGCGGTGGCCACGGTGCTCAAGGGGGAAGCTGAACACGCCAAAATGCTTTTCCGCAACCTCGTCGCCAGCCAGTCGCACGCGGACGGCCGCTCCGTGCCCAAAGACCCGCTGATCCTGGCGTGGTCGCACGTGCACCTCGGAAGGATTTATGATGTGGACGGCAATCGCGAGCTGGCCGTGAGCGAGTATCGCGCGGCGCTGGCCGTGGAGGGAGCGCCGGAGACGGCGCGGCTTGCGGCGCAGCGCGGCATCGAGAAGGGCTACGCGGCGCCGCGGCCGCAGGAGAAGCCTCCCAGCTAGGAAGCGGGAAACCCTGCGAAAGAGTCGCGACGTCATCTTGCAATATACGCAGTATGCTAAGGAGAAGGAATATGAAACGAACCATCGGAAAGACACTCTGGCTCGCAGCGCTGCTCGCGCTGGGAGTGACGCTTGCTCTCGGCACGCTGGTTGCGGCGCAGAGCTCCGGCCAGGGACAGCAGAACCCGCCGAAGCCCCCGGCGCAGCCCGGCCAGACGCCGCCGCAAAATCCGCCTGCCCAGCCGGCGCAACCCGAGAGTGCGGCTCCGCCCCTCAACCCGGAGGAAGAGGCTGCCTACAAGACGTTCTTTGAGACGAAGGCCAACCCGCAGCTGGTGATCAAGCTCGGCGAAGACTTCCTGAAAAAGTTCGCGGAGAGCCGCTACCGCGAAGGCGTCTATTCCAAGCTCGCGAATTCCTATCTTGCTACGGGAGAGGAAGAGAAGATGTTCGCGGCGGGAGATAAGGCGCTCGAGTTGAACCCGAGCAATGTGGACGTGCTCGCGCTGATGGCCTACGTGCTGCCGCGTCGCGTGAATCCGAACTCGCTCGACGCCGAGCAGCGGCTGCAGAAATCGGAGCGTTACTCGAAGCAGGCCATCACGCTGGTCGAGGCCATGCCGAAGCCCGTCAGCCTGAGCGACGAGGACTTCGCCAAGGCGAAGAACGACAAGCTTTCCATGTGCCACAGTGGCCTGGGCTTCGTGTACTTCCACCGGCAGAAATTCGCGGACTCAGCGACGGAATTCGAGCAGGCCACCAAGCTCGCGGCGCAGCCGGAGCCTTCCGACTTCTTCATCATGGGCATTGACCTCGAACAGATGAAGCGGTTCGGCGATGCCTCTGCGGCCTACGGGCATTGCGGCGACCTGCAGTGGGCCTGGCAGGACCGCTGCAAGCAGAAGCAGCAGGAAACGAAGAAGCTCGCTGCGGCGCAGCCGCCCAAGCAGTAACCGCATTATGGTGGAGACGGAACAGGCGGAGCTCGAAGCCGCGCTCGGGTATCATTTTCGCAATCCCGAGCGGCTGCTCCGCGCATTGACGCACAGCTCACTGCCGGCAGAAGCTCCGGGGGCGCGAGGCAGCCTGCTCGAGTCGCCTGCCGATAATGAGCAGCTCGAGTTCCTGGGCGATGCGGTACTCGGGCTGCTGGTCGGCGAATATCTCGTCGCTGCGTACCCGCACTGGAGCGAAGGCCAGCTTTCAAAGAGCCGCGCGCGCCTGGTGAACGCCAATTCGCTTTGCGGCGCCGCCCGGCGCCTGCGCCTGGGAGGCTATTTGCGGCTCGGTCGCGGCGAGGAAAAAACCGGCGGGCGCGAAAAGCCCGCGCTGCTCGCCGACGCGTATGAGGCAATCCTCGCGGCGGTGTATCTCGATGGTGGCCTCGAGGCTGCGCGCGAGTTTGTGCGCCGCTCGCTGCTCCGGGAGGCCGCGGGGTTTGCGGATGATTCCGACGCCGCGGACGCGAAGTCGGCACTCCAGGAGCTCTTGCAGCGCAGCGGCCGGGCGCCGGCGGAATACCGTGTGGTCAGCGAAAGCGGGCCCGACCATCGCAAGGAGTTTGTCGTGGAGGTCGCGGTGGCGGGACGCGCTCTGGCTTCGGCCGCGGGCGTGAGTAAGAAAGAAGCGGAGAAGGGGGCGGCGCACCGGGCGCTCCAGGCCCTTCGCGGGGAACCGAAGTCCAACGAGGAATGATGGCAGACGCGGCGGAAGTCGCCGGAACGCAATCGACGGCCAAACGGAAAGAGAAAGAGGGCGCCACGCTGCGCGAGTACGCGGAATCACTGCTCGTGACGGTCGTGCTGGCGCTGTTCGGCACGACGTTCGTCGTCCAGGCGTTCAAGATCCCCTCGCAATCCATGGAGCAGACGCTGCTGGTCGGCGACCACCTGCTCGTGAACAAGTTCATCTTCGGGGGGCGCGGCCATTGGTACGAGCGCCTGCTGCCGTACCGGCCGATCCAGCGCGGCGACATCATCGTCTTCAAGTTTCCCTTCGACGATCACGCGCACTACGTGAAGCGCGTGATCGGCGTCCCCGGCGACCGCGTGAGAATTGTCGACCAGCAGGTGTTCGTGAACGGCCGGGCCGGTCCCGAGCCTTACGTCGTGCATGACCCCGGCGCGCTCTACGACTCGTTTGGCGACAATTTTCCCCCGCGCACCGCGCACTTCCTGCAGCGCACCGTGCGGCCGGAATGGGGCCAGCAGATCCTGAACTACGTCAAGGGTGGCGAGCTCGAGGTGCCGCCGGACCACTACTTTGTGATGGGCGACAACCGCGACCACAGTTGGGACAGCCGCTACTGGGGCTTTGTGGACCGCGACGCGGTCATGGGCCGCCCGGTGGTCATCTACTGGTCCGTCGAAGCCACCAGCGCCGACTATTCCGACCGCACCTTTTTCGGCCGGGTGATCGGGCTGGTGGATACGCTGGTCCACCTGCCGGTGAAGACGCGGTGGAGCCGGATGTTCCACACCGTGCACTGACGCCCGCCGCGCGCTCTTTCTTTCGTTTTCACCTTCTGCCACAATTCCTGCCCCCGTGAAGAAGAAGCGCAAATGGCTGCGCCGGGCACTCGTCGCGCTGGTGCTGCTGCTCGCGGCGAGCGAGGCGTTCTCGCTTTCGCTGCGCACCGCGCGCGCGCGCCGCTATCTGACGGCGCGGCTCGAAGCCGCGTTCGGCCGCCCCGTCGAAGTCGGCACATTTGCCTTCAGCCTGCTCGACGGGTTCCGCATCCAGGCGAACTCCATCACCGTCGGCGAAGACCCGCGCTTCGGCTACGAGTATTTCCTCCGCGCTGATCGGCTGACGGCCGGCCCGCGCTGGTCGTCGCTCGTGCGCGGCCGGTTTGATTTCGGCACGCTCTCTTTCTCGCGGCCGAGCCTGAACCTGGTGCGCTCCGCCGGCGGCCGCTGGAATCTGGAAAGCTGGCTCCCGCCGCCTGCTTCGGCCGCGTCGGCTGGCGCCAGCGCCGGGCCCGTGGTCGCGCCTCCCGAGCTGCGGCTTGCCCGCATCCAGGTGGACAACGGGCGAATCAACTTCCAACGCGGCGTCGACAAGCATCCCTTTGCGCTCCTCGATGTGAAGGGTGAGCTGATGCAGGAGGCTGCCGGGCGCTGGCGCATTGACCTCGCAATGCACCCCGCGCGCGCCGGCGTGATTCTGCAGGAGGCAGGCACGCTGCGGCTTCGCGGGCGCATTGCGGGAACGTCCGCGCGTTTGCAGCCCGCCGATTTGCAGCTCCTTTGGGAGGACGCTTCGCTGGCCGATGCGTTGCGTCTGGCACGTGGCACGGACTCAGGCGTGCGCGGCCGCGTGACGCTCGACCTCAGCGTGAGCAGCGGCGGCGCGGGCCCACCCGCCGGATGGTCATTCGCGGGAACCGCGCGTTTCGCAGGAGTACATCGCTGGGATCTGCCGCCGCGCGCGAACGACCCGGCTTTGCTCGTCGTTGCGGAGGCGCATTGGCAGCCGGGCACGGCCGCTGTCGAGATCTCCAAGTGCCTCTTTGCAGCGCCGCGTTCCAATGGTGGGGGAGTTGGGCGGATCGAGTGGGCTCACGGCTTCGATCTCCAGTCTAACGTCTTGTTCGATTGGGTCAGCTTTTCCGACCTGCTGGCGTGGTATCGCGCGTTTCGACCCGGTGTGCGCGATGATCTGACCGCGGAGGGCGGCCTCGATCTGAACCTGACCCTGAGCGGCTGGCCTCCCACGCTGCACGACGGCACGCTCAAGAGCAGCGGAGCGGAATTTCGCTCGCCTGCGCTGCGGGCGCCGCTTCGCCTGAGCCGCGTCGCGGCCCGCGTTAGAGATGGAGTCTTCGCCTTCGAGCCGGCGACGCTTTCCTACGCGGCCGGGCCGCCCGCCAAGACTGGCACTGCCCCTCGCTCGGGCGATCTCTTGCGCCTGGAAGGCGAATTGGGCAGGGGAAACCTGAGCCGGCCGCAAGTGACGCGAACCGCCATGCGCGAGCAAGCCCCGTGGTCCTATCGGCTGAAGCTCAGCGCGCAGACCGAGCAGGCGCAGGACCTGGTTGGCCTCGCAGGGGCATTCGGCTTGCCCTTGTACCGCGGGTGGAACCTCGAAGGCGTTGTCGGCGGGCAGCTCGAGTGGCGAGGAACGCTGCGTCCCTTCACGTCGGCCGCGCTCGGAGTGATGGACTTGCACGGGCTTCGCATTCGCTCCATCTTTTTGAATCAGCCGCTTCTGGTGAGCTCGGCGAGAATCGAGCTGCAGCCCGCGGAGAAGCGCGTCACGCTTTCCGAGGCGCAGGGTTTCGGCGCGCGCTGGAAAGGTTCGCTGCGGTTGCGCGCCGGCGCGCCCTGGGAATTTGACTTGAACGCCAGCCGGCTCGACGCTGCGGAGCTCGACCGCTGGCTCGGGCCGCGCGCGCGGCCCACCTTTCTGGAACGCGTGATGCCGTTTCAGGGAGGGAGCGCCACGGTTCCTGCGGAAGCCGCAGGCTTCGAGGCGCTCGAGCGTTTTCAGGCGCGCGGCCGGCTCAACGTCGAAGAGCTGGCTGTGGCGCCGCTGGTTGCCCGCCGCGTGCGCTCCGATGTCGAGATCCACGGCAGGGAGATCACGCTCACGCGCGCCGAAGCGGATTTCTTTGGCGGGCGTTTGAAGGGTTCCTTCGACGCGCGCGTTTCCGCGGAGCCTTCCTACCATTTGAAGGCGCAATTCGAGCGCGTGAAGCTCGGCGCGCTGGCCGATGCCACCGCGACGCTGCGCGGCCGCTGGGCCGGCGAGGCTTCCGGCCAGATCGAGATCACTGCCGGCGGCATCGGGCGCGAAAAGCTGCTCGCCTCGCTCGAAGGCAGCGGGACGCTGAGCGCCCGCGATTTGGAGTTCACGGGAGTTGATCTCTCCGCGGACGCAGCCGACTCAGCAGCGCCACGCGCGAAGAGCCGCTTCGCGTCCGCGAAGGCGCGCTTCTCGCTCAGCAGAGCGGTTGTCTGGCTCGAAGAGTTGCGCTTGGAGGACCACGCGGGCGGCCTTGAAGGGGAGGGAAGCGTCAGCTTCTCGCGCGCGCTTGAGGTAAGGCTGCGCCCCGTCACGCGGGCAAATGGGCCGCCGGACGCCGGCGCGGCAAAGACGGCTCGCATCACTGGCTCGCTCGACGCGATGAAACTGAGCCGCGCGCAGCCGCCGAAGCGCTGAGTGAGTCATTTAAAGACGGGCGCGGCCGCAGCGGCCGGGCGGTAACTCGTCCGGAGATGCGTTGCCGGGCTCTCGGCGCTGTGCTAGCGTCGCGCAGATGAGATTCTCCTCACGTCTTGGCGTCGCCGCGCTCGCCGGTGCGCTGGCGTTGCTGCTCGCCGGCCAGGACAGGCCGCTCGAACGCAGCTTCACGGCCGGCGCCGTATCGCGTTACCGCGTCACATTGCGGGTGCGCACTGCGCTCGAAGGGCAGCAGCCGGTCCAGATCGGCGCCAAGACTTACGTCAAGCCCTTCTCCCGCGCTGCCGAGGGACAACTCTCCTGGCGCGCCACCCGGCAAGTCGTCGCCGTCGGCGCAGATGGCACCGCGCAAATCGAAGAGAAGCTCGACGAGTTCGATGAGCAGATGGCGGGAAGCGGAAACGACGATGCGGAGGCTGCCAAGCTCTTGAATGCCTTGCGCGCCACGCTCGAGAGCTGGGAGACCGGCCGCACGCTGGCCTACCGGGAGAGCCGCACCGGACAACTCGCCGGGCTCAAGCCCGAAGGCGTTCCCGCAATCGGCGAAGCCGCGCCGCCGCTGCTGACGCTTTGGCTGCTGCGCGCGCTGCGGCCGGCCGCGGCCCTGCCGGTCATGCCTCTGCGCCTCGGCGAACAGTGGCAGGAGCCGCGCACGGCGCAGCTGCCGAATTGGACGGACGTGCGCGGAACGGAAAGCGGCGAGTGGCTCGAAGTGCCAGGTGCGGTCGAGCCCGCGGTGCGGCTCCACGTGGTGCAGCAGTTGTTCGGCACGGTCGTGGCGGGTGAGGAAAAACCGCCCGAAGGTGCGGCCCAGGCGCGCTTTCACGGCGAATCGCTCAGCACGCTTGCGCTCGACGACGGCCGCCTGCTCGCCGCCACGCGCTCGGCGAAGCGCGAAGTCACCTGGACGCTGGCCCCGGTCGAAGGCCTGAGCGAGCGGCCGCAGTTTCGTGCAACCCTTTCGGTGGAAGTGCAAATCGAATCGTGCAATGAAGACCAGTGTCTCGCTTCTGGCGCTCGCGCTGCTTTGCGGCAGCGCGACTGACGCGCTCGCGCAGTCCGCCGGAGCCGCCGCGCCGCCTCGCATCCGCCTCAGGCCGGAGTTCGTGCCCGGCAGCGTGCGCCGCTACCAGATGGAGGTCCGCACGGCGACGGAGTCGCGCCGCTCGGGACTCGTCGAAGACCCGCAGGCCGCATCGCAACTCGAAATCACCTGGAACGTAACCGTGCGCATCGAAGTCCTGCCGCCCGATGCGGCCGCGCCGGGACGCACTCGCCTGCGCACCACGTACGAGAAATCTGCGGCTACCGTGCGCAGCGATAGCTTCGATCCCCAGGCCGCCGCCGTCGGCGAGCAGTATGAAAAACTCCAGGGCCGCGTAATCGAATTTGCGCTCGAACCGGACGGCAAGGTGGGCGAAGTCAAGGGCCTCGACGAAATCGTTACCGACCCACAGTCAGCCCGCGCGGCGCGCGAATCCCTGGCGCAGCTCGCGTCCGGAGCTGGGGCGCCGAAAGAAGAAATTGCGCCGGGGCAGACATGGAATTCGGAGCGGGCCGCAACCGAGGCGCCGCTGGCGGGCGTCGTGTGGCGCACCGAATCCAGCTATGTGCGCGACGAGCCGTGCCAGCTGCCTGCGGAGCTTGCGGGCAGTGCGGGCGCGCTCGCCGGCGAAGCCTGCGCCTTGATTGTGACGCGGTTTACCGTCGCGCAGCCGCGCGCGCTGCGCGATCCCACGCCGGAGGACTATCGCCGCCAGGGCCTGCGCACATCCGGCACGTGGCGCGGAAGCGGCGAGAGTTTGAGCTACATTTCGCGCCGCACCGGCTGGATGGTCAGCGTGACGCAATCGGCCACGCAGGAGATGGACGTCACCATCGCCACCTCCGACGGCCAATCCAGCGTGCGCTATGCCGGGCGCGTGCGCAGCCAGTCGCACATCAGCCTCCTGCCCGATGCAACCGCGCCGCGCTGAAAGCCGCTTTCTCTCCTGCGCTATAATGAAGGGTTCTGCTGTGGGCGCTGTTCTGCGCTGGGGCCATGAACTTCAAACTCGTCAGCGACTACGATCCGCGGGGCGACCAGCCCGAAGCCATCGTGCAGCTCATGCGCGGCGTCGAGGCGGGTGACAAGCACCAGGTGCTGCTCGGCGTCACCGGCTCAGGCAAGACGTTCACGATGGCCAAGGTCATCGAGCAGGCCAACCGCCCCACCCTCGTTCTGGCGCACAATAAGACACTCGCCGCGCAGCTCTACCACGAGTTCCGCGGCTTCTTCCCGAACAACGCGGTCGAATACTTTGTCAGCTATTACGACTACTACCTGCCCGAGGCCTACCTGCCGTCGTCGGACACCTACATCGAGAAGGAAGCCACGATCAACGACGAGCTCGACAAGCTGCGTATGAGCGCCACGCGGTCGCTCTTCGAGCGGCGCGACGTCATCATCGTCGCTTCTGTTTCCTGCATCTACGGCCTGGGCTCGCCGGAAGCCTACTACGGCATGCTGGTGATGCTCGAGAAGGGGCAGAGCACCGCGCGCGAGGCGCTGCTGCGCAGGCTTGTGGACATCCAGTACGAGCGCGCCGAAGAACTGCGCCGCGGCACCTTCCGCGTCCGCGGCGACATGATCGAGATTTACCCGCCGTACGAAGACTTCGCCTACCGCGTCGAGCTCTGGGGCGACCAGATCGAAGCCTTGCGCCAGATCGACCCGCTCACGGGCGAAGTGCGCTCGGGACAGGATGGCCTCTCGCGCGTGCCGATTTATCCCAAGACGCATTACGTGATGCCCGCCGCGCAGAAGGAGCGCGCCATCACCGGCATCCTCGAGGAGCTCGAGTGGTGGAAGGGCGAGCTCGAAAAGCAGGGAAAGTACATCGAGGCGCAACGCATATGGCAGCGCACGATGTTTGACATTGAGATGATGCGCACGATCGGCTACTGCCACGGTGTCGAGAACTATTCGCGCCACCTCTCCGGCCGCTTGCCGGGCGAAGCGCCGCCGACGCTGCTCGACTACGTGCCCCAGGACTACCTGCTCTTCGTGGACGAATCGCACCAGACGGTGCCGCAGCTCCACGGCATGTACCATGGCGACCGCTCGCGAAAACAGACGCTCGTGGACTTCGGCTTCCGCATGCCCTCGGCGCTGGACAACCGCCCGCTGACGTTTGAGGAGTTCGAGCACCGTACGAATCAGGTGATTTACGTTTCGGCAACGCCGAGGCCGTACGAGCTGACACGCTCGGGCGGAGTTGTGGTCGAGCAATTGATTCGGCCTACGGGCCTGATTGACCCCGAAGTGGAAGTGCGGCCCGTGAAGGGCCAGGTGGACGACCTGCTCGAAGAAATCCGCGTGCGCGCGTCGCGCAGCGAGCGCGTGCTGGTCACCACGCTGACCAAGCGCATGGCCGAAGACTTGGCCGAGTACTTCACCGAGGTCGGCGTGCGCTGCCGCTACCTGCACTCGGAGATCGAAACGCTCGAGCGCGTGCGTATCCTGCGCGACCTGCGCCGCGGCGAATTCGACGCGCTCATCGGCATCAACCTGCTGCGCGAAGGGCTCGATTTGCCGGAAGTCTCGCTCGTGGCCATCCTCGATGCGGACAAGGAAGGCTACCTGCGCAGCGCCACGGCGCTGATCCAGACCACCGGCCGCTGCGCGCGCCACATCTTGGGCAAAGCCATCCTCTACGCCGACGTCATGACGGGCTCCATGCGCCAGGCTATGGACGAGACATACCGCCGCCGCGACAAGCAACTTGCCTACAACCGCGAGCACAACATCACGCCGCAATCCATCGTGAAGTCCGTGGACATGAAGCTTGCCGCGATTGTCGAAGCCGACTACGTCACCGTGCCCATGGAGGAAGTGGCGTTCGAAGAGATTACGAACGAAGAGCAGTTGCGGCAGGCGGTTGCGCAGCTCGAGACGCAGATGCGCGAGGCGGCGAAGAAATTCGAGTTCGAGCGCGCCGCGGGGCTTCGCGACCGCATCCGCGCGCTCAAGCAGCGCGACCTTAGCGCGATTTTCTCCATCGGAGCGCCTTCTGCCGAACCTGCGGTCGGCGAAGAAGCTGCGGATTTCGCAGTTCCTTCAGCGGAAGTCGCTGCCTCTCATCCGGAGCCGCCCGCGCGCCCTCGGAGCCATTCCAAGAAGTCCTAGAGGTCGTCCGCTTCAGACGATGCCGCGCTTGAGTTCTTCAAGTGGGTAAAACGTGCCGCGCCAGGTGATGCCGCCGTGCCACAGCGTCACAACCGTGGAACGCAGGATCATGTAGGAGAAGAGCAGCGCTCCAACCGGATGCGCCAAGCCGTAGAGGGGCGAGACCTTCACGCTGTACGCGGCCGCCCCGTGGATGGTCACAATGAACAGCACGGCCGCCGCGGCGAGGATGCGCGCCCAGCCATCGAAGAACAGAACTCCCAGAAAGGGCAGGACGCTCATCGCCAGGATGCCCGCTATCTGCGCGATAACGATCGGCAGGCTGAAGTTGGCGCCCGCAAAGAAATTCTTCTCCACACCGTGGATGATGTTGCCGATGCCTGCGTGCCAGCGCAGCGTGACGTATTCCGCGCCGACCCCCACCCCAGAGTGCGCTCCTGCCTGCTTGAGGATCTTGCCGAGCTTCATGTCGTCGATCACTTCCATGGCCAGCTTTTTGTGCATGCCGCTTTTTTCGTACGCCTCGCGCCGCACAAGTTGGAAGGAGCCGACGCCCATGAACGCCTTGGATCGAGGATTCGCCACACGCCACGGCTGAAACCGCATCGTGAAACCCACGCCGAAGTACGTCATGACCGCTTTCTCCCAGAAGCCTTCGAGGTCGAGCCAGCCAAGGAGCGTCAAATGGTCCCAACCGCGCTGCCGCGCAAGCGCGAGCGCGCGCCGCAGCACGTCCGGCGCGAAGCGGACGTCGCCGTCGGTGAAGACGAGCCACTCGCCGCGGGACGCTTCGAAGCCGCGCTGCAGCCCGTGCGGTTTGCCCAGCCAGCCCGGAGGGAGGCTCGCAATGTGGACCACCTTCAACCGCCGATCGCTTCGCGCCGCCTCATCGAGGATCTGCGGGGTCGCGTCGCTTGAGCGATCGTCCACGGCGACGATTTCGTAGTTGGGATAATCGAGAGCAAGCATCGTGGCCAGTGCGCGGGGCAGCTTCTCCGCCTCATCGCGCGCCGAGAAAATGATGGAAACCTTCGGGCATTCTGCTTCCGGCAGCGGGGCTGCATCGGTCAGATACGGCAGTTGCGGCATGCCGTGAGCCAGGAGAATGCTCTGGACGAGCCAGAAGAGCGCCAGCGATGCGAAGAGGAAAATCCAAAGAGTATGCACGGACGTTTTTTGCTAAATGTGGGAAACACGTTATGCTATCACACCGATGGCGACCACCCTGGCCATCGTCGGCGCTGGGCGCGTAGGCCGCACGCTCGGGCAGCGCTTGCACGAGCTTGGCTGGCGCATTGGCGCCGTCGTGACGCGCTCGGAGACGACCGCGCGCGCGGCGGTGCGCGCCATCGGCGAGGGGCATGCTTCGGCGGGACTGACGCGGCTGGTGGTGGCGGCCGATGTGGTGTTGATTGCCACGCCGGACGGCGCTGTTCGCAGGGTGGCCGTGGAGCTGGCCCGGCTGGGCGGCCGCGAATGGCGCGGCAAAATTGTTATGCACACGAGCGGTGCGCTCGACCGCACAGCGCTCACGCCGCTCGAACGCCGCGGCGCCGCCACCGGGTCGCTGCATCCGCTGCAAACGTTCAGCGGTCGCAACGCACCCGAGCTCGAAGGCGTGGTCTTTGCGCTGGAGGGCAGTCCTGCCGCTCTGCGCGCGGCGCGCAAAATCGTCCGGCAACTGGGCGGCCTCCCCGTGCGCATCGAGGGTCGGCGCAAACCTGCGTATCACGCCGCGGGCGCGTTTGCGGCCGGACATGTGCTCGGCATCATCGAGGCCGCCACGCGGATCCTGATGTCAGTGGGCTTCACACGAAAGCAGGCGGTGCGCGCGCTCCTGCCGCTCACGCAGCAGACGCTGCGCAATTTCGAGCGGCTCGGCCCTGCGGCTTCGTGGACCGGGCCGGTCTCGCGCGGCGATTACGAGACCGTGGCGCAACACGCTGCGGCGCTCGGCGCGTTCAGCCGCGAGTATCGCGCCGCGTACGCTGTGCTGACGCGGCTCAGCGCGCGTGTACTGGCGCGAAATCCGAGATCCGTGCTTCGACGCTTGCGCCGGATTCCGGGGCTGAAATAGCGGTCCGATTCAGGAGGGAGATTCTTGTCCGCACTTCATGTTCCTGTCGAAAGCATGACGTTCGCGAACGGCCTGCGCGTGGTCGTTTCGCCGGATACGGCCGCGCCGCTCGCGACCATTGGAGTCTATTACAACATCGGCTTCCGCCTGGAGCCGCGCGGGCGCAGCGGCTTCGCGCACCTGTTCGAGCACATGATGTTTCAGGGCTCGGCGAACGCCGGGAAGATGGTCCACATCCGGCTGATCAATGCCTCCGGCGGCATCTTGAACGGCTCGACGCACTACGACGTGACGAATTATTTCGAGGCCGTGCCCTCGAACGCGCTCGAGCGCGTGCTCTGGCTCGAATCCGACCGCATGCGCGCCCTCAAAGTGGACGACGAGAACCTCCGCAACCAGCGCGACGTCGTCAAGGAAGAAGTCCGCGTCAACGTGCTCAACCAGCCCTACGGCGGCTTCCCGTGGCTCGATCTGCCGCCGGTGGCGTATCGCAACTGGCCCAACGCGCACAATTTCTACGGCGATTTCGCCGACCTCGATGCCGCTACGCTCACGGACGTGCAGGCATTCTTCAAGACCTACTACGCGCCGAACAATGCCGTGCTGCTCATCCTGGGCGACGCGAAGCCGGCCGAGGCGTTTGCGCTGGCGCGGCGCTACTTCGAGGATATTCCCTCGAATTCCACTCCGCCGCGCGCCGACGTCCGCGAGGCACCGCAAACCGAAGAGCGCCGCGGCGTGGTGGAAGAGAAATTCGGCACGCTGCCGGCGCTCGCCATCGGCTACCACGCGCCCGAGCGCCGTACGGCGGACTGGTGCGCCGCGGCGATGCTCGACCAGGCGCTGCACGGCGGGCGCGCGGGGCGCGTCTACCGGCGCCTGGTGCTCGAAAAGCAGATCGCCGTGGACACCGAAGGCGGCATTCACTATCCAATGGGCGATGTGTTCGATTACAACGGGCCCACGCAATTGGTCACGCGCGCCTACTACAAGCCGGAGTGCAGCGCCGAACAGACGATCGGGGAATTCGACGCCGTGATCCGCGAAGTGCAGGAAAAAGGCATCGACGCCGACGAGCTCGCGCAGGTGAAGGTGAAGTTCCGCTCAGACTATTTCTCGCAGCTCGAAGGCGGCCATGGCAGCTCGGTGCCGCGTTACGGGCTGATGCACTACCTGGCGTGCTTTACGCTCTTTGACAACGATCCGAACCTCGTGAACACGATCCTCGATGGATTCCTCGCGGTGACGCCGGAGCAGGTTCAGGTGGTCGCGCAGAAGTACCTTGTGCCGCGCAACCGCGCGATTGTAATCCGGCAACCGGCCGCGCAGGGAGCTGCGCAATGAGCGCCGCGATCCCCGCGTTGTCCGTCGAGCGCGCCGTCGTCTGGCCGCAGCGCACGCGCGCGAAGCTCGCGAACGGACTTGAGGTCGTTCTCGTCGAGTCGCACACGATTCCCAAGTTCACCGCGGAACTGCTGTTCCGCAGCGGAAATGCGGCCGCCTTGCGCGAGGCGCCGGGGCTTGCGGAGATGGCCGCGACGGTCGTGCGAACGGGCACCGCGTCGTGCTCGAGCCGCCGGATTGAAGAAGACCTGCGCCGCATGGGAGCGGGGCTTTCGGCGAGCGCGGGCGCGGATTCAAGCGTGATTTCATTTGCGGGCTTGAGCGAGTTCGCGCCGGATCTGCTCCGCTTGGTGGCTGACCTGGCGCAGAACGCGTCGTTTCCCGCGGACGAGTTCGAGCGCGAGCGGCGGCAAAAGCTCGAAGAAGTGAAAATCGAGCGGACCACGCCCGGCTTTCTGGCCGGCGAGCAGCTGCGGCGCGTGCTCTTCGGCAGCCATCCTTACTCCGTCGTGGCGCCCACGGAAGAGCAGGTACAAGCGTACCGGCGCGAGCAACTCGTGGGTTTTTACCGGCAGCACTATCACCCGGGCAATGCGCTGCTCATCGCCGTCGGCGATTTCTCCGCCGCGCGAATGCTCGAGCAGGTCGAAAAGGCGTTCGGAAGCTGGAGGGCAGGGAAGTCCACGCCTTTGCAGAATCCCGCGCCCCCCGCGCTGAGCGGCCGCCGCGTCTATCTGGTGCACATGCCCGGCACGGTGCAGGCGCAAGTGTTGGTCGGTAACCTGGCCATCACGCGAAAGCACCCGGATTGGCTGCGGCTCACGCTGGCGAACAACATCTACGGTGGCGCGTTCAACTCGCGCCTGGTGGTGAATATCCGCGAGCAGAAGGGCTACACGTACAGCCCGCGCAGCACGGTGCACGCCCTGCGCGAGCACGGGTTCTTCAGCGTGCACGCGGCGGTGCGCAACGAGGTGACGGCCGCCTCGCTGACCGAGATTTTCTACGAGCTCGACCGCATCCGCGCGCTGCCCGTCGGCGAGGAAGAGCTTGCCGACGCGCGCAATTACATGAGCGGTGTTTTTTCGCTCGGCTTGGGCACGCAAGATGGGCTCGCCGGTCAGTTGGCGACTGTGTATCTGAACGAGCTGCCGGAAGATTATCTCGAAAAGTATCGCGACCGCGTGCGCGCGCTCACGGCGGGCGATGTCCTTGCCGCGGCGCGGAAGTACTTCGATTCCGCCAATGCGCAGATCGTCGTCGTCGGCGACCGCGCGCACGTGGGAGAGCAGGCGGCGTTGTTCGGCGCCGTCGAGGTGTACGACCCGCAGGGAAACGGGCTCTAAGCTTCGACGAGAACGCAAACGAAGCAAGGAGACAAAGGAAGCGCCGTGGCCCGAAGAAGCTCTCTTTGCGCGAACGTCGCGTTCCTCCTGGTCGCGAGCGCACTCATCGTCGCAGGGCAATCGAAGAAGCAGCCACCCGCGAAGCCGCTTGATTTGAACACCGCCACGGCCGAGCAGTTGCAGCAGTTGCCCGGCATCGGGCCCACCACCGCCAAGGCCATCGTGCGCTTCCGCGAGAAGAGCGGGCCGTTTCGCCGCGTCGAAGACCTTCTTGCTGTCCGCGGCATCTCGAAGCGCAGGCTCGAGACGCTCCGCCCCTACGTCACCATCGTTCCCCGCCCGCCGGCCGCAGCCAGCAAAGACAAGAAGTGAAGACGCAGATAGGCGCGTGAGGTTAGCCAGGTTCTGAATGAGGCTTAAAAGACCTGGTGCGTAGGTTTGCCCGGAGCGAGTGCGATAGGCACTTGGTCGGCAATGGTCAGGCCATAGCCTTCGAGCGCTACGACCTTGCGCGGGTGATTCGTCAAAACGCGAATTGCTTTGAGCCCGAGGTCTATCAGAATCTGCGCGCCGATGCCGCTTTCGCGCTGGACGAGGCGCTGGCGGTTGAGGTCGCGGTCGAGTTGCCCGCGCGCGTGGTAGAGGATGCGCGGCATCGCGCCGGGCTCGCTCGCGGCGGCCTCGATGCCGAACCCGCGCCCGGTGTGGTGCAGGTAGACGAAAAGACCGCGGTCTTCCGTAGTGATGGCTTTGAGCGATTCCTCGATAATGGCGTGGCAATCGCACGTCGTGGCGGCGAAGACGTCGCCCGTCAGGCAGTGTGAGTGCACGCGGACGAGCGGTGGGGCCGCGCCGGCCAGGTTGCCGCGGACCAGCGCGATGTGCTGCTCGCTGTCATGCTCGCTGGCGTAGGCGATCATGCGGAACTCGCCGTAGCGCGTGGGCAGCGTAGCTTCGGCGATGCGCCGCACGTAGCGCTCGTGTTGCATGCGGTAGCGGATCAGATCGGCGATGGTCAGCAGCTTCAGCCCGTGCTCCGCGCAAAACTTCGCGAGCTGCGGCACGCGCGCCATCGTGCCGTCGTCGTTCATCACTTCGCAGATGACGCCCGCGGGCGTGAGCCCGGCGATGCGCGCCAAATCCACCGACGCTTCCGTTTGCCCTGCGCGCACGAGCACCCCGCCGCCGCGCGCGCGCAGTGGAAAGATGTGGCCCGGCCGCGCGAGGTCCGAGGGTCGCGTGGCCGGATCAATCGCGGCCAGAATCGTCGTGGCGCGGTCGGCGGTGCTGATGCCGGTTGTTGTGCCGCGGCGCGCATCAATCGCTTCGCAGAACGCGGTGCCGAAGGCGGTCGTGTTTTTCGGCGACATGGCTTTCAGGTCGAGCTCGTCGCAACGGTCTTCGGTCAGCGCCAGGCAGATCAGCCCGCGGCCGAATTTGGCCATGAAGTTGACGACTTCGGGCGTGATTTTCTCAGCGGCCATCGTCAGGTCGCCTTCATTTTCGCGGTCTTCGTCGTCCACGATCACGATCATGCGGCCCTGGCTGATTTCCTCCACGGCTTCTTCGACGGTCGCAAATGGAATGCGTTCTTCCGCCATCTCAGCGTCCCCACAAAGCAAAGGCGTGATAGAGCCCCGCGCCGAACAGCGCAGCGCCCGGAATCGTCAGCACCCAGGCCCACACGATGCGCCGCGTGACGCCCCAGTGCACGGCCGTCAGCCGGCGCGAGGCGCCCACGCCGACGATGGCCCCGGTAATCGTGTGCGTCGTGCTTACCGGGATGCCGAAATGCGCCGTGCCGATTAGCGTCAGTGTCGCAGCGGTTTCCGCCGCGAATCCGCTGAACGGGTTCAGCTTGGTGATGCGCTGCCCCATGGTCTTCACCACGCGCCAGCCGCCCGCCATCGTGCCGCCGGCCATGGCCAGGTGACACGTGATGATAACCCAGAACGGCACGCTGTACGTCGGCAGCAGACCGCCCGCCACAAGAGCCGTTGTGATGATGCCCATGCTTTTCTGCGCGTCGTTGGTGCCGTGGCCCAGGCTGTACGCCGACGCGGACACGAGTTGCAGGCGCCGGAACCATCGGTCCACGCGCTGGGGCGCCATGCTGCGCACCAGCCAGCTCGTTACCACGGTCACGACGAGCGAGGCGAAGAGTCCGATGAACGGTGCCACGAAAATGAAGATGACGGGCTTGGTCCATCCGGAAGCGATGATTGCGCCGAATCCGGCGCGGGCGACGGCGGCCCCGCCGTAGCCCCCCATCAGCGCATGCGAAGAGCTCGTCGGCAGGCCCAGGGCAAGGGTCAACAGGTTCCACAAGATGGCCCCGAGCAGGCCCGCCAGCAGTACGTACTCGTTCACCATCTCAACGCGCACGAGTCCCGTGCCGATTGTCTTGGCCACGGCCGTGCCGAACACAAACGCGGCGATGAAGTTCCAGAAGGCCGCCCAGAGGATCGCCCACATGGGTGTGAGCACGCGCGTGGAGACAACGGTGGCGATGGAATTCGCAGCATCATGCCAGCCATTGGAAAAGTCGAAGGCCAGGGTGATGAAAACGATCAACACCAGCAGGTGGAAGCTACCCACGGCGCGGCTCCGGGAAAAAGAAGAGACTCCCGGTCAGCAAGAGGCTCCGGCGAGGGGCAGGAATGGAGTTGGAGGCGCGAGGGCTCACGCGCTTTTCAGCGTGACGGCCTCGAGAACGTTGGCAACGTCTTCGCACTTGTCCACAGCGGTCTCGATGACTTCGATGATCTCTTTCCACTTGATGATCTGCACGGGGTCTTTCTCCCCCTCGAAGAGTTCTGCGATCAGCGAGCGGCACTGGCGGTCGCTCTCGTTTTCCAGCCGGTTGATCTCGATGAAGTGGTCCAGGATGCGATCATGCTTGCCGAGCGCGCGCACGGCCGCCGCCACCTGTGCGGTGGCTGCGAGCAGGATCTTGGCCAGTTCGGGCACGCCCGGGCGTACGCGATCCACGTGGTAAGTCACCATGCGGCTGGCGGCGGCGTCGGTCAGGTCCAGCACATCGTCGATCTTCGACGAGAGCTCGTGGATGTCCTCGCGGTCGAACGGCGTGATGAACGTTTGGTTCAGGCGCGTGATCAGGTTGTGCGTGATGTCGTCGCCGCGGTGCTCGATTTCCTTGATGCGGGCCACCTTGGCGGGCACGTCGGTGTAGTTGGCCAGCAGATCGGCCAAACCCTGTGCGCCGTCGTGGATGTTCTCCGCCATTTCCACGAACATGTCAAAGAAGCTCTCTTCGCGCGGCAGAAGCTTGCTCAGCAGACCTGGCATGTTCAGGACGCTCCTTGATGAGCGGGGGACGGCGAGCCTCAAACTATACCCGATGGGCCCAGGCGGGGCAAGGAAGAGGTCCAGGTCCTTCCGGAGCAAAAGAAAAGGGCCGGGCTGTTGAGGCCCGGCCCTCTTTCGCAATCGGGTTCAGTGGCTGCGCTTTAGTACATTCCGCCCATGCCGCCGCCGTGCCCGCCTGCTCCGGCAGCAGCCTTCTTTTCATCTTCCTTAATCTCGGCCACCAGCGCTTCGGTGGTCAGCATCAGGGCGGCGATCGACGCGGCGTTCTGCAGCGCCAGGCGGGTGACCTTGGCCGGGTCGATCACGCCCGCCTTGACCAAGTCGCCGAACTCGCCGGTTTCCGCGTCGAAACCGAAGTTCGGGTCCTTGGACTCCAGGATGCGGCCGACGACCACTGCGCCCTCGTGGCCGGCGTTCTGCGCGATCTGCCGCGCCGGCTCCTCGAGCGCCCGTTTGACGATGTTCACGCCGATGG
>JBGQHO010000033.1:0-41981 GCA_041497955.1 Terriglobia bacterium | reverse complement strand
GGAACTGCCGGACGCGAAGCGCGAGCGTTTCATCCGCGACTACGCCATCACGCCGTACGACGCGGGCGTGCTGACCGATACGCGGGCGCTCGCCGGGTACTTCGAGGCGGTGGTCAAGGCCGGTGCACCCGCCAAAACCGCCGCGAACTGGATCCAAACCGAGCTGCTGCGCAGGTTAAACAACGCGGGGAAGGAAATCGGCGAAAGCCCGGTTTCACCCGCGGCCTTGGCCGAGTTGCTGGCACTCGTCGAGAGCGCGCAAATCACCGGCGCGAGCGGGAAGAAGGTATTCGTCACAATGTTTGAGACCGGCCAGCAGGCGCGTGGCATCATCGCGGCCGAAGGGCTCTCGCAGATCACGGACGCGGGCGAGATCGAGCGGGCCTGCCGCGAGGTCATCGAGAAGAACCCGGACAACGTGGCGAAATACCGCGCGGGCAACGAAGGCGTCTTCAAGTTTTTCGTGGGCCAAGTGATGCGCGCGATGCGCGGCCAAGCGAACCCGCAACTCGTGAACGACACGCTCAAGCGGCTACTGGGGTGAGGCATGCCTGAAGTGAAAGCCGTTCGCAGAGAGCAAATCCCAATCTCGCTGGTCATGGAGACGTACCGGCGTGCGTGGGAGACACGCGACGCGAATCTTGCCGCGGGGCTATTCACCGAAGACGCCACCTATCAGGTGGACCCGTTCAGCGCGCCACTCGAAGGGCGCGAGGCCATCCTGCGCTACTGGGAAGAGGCCACGCGGCCCCACCGCGACGTGCAGTTCCGCTGGAAGCTCGCCGCCGCGCAGGATGGCGTGCACGTCATTGAGTGGCAAGTGGAATTCACGCGCACGGATGCGGGCCGCATCGAGCTGCGCGGCGTGATGTTTATCCAACTCGCCGGCGATTGCATTTTTCGCTTCCGCGAATACTGGCTCCGGCGGCAGAATAGCGGGGCTTCCGATGGCTAGCGTCAAGGGGTATGAAATGCTGAAGGTAGGAGACAAGGCGCCGGAGTTCCGGCTCAAAGCCGATGACGGCCGCGAGGTCGCGCTGGCGGACCTGCGCGGCAAGCCCGTCGTGTTCTACTTTTTCCCCAAGGCGAACACACCGGGTTGAATCACGGAAGCGTCCGAGTTTCGTGACGCAAAAGCAAGATTCGATAAGGCCGGAGCGGCGATCCTGGGCTGCAGCGCGGATAGCGTCGAGGCGCAGGCAAAGTTCAAAGCCAAGCAGAAGGTCAACTTCCCGCTGCTCAGCGATCCGGATTTCAAGACCATCGAGGCCTACGGCGCGCGGCGGATGAAGAGTTTTCTGGGCCGGTCGTTTCTGGGAATCGTGCGAAGCACGTTTTTGATCGACCGCAACGGCAAGATTGCGAAGGTCTGGGAAACGGTCACCCCGAAGGGCCACGCCGCGCAGGTGCTCGAAGCGCTGGCCCAGCTCTCCTGAAAGAAACGCGGGGCAAAAACATCCGCCCCGCGCGTTTAATCCTTCTGTAATTCTCAGGCGCTCATTTCACGACGAGGTCCGTTTTCGTCGTAAAACGGAGCTTCGTCTCAGCCGGAAAGGTGACGTCTTTCTTGCCAGTCATGGCCGCACCGGCTGTGCCGGCACCCGCACCTGCGGCCGCGCCGATGGCTGCGCCTTTGCCGCCGCCGGCAATCCCGCCGATGATGGCGCCGAGCGCGGTGCCGCCACCGATAGCGACGACGTTGCGTTTATTGTGCGATGGTCCGGTCTGCCCCGACCAGCGCGAGGAGGCCGTGTACCTTCTTCCGTTGACGGTAATCGAGTCAATCTTCAGCCAGAGCTTCGCCGGGGTCGACAGCCGTCCGGACGCCTGCACGCTGGCCACGGAAAGCGACACCTTCGATCCTTTCGGGATGACGGTCTTCCCGCCCGCGACGACGTTTTCGGCGATGCTGCCGTCCACCTTCTGGCCAACCGTTCCGTCTTTTGAACTGACTGATTGATCGAGGGTCACGACGACGGAAGAGCCGGCGGGCACCGTCCCCGCGGCGCGCATCGGCGCAACCCAAGCGGCCAACACAACTGCTGTGAGCAATCCGATCCAAACTCTCCGCATGGTTTTCCCCTCCGTTGGGAATCCTGGGCTGGCCTCAAAGTCTAGCAGAACCCGCCGGGGCGGGCGACCGCGCTTCTCACAGGGTGCAGCGGAACGTTTCGCCCGGGCCTTCGGCTTCTTCGATGAGCATGTTGTCAATCAGGCGCGTGGAGCCAATGAAGACCGCGAGCACCGCCAGGCACGCGCGGCGCAAGCGCGTGACGGACTCAAACGTTTCGGCGTTCACGATCTCGACGTAGTCCGCCGTCGCCAGTGGCTCGGCGTCAATCCGTTTGCGAACAAGTGCGGCCAGGCGCACGGCGTCGCGCTCGCCTGCGGCGATCTCCTGGCGGGCGCGATCGAGTGTGCGAGAGAGCACCGTGGCTGCGCGGCGCTCGTCGGGTCTCAGATAGACGTTGCGCGACGACAGCGCCAGACCGTCCGGCTCGCGCACGATGGGGCACACGACGATCTCGCTGTCCAGATTCAGATCGCTCGCCATCTGGCGCACGATGCGCGCCTGTTGCGCGTCCTTGCGGCCGAAGTAGGCAAGGTGGGGCTGCGTGATTTCGAGCAGCTTGAGGACGACCGTGGTGACGCCGCGGAAGTGGCCGGGGCGCGAGCGGCCCTCGAGGCGCTCGCTCAAGCCTTCGACGTTGACGTGCGTGCGGAAGCCACTCGGGTACATCTCCGACGGCGGGGGAGCAAACAGGCAGGCGACGTTTTCTCTTTCAAGCAGCGCGCGGTCCGCTTCGAGCGGCCGCGGATATTTCTCGAAATCCTCGGCCGGGCCAAATTGCTTGGGATTGACAAAAACCGAGACGACAACGGGATCACACTGGGCCCGCGCCGCGCGCACGAGCGAAAGGTGTCCCGCGTGCAGCGCGCCCATCGTGGGCACAAGACCAACGAGCTTCCCTTCGGCGCGCGCCTGCCGCGCGGCCTGCTTCATCCACTCGATGGTATGGATCGTTTCCACGGCAAAGAGGAATTCGCGGGCTTGGCCCGAGGGTTCAATCCTCCGGTTGGCCCGCCAGCACATCGAGGTAGCGCAAGAGATCCGTGGCACGGGGCTGCGCGCCCAATTGACGCAGCATGGTAGCCACCTGGCCGCGGTGATAGGTGCCATGGTTGACGACGTGTAACAGCATCTGCCAGAGCGGGGTCGTGCTGGGCGCACCCTTCGTGGTGCGGTAGTCGTGCACGCGAACAAGATCCGCCGGGGAAAGCCCGATCACGAAGCTAAGCAGATCGCGTTCGAGCTCCGCCCAACTCCTGCGAAGGCCGGCCAGATTGGCATACACATCCGCATGGAGCAGCCCCGCGGGCGAACGGCCCCGCCAGCGCTCGAGCCAGAGCCACTCCGCGGCGAAGATGTGTGCCAGCGTGTCGCGTACCGAGCCGAAACTGGAGCCGAGATCGCGAGTGAATTGGTCATCGCTCAGCGCTTCGCAGGCATCGAGCAGCCGGTGGCTAGCCCAGACATTAAACTCGTAAAGGAAGCGAACCGTTTCGAGATCCATCGCCGCATCCGGAACCTTCCCGCTCTTTTCGCGGAAATATATGATGAGATCCGTGGCCATAGGCGTGACGCCCAATTGGCGCAGCATCGCGGTCACTTGGCCCCGGTGGTACGTGCCGTGATTCACCACGTGCCGCAGCACCTGGTGCAGCGGGTACGCGAACGGGTTGCCGCGGATGTTTCGATAAGCCACCACGCGGTTCAACTCGGCAAGCTTGACGTTCGCTGTGGTCTCTAACAGATCACGCTGCACTTCCGCCCAGCGGTCTCGCACATCCGCCAAGCCAGGAAACTCCCAGCCCGGAGGCAGAGCCGCGGGCGAGCGTCCCTGCACGCGTTCGAGCCAGACCCATTCAGCGCCGAGGGTGTGCGCCAGGGTGTCGCGCACAGACAGAAAGCTCGAGCCGAGGTCGCGTGTGAATTGCTCCGCGCTCAAGCCGGCGCAGGCATTGAGCGAGCGGTGATTCGCCCAGGCGTTGTATTCGTAGAGCAGGCGCAAATGTTCCGGAGTCATCGTCGGCCCTAGTCAGGAATGCAGGCGCGCATTCAGGCACGCGAGCGCGACATCCACCGCTCACGAACCTCTGCCGGCAGGTGGTACGACTCGGCGTCCGACGGAAACCGCCCGCTGTGCACGTCGTCGCAGTATTCGCGCGCGGCGCGCGAGATGCTCTCGGCCAGGTTCGCATAGCGCCGCGCAAACTTCGGCACGCCGCCCTGCGTCAAGCCCACCAGGTCGTGGAAGACGAGCACCTGGCCGTCACATTCCGGACCTGCGCCGATGCCAATCGTCGGGATGCGCAGCTCCTGCGTAATGCGTGCGGCAATTTCGCGCGGCACGGATTCGAGCACGATGGAGAAAGCGCCCGCCGCCTCGACGGCGCGCGCGTCGCGAAAGAGTTGATCCGCTGCCTCCGTGGTCTTGCCCTGTACACGGAAACCTCCGAGCGCGTGGAGCGATTGGGGCGTCAAGCCGATGTGGCCCATAACGGGGATCTCCGTTTCCACAAAACGCGAGATCAGCTCCAGCCGTCGCTCACCGCCCTCGATCTTCACGGCTTCTGCGCCGGCCTCCTTCATGAAGCGTACGGCGCTGCGCACGGATTCTTCGAGCGACAGATGGAAGCTGCCGTACGGCATGTCGGCCACCACCAGCGCACGGCGCACGCCACGGCGAACGGCGCGCGTGTGGTGGAGCATTTCCTCCATCGTAACCGGCAGTGTGTTCTCGTAGCCGAGCACAACCATGCCCAGCGAATCGCCTACGAGGATGATGTCCACGCCGACTTCGTCCAGCAGACGCGCGGTCGGATAGTCGTAGGCCGTCAGGCACGTGATCTTCGTGGGAGAAGTTCCGGTGGGGTGGGACTTACGGCTCAGGATGTCGGGCACGGTCACTTTGCCGTTGCCCGCAGGAAGCGCGGCGCTCATGTGTACCTCCGGTGCCGTCTCCGATAATCGGAGTACAGCCCTCTTAAACACATCCTAGCAGAAAAGCGTGGCCAGCGCCATCCGCTCCGCATTTTGTGCGTGCGAAACTCTTACTCCTTGGCCCTATGAGCGTAGGGAGATAGGCGGCCGAGGCGTCGCGGAGGAAATGTGGTCGTTCACGAGATTCTCTTCGCAATCTTTCTTAGGGTTGCCCGACAGGCGAGGGCACGTGCGGCTCGACGCCGCGCCATCCGACGGCGCGCCCCTGCACCGCCCGCACCAGCGCGCGGAACAACACCCAGTACATCATCTGCCGATAGTAAAAGCGCTGGAGCAACAGCGGCCAGAGGAGCGACCACTCCTCTTTCCTTTCCAGTGCAAACGCAATCACGCAGGTCAGCAGGTCAATCAGCATGAAGCCGACGAAAAAGATCAGTGAACGCTCGACGTCCTGGGCGGTCCAAAGCTGCGGCAGGCGCGTGATGCGGAATTGTGCCAGCCCCCACAGCACGAGTGAGCCGATGAAGAGCAAATCGATCAGCGGAGAAAACAGCGGGAGCAGGAGCTGGAAGATAAACACGTTGGGCAGGGCGATGAAGCCCAGCGTGCCGTAACGCCAGCGCCCGAGCATGTCGTGGTGCTTCCAAACGGCCTGCAGCGTGCCGAAGGTCCAGCGGAACCTCTGCCGCACGAGCGCCGCGGGTGTCTCCGGCGCCTGCGTGTAGGCAATGGCCTCCTCGTCATACAGAATGCGCCAGCCGTTGCGCCGCAGCGTTATGGTCAGATCGGTATCTTCCGCAACGGTATCCGCCGAAAAATCCCCGCACAAACGGATCGCCTCGGTGCGCCACGCACTGACCGCACCGGGCACCACCGTGATGCAGTTCAGCAGATCGAAGGCGCGCTTCTCGAGGTTCTGGCTGGTGATGTACTCGAGCGCCTGCCAGCGGGTCAGCCAGCGCTCGCGATTGCCCACTTTGACGTTGCCGGCGACGGCGCCCACGCGCGCGTCCACAAAGTGGCGCACGAGCTTCGCCACGGCCTCCGGCTCAATTTTCGTATCGGCGTCGAGCGTCAGCACCAGACCGCTTTTCGCTTCGCTGAGCGCGCGGTCGAGCGCCGCGGGCTTGCCGCGGTTCACCTGATGAAGAATCCGCACGCGCGGATTCGCGCCGAAGTGAGCGTCGAGTAACTCGCCGGTGCGGTCTTCGGAGCCGTCGTTCACGACGATCACTTCGAGCTCGGGGTAGTCCGCATCGAGCGCGGCGCGAACCGTCTCCACAATCACGTCTTCTTCGTTGTGCGCGGGAATCAGCACGCTAACCGGCGGGCGAAAATCGGGGTGGTCGGCAGGCGCCGGCCGCAGCTTCTCCGCCAGGGCAAGCAGGCCGATGACCAACGCGCGGCCGCTCACCAGCGCAATGCCGATCACAAAGATGTAGGCAATCATGAGCCGCAGGATATGGTAGAAGGAAAAGATGAACGCGTCGGCGCGGGCCAGCCAGCGCTCGTCGCGCGTAAGCGGCGTCATCACCTGAGCGCGCGTCTGCCCCACGAGCTCCGAGACGGGAACGATCTCGTACCCATCAGCGCGCAGTTGGTCGATGATCTCCGGCAGGGCCTCCACCGTGTGACTGCGGTCACCGCCGCCGTCGTGCAAGAGCACGATATTGCCGTTGCCGGCCTGCTCAAGCACGCGCTCGACAATGACGGAGGTGGATGGCGGCGGGCCCCCTCCGCTTTCGCCCCAATCGTGCGGGTCCACGCGCGCGCCGATGATGATGTAGCCCATCCCCTGCGGGATGGGCAGCAAGGAGATTTCGTCCGCAGTTTCCGGTTGGTGGTCAATGCCGTACGGCGGCCGGAAAAGCAGCGTGCGCGTCCCCAGGATGCTCTCGAGCAACCGCTCCGTCAGGTTCAGCTCGATATTGAGCTGGGTGCGTGAGATGTCGTTGAAGCGGGGATGCGTGAAGGTGTGGTTGCCGATCTCGTGCCCTTCAGCGTATTCGCGGCGCAGTAGCGCAGGAGCATTGCTGACCGCGTCGCCGGTAACAAAGAACGTGGCCGGCGCATTCTTTTCCTTCAGGATGTCCAGGATTCGCGGCGTGAACTTCGGATCCGGACCATCGTCAAACGTCAATGCGATCTGATAGGGCGCCGCGCCGAGCTGCTCGATCCGGTAAGAGAGCGGGTACTTCTGGTAGCTCTCGTCCGTGATCGTGTCCGTGGAGGCGTCGTAGCGAAAGGTCCGCCGACCGCTCTCCGGCGTGGCGCTGATCCGCCAGATGTCGCCATCGCCCTCGAGGATCAGGTCCTGGCCAGGCGGCACATCGTTCAGCTTCGCGCGAATGGAGTCGTTGGCATTTACCGTGTCCCAAACGGACCAGAGCGAGGTGTCGGCCGATCCCAGCCGCCACACCGCCGTGCCGCGCACGCCCGCGCGCTCGCTGGCGCGAAGCTGGTTGTAGCCGGTCACGCCATCAAGGAACCACACCTGGTGCACGTGATCGTGCTCGTCGTAGTAGGAGAAGTGCGGGTTGAGCGAGTCCGCATCGAATTCCACCTGCCCTTCGGACTCGTAAGCTGCCAGCAGCGCCTCCTGCACACTCTTCGACTGCGCCTGCTCCTTGCGCGCGCCGCGCGGCGTTTGCGCCCAGTCGTAAGCATAGTTCGCGATGGCCACGACCATTTTCTCCGGGGGCACTTCCTTGAGCGTCGCTTCCAGGTTATGCACAAACCACTCCTGGCTGGCGATGGGTCCCGGTTTCGAGGTCAGCCAGTGCTGGTCGTAGTTCATCAGGATGACGGCGTCGGCCTGGCGCGCGGTGTAGCCATAGTCGTAGCTCCAGTCAGCCGCAGGCAGCGCCACCATCAGTTTCAGGTTGGCGCCGTGCAGCGCCCCGGCCAATTCCGCCACGAATTCCCGGAAGTGTTCCTGGCTCTTGTCCGGCACTTCTTCAAAGTCCAGCACGATGCCGGCCTGGCGCATTTCGGTGGCGTACTGTGTCAGTCCCTGTGCCAACCGCTGGCGCGCGGCGGGCTGCGCGAGCATCTCAGCCATTTCGCGGATGTGCCACACGCGACCGTCGGAATTGTTGATCAGCGCCATCATGGGGATTTCAATTCCCGCGGGTTTCACCGATTGCAACCACGTGTGTAACTTGTCCTTCTGGATCTCGCGGGCGGCGTCCTGGGGCGACATGATGTAGGGTTTGCCGTCGCTCTTCACCAAGGTCAGCGCGCCATCGGGGGTGACGGAATGGAGTTCCTCGGGCATCAGCAGGTCAAGGTCGCGGTAATGTACCTTCAGCGAAGCGAGGCTCGTGGCGTCCCAGTTCACGTAGAACGCGGCGCGCAGCGGGTCGTATTTGTCCGGCACCTTGCCGAGCGCGGCGACGCGCTTGTGCCGGCCCTGCCGCGGCTGGGTGGGTGTGCGCAGAGACTTTTGGCCCGCCCGCGCGGCGTGAACCAAGGGCCGAGCCTCTGGCAGCAGCAGCGCCGGAAGGTCGGGGCCGGTCCAGGCCGCGATGCCGAAGATCAACAGCAGCACGGTCAGCACGGCGCTGCTGATCTCGAGCGTTCGCCGCGTCACCCACCAGCGGCGCTGCCGCTCGTCGTAAAATACCGGCTTGCGTTCTTTCACCATCTCAGTCCAAGCTAGCCGCCCGGCGAGTGCCTGTCAATGACCGCGCGCCGCCCACGCGTCTGATATGAAGGCCCGTCTGCATTTCCCTTTCGCGGCGATCGTCGGGCTTGCGCTGCGCCTCGTGTTCGTCTTCCGGTTCCCCGCCGACGCGGGCGATTCGGCGGTTTATGAAGCGCTCGCGCGGAACTGGCTGCACGAGCACGTATACGGCGTCTATGCCGGCGGGCAACTGATACCTACCGACATGCGCGTGCCCGGGTATCCCGCCTTCCTCGCGGCGCTCTACGCGCTGGCGGGCGATTCTCGCACCGTCGTGATGGTCGCGCAGGCCGCGCTCGACGTGGTGACCTGCCTCCTGATTGCTTTGCTTGCCGCTGCTCTCGTGCCACAAACACAGCGGCGGCGCGTCGCGATCGCGGCGATGTGGCTTGCGGTGACTTGCCCTCTTGTCGCCAATTACTCCGCCGCCGTGCTCACCGAAGTCCCAGCCACGTTTCTGACTGCCGCAGCGTTTCTGATTCTTCTTACCGAGGGTCAATGCACGGACCTCCAGGTTGCCGACCGATACTTTGTCTCGCGGCGAAACTGGTTTCTCGGCGCTATCCTGGTCGGCTTCGGCACGCTGGTCCGGCCTGAAACGCCCCTGCTACTCGTGGCCCTTGGGCTCGTGCTCGTGGCGCGGTGGTGGCGACGTCGCAATTGGGCACATTTGCTTCCGGCTGTTGCGTTGATGGCTTTCGGACTGATTCTGCCGCTACTGCCGTGGGCCGCCCGCAATTGGCATGAGTTTCATCGCGTGCAGTTCCTGGCGCCGCGCTATGCCGAAATGTCCGGCGAATTCGTCCCCCTGGGGTTCTATGCCTGGACCGACACGTGGCTCGTGCGCTTCCGCGACGTGTATCTCTGCGTCTGGAAGCTCGATGACGAGCCGGTGGCCGTTGAAGACTTGCCCGCCGCGGCGTTTGATTCGCCGGAAGAACAGGCGCGCGTGGCCGCAATGCTAACGAAATACAACGAGACAACTACGATGACTTCCGCGCTCGACCACGAATTCGCCGAGCTCGCTCGAGAACGCACCGCGCGCTATCCGCTGCGCACGCATCTTTGGGTGCCGCTCCGCCGCGCCGCCACACTCTGGTTCACGCCGCGCATTGAAAATCTGCCGTACTCCGGGCATGTGTGGCCCATTGCGCAAAAATGGGATGAAGACCGCACTGATTTTTCGGTCACAATCTTTTTCGGCCTACTGAATTTTCTCTACGTAGGACTGGCGCTCGCCGGCCTGCTCCACGCACTGCGCTACCGCGCGCAATTTCCGCCGAATGGGCGCTGGGGCATTGCCTTGCTCGCCGTGTTCATCCTAGTGCGCACAGCGTTTTTCACGCAGGTGCCCACTCCCGAGCCGCGGTACGTGCTGGAATGTTTCCCCGCGCTGCTCGCACTCGCCTCGCTCGCCTGGTGGAAGCCCCACCGCACGACGCAAGCGGACTGAATACTACAGCATCAGCTTTCTTCGACGGGCTCGGGGTGGATGGTAACGCGGTAGATCTGCGGGAATTTTTCTTTTACGCGGTCTTCGAGGGCGACGGTGACGTCGTGCACATCCGTGATGAGCAAGCCGCCATCCAGCGCGCAGTGGCAGGAAACCAGAATCTTGTGCTCCACCTGGCGCACGCGCACCTCGTGGCAATCCGCCAGCTCGTCGTACTCCTCGCGCAGGCCGTTGATATAGTCCTCGACGACTCGCGCAAGCTCCTTCATCTCCGCTGAAACCCGGCCCGCGGACGCCACCGACGTTCCGAGGGGCTCGATGTGAATATTGATCTGCGCGCCGCGGTCACCTATTTCGGGGAGCCGACGGATCTCCTCTTCGAGCTCGGTGGCGCTGCGGTGGGCGGCGCGCAGGCTGAGCCGCTCGTCCACTTCGAGGTGCAGCTCGATGAAAAGCCGCCCATCGAGCTGGTTCGCCCAGAGTTCGTGGATGGCCAGGCCGCGGCGCTGCGCGGCGGCGCGGATGGCGTCAAAGAGCGGCTCGCCGGCGCGCGCGCGCGGCTCCATGTGCACCATCACGTCGGCAGGCACGATTTCGGCGACGCGCCGCTCGACGGCGTCGCTCGTGGCATGCACCTGCTCGATGCCGGCCGTGCGTGGCACGCTGATGGTCACGTCCACAAAATGGCGGTTGCCGGAGCGGCGCACGCGCACACGCTCCGTGGCCAGCACGCCCTCGAGCTCGTTCACCGCTTCGACGATGCGCTGCTGCAGGCCCGCGGGCGCGGCGTCGAGCAGCGCGTCAACCGTGCGCTTGCCCAGCCGCGAGCCCACCCAGATGATCATCGCCGCCACGCCGAGCGCCGCGAGCGGGTCCGCCAAGTAGAACCAAGGCAATTCCAACCGCTGGCCCGCCCAGACGCACGCGATACCCAGGATTACCACGCTCGTGCTCCACACGTCGGTCGAAAAATGCAGCGCATCGGCTTCGAGCGCTTCACTCATGTAACGGCGCGCCACACGGCCGAGCGCCCGCGAGCGCGCGACGTCGAGGCCAGCCATCAACAGGAGCAGGCCGATCGCCAGCAGACTCGGCTCGATGTGCACCTCGCGGAAAAGCAGGCGGCGGAAGGCTTCCCAAATGATGTAGAGCCCGGTGATCAGGAGCAACCCCGTCTCCACGAACGCCGAAAAACTCTCCACCTTGCCGTGGCCGTAGGTGTGCGTGGCGTCCGCCGGCTGGTCAGAGACACGCACGGAAAGATAGGTGATCACCGCGGCGACGAGGTCGAGGCCTGAATGCAGCGCCTCGGACAGAATGCCCAGGCTGCCCGTCCTCCAGGTGAGGAACACCTTCAGCGAGACCAGCACCACCGCCGTGCCCACCGACGCGAGCGCAGCGAATTTTTTCTCGCGCACTCCGGCCTCAAGAGGCTCTGCGTTGTTTGCGGAAGCGTTCATGACATGCCACGGCCCACGCCACTCTAGCCTAGCACGGCGCGCTCGGGAAAGTCCGCGCACACCGCCCGGCTCAGGGGCACGCAGGGATTGCTAACTCTTTCGCCATATTGTAGGGTGTTTCTCCCGCGCCGGGGGAGGTACCGGCCATGAAAACCATTTGCACGTGTCTCGCTTTGCTCTTCATTTTTGGAACGACCGCCATCGCGGTGGCCCAGGACCCTGCAGAGGCCTGGAAAGCTCTGCAGCAGCCCGCGTTTGATCCGAGCCGTACCGCCACCGCCGAGGGCGTGACGATTACGCGCGACCGCATCCGCATCACGCTCACGAACGGGACGATCCAGCTAACGAAGCCGGTGAACGGAATCGTTTTTGGCGCCGCGTTTCACGGCACGGGCCGCGTCCAGGTGGACCCGCCAAACCCGCTCGAGGCGCAGCAACTGCGCCTGTTCACCGGTAAGGACACGCTCGACATGCAGTTCAGTGACGCCACGTTTCTTTTCTCGGACAGCACCTTCGATGAGATCGCGGCCCAGATGAAGTGGGCGGCGCAGGGATCGGGCGCAGACGAGTCCTATGTGAAGCGCCAGCAGGAACGCGAAGACCTCGGCGCGGAAATCATCCCCCGGCTGTATAAGGGCATTCTCTCTGCCGACCACAAGCGCACAGCTTTCTTCCTGGTCGACCTGAAGACCAAAGAAAAGGGCTGGGTCGAATTTCAGTCCGACGCGCTCTCGCCGGAAGAGATCAGAGTGGGCCGTTGGACGGAAGTGACCGGCGGAAAGACATTCGATATCTGGATGAGCTTCCCCGCGGGGGGACGCACCGCCGCCGATGCCTGGCACGATCCCCAGGCCAAGGATGACGTTCTCTTCCGCAGCTACAAGATTGATACGGCGGTGACAGGCGGCGCAGAGCTGACGGCCACCGCGCGCGTGACCATGGAGCCGCGGATTGCCGGCGAGCGTGTGCTGGTCTTCCTGCTGGATTCTAACCTGCGCGCCGACAAGGTGACCGATGAAGCGGGACACGCGCTGACTTTCATCCAAGCTCGCGAGAGAAAGGAACGCTCGCAATCCTATGGCGAATACATCGCCGTTGTGCTCGCCGAGCCCACGCAAACCGGAAAGAATATCACGCTCGAGTTTCACTACAGCGGCAAGCGCGTGGTGCGTCAGGTCGGCCCGGGCAACTACTTCTGCCAGAGTTTCGGTTGGTACCCCACGCGAGAGAACAGCTTCGCCTCTCGCGCGGACTTCGAGCTGAATTTCCGCGTGCCCAAGCGCTACTCGTTGGTGGCGACAGGCGACCGGGTCAGCCAGACCATTGACGGCGATTGGAACATCACCTCCTGGAAGAGCGGGATTCCGCTGGCCGTGGCGGGGTTCGCTTTCGGCGACTACAAGGTGTACACGGAGAAGGTCGGCGCCATAGATGTGGAGGTTTACGCCAACCGCGAGCCCGATGACTTCATGCGCAGCATCCTGCACATCACAGAAGGAGCTTTGCCTGGGGAGAGCAGCTTTGGAATGCCGGCGCTGGGCACGCTGAGCCCCGCGTCACTGGCCAAGCAGATTGCGGCAGAAATGGGAAATACCCTGCGGGTCTTTGAAACGTATTTCGGGCCCTATCCCTACAAGCACCTTGCCGTGGCCAACATTCCTTATTCCTATGGCCAGGGCTGGCCGAACCTGATCTATCTCTCCATGCTTTCCTTCCTTGACGGGACGCAACGCAACGCGCTGGGCATCACAGCGCACACCGAGCTAACCGACTTCTTCCGCGCGCACGAGAGCTCGCACCAGTGGTGGGGCCACCGAGTCGGCTGGAAGAGTTACCACGACCAGTGGCTCTCAGAGGGTTTCGCCGAGTTTTCCGGCAACCTCTACGTGCAGTACCGCAAGAACATTCAGGAATACCGCACCCAGCTCCTGAAGGGCCGCCGGGACCTGGGCGCACGCGACATCCACAACCACACCTATGAGTCGGTTGGCCCGGTATGGATGGGGCGGCGGCTGGCCTCTTCTGAATCGCCGGGGGCTTATAACACGGTCGTTTACGCCAAGGGCGGGTACGTCCTGCACATGCTGCGCTGGATGCTCTACGACCCGCGCAACGCCCAGAACCCCGAGGCGCGCTTCCAGGCCATGATGCAGGAGTTCTGCAAGACCTACGACAATAAGGCCGCCTCCACGGAAGACTTCAAAGCCGTCGCAGAGAAATACATGACCCCCTCCATGGATGTCGAGCAAAACCACCGCCTCGACTGGTTCTTCCGCCAGTACGTCTATGGCATGGGCATCCCGCGCTACAATTTTTCCTATCAGGTGAAGGATGTGGGCGGGGGGAAATTCAAGGTATCCGGGTGGGTTCGGCGCGAAGGCGTCCCGGACAACTGGGTGGACATCTTGCCGCTTTATCTGCACCGTGGGGCGGGCACGATGCGCATCGGCTTCATCAGCGCATTTAAGACGGATACGCCTTTCGACCTCACGCTCGCCTTCCGGCCGGAAAAGCTCTCGCTGAACGACAACGACGACATCCTGGCCGACATCAAGCAGTAGGGAGCCGCTCGCAGCCTGGGCTCAAGGACGCAGGGATCGACGCGCCTTCCATTCCACATAACATCTATCTTCGCGGAAGTGAAGCAGTAGCCGCGGCTATTGGATGGGCGGTGGAGGCAGCAGCGGCAGGCTCCGCGGCTCGCCGCGCGCGCCGCGCACTTCCACTTCTTCAAACAGCAGCGAAGGCGCCACCACGGTGCTCGCCAGGCCGTTCTGCGCAGAGCCGAATGCGGCAAGCGCCGTTCCGCCGAAGCCGCCGGCCTGGCTCTGGAAGTAGGGGTACACCGCAGAGTCATTGCCGATGCCGGCGAGGCTGCGGATCGCGCGCAGGTTCAACCCGGTCAGGCGTGAACCGCGCGTGAGCTCTTCGTGGCCGTCGGCCACGTAGACCTTGTAAACGAGCAGCGGCAGGCGGTCGCCGGTCGCGGCTCCTGCGGCCAGTCCCGCCAGCAGCTCGTTGAAATCTTCCTGGTGATGCAGCGCCACGGCGGGGTTATCCATTTGTCTAACCACCATGCACCACTTTCGGCCCGACTCGCGGCACTGGTCTAGGAACTTTTTCCGCAGCTCGGCCGGGGCCACGCCCTCGGTGGAGGTGAAGAAGAGGTTGCTCATCGACGGCCGCGGATCACCGGAGACCGCGCCGAATACGGCCCGGCCGTGCCCGTTCGAGTGGTCAAAGTCCGGTCCGGGCCGCCGCGACATCAGCATGTCGCGCAGGATGCCGTTTTCCACCAGCATGATGCGTTGCCCGCGGACTCCTTCTTCGTCCGTGTTATACCCCCCGATGAGCGGCTGGCCGTGAAAGTTCGTTGCCGTCGGATCATCCACAAGGGTCACGCTAGCCGGCAGCACGCGCGTGCCCAGTCGGCCCGACCATTCGCTGCGCCCGCCCATGCGTTCGAGAATCTGGTCGTACATGGGCATCATGGAAAGCGGAGGCCGCGCGCCCGAAACCGAAGGCCCAAGCATCTGCGCGAGAAGGGGCCCTGCGGCCTGCGCCTCAAACAGCACCGGGCCAATGTAATCGGGCACCGTCGGTGCGGCGCGCAGGGCGACCAGGTCCGTCGCCGCGCGCTGGAGGCCACTGCGCACCGCGTCGCTTGACGGCAGGTCCCCCGGCTTCACGGCGTATGCGGTGTAGTAGTGATGCAGCGGCATTCCGTCATCGGATTGTGTTTCCAGGCTCGCTTCGATGGACGCAAGGCTGCGGCTGGTGCGGACCTGCGTGTCCTCGGTGTTCATCAGATAAGTGGTTGCGTAGACCAATTGATAGGTGACGCGGGTGCCGTACAATTGCGGGAAGGCGCGCAACACCGCTGAGGCTGCTCTTGCCTCTTCCTCCCAGTTGCGCGACATCCAATCGGGCTCTAGGCGCGGCGCAACCATCATCACGGGCTGCTCACGGGAAAAATCATCGATACTGGGGGCCTTGGCCAGGCTGCGCAGGAAGCCGCGCTTGCGCGAGAGCGTGTCCAGCCCCTCTTTGTACGCCTGGTCGGTAGCCAGCCACAGGTCCTGCCGCAGCGAGTCGTAATCGCGGTCAATGCCCACCTGGCCGGTGGAGCCGATGAAGCCGCGGAAGGCGTCGTCGGCAACAAAGTTCGAGCTGTCCACTTTGTAGTCGCCCACGCGCACCTCAACGCTCATAAAGCGGTTGCGCGAAGTGGTGCTCGAAAGCAGCGCGCCGAACGAAACGCTGATCGTGCGGACATCGAGATCCACCAGCCGGTACTCGATGTAAAACGGTTTTTCCAGTCCGGAAATGGCCAGACGGTTGCGCGAGCGTTGCAACTCATCGCGCATCGCCAGTAAAGTCTTGTCCGAATCGCCCGGCTGCACCTGACCTGCAAGTGAACCTGGGACAAACGAAACCAGTGCCGCCAGCGAGCCAAGCAGCCACCGGCGCGGATGTAAGCGCGGCACGAGTGGGAGCAGCGAGCAAGGAATCACGGGCGTGGTCCTTTCGGGTCATGAGCCGGCGGAGGCAGGATAGGCGGCTTGTCGGTGGACGTTTCTTTCTTCTGGATCTCCATCTCCGAAATCAGAATCTCCGGGGCCACCGCCGCAACGGGCACGGAGCCCGATTCAGCGCCACAATAGCCGTTGAAGACCTCCGGTGTATCGCCCGTGGCCAGAATTTTTGTTAGCGAGACAAGCGGCGTGCCCACGATATCCACGCCGCGCACCAGCTCATCCGGCCGCCCATCGGGATACACCTTGTAGACGACCAGCGGCAGCACCTGGAACGCCTGCGGCTGGCTACGGCCGGTGAAGGTGAAGCCGCCAGCAATGTCGTCAATCAGCAAGCCAAATGGTTTTCCCTGCCGCTTGATCTCCGCAATGAGCATCTGGCGGAGCTGCGCGTTGCTGACCTTCTTGCTGCTCTCCACGATCAGGTTACCCTGGCGCGACACCGGCGAAAGACCCAGTTGCCGCCGGCCGTGCCCGTTCGACCGCGGAAAGCCGACGAGCGGCGAGCGCGACATCTCGAAGCCCTTCAGAACTCCATGGTCCACCAGCAGGACGCGCTCCGTCGCCACGCCTTCGTCATCGAACGGGTAGTAGCCGAGCAGCACGGTGGACCCGACGGTCTTCATTGTGGGGTCGTCGTAGATGGAGAGAAAATCCGGCAGGATCGGCTCGCCCACCTTGCGTGCAAACGTCTGGCCCTCAGTGATGTCCTTCTGCCGGTGGCCTTCCGCGCGGTGGCCAAACACTTCGTGGAAGAAAACGGCTGCGGCACGTCCGGTCAGCAGCGCTGGGCCCGCGTAGGGCTCGACGAGCGGAGCCGCGACAAGCGCCTCGAGCTCCTTGCGCATTACCTGCGCGGCTTCGAACACTTCCCTGTCGCTCGGCGCGCCACTCGGGTCGGTCCAATCGAAATTGTAGTAGCGGTTGATGTCCATCCCGTCGGGCGCTTTGCCCTGGACGAAAAGCTCCAGCCGGTAGCGCAGCTGGCCGAATTGTAGGCGTGTGCCTTCGCTCGAAACCTGGTACTGGTTTTGCGCCAAGGCGCTGAAGGTCACGATGGAGTTCAGGATGGGGGCCGAATCGCGGAACAGCCGCGTGTACCGGCGCGTCTTTTCTTCCCACGGCTTGCGATCGAGCTGGAAAGAAGCGCGCGGGCTGTAGGAGGTGCGCGGCTTCTCGCGCGAGAAATCCGGCGCCTGGCCCTCGGCCGTCTGGACCTTCACTTCCTTACCGGTCTGGATCTTGATGAAGGCCGCGGCCGCCGAGCGGTACTGCCGATCGGTCTCTATCCAAATCGTGCGGCGCAGTACGGCCGCGTCGTCTTCCACCGGCACCGACGCGCCGGGGCTGCCGGAAAACGCGGGGCCGCGCTCGCCCACCTTGTGCGTATTGTCGAGCTCGTAGCTGCCGACGCGAACCTGCGCTTCCAGCCACCGCGTGCGCGTCTCCTGGCTCATGAGCAGCGCCCCGTTCGAGCCCATCACCTCGGCGCGCTGCGTATCCGTGACGGTGTAATTGATGAAGTAGGCAGGTGGGTTGGCTTTGCCCAGCGTGTCGATCGAGCGGCTGAGCTCCTGCTCCATAGCCGCTAGAATCGGTGAGGGCGCGGCACCCGATTGCGGCGGAGGCGTGGCCCGCACAGAGGGAGCCAGCGCGCGGTGCGGCGCGGAAAGCCCTGCTACGCTTAAAGAAATCGAAGCTAGCAGTCCGAACAAACGGCCAAGCAAACGCAGATGAGTTCTCATAGGGTTGAACAAAGTCCTTCAGTTTATGCCAGGTGGCCCGGAAATCCCAAACGGAAAGCAGGTGCGCGTTTCGCGCATGCGCAGCGGGAGGTTGCCGGCGTCTGGCGCCTTGAGTTCCATGCGACAGCAATATTTTGGATGCAGAGGAATGGCAATCGGAGGTATGGGGAACCCATTGGCGCGAGCGCGCGCCTAGGCAATTCGGCTGCGGCCGCTTGGCAGGGCCTACGGGCAGACGGGTTGGGTCGGGGGGCACGGCTTCTGCCCTTGAGTCGCATTTCCCCGGGTTGCCATCGCGATGCCTACAGCCGTGCCCGCGACGACGCCGATCAGGATCGCCGTTTGCCAAGGCTTAAGAGGCTTCAAGCCGGGTCCGCGCGGCTCTTCGACTAAGGTGCTCTGCGCGGCTTCAGTGAGCTGCGCGGGCGTCGCCTTCTGCGGCGGATCGGGCACAATCGCCGCACCGCGGATCGTGGAAGTATTTCCGGGGCCGACGTTCACGCACTCATTGTTCAGGTTGCAGAACCGCACGGTCCCTTCGAAAACCACGAGCACCAGGAGCCCGTTCAAGAGCGCCAGGTAGAAATCGGTTCCAATAACGCCGGCCACGCCCACCGGAGTGCGCACTTCATACTTGCTGCCCGGCCGTGCCAGGCGAACGGCTTTGGTGCGCATGCGCCCGTAAGTGAGTTCCAGTTGCGTTTGTTGCGCGCCGGCATCGTGTTTGGTGATACGCAGGCTCGATTCCGAGCCCACGTTCAAGAGGGAGCCATCGTCCAGAGAAATGCGCGCGCGGCCCATGCGCTGCGTGTTCACCACATCTTCCCAAAGCACAAGCGCCTGCGCCGCCGCGGCCACTTGCTGCTGGCCGCGCTGCAAGCTCACTGCCGGGATCAGCCGCGACACTTGACCGGCACGCTGCCCGCTTTGTGCGGGAATCTCCTGTGGGATCACGAGCGCAGCCGTGAGCACCAAGACCAGAGCGCTTCCAAAGGGCGAACGGACTCTCATTATCATTACTCCTGAATGCTGATTTGCTTTTCTGTTTGTTACTGGAAGCCCGAACGGGTGTCAATACAAAACGGGGAGGCTGTTGCGGAAGGGAACCGCCGCGTCCGGAAATCGCCGATTCGTTTGACAACAGCCTGCGGTTCACCGCAGGAGTTTGAGCACGGCCGCGGTCATATCGTCCTGCTGAGGGTGCCCGCCAGCGAAGCGGTCCACTTCCGAGAAGATTGTCTCGAGTAAACCGCTCGCCGGTTCCTCGCGGCGCTCGGAGCAGATCTCGACGAGTCGTTGCATACCGAACTCTTCGCCTTCGGCGTTGAGCGCGTCAGTCAGGCCGTCCGTCGCAAACAAGACTGCATCGCCAGGCTCGAGCGGCAGGCGAATCGCTTCGTAGTCCGCGGCATCGAACAAACCCGACGGCAAGCCCTCGGCATGCATCTCCCTGCAGCCGGATGCGGAGATATGCAGCGGGCCCGCCATGCCGGCGCTCGAGATCCGCAGCTCGCCCTCCTGCGGATCAAACACCGCGTACTGCAGTGAACAGAACCGTCCCGGCATCAGGCGCATGCGCAACCGCTTGTTTAGCAGGCCAAGCACGCGATCGGGCGCTTCGCCGGTCTTGTTGATCCCCCGCAGCGTTCCGAGCGCCAGAGCCGCATAGAGGGCGGCGGGCAAGCCTTTTCCCACAACGTCGCCCAGATAGAGGCCCGCGGTATGGTCCGAAAGAAGGAAGTAGTCCAAAAAATCACCACCGACCTCCACAACCGGCCGGAACCGGTGCGCGACCTCAAACCGCGGCTCGCACAGCGGCTCGAGTGGCACCATGGCGCGCTGCAGGATCCGCGCTTCCTCGAGTTCGTATTCGCGGAGCCGTTCGATTGCAGTGCGTTCTGAGGCCAAGGCAACTGGGGCCATGCAAGTCTTCCGATGCCGTCCCAGAGGACGACTCCTGCTCAGTATAACAATGCCGCTTCGCCGGCAAAGCGCCGGCTGGTTGCCGCGTGTCGAATCGAGAAGAGCCAGCCGGGTGTTGCCCGCCGGAAAACCCAATCGGAGTATAATGCCCTCAATGCGCGCCGGAATTCTCTCTCTTGTTCTTTCCATGGCCATCATCCTGGGCGCCGTGTACGTCTACATGAAGCATCTACAGCCCGGCGGTCCGGGAAGTTTGCCGGCGCAGGCGGTGAGCATCACGGCCGTGCAGAACGACCTGCTCTCCGTCGCGCAGGCCGAGCGCCTCTACTACGCGCAAAACAACTCCTACGCGAGCCTGAGCGACCTCGTCGCGAGCGGCACCCTGAAGATGCCGCAGCCGGGTCGCTTCGGGTACACCTACACGCTGGACACGGCGGGCGCGGGCTTCACCGTGACGGCGCGCTACACCGGCCGGCCCGGCGATGCGCCCGGCACGCATTTCCCCACTTTGACAGTTGATCAGGACATGCAGATCCGTCAGGTGAATTGAATTCTGCGGAGTGAGAATATGAAAACGCGTTTCGTCATACCCATCGCAATCCTCATTGTGGCGTCGGGAGCGGTTTTGGCGCAGCAACAACAGCCGCCGCCGGAGTATGCCGGCATCAAAAACTTCTTGCGCGTGAACCAGCAGATCTGCACCGGCGGGCAGCCCACGATGGACGACCTCGCGAAAATGAAGGTGGAAGGGGTCAAGGCCATCATCAATCTGCGCCAGCCTGCCGAATACAACGCCGAGGAGGAAGCGGCAAAGGCAAAGGAGCTCGGCCTGCGCTACTTCAACATCCCTGTCGCCCTGGACGACCTCAAAGATGCGCAGGCGGAGGAGTTCCTGAAGATCACGGCCGATCCGCAGAACCGCCCTTTGTTCATCCACTGCGCCTCCGCGAACCGCGTGGGCGGGTTTTGGATGATCCGGCGCGTGCTGGTGGACGGCTGGAAAATGGAAGACGCGGAAGCGGAAGCCCGCAAAATCGGCCTCCGCAATCCCGCCATGGTCGAGTTCGCCCACAACTACATCGAACGCCACGCCAAGAAGCCCAGCTAGTCAGCCGGCACGGAACCTCCTGGGCCGCTTCTTCGTACCTTCCTGCGAGCCGCCAAATTGCGGCCAGCCGGGCCGCGACGCGCGGGACGCAAGGAGGGTGACATGCCAGGCGCCGTGATTGGGTTTGCAGCCGTGATTCTGATCTTCGGCCTGCCGTTCGCGGCCATCTACGCGTGGTACCGTTCCCGCAAGTTGAAGACGGAAGAGCGGCTCGCAGCTATTGCCAAGGGAGTGGCGGTTCCCATGGAGCCGGAGTTGCCGCATCCGGCGCGCTCGCGCCGCGCGGGCATCTTGCTCGTGGCGGGCGGACTGGGCTACTCGATTGCGTTCGCACTGGTTTCGCTCGTGGAGCGTGACGCTCTGGTCGCTGCGGCATTCGGCGTGATCCCGGTTCTTGTCGGCATCGGCTATTTCATTGACGCCACGCTGGTCCGCCGCGAATTGCACCCGTCCGGTTAGTCCACGGCTACGGGCTGCGTTTCTGGTCGGCTACGGTCACACCCCCTTCGGCGTAGTCCGTCGCAGGCACGTCCAAGAATGCGAAGTGGCAGTTCTCGAGCTTGGCGCGTCCGTCTTTCACGAGCGCCTGCGTGATTCGCTGCACGATCTTCCTTTTCTGTTCGGGTGTGCGTCCTCCCGCCCAGGTGATTTGCACGTGCGGCATCTGAACCTCCTCGATCGAAAGCGTCGCGCATTCTAACTGCATTAAACCGAAAACAGAAATCGGAGATCAGAAGAGGCTCACCCTGAGCCGAGGATGAGCCTCTATTTTCTGTTTTTCGTTCCCTTCAGCTCAGGCAGCGTCCTTCTCGGAACCTGGGAGTCTTGTGCCACAGAAGGCACAGTTGGTCCACGTGCGCTCGACGGCGCGCCGGCAATTCGGGCAGGCCGGGGCAAGCACTGTGCCGCACTGCGGACAGAAGGAGTAAGCGCCGCCTACTCTGTTTCCGCAGCCGGGGCACGCGGAAGGCAGTGGGTCGCGAAGTAGGAAATACAGGATGATGCCGAGCGCGTTCGGCACGAAGATCGCAAGCAGCGTCCAAACCACGCGGCGCATGCCGCGCCGCTTGGCGTCGCCATTCACGTAGCCGATCAAGAGGACGAGAACAGATAGAAACAGCGGGATAAGCGCGGCGAAAAGAATTTTCTCGACATCGTTCCAGTTCCGCCAATCATCCGGATGGAGGTTGATCACCATGATGAGGACCACACAGAGTCCCAAGTAGGCGAGTATCGCGATAATCCGCGCTGGCACTGGGATCACTCGCAGCTCAGCCCAGAAGCCTGATTCACCGCGAGCCGCGCGATCACGCGCTCCGCGGTCGAGAATGCGCCGGGTCTTTTCTTCGATGTAACTCATGCGAGTTTCCTTTCGCGGCGCTGGCGAACAGCCAGTACCACCGCCGCAACGCCGGCAGTCAACCAAACCAATACCGTGTAGCACACCAAGTCCGTCCACGTCCGCGTGTAGGGCACGTCGAGCCAACTCGCGACACCGCGGCTGGCCAGCCGCACAATGGGCCAGGTCACAAGCGTGATCGTCCACGCAAACAGGACCAGAAACACCATCAGTTGCTGGTTCCAGCGCATTTCAGCCTGCGCCACCCACTGCACCTCGATGCGCGCCCGCGTGCGCTCGACCAGCGCCGCGGGTGCCTGCGGTGTGGGCATCCGCCGTAGCGAGCCAGCCAGTTCCTGCCAGCCCGCCAGCTCCGCCGCGCACCCGGGACACGCAGCAACGTGCTGTTCCACGCGCCGCTGCTCCTCCGCTTCAAGCGCACCGGCCACGGCCAGCGCCAGTAGAGAGCAAATGGTTCCGTGATCGTTCGGGGCCGTCATCGGGTGTCTCCCCGCCATTCGGTTTCGATCTTGTGCCGCAAACCTTCGAGCGCCCGCCCGAGCCGCGTCTTCACGGTCGCAAGCGGCACATCGAGCACGCCGGCGATCTCTTCGAGCTTCATCTCTTCCTCAAACCGCAGCGCGAGCACGTCCCGGTAAATCGCCGGCAGCCCGGCGACAGCTTCCGCCAGCCGACCGGCGCGTTCGCCCGCCAGCACGCGCTCCAGCGCGCTCGGGCCCGGCGCCGCCAGGAGCCATTCGCGCGACACTTCGGAAGAATCCGTCTCGTCGAGGCTCTCCGGCCGGTAGCGCCGCAGGTGGTCAATGGCCAGGTTGCGTGCCACCGAGAAGAACCAAGCCTCGAAGCTTCGCGCAGGGTCGTAGCGCCGGATGTTTTCCGCAACGCGCAGCCACGTCTGCTGAAACAAGTCCTCCGCCGTGGCGGGCTCGCGGACCATCCGCAGAAGGTAACGATAGAGCCGGTGCTGGTAGCGCTCGAGAAGCGCCGCGAGCGCTTCCGGGTCGCCCCGGCGCAACCGGGACACGTCGGATTCCACAGTCACCGGCGCCTCCCATTCGAGAGCTGCTGCGTGGCCTATCATACTCATGGTGTATACGGACAACCCCGCCAAAAAGACTCGCCCGCCGCGAGTCGCCGCGCCGGGGGCGGGCCCAAAGGCTTGTGATAGAATGACGTGCGAATGCATCCCAACATCAAACATCTGATTGAGCTGCAAACCGTTGATCTCCGGCTGAATGAGCTGCGCGCGCGGCTCGCCGGCTTCCCCAAGCGCCTAGCCGAGCTGGATGCGCGCGTGGAAGCCGCGCGGAAGCAACTGGCTACTTCGCGCGAGTCGCTCACCACAAGCCTCAAAGACCGCAAGAAGTACGAGCTCGACGTCGAGCAATGGAAAGAGAAGGCGCGCAAGTACCGCGACCAGAGCTACGAGGTCAAGACCAACGAGGCCTACAAAGCCCTGCAGCACGAAATCCAGAACGCCGAAACTGAAATGGCCAAAGCGGAGGACCGCCTGCTCGACCGTATGATGGCCGGTGAAGAATTCGAGCGGCAGGTGAAAGCAGCCGAGCGAAGCCTCAAGGAAGTCGAAGCCGCCACGGACTCGGAGCGGCGCGAGGTGCAGGCCGAGCAAGCCGCAGTACAGAAGGAAGTCGAAAAGGATGCGGCGGAGCGGGAGCAGGCGGTGGCCGCGGTTCCGGATGACCTGCTCGACCACTACCAGCGGATCGCGCGCCGACACAACGGCGTCGCGCTCGCCGAGGTCCGCGACGAAACGTGCACGCTCTGCCGCGTGCGCGTCCGCCCGCACGTCTATCAGGAACTCCGGCGCGAGGACTCGCAGGAGGTTTTCCACTGCGAATCCTGCACGCGCATCCTCTACTATGTCGAGCAGCCGGTGGCGCAGGCCAGTGCCCAGACCAGCAAAGTATAAGCGGCGTTCTCCCCGCCTTCCCGGGCGCTTGTTCGCCGAACCCGAAAGCGCGCCCGAACGCGTCCCCGACGCACACATCGCAAATGTCGACGGCGCTGCGCGCGGCAACCCCGGCCCGGCGTCCTACGGCGTCGTCGTGCGCGGGCCCGATGGCCACGCCGTCCAATCCATCGCGAGATACATCGGCCGCACGACAAACAACGTAGCCGAATACTATGGGCTGATCGCCGCGCTCGATTACGCGCACACGCACCACATCAACAGGCTCCGCGTGCGAAGTGATTCCGAATTGCTCGTACGCCAGATCCAGGGGCGCTACAAGGTGAAGAGCGCCGACCTGAAGCCGCTCCACGAGCGCGCGCGCAAGCTGGCCGCTTCGCTCGCGCACTTTGCCATCGAGCACGTCCCACGCGAGCAGAACGCCGAAGCCGATGCGCTCGCCAACGCTGCGCTCGACCGGACCGACAGCCCCGGCGCGATGCGCGCGCACGAGCAGGGCGAAACGCGAAAACCGAAGTTTGAAGCGCGAGAGGAACCGAAGCGCGTCCGTGCGCGCTACCACGCTGGAAAGCTCATCCCCGCGGAACCGCTCGACCTCCCCGATGGCGCGGAGGTCGAGATCACTGTCCAAAGATCTGCCACGGAGACACAGGGGCACAGAGACTGAGTGCAGGCAGGAAAAGTCTGCGCTCTCTGGGTTCCTGTCTCTTTACGGCTATTTGAGGGCGTAAGAGCGGTAGAGCGTGTCGCGCTGGGCGGGGATGTAGCCAGCATCGAAGATGATGCGGCGCAGCTGGGCCTCATTCGTGCGATTGCGCACGCCCGCGGCAAACACGACGTTCTCTTCGATCAGGATGCTGCCCACGTCGTCGGCACCGAACTGCAAGCCCACCTGGCACACCTTGATGCCCGGGGTGAGCCAGCTCGACTGGATGTGGTCAATATTGTCGAGGTAGAGCCGGCTGATGGCCAGCGTCTTCAGGTAATCCACCGCCGTCGCCTCGGGAACTCTCTTGCCGAGCGCTGTGTTTTCCGGCGCAAACATCCAGGGGATGAACGCCGTGAACCCGCCGGTATCGTCCTGCAGACGCCGGATACGCTCGAAGTGGTTCACGCGGTGGCGGAACTCCTCGCCGCACCCGAACATCATCGTGGCCGTGGTGCGCAGCCCGAGCGCGTGCGCCGTGCGGTGCACCTGCTCCCATTCGTCGCTCGTGCACTTCAGCCGCGAGATGCGCTTGCGAATTTCGTCGTCCAGGATTTCGGCGCCGGCGCCGGGGATGGAGTCGAGTCCTGCGTCTTTCAGGCGCGCGATGGTATCGCGCAAAGATAGCCCGGAGATCTCGGCGATGCAGATGATTTCCGGCGCGGAAAAGCAGTGCAGGTGCACCTGCGGATAGCGTTGTTTGAGCGACCGCAGTAGGTTCTCGTAGTAGTCCAAAGGCAGATCGGGATTGAGCCCGCCTTGCAGCAGCACGCCCGTGCCGCCGAGCGCCAGCATTTCGTCGATCTTCTCGCAGATGGTCTCGAACGAAAGCAAGTAGCCCTCTTTCGAGCCCATCGGCCGGTAGAACGCGCAGAACGAGCAATACTCGGTGCAGAAATTCGTGTAGTTGATGTTGCGGTCGATCTGGTAGGTGACGACGCGCGGGTTGTTCTTCTTCTTGCGCACTTCGTGCGCGGCCATACCGATGCCGATCAGGTCATCGGACTGAAAGAGTTCGAGCGCTTCCTGGTGCGTGATTCCCATTGTTACCGGCTCACTCGCACCTCTGCTGCGGCAAACTCCACCGGCTTGGCGCGCGGGATCAGCTTCTCTTCCGCGCACAGGCGGAAGTATAGCTCCAGCCCGGCCTGGTTTTCGTCGTCCAAAGAGAAGTCAATATTCTCGCGCAGATAGCGCTCGAGCGGCCGCGCGGGCAAATCGAGCTTGAGGGCCGCGCCTTCGGCGATTTCGCCGATGCGCTCGAGACCGAAATCCTTCGACGCGGCGAAGTCGGCGATGACTTGCGGCGTCGCGGCCTCGCGCCGCGCCACCCAGAGGGCCAGCACGCAAGGCCGCCCAGTCATTTCGCGCCACTGGTGCGCCACGTCGTAGAGGAACAGCGTTTCGACGCCGGGCACGGGCTGCTCGCTCGGGTCGCCGCCGCAGCAGAACTCGCCCGAGACGACGGGCTTGTTCATCAGCGCTTCCGTTTTCAGCGCGACGCGCAGCGCGGGGTCACCGATGACAAGTGCGGCGTCGGCGTTGGCGAGCATCGCGGCAGGGTCCGGGTCGGCGTCCATGAACTCGGGCTGGATGCCCCAGTGGCGTGCGCACAGCAACCGCACCAGCGCTACCGAGCTGCGCGAGCCGCGGTCGAGCGCAATGCGCCTCGCCAGCTCGATGGGCTTGCGTGAAACCACCAGGATGCTGCGCACTTCGCCCTTTGCCGCCACCGCCATGCCCGGCAGCACCACCATGCCTTCCATGCGCTGGTATTCGATTGCCGGGATGATGCCTACGTCCGCTGCGCCCCGCCGAAGCGCCTCGGCGCATTGCGAGGGCACCGCAAACGACAGGTCGTAGCGCCCGCGCAGCGGCCCGTCGGTGAAGCCCCAGACCAATGGCGCCGTGTTCAGGTATTCAACAATGGAGATACGTAGACGGCTCATCCAAACGCTCGCCCGGAAACTCCACACTATAGCACAGCCGTTCGTAGCGCCACTGGAACGCAGCGATTTCTCGACTCGAGAGACGTTCTGCCCCACAAAAAGTTGCACTGGGAAAAGAAAAAGCCAAAGATTTCAGCGATTTCAAAGAACGAGGGCGTGAGGAGCGCAGCGCGCGGCTGCGCTCGTCAATACGACACGCCCGGGCGACCCGCCGGACGGCGCACCCATCGGCGACGCGCCCGGGCTGCTCGAGGATTGGAGCTGCGGCTGGCGTTGACCGGCGTTGTACAGCCGTACTTGACAGCTTTGTTAACATCTGCGTAGGCTCGCCTCGCGATGGAGCTGGACGCTTCCCTCTATTGGCTCGCGCTTGGGCACACCCCGGGACTCGCCGCGCGGCTGACCGCCCGGCTGCTGCGCAAATTCCGCACGCCGGAAGCGGTCTTTCGCGCTTCGCTCACGGAACTCGAAGCCTGCCAATTGCCCGCGCCAGCGGCGCAGGCCATTGCTTCGCAGCAGGCACTGAAGCCCGCGGAGAAAGAGCTACAGCGGCTCCGCGAGCTGGGCTTCCAGCTGCTCAACTGGAATGAAGAGCAGTACCCGCGGCTGCTGCGCGAGATCTACGACCCGCCGCCGCTGCTCTACGTGCGCGGCGACCCGGCCGTGCTCGCGCGGCATGCAATCGCCATGGTCGGCACGCGGCGCCCGACGCTCTACGGGAACCAAATGGCGGAGCGGCTGGCGCGCGACCTGGCCGACCGGGGCCTAGTGATCGTCAGCGGGCTGGCGCGCGGGATTGACAGCTCGGCGCACAAGGGCGCATGTGCCGCGGCGCGCGGTGCCACGGTGGGCATTCTCGGCAACGGGCTCGACATCGTGTACCCGAAAGAGAACAAGAAGCTCTACGCGATCGTCGAGCAGCGCGGCGCGATCATCACGGAGTTCCCACTGGGCTTCCATCCCGCGCCGGAAAATTTCCCGGTGCGTAACCGCATCGTGGCCGGGATGAGCTTGGGTGTTGTTGTTGTCGAAGGCGCGCAGTATTCTGGTTCGCTGATCACCGGGCGGCTGGCGCTGGAGTTCAGCCGCGAGGTGTTCGGCGTCCCGGGCAATGTCACTCAGCCGACGAGCTTCGCGCCGAACCAACTGATCAAGCAGGGCGCGAAGCTGGTGACCAGCTGGGAGGACGTGGTCGAAGAACTGCCGACGGAGATCCGCGCGGAGCTTTTCCCCGTGGAGACAACGTCGGTGGAAGAGCGCGCATCGCTGTTTGAGCAGGCGCTCACGCCGGTCGAAAAAAAGTTGTACGATCTGCTTTCGACCGACGAGCCGCGGCAGGTGGACGAGATCGTGGAGCGCTCCGAGCTGAGTTCTTCGGAGGTGCTCGTCACGTTGTTCGACCTGGAGATGAAAGGCATCGTGCGGCAGATGCCCGGGAAACAATTTGTGCGCGTGCTCGTGTGAGGTGGCGCTCAGGACACACGGCGTGCGTAGCGGGGCGTTTCGGTTTAGAAAGGGGCCATGGCACAGTCGCTGGTTATCGTCGAATCGCCGGCCAAAGCGAAGACGATCAACAAATATCTGGGTAAGGGCTACTCGGTCAAAGCGTCGCTCGGCCACGTGAAGGACCTGCCGAAGAAGGAGATCGGCATCGTCCTGCCCGGCGACGGCAAGGAAAAGAAGACGGACCCGGAGAATTATTTCGAGCCCACCTACGAAGTCATCCCCGGAAAATCGAAGGTCATCGCGGACCTGAAGAGGACGGCAAAAGACGCGGAGGCAATCTACCTGGCCGCCGACCCCGACCGCGAAGGCGAAGCCATCTGCGCACATCTGGCCGACGTGCTCGGCACGAACAAGACGCAGCGGAAGAAGATCTTCCGCGTGATGTTCAACGAGATTACGCCGAAGGCCATCCGGGCGGCCTTCGAGCATCCCGGACAGATTGACGCGCACCTGGTGGACGCGCAGCAGGCGCGGCGCGTGCTCGACCGCCTGGTGGGCTACAAGATTTCGCCGCTCCTCTGGGACAAGGTGCGCCGCGGGCTTTCCGCCGGGCGCGTGCAGACCGTGGCGCTGCGGTTGATCGTCGAGCGCGAGCGCGAAATCCGTGAATTCGTCAAGACGGAATACTGGACGATCCACGCGCTGCTCGAAGCCGGAGAGCCGCCCGCCTTCGAGGCCAAGCTCGCGAAGTACAAGGGCGAGGACCTCGAGATCCCCAACGAGGCCGAAGCTCAGCGCATCCTGGCGGAAGTCCAGCACGCGAACTGGCAGGTGGCGAGCGTCACGCAAAAGGAAAAACGCCGCTACGCGCCGCCGCCGTTCACGACCTCCAAGCTTCAGCAAGCCGCCTACAACCGCCTGCGTTTCACCGCGAAGCGCACAATGGCGCTCGCGCAGCGGCTCTATGAAGGTGTCGAGCTCGGCGACGAGGGCTCGGTCGGCTTGATCACCTACATGCGCACGGATTCCGTGCGCGTCTCGAATGATGCGCTCACCGAGGTGCGCGAGTTGATCGGCGCGAACTACGGCGCAAGCTATCTGCCGGAGAAACCGAACTTCTTCAAGTCGAAGAAGGACGCACAGGAAGCGCACGAAGCCATCCGGCCCGCCGACGCAAGGCGCACGCCCGACGACCTCCGCAAGTACCTGGACGACGACCTCTTCAAACTCTACCAATTGATCTGGCAGCGCTTCGTCGGCTCGCAGATGGTGCCCGCGGTCTTCGACCAGACGACGATTGACGTCGCGGCGGGCGACTACACGTTCCGCGCATCGGGCGCGGTGCAGAAGTTCGACGGCTACCTGGCCGTCTACCAGATCGCGAAGGAAGACGAAGAGAAGGAAGACGAAACCGAAGGCGAAGGCCGCACGCTGCCGCCGGTGCGTGAAGGCGAGACGCTGCGCCTGGAAACGATCCGCCCCGAGCAGCACTTCACCGAGCCGCCGCCGCGCTACACCGAGGCGACGCTGGTGAAGGAGCTCGAGGAGAAGGGCATCGGCCGGCCCTCGACCTACGCCACCATCATTTCGACGATTGTCGAGCGCGAGTACGTCAACAAAGACCAGGGTCGCTTCACACCTACGATGCTCGGCGAAAAAGTGAGCGAGTTGCTGGTGAAAAGCTTTGCGGACATCTTCGACGTCGGCTTCACTGCACGCATGGAAGAGGAGCTCGACGAAATCGAAGAGGGCAAGCTGCCCTGGAAGCGCTCGGTGAAAGATTTTTGGGATCGGTTCGAGGAGGATCTGGACAAGGCCGCAGGCGAGATGGAGTCGTACAAGGCCGGCATCCCCACCGGGCAGAAGTGCGAGAAGTGCGGCACGGGTGAGTTGCTCGAACGCATCAGCCGCCACGGATTTTTCCTCGGCTGCTCGCGCTATCCCGACTGCGACTTCACGCGCGACCTTTCGCCCGAGCTCGGCGGCGAGGAAGTGGAGAGCGAAGCGGTCACCGAATACTGCGACAACTGCGGCCGCGAGATGACCATCAAGCGCGGGCGCTTCGGGCCATTCCTGGCGTGCACGGGTTACCCCGACTGCAAGACGACGCGCCGGCTGGTGCACGGCACGCGGCGCGCCCGCCAGCCCGACGAGCTGCTCGACGAAAAGTGTCCCGAGTGCGGCTCGCAGCTCGTGAAAAAGCACGGCCGCTACGGCGAGTTCATCGGCTGCACGGGCTACCCGAAATGCAAGTACATCCGCTCGAAGACGCTCGGCATCGCGTGCCCGAAGTGCGGCACGGGCGAGATGGTCGAACGCATGACGCGCAAAGGCCGTCCGCGCGTCTTCTACGGCTGCAACCGCTATCCCGAATGCGATTTCACCATGCCGCACAAGCCGATCGTCGAGCCGTGCCCGAAATGTGGCGCGGCGTTCATCGTGGAGAAGCGCTCCAAGCACGGCATCGTGCGCGCGTGCATCAAGCCCGGCTGCGACTGGGAAATAGACGCGCCGGAGCCACAGCCCGCTGAACCCGCCACCGTTGCCTCGAAGCCCTGACCTGTTTTTTCTCTGCCTCCTCTGCGTCTCCGCGGTGGATTGCGGCCTATAATTGAGCCGGCAACCATGAAGGACGCCACCGAGAAATATCTGCACTTCCTGCGCTACGAGCGCAACGCCTCACCGCACACGCTCCGGAACTACCGGATGGACCTCGTGCAGTTCTACCAGTACCTGACGCCGCCCGGCAGCAAGGGCGCGGCCCTCGCGCAAGTGGACCACCGGCTGATCCGCGAGTTCCTCGGCTACCTGCACGACCACCATCTGCAGCGCAGTTCGATCGCGCGCAAACTTGCGGCGCTGCGGTCGTTTTTCAAATTCTGTGTGCGCGAAGGCATGCTCCAACAGAACCCTGCGCGCCTGGTGGCCACGCCAAAGCTCCCCAAGCGCGTGCCCTCCGTCCTTTCCGCAGAAGAAATGAACCTATTCCTCGATCAGCTCGCCAGCCTGAAGCCAAGCGACATGCGCGAGCCCCCGGCTGCTTCATCCGGCCGCGGAGCACGCAAGCCGCGCAAGCGGTCCGGCGCCGATGCGCAGGAGGAGCGGCTGCTGCTCGGCCGCGACCGGGCCATCCTCGAACTGCTCTACGCCTCGGGCCTGCGCGTGAGCGAGCTAACCGGCCTGAACCTGGCCGACATCGACCGCAAGGAGCAGATGCTGCGCGTCCGCGGCAAGGGCCGCAAGGAGCGCATCGTGCCCTACGGCTCGAAGGCCGCGGTGGCGCTGGAAGCCTACGGGCCCATGCGCGACGAGCTCTTGCGCAGGGCCGCGGGCGGCAAGCACCGCACGGCCGCCGATCCCGAAGCCGTTTACCTGAATTACCTCGGCCAACGGCTGAGCACGCGCTCGGTGGCGCGCATCGTCAAGAAATACGTGCACCTGGTGAACGCCAACTGGGATATGCACCCGCACTCGCTGCGGCACGCCTTTGCCACGCACCTGCTGGCCGACGGCGCCGACCTGCGCGCCATTCAGGAGTTGCTCGGCCACCAATCGCTGGCCACCACGCAGAAGTACACGCACGCTTCCATCCGCCAGTTGATGGAGGTGTACGACAAAGCGCATCCGCGCGCATGACGCGCTCGACCGACCACCTGATCGCCAAATTCATTCTCGGCTACCGATTCAAATTCTGACGCCGAACGCGGGCGTCACTCGTACCGCAGGGCTTCGATAGGGTCGAGCTGCGAAGCCTTGTGCGCGGGGTAATAGCCGAAAAAAATGCCGACTCCGACCGAGAAGAGCACCGCCACGACGACGGCATCGGCAGAAACCCGCGTGACCCAGCCGAGGATGTTGGAGACAAGCACCGAGCCGGCCATGCCCAGCACAATGCCGAAGCTGCCGCCGAGCAGGCTCAGCAGGACAGCCTCGCTCAAGAATTGCATGCGGACGTCGCGCTCGGTGGCGCCCACAGCCAGGCGCACGCCGATCTCGCGCGTGCGCTCGGTGACGCTGACGAGCATGATGTTCATGATCCCGATGCCGCCCACCGCGAGCGACACGGAAGCAATGCTCACCAGCAGCAGCTTCATCACGCGCGCCGAATCCGCCACGGCCTGCGCGATCTCGACCGGGTGGCGCAGGTTGAAGTCCTCGTCTTCGCCCTGCCGGATGTGGTGCCGCTCGCGCAGCAGGCTCATGATCTGCTCCTCGGCGGGCGCAATCGCGTCATCGGAAGCGGCCGAGAGCATGATGTCGTCGAGCCAGGTGATGCCCATGACCTTGCGCTGCACCGCCGTCCACGGCATCAGGAACATGTCGTCCTGATCCTGGCCGGTGGCCGATTGCCCTTTCGGCGCGAACACGCCGATCACGCGGCAGGGCAGGTTTTTCACGCGGATGCTCTTGCCGATGGGATCTTCGTCGGGGAAGAGGAATCGCGCGACGGTGGCGCCGAGCACGCAAACGTCATCGGCGCCCTCAACTTCGTTTTCCGTGAACATGGTGCCGCGCTCGATCTGCCAGCGCCGGATGGTGATGTATTCGGGCGAAACGCCGCGCACCTGCGTGGACCAGTTCTGGTTGCCGTAGACCACCTGGACGCCCGTATCCACCTGCGGCGACATCAGCGTGATCAGCGGCACCTGCTGCTTGATGGCGCGGGCGTCCCCGATCGTCAGCGACTTCGTGCCGCGCGTGCCCGTGCGCACGCCGGAGACGTTGCGGTTCCCCGCCTCCACCCAGACCAGGTTCGAGCCGAGGTTGCGGATGGCTTCCTGGACGCGCTCGGAAGCGCCCTGGCCGATGGCCACCGTGCAGATCACTGCGGCGACGCCGATGATGATCCCCAGCATCGTCAGCGCCGTGCGCATCTTATTGCGCGCCAGCGCCCGCAACGCCACCCGGGCTACTTCCTTGAAGTCCACGTCAATTCCCTCTGCCTAAGTCATTATGCATGAGCCGCTTGCAACGCTGTGGGGGGGGGTACCCCCCCCCTATTTTTGTTAAGTATTCATTCTAAATAAGATGCGGGCAAACATCACACAAGTTATTGATTCCAAAAGTAGATCAAGTAACCTGTTTTCAGAAGAGTGCGCATGTGTTTCGCAAGTATTCATTCCAGAAGAGTTAGCAACACCGACATCTTCAAACGGCTGGCTCATGCTCCCTCGGCAGTCTCGCGGGACAAACTCCGCGGTGGCGGATCTCGCCGCGGCGGGCAATCTATGTTAGCTGGTCAGGGAATCGCGCTGCAACGAAAAACGAAGTAGTTTACCAGCAGTTTACCAATGGATTTCCACAGAAGGAGATTCACTGCGCGGTCAGCTCATCGCGATGTATCATCCGGTCGCAAGGTGCTGTGAACAAACCCTGACAAAAGGTGGGCCACGCGCCCGAGCTGCGCGGTCTGCTCGAAAGAGGTCCCATGTCGACTGGTTCCCTTGAACTCTGGAGCTCGATCCTGACCTTCGCCGGAGGATTTCTGCTCACGCTTGAGGCACTGTTCGTCCGTCGGCGCATCCACGAAGAGAGCGGGGCCCGCCGCCTTCTCGCCGCTATGGGGCGCATCGGCGCTCCAGATCTTCTCAAGGACCCCCGCGGCCGGCCCCTGTCCGAAGAACGCGCTCTCCAGCTCTGGTTCGCTGAACGCTCCTTCCGTTGGGCCTGGTTGGGGTTCAGTCTGATGTCCGTGGGGTTTCTCTTGGAGATCGTCGCCAGGTTTCAGGGAGCACGCTAGCGGCGCAGCAGGTTTTTCAGAAAAAGGCGGATGAGCAGAGGTTTCTTCTCGGCGTCCCGCTCAGTCGCGCGCCGGAAGATCAGCGCAAGGTCTTTATGGAACAAGTAGCGATAGGTGTCGCCGTAACGGCCATGCGGGTGTATCGGTAAGCCGCCCGCCCAGTCATACGTATCGAGCTTTTCGAGAGCACGGCCTAGCGCCTCGATCACGCTTGTGGCCGCTGCCTCGCCCAGTTCGTCGGCGAGTGCATCCACGTCTCGCAGGAACTCAGGAGTAGGCTCCATCCGGACTTTCGGTGAGACCAACGCGATCCCCGCGCGGGCAAAATCCACCCCATTCTCATATTACGCCTTCTTCAAATAAGTCAACTTGTATCTCTTTAGCTTCTGCGTCAGGTCTCGCGGCCGCAACCCAAGAAACTCCGCCGCTTGCTTTGACTTCCAGCCAGTTTTCTCCAGGGTTGTCCGAATCTGCTCCTTTTCAAAGGCCTCCATCTGTTCTTTCAGGCTAGCGTGCCGCTTTCGGATTCGGTCCACCAGGTGGCGCGTCAATTCCTGCGCGCTGCTGAAGCCGCGAGTCCGGCCTGCTTGGATGTCCTGCTCCGCGCGGTCCTCCGCAGCCTCGGCTTCTGGAGTACCAAGCTTGACCAACCGGGCTGGAGCCATCTGGACCGCTCCCTCATCCGACACCACCACCTCAAGGAAATCTCCCTCGTGGAGATTCAGTTGGCCAGTGACCTCGTTGGGCAGGGTGATCTGGTTACGGCTGCGCAGGCGCACATGCTTGCGAATCATGGCCCACCTCCGATAATCAGAATATACGAAAATCTGAGAATGTCAAGCGTTTCGGTTGATTCCGGACTGGATTAAATCCAATGATCTTGTAAGTGCACATTCTAGACGACTTAAGGGCATAGACATTTTCGAACCACTCTTCGCACGCTTGGCGAGCCCGCCGCGGCGGGCAATCTATGGTAGCTGGTCAAGGAATCGCGCTGCAACGAAAAACGAGGCAGTTTACCAATGGATGTCCACAGAGCAGCTCACCGCGGCGACGCTGATGGTAGGATGCTCCGTCCCGAGATGGGCTCTAGCTAGTGGGGCAGGCTGCGCCTTTGGCGGCCCAAAAGGAGTTCGTAGGAAGCATGAATATGATCGCCAGGCTCTTTCTCCGTGCCAAGCACTGGCAGATTTTCCTTTTGCTCTTTGCGATACCTACGGCCGCGGAGATAGCGGCCATGGGTTCCGTCCCGCCGACAGTACGGTCGTTGAAGGATCTTGGGGAAGCAGGCCTCCTGTTCGGAGGTATGATGGTGCTGTACATGTTCTGCTTTCTCGCCTGGTTTTGGTCCATGGGGTCATTTCTTAGTTCTATTGTGAAACCGGCGCTGAAACTGAAGATGGGATTCTTTCGCTTTGCCCTTGTTTACCCAGCGCTCTATATTTTCGCATTCCTCCCGGTTCTTCTGAGCCCCGAACCAGCGTGGTTGGCTGCAATCGTGCCATTTCACCTCTTCGCCATGTTCTGCTTGTTCTACAGTTTGTACTTCGTGTCCAGGAACCTGGTGTTAGCAGAGAAGGGTGAGCCGGCGTCATTCTACGATTATGCGGGACCATTTTTTCTCATTTGGTTTTACCCCATTGGTGTCTGGATCGTCCAGCCGAGGATTAATCGACTTTATGCAGAAGGAAGGAACGCCGAACGATTCACTGGGACGGAAGCAGGCTAGCGCTCGCATTGCCCAAGTCTAATCGTTAGGTCTCAAGAGTGGTTCTCTCATGCGGCGCCGCTCACTTGGAGGGATAGCGCCCTTCCAGGGAACTGGCGCACCACCGCTGAAAGGTGGCGCGTTGACGGAAGCGGAGCCGGCCCGTATAATGGGCGTTTCGCGATTGCTCCGGGAGGACGTATGTACGCAGTCATCCGCGCAGGCGGCAAACAATACCGCGTAGCGCCGGGCGAGACGGTGAAGGTCGAGCGGCTGGACGGCAAGGTGGGCAGCAAGGTGACGTTTGACCAGGTGCTCGCCGTGCACACCGACGAAAAGAAGCTTTTGACCGGCGCCGAAGCCGCCAAGGCCAAAGTAACCGGCAAGATCGTGGCCCAGGAACGCTATCCCAAAGTGATGGTGCTGAAATTCCGCAGGACCAAGCAGTACAAGATTATGCGCGGTCACAGGCAGAACTACACGGCCGTCGAGGTCAGCGACATCAAGTTATAGGTGGCAGGTTAGCGAGGGCTTCCGATGGCACACAAAAAGGGCGGCGGTTCATCCACCAACGGGCGCGATTCGCAAGGGCAGCGCCTGGGCATCAAGCGCTTCGGGGGGCAGCTCGTGCAGGGCGGCACGATCCTGGTGCGGCAGCGCGGCACGCGCTACAAGCCCGGCCAGAACGTGGGCCGCGGCAAAGACGACACGCTCTATGCGCGCATCACCGGCTTTGTGCGCTTCGAAGACAAAGGCCGCAGCGGGCGCTTTATCAGCGTCCTTCCCGCCGAGCAGGCCGCCGCAGCCGCGACGCCCGAAACTTCCGGCGCGACCGCGTAACAAGAACTGAGGTCTGCCCGCGCGTTTCGCTGAGCCGCACTTGCGCTTTCCTTACACACGCATGTCCTTCCGAGAACTCCTGTCGTATTCTTTCCGCTGGAGCGCGGTTCGGCTGCGCTCACCGCAGGCGGGACCCCGTGTTTGTTGACGAAGCCAAAATCTACGTCAAGGCGGGCGACGGCGGCAACGGCTGCGTCGCTTTCCGCCGGGAGAAGTTTGTCCCGCGCGGCGGGCCTTCGGGCGGCGACGGCGGCGCGGGCGGCAGCGTGATCCTGGAAGTGAACCCGAACGAGAACACGCTGCTGCGCTACCGCTTCAACCGCGAATTCCGCGCCGACCGCGGGCGTCACGGCGAAGGCTCGAACTGCACGGGCCACTCCGCCGCGGACATGGTGCTGGAAGTTCCCGTGGGCACCGTGGTCTTCGACCTGGACACGGGCGAACAGCTCGCGGACCTCACCGGCGCGAACCAGCGCTTCGTGGCGGCGCGCGGCGGGCACGGCGGCCGGGGCAACCAGCACTTTGCCAAGCCCTGGCACCAGGCGCCGCGCGAGTCCGAGGACGGCCAGCGCGGCGAGGAGCGGCGTCTGCGGCTGGAGCTGAAGCTGCTGGCCGACGTGGGCCTGATCGGTTTTCCGAACGTGGGCAAGTCCACGCTCATCTCGCGCATCTCGGCGGCGCGGCCGAAGATCGCCGATTATCCGTTCACGACGCTGGAGCCGGGGCTCGGCGTGGTTTCCGCCGACACCGCGCCCGGGCGCGGCATCGGGCGCACGTACGTCGTCGCCGATTTGCCCGGGCTGATCGAAGGCGCGCATACCGGCGCGGGGCTGGGCATCCGCTTCCTGCGGCACATCGAGCGCACGCGCCTGCTGGCGCACTTGATTGATACGAGCGACGCTTCCGACCGCGACCCGGTGCACGACTTCGAAATCATTCAGGGCGAGCTGGCCGCGTTCAGCGAGACGTTGGCGGCGAAGCCGATGATCGTCGTGGCCACAAAGCTCGACGCCACCACCGACCGCGCGCGCCTGGAAAAGCTGCGCGCGTTCTGCGCGGCGCGCGGGCTCGAGTTCCACGCCATCTCTTCGGTGACCGGCGAAGGCATTCCGGAGATTGTCCGCGCGATGGCTGATGCGCTCGACCGGCTGAAGCCGGCGGCCACAGAAGTCGAAGCGCCTGCTGCGCCGCATTCGATCGGCCCCGTGCGGGCTGCGGAGGAGCGTTGAGCGCGCACTCGACCGCTGCGCACAGCCGCTCGCGGAAGATCGCGCTGTTCGGCGGCTCGTTCGATCCCATTCACGTGGGCCACATGGCGGTGGCGCGCGCGGCGCAGCGGCGCTTCCACCTCGACCAGATTCTTTTTATCCCCTGCGGGCGCGCGCCGCACAAGCAGCACCACACGCTGGCCGCGTTCCCGCATCGCTACGCGATGGTTTCGCTCGCCGTCGCGGAACACGCGGGCTTTGTGGCGTCGCTCGCCGAGGCCGGACCCGACCTGAGCGGCCGCCAGGTGTTCTACTCCGTGGATACGGTGCGGCACTTCCGCCACGTGTTTCATCATCCGGGCGACCGGCTGTATTTCATTTTGGGCGCGGATTCGTTTCTCGAAATCCCCACGTGGGGGGATTACGAGACGCTGCTCGATTCCTGCGACTTCATCGTCGCCAGCCGCCCGGGCTTCCGTATGGACGCGCTGCGGCTGGTGATTCCGCCGGAGCTGTTCGGCCGGCCGGAGGCTTCGGCGTCGCTCGATTCGCGCGCGATCCGGCTGCGCCGCACCTGCGTGCACCTGCTCGATACGGTCACGAGCCACGTCTCGGCCACCGATCTGCGCCGGCGGATGCATCGCGGGCGGTCCATCCGCGGACTTGTGCCCGCGCGCGTGGAGGAATACATTCTCAAGCAGGCCCTGTACCGGTGAGCACGAACTCGCTTCGCCCTGAACTGCGCTGGGCCATCGAAGCCGCCCAGAGCAAGAAGGCTTCCAGCATTACCGTGCTCGATTTCGCGACGCTCGGCGCCTTTACCGACGCCTTCCTCCTTTGCACCGGCTACAGCGCGCGCCAAGTGCAGGCCATCAGCGACGAAATCGGAGAGCAGCTTGCGCGGCGCGGCCTGCGCGCGCCGCATCGCGAAGGTTACGAGACCGCCGATTGGGTGCTGCTCGATTACGGCGGCTTCCTCGTGCACGTCTTCAGCGAGCGCGCGCGGCACTACTACGACCTCGAGCGTTTGTGGCGTGCGGCCGGGCGCACGGACGTGCCGGACGCGGTCGCGCCGGGAGCGGCGGAAGCATGAGCGCAGCGCGCATTGAATGGGTGGCGCAGGACCCCGCGTCGCAGCGCGTGCTGGAGCTCGCGCAGAAAGTGGCTGAAACTTCGACCACCGTCCTCATCACCGGAGAGAGCGGTACGGGCAAGGACCAGCTCGCGCGGCTGATCCACGAGCTGGGTCCGCGCCGCGATGCGCCTTTCCTGAAGATTGATTGCGGGAGCCTGCCCGCGGAGCTCGTGGAATCGGAGCTCTTCGGCCACGAGCGCGGCGCTTTCACCGGCGCGGTCGAACGCAAGCTCGGGCGCCTGGAGCTTGCCGTCGGCGGCACGATCGTGCTGGACGAAGTGGCGGCGCTCGCGCCGGGCATTCAGTCGAAGCTGCTGCGCGTGCTCGAAGAGCGCACGTTCGAGCGTCTGGGCGGCACCGAGACGCTGCGCATTGACGCGCGCCTCGTTGCGCTGACCAACGCCGACCTCGCCAAGGCCGTCACCGCCGGGCGCTTCCGCGAAGACCTTTACTTCCGTCTGAACGTGCTGACGATTCACGTGCCGCCGCTGCGCGAGCGCCCGGGCGACATCCTGCCGCTCGCGGAGCATTTGCTGGCGCGCCTCGCGCCCGTGCACGGCAAGAGCGGCGCCGCGCTCAGCGCCGAGACGCAGCGCGTGTTCGCCCAGTACGCGTGGCCCGGCAACGCGCGCGAATTGAAAAACGTCATCGAGCGCGCCCTGGTTTTTTCCAAGGGCAGCGTGCTTCGCCCGGAAGATCTGCCGGACAACGTGCGCGCCGCCGATTCCGCCGCCGCGGGCCAGGCGCAGCGCATGCGCTCGCTCGAAGACGTGGAGCGCGAGGTGATCCAGGCGACGCTCGAAGCCACGCACTACAAAATCACCAAGGCCGCTGGAATTCTGGGCATCAGCCGCAAGACGCTGCTCGACAAACGCAAGCGATACGGCCTCGACTAGCCCGCGCGATGAAGATCCGTCTGGTCACGCTGGGCAAGACGCGCCGCGCGGAAGTGCGCGCGCTGCTCGAAGACTACGTGGGCCGCATCCGGCACTACGCGGAGATTGAACTGACCGAGCTGCGCGATTCAGCAGCGGCCCTGCGCAGGTTCGATCCGGAGCGCAACGCAACCATTGTGCTGCTCGACGCGGGCGGCAAGGAATTCAGCTCCCAGCAATTTGCGCGCTGGCTCGGCGAGCAGCGCGACCACGGCGCGCGCGAGCTAGTGTTTCTTTGTGGCGACGCAGAAGGGTTTCCCGAAGCGCTGCGCCGCCGCGCGACAGCGAAGCTTTCTCTTTCAACGCTGACTTTTTCGCACGAGCTCGCGCGCGTGATGCTCGCCGAGCAGCTCTATCGCGCCTTCACCATCCTCTCCGGCCACCCGTACCCGAAGTAGGCTGCTCGCGCTTGACGTTTCCGCGCGGTGCCCTCAGTATTTCCTAGTTTCGCGCGACGCTCCGTGCCGAGCGCTGACGGCTGATGGCTTCCGCCGACAAAGGCCTGCTGATCGTTTACACCGGCCCGGGCAAGGGCAAGACGACCTGCGCGCTGGGCACGGCGTTTCGCGCCGTCGGCCAGGGGCTGCGCGTGCTGATGGTGCAGTTCATCAAGGGCTCGTGGCACTACGGCGAGCTCGACGCCGCGAAGATGCTCGGCGACGACAAATTCGAGATTCGACCGATGGGCCGCGGCTTCGTAAAAGTCGGCGGCGCGGAGACGGATCCCGAAGACGTGCGGCTGTGCGAAGAAGCCTGGGAGTTCGGCCGCGCGCAGATCGAAAGCCGGAAGTACGACCTGGTGGTGCTCGACGAGATCAACTACGTCATCAGCTATGGCATGCTGGACGCCGGCAAGGTGGCCGAAGCGCTGGCGCGGCGGCCCGAGAGCGTGCACGTGATCTGTACGGGACGCAACGCGCATCCCAAGCTCGTCGAGCTGGCCGACTTGGTGACCGAGATGCGCGAAGTGAAGCACCCGTACACGAAAGGCATCCTGGCGCAGCGCGGCATCGATTACTAGGTGGCAGGTGGCAGGGAGCAGGTAAAGAAAAAGACCGTTTCCATTTCTTGATTCTCGAATTCTGCGTTTCGGTGTTCCAACATGGCTTGGTTTAAGAGAGAGAAGAAGCCGATCGAGCAGCCCACGCCGCCCGACGAGCGCCGTGTGCGCACGGAAGGCTTGTGGATCAAGTGCGACAACTGCCGCGCCATCGTCTGGAAAAAAGACCTCGAGTCGAACTGGCAGGTGTGTCCCAAGTGCCAGTTCCACTTCAAGCTGGACTCCATGAAGCGGCTCGAGCTACTGCTGGACGGCGCATGGACCGAGCACGACGCGCACCTCGCCTCCACCGACCCGCTGAAGTTCGTGGACACGCGACCGTATTCCGAGCGGCTGCGCGAAGCGCAGCAGCGGCTGGGCATGGCCGACGCCGTCATCACCGCCGAAGGCCAGCTCAGCGGGCGGCGCGTGATCTGCTGCTCGATGGAGTTCCGCTTCATCGGCGGCTCGATGGGCGCGGTGGTGGGCGAGAAGGTGACGCGCGCGATCGAGCTGGCCATGGAGAAAAAGATGCCGCTGGTGATCGTCTCGTGCTCGGGCGGCGCGCGCATGATGGAAGGCACGATCAGCCTGATGCAGCTCGCGAAAGTTGCGGCGGCGCTCGCGCGGCTGGATGAGGCCAAGCTGCCGTTCATCTCCGTGCTCACCGACCCGACGACCGGCGGCGTCACGGCGAGCTACGCGATGCTCGGCGACCTGAACATCGCCGAGCCCGGCGCGCTGATCGGCTTTGCCGGACCACGCGTGATCGAGCAGACGATTCGCCAGAAGCTGCCCGAAGGGTTCCAGCGCGCGGAATTCCTGCTCCAGCATGGGTTCCTCGACGCCGTCGTGCACCGTAAAGACCTGAAGGCCTACATCGCCAACGCATTCGACTTTTTCCTGGCGTGAAATGACCTACGAGGAGGCAGTCCGGTATCTGCTGACGCTGGGGCGCGAGCTGGCTTCGCCGCAGCAATCGCGCGCGGCGGAGTTTGACCTGCGCAACATCACCGTGCTGGCCGAGCGCCTGGGCAATCCGCAGCGCGCGTATCCCTGCGTCCATATCGC
>JBGQHO010000032.1:0-42649 GCA_041497955.1 Terriglobia bacterium | reverse complement strand
CGCGAAACCGGAACGGAAGTGCCGTCGTATGAATATTGTGTGGAGCTGAGCGGGGCGCGTGTGGCAACTGTTTCAATCCCGGAAATTGGGAAACGCTTCTGCCTGAAAGTGATTGACTGGCCTGCGAGCCGGAGCGACACTAGGATGCAGGCGAATACGCTCGACGCAGACCGGCTGCGCGCGCCGCTGATCCTTCGGAATTGGCGTCCGGGGGATTCCTATCGGCCGTGGGGACATCAGCGCCATTCGAAGCTGAAGCGCCTGCTGCAGGAGAGCCGTGTGGCCCGCGGGGAGCGCGCCGGCTGGCCGGTGCTGACCAGCGCCGGGTCCGTGGCCTGGGCGCGCGGATTGCCTCCGGCTGCGCAGTTTGCCGCCCAGAAGGACACGAAGGCGGGCGTGGTGATTGTGGAGGAAACGCTGTGAAGTCCGGCGTGAAGCGGGTTTATTCCCCTGCCCGGGTGGCGGTGCGAGTTGCGAACCTGGGCCGCGCGATCTCCCGGGATTACGCGGGGAGGACGGTGGACGTGGTGATCGTCCTGGAAGACGCCTTCATTTTCGCCGCGGACCTGGTGCGGCGCATTGGACAGCCCGTGGTTTGCCATTTTGTGCGCACCGAGATGCGCGACATCAAGCTGGGCGGCTATGACCGCCGCGAAGTATTTTTCAGCCGTCCGCCGAACCTGCGAGGGCGCGACGTGCTGATGGTCGGAGCGGTGCTCCATTCCGGCGTGGTGCAGGAATTCCTGTTGCGCCGGCTGCTGGAATACCGGCCGCGGTCGCTGCGGATTGCGGTCCTGCTCGATAAACCGCGCGAGCGGAAAGTGGACCTGAGACCTGACTACATTGGCTTCTCCGCGGCATCTAATCATTATGTGGGATATGGATTACCGGGAGCCCGAGGCGTTTATCGGAATTTGCCGTGCGTCGGGGTGCTGCGCGGCTCCCGCCGGCGCGCCGGGGCCCGGGCTGGCAAGCGGGCGCGGCAGGCGAGGTAACCTGTGAATTCCAGTTCAACGGCAAAAACGATCCTGTTTTGGATGTTCATCGTCCTGTTGGGCATCGTGTTGTGGACGATGGTCTCGCGGAGCGGGCAGGCGAACAAGGAGCAGGACCTCTCCTATAGCGAGTTCATGGCCTACGTGGACAAGGGCAACGTCAAGGACGTCACGCTCTACCTTTCACCGAACAGCTATGAGGCGCAGGGCCAACTGCGCGAGCCCGAGGGGAAATTCCGGGTCACGATTTTCAAGGAGTCCGCGCAGGATCTGGCCAAGCAGCTTAAAGACAAGGGCGTCCGCATCAGCATCAAGGAAGTCACGCGGGGCGACTGGATCACCCTTCTGGTCAACGCCGCGCCGCTTGTCCTGCTGGTGGGCTTCTGGGTCTTCATGATGCGCCAGATGCAGGCCGGCGGAAACAAGGCGCTGAGCTTCGGCAAGTCCCGCGCGCGTCTGCTGACCGCGCAGCAGAAGAAAGCCACCTTCAAAGACGTGGCCGGCATTGAAGAAGCCAAGGAAGAGCTCCAGGAAATCATCGACTTTTTGAAAGATCCGCAGAAATTCCAGAAGCTCGGGGGGCGCATCCCGAAAGGCGTGCTGCTCGTGGGGCCGCCGGGCACCGGCAAGACGCTGCTGGCCCGCGCGATTGCCGGCGAGGCCAACGTGCCGTTCTTCTCGATTTCCGGCTCGGACTTCGTGGAGATGTTCGTCGGCGTGGGTGCCAGCCGCGTGCGCGACCTTTTCGAGCAGGGCAAGAAGAACGCGCCCTGCATCATCTTCATTGACGAAATCGATGCTGTCGGCCGCCACCGCGGCGCGGGCCTGGGCGGCGGGCACGACGAGCGCGAGCAGACTCTGAACGCGCTGCTTGTGGAAATGGACGGCTTCGAATCGAACGAAGGCGTGATCCTGATCGCGGCGACGAACCGGCCGGACGTGCTTGACCCCGCGCTGCTGCGCCCGGGCCGCTTTGACCGCCGCGTGGTGGTGCCGCCGCCGGACATGCGCGGCCGCGAAGAAATCCTCCGCGTGCACACGCGCAAAGTGCCGCTGGCCGAAGACGTGGAACTCTCCATCATCGCGCGCGGCTCGCCGGGCTTTTCCGGAGCCGACCTGGCCAACCTGGTGAACGAAAGCGCGCTGTGGGCGGCGCGGCAGAACCGCAAGTTCGTTGCCATGGCCGATTTCGAAATGGCCAAGGACAAAGTTCTGATGGGCGCCGAGCGTAGGTCCTTGATCTTGTCTGAGGAGGAAAAGCGCAACACGGCCTACCACGAAGCCGGCCATGCGCTCGTCGCGGCGATGACGCCGGGCGCCGACCCGCTGCACAAGGTCACCATTATCCCGCGCGGCATGGCCCTCGGCATGACCCTACAGTTGCCGATGGACGACCGCCACTCCTACACCAAAGATTTCCTCGAGGCCCGGCTGGCCGTGGCCATGGGCGGCCGAGCCGCGGAGGAAATCGTGCTGAATCATCTGACCACCGGCGCGTCCAACGACATCGAGCATGCCACTGATATCGCCCGTCACATGGTCTGCGACTGGGGCATGAGCGAGCTCGGCCCGCTGTCCTTCGGCAAGAAAGAGGAAGCTATCTTCCTGGGCCGGGAAATTGCGCAGCACCGCGACTACTCGGAAGACACGGCCATCCGCATTGACGTGGAGGTGCAGAAGATCGTCACGACCGCCTACGAAAAGGCCCATGGCCTCATCTCGACCAACCGGGAAATGCTCGACCGCTTCGCCCAGGCGCTGCTCGATCGGGAAGTGCTCGATGCCGTCGAGCTCAAGCTGCTCCTCGAAGACAAGCCGCTTCCGGAGAAGCCGCGCGTCTCGCCGCCTTCGCCGCCGCAGCCTGTGCCCAGCGCAGAGCCGAAGCCCGCGCCGCGGCCCGAACTCCGCCCTGCACCCGGCTTCACCAAAGGCGAAAAGCCCGCCCCGGCCTGATTCGCCGCCGGCGCCACGCGCGGCCCGGCTGGCGTACAATGACGTCATGCCGAAAAAGGCCGCCACCGTCGAAGTCACCTGCCCGCGCTGCCAGGCCAAGCTGACGGTGGACCCGCAGCTCGCCGTCGTCCTCTCCCACGAGGCCCCGCCCAAACCCGCGCCCAACGTGGATATCAGCGACGCGGCGCGCATCCTGCAGGAACAGGCGCGCAAACGCGAAGACAAGTTCCGCGAATCCTGGGATGCGGAGCAAAAAAAAGAAGACGTGCTCTCACGGAAGTTTGAAGAAGGCCTGAAGAAGGCCAAGGACCAGCCCATCGAAAAACCCGTGCGGGATTTCGACCTCGACTAGCTGCCCCGCTGCCCCTCCTCTGGCATACTTTCCTCCCATGCGTGAACCGGCGCGATTTGCCGTTCTTTTCCTGCTTGCGCTGATGTGCGCGGAGCCTGCGCTGGCGCAGCGCGAATCCACCGGGAAACCGAAGCTGCCGCGGCCGCGGCAGCTCGACCGCGGGGTGGTGTACGACCGCGACCCGAAAACGGGCGAATTGCGCACGGGCTCCGCAGCGGAGCCCGGCGCGAGCGGCACTCCTGCGGCGGGCACGATCCGGGCGCGCGTCAGCCTGGTCGAAGTAGGCTGCGTCGCGCTCGACCGCGACGGCACGAACCTCCGCGGCCTGCGCCGCGAAGATTTCCGCGTATTTGAAGACGGCGCGGAGCAGGCGATTGCTCACTTCGACGCGTCCACCGAGCCAGCCAGCATCGTGCTGGCGATCGACACCAGCCCGAGCATCTTCCGCGAGCTCGCGCAGATGAAAGTCGCGGCGCGCGCCCTGGCCGCGAGTCTTTCGCCCGCGGACGAAGTCGCCGTCGTGGCGTTTGCGAAGGGCACGCACCTGCTTCTGCCGTTTTCCCGCGACCGGGCGCTGCTCGAAGGCGCGATTGATTCGCCGGCCATGGCCATGGTTGCGAATTCGCGCGAGTCGAATATCTACGAGGCCGCGTATCTGACCGCGCACGAGCTTTTTCGCGGGCGTCCGGGCCGCAAGGCGATCCTGCTGCTCACCGATGGGCAGGATAGCGGACTGCGGCTGAGCTGGGACCCGGCGAGCGCGCAACCTGGCGCGGCGCGCAATCGGTTGGCATTCGAAGACGTAGCGCGCGAGCTCGCTGCCGACGGCGTCGAGCTCGATGCCATTTCCACGGAGCCGCGCCCGCGCGCAATGACTGACGCGTGGCTCGACGCGCACCGCAGCGCGACGCTCATCTCTGCCGCCACGCGCGAGCTCGGAATCCCGCACTACACCGCGTATCTCGCCGAGCTCGTGCGCCGCGTGGGCGGCCGGCTCTATTTCCTGCGCGAGATCGGCAGCCTCAGCGAAGTGTATCGCCGCATCGCGGAGACGCTTGGCGCGCAGTACACGCTGGGCTACTACCCGGGCGCGGGCCTCGGGCGGCCCGGCTGGCGCGCGCTGCGCGTCGAGCTGCCTGGGCACCCCAGTGCGCGCGTTGTCCACCGCTTCGCCTACTACGTTCCCGCCTCCCCCTGACCGCCTACCTTGCCAAGGGAAGTACTTTGTGATATAAAGTTTCTGCGTCGGAGAAGGAGTTGCCGTGTCCGCTGCCGCCATTGCCGTCATGAAATCCCACCAGTGGATTGCTTACTTCCAACGAAACAGGCAGCAACCGCCGCTGCCCTGGGACGACACCTATCGGCTAAGCCGGGAGGAGCGCGCGGCGGTAGCGCGCTCCGTCCAGCAGTTTCAATTGGGAGAGGGCGCCCGTGGCCGGGGTCTGCTGCGGCGCGCGGAAGCATATGCGCGGCGAGCCGGCGACCCGCAGTTCGTCCCGGTGCTGCGTCTGTTCATCGCCGAGGAGCAGCGCCACAGCGCAGACCTGGCGCGGTTCCTCACGCAGCAGGGTATTGCCGTGCGCCCCGCGCATTGGGTGGATACCACCTTCCGAAAGCTGCGCAAGGGCGCTGGGCTGGAAGTCTGCGTGGGCGTCCTCGTGACCGCGGAGCTGATCGCCGTTCCCTACTACCGCGCGCTCCGCGACGCTACGGAGTCGCCCCTGCTGCGTGTGCTTTGTCGCCGGATCCTTCGCGACGAAGCGCAACACCTGCATTTCCAAGCTGCAACGCTGGCGCGCCTCCGGAGGCAGCGGCCTTGGCTGCTGCGCAGAGCGACCATGATCGGACACAAGTTGTTCTTGCTCGGCACGGCGCTCGTCGTGTGGTGCGAACACCGCCCCGTCTTTGGCCGCGGTGGCTATTGGTTTGGCCGCTTCATCTCGGAGTGTCTGCGTCTCCTCCGCGGGTTGGATTCACAGGTCGAGCACGAGATCGCTGAGCTCGCCATATCGAATCCGACGACAGCGCTTGATGTGATCTCGTGAGGCGCTGCAGAACTCATCGTGCAGCGGCAACTTCGGTGTGCATGGGTATGCTTCCGTGGTTTATGCTCTGTCGGTGTTTCGGCGAACACGATTCCGGCTGCGGCTGCGCTCGCGCACGCTCGTGCTCGGCGAGCGCACGCTCGTCATGGGCGTGCTCAACGTCACGCCGGACAGCTTCTCTGACGGTGGACTCTACTTCAATGCGAAGCGCGCCGTGGCGCGGGCCCGCGAAATCGAGCGCGCCGGCGCAGACATCCTGGATATCGGCGGCGAATCCACGCGCCCCGGCGCCGCGCCCATCACAGTCGAAGAGGAACTGCGGCGCGTCCTGCCGGTGCTCGAAGCGCTGCGCGGCAAGCTGAAGATTCCCATCTCCATTGACACGCAGAAGGCCGCTGTCGCGGAAGCGGCCGTGCGCGCGGGCGCCGGGATGATCAACGATGTTTCGGCGCTGCGCGGAGACCCCGCGCTGGCCGAAGTCGCGCGGCGTCATCGCGTGCCGGTTGTGCTGATGCACATGCGCGGGGCGCCGCGCACGATGCAAAAGGGGCCGTTTGCGCGAGACGTTGTGCGCGATGTGCTCGCCGGCCTGCGCGCGGCCGTGGCGCGCGCGCGCAAGGCGGGACTGCGCCGCTCACAGATCGTCCTCGACCCCGGCATCGGCTTCGGCAAAAGCTACGCGCAGAATTACGAATTACTCGCTCGTCTGCCGGACCTCGCGCGGCTCGGCTTCCCGCTGCTCGTGGGCACGTCGCGCAAAGCATTCATCGGCGCGACGCAGCCGATGCCGCCCGAGGAGCGCCTGTGGGGCACGGCCGCGACGGTCGCTGCGGCGATTCTAGGCGGTGCGCACATCGTTCGCGTGCACGACGTCGCCGAAATGGTTCAGGTCGCACGCATCACCGACGCCATTGTGAATGCCCGCTAGCGCTGCGCTATGATCCGCGCGCTCGCCCACCGACACGCTGGATAAAGTGGACATGCGCGAGCTGAAGCTGCACACCGCGCTTGCCGCGGTAACCGTCTTCGGCATCGCCGAGCGCGCCGAGCGCATCGGCAAGCGTCAATCACGCGCGGAAATCGAGGCGTTGATGAAAGAGACCGGCCTCGACAAGCAGCTTCAGACATTTGGTCTGTGGGAGCAGTGGCAGAAGGGCCAGCGCGGCCGTCAGCCGTAAACTCCGCATCCGGCACGGAAGCCCGTGGCAGGTATAATTCTAAGGGGCTCTTCGTGCGCGATTCCTCATCTTCCGTTCAGGCTGCGGGCCGCGTCCTGGCGATTGATTACGGGCGGCGGCGCATCGGCCTGGCCATCTCCGACGAGCTTGGCGTGACGGCGCGACCGCTTGAGACGCTCGAGCGCACGAACCGCGATGCGGACCTGCGCCGTTTGCGCGGCATCGTACGCGAGCATTCTGTAAGGCGCATCGTGGTGGGGAATCCGGTGCACCTCGACGGCACGGCGAGCGAAATGGCCGAAGAGGCCGCGCGGTTTGCGCGCCGCATCGAGAGACAATTGGGGTTGCCGGTGGAGCTTGTGGACGAGCGGCTGAGCAGTTGGGAAGCGGAACAAATCGCGCCGCAGAAGCGCCCCCGCACAAAGCGTGCGTCTTCTACCGATCACGTCGCCGCCGCGGTGATCCTCCGCGATTATCTCGAACGCACGCGCGCCGCGAAGCCGCGCGGCGGGGCGAGAGGCTGACATGCGCCGCCTGGTGTGGATCGTTCCCCTGGCGCTGGTGCTCCTCGCGGCGTGGTTTGGCGCGACGCTCTACGTGCCGTACGGCGATTTTCCCCGCGAAGGCGTCTTCGTGGACATCCCCAAGGGTGATTCCGTGCGCGGCATTGCGCGCCTGCTGGCGCGGAAGGGCGTCGTCCGCAGCGCGCTGCCGTTCGAGGTTTTCAGCCGCTGGCGCCGGCGCCCGCTGCAAGCAGGCGAGTATTTCTTCGACCGCCCCGCGCGCGGCGTGGATGTTTTTCGGAAGCTGGCCGAGGGCCGCGTCCATGTGGTGACCGTCGTGGTGCCCGAGGGCTCAAACCAATTCGACATCGCTGCACTGCTGGAGCGCGCGGGCGTGGCGCGCCGCGATGCGTTTCTGGCCGCCGTGCGCGACCCGGCTCCGGTCCTGGACCTGGCGCCCACCGCGCGCAGCCTGGAAGGCTTTCTGTTTCCGGCGACGTACGAGTTTCCGCGGCACGTCGCGCCCGAGGAGATTGCCGCCACGATGGTGCGGCGCTTCCGCGAGGCCTGGCAGGGGCTGCCCGCCGACGTGCGCGAGCACAACGCCATGTCCATCGAGCACGTGGTGACGCTCGCTTCGCTGGTCGAGCGCGAAACGCCCCAGCGAGACGAGCGGCCCGTGGTGGCGGGCGTATTCGCAAACCGGCTGCGGCGCGGATTTCCACTGCAATGCGACCCGACGGTGATCTATGCGCTGGAGCTGGCGGACCGCTACAGCGGCCACCTGGACTCGCGCGACCTGGGCTTCAACTCGTCCTACAATACCTACCGCCACCCGGGCCTGCCGCCGGGGCCGATCGCGAACCCGGGCGAAGCTTCGCTGCGCGCGGCGCTGGAGCCGGCCGCGGTGGATTACTTCTACTTCGTCGCCAACGGGCAGGGCGGGCATTCTTTCAGCAAGACGCTGGCGGAGCACAACCGGAACGTCGCGCGGTACCGGCGCCTTTTGGGGCAGAATGGACAAGCGGCGGATGACAGCCAGCCGCCGAAGGCCCAGCAACGCAATCGGAGACGCAAATGACGCACGCAGCGCAGCCCACGAAGAAGCAGCTCATCCTGGAGGCCGCGCGGGAGATGAGCGTGAACCGCTTTACGCCCGCGGAGGTGGAGCAGCTCCGCCGGCGGTTGGTCGCGCGCCTGGGCGCTGCGGGAAAGACTTCGCCGGACTACATTGCAGGCGTGCTCGAAACCGCTGGGCTGCGCGTGGTGTGGTCCACGAAAGCGGACACCGAGGGCCGCTACGAGGAGGAGTTCGAAGACCTGCTGCACTTCGCCACGTTCGAAGACGCCGAAATGTGCTTGGTGCGGCTGGACGAGCTGCTGCGGAAATTTCGCACCGAAGGCGACCGCGCGGCCACCGAGCGCGTGCTGGAAGTCGCGCGGCTGGGCCGGCGCCGCGCCGAAATGATCGCGCGGAACCCGAAGGTGGACGTCCGGAAGCGCGCTGAAAAGGAGGAGATCCTGCACTGGTTCAAGATTTGGCTGGACACGCCCGAGGCGTTTTTCGATTGGCTGGAGTTGCGCAAGCAGTCGCCGGAATACCAGCAGCGCTTCGCGGAAGGCGAGCCCGCGGTCGAATAGAGAACTCCATGGAGCCACCGGAATATCTGCTGCATGTGGAGCCGCTCGACCTGGGCGCCGACGTGAAGGCCATCGGGCTGGAGCTCGTGGAGCAGGAAGAGCAGGCGCCCGTGCGAGGCGCCGGCGCCGCGCGCATCTGGAGCGCTGTGTTGCGCGCGCTGGCCGCGACGGAACCCTGGGCGCTCGATTTTTTCAGCCACCTCGACCGGCTGCGCGATTTCTGCCAGCGCCACGGCGTAACCTATCGCCAAGCCGCGCAGCGCTGCATCGTGATTCCCGCGCCGGAGGCGGAGCCGCTGGCGGCGCTGCTTGAGCGTTTCGAGGGCGAAACGTTCGGCGTACGCGCCGGCGCACGAGTAAGTGCAGGCGACACCGCGCTCGAAGGCGACCTGGCGCGCCGCGGCGCGGACGCCTATCACCCCGCCTACAGCGGCTACTTGTTTTGCGCCGTGTGCGATTTTGAAAACGGCTTCCTGACCGTGCTTTCGAACCAGCTCTGGGCGACGGAAGTGCTGCGCCGCGCCCGCCCGGCGCTCGCCGAACTCTCGGTCGAGGTCGCCCGCCCGCAATAGCGCTGCGGCGCGCTCGATTGACACTCGCTGAGAGTGGCTGCTAAATTGCTAGTTTTCTCTGTGGCATGGGGAATTCACTGAGAGATCGCGCTCCAACCTGGATGCTTTTGCTGGCGCTGCTGGCGCTTTTGGCCGACGGCTGCGCCGTCAGCAAGAAGACCAAGGTGCGGCCGCAGGAGATCCGGCCCGCGCTGGAAGCCACCGAGGACCAGCTCATCGCGCAGTACAACCAGATCGCGCGCGGTGTGCGCAGCCTGCGCGCCACGGTCCAACTGGCGCCCACGGCGGGCTCGGCCTATAGCGGCGTGATCGAGGAATACCACGAAGTGCGCGGGTTCATCCTTGCGCAGAAGCCCGCGCACATCCGCATGATCGGCCAGGCACCGGTGGTGGCAAAAAACGTCTTCGATATGAGCAGCGACGGCGAGACGTTCCGCATTTTCATCCCGTCGAAGAACAAGTTCATCGTCGGCCCGACCTTGCTCGAGCGCACCGCGAAGAAGCCGATCGAAAATCTGCGGCCGCAGCACGTGCTCGACGCGATTTTCTGGCCGGAGCTGGCGACCGGCCGCACGGTGCTCTTCGAGGAGTTTGACGCCGAGCCGGCGCGCTACTACATCCTGACGCAATTGCGCGGAACTTCTTTGCCGGAAATTGCGCGCAAGATCTGGTTCGACCGCGCCGACCTGAGCATCGTGCGCATGCAGATTTATGGGCCGGGTGGGAAGCTCGTCTCTGACATCCGCTATGCCGACTGGCAGCCGGTGGACGACGTGCGCTACCCGCGCCAGATCTCACTCGCGCGGCCGCACGACGATTACCGGCTCGAGGTGCGCATCACGCAACTGGCGCTGAACGAAGCCATCGCCGCCGACCGTTTCCATCTGGAGCAGCCGCCGGGGACGGAGCTGGTGCGATTGGGCGAAGGCGAGGGTGAGGGAGGCGTGCGGCCGTGATCGGGCAGATGGTGTCGCGCAACATCCTGCACCGGCCGATGCGCACGCTGATCAGCGTGGTGGCCATCGCCGTGGAAGTGACGCTCGTGATCATCGTCGTGGGGCTCACCAGCGGCCTGCTGCGCGAAACGGCCAAGCGCATCGAGGGGATCGGCGCGGACATCATGCTCCAGCCGCCTTCGGCCTCGGTCTTCCTGGCCTTCAGCGGCGCGCCGATGCCCATCAAGATCCGCGAAAAGCTCGAAGAGCTGAAGTACGTGCAGGCGGTAACGCCGGTGCTGCTGCAATTCAGCTCGCAGGGCGGCGTGGACGTGGTGTACGGCATCGACCCGGAGAGCTTCCGCGAAGTCTCGGGCGGGTTTGTCTTCCATGAAGGGCACGACATGGAGGGCCCCGACGACATTCTGGTGGACGACTGGGCCGCCCGGGCAAAAAACATCAAAGTGAACGGAACGTTCCGCCTACTCGACCACGACTTCCACGTGGCGGGGATCGTCGAGCACGGCAAGGGCGCGCGGCTGTTTGTGCCCATCCAGACGCTGCAGGAAATGTCCGGAGCGCGGGAAAAAGCCTCCGTCTTCTTCGTCAAGTGCACGCGCCCGGAGCACACACCGGACGTGATCGATCAGATGCGGCAGATCTTCCCGCGCTACGAGATTCGCCCGCTGAAGGATTTCCTTTCGCTGATGACTTCTTCGAACCTGCCGGCCCTCGATGCGTTCGTCAATTCGATGATTGGGCTGGGTGTGGCCATCGGGTTCCTGGTGATCTTCCTCTCCATGTACACCACGGTGATCGAGCGCACGCGCGATATCGGCGTCCTGAAGTCGCTCGGGGCGTCGAAGGGCTACATCATCAAGGCGCTGCTCGCGGAAACCGGGTTGCTTTGCGGGATCGGCATCGTCGCCGGCGTGGGCTTGAGCTACGGCTTGCGCGCCATAATCTTGTGGAAGTTCCCCACGCTTTCCATCCTCATCACGCCCGGCTGGCTCTTCCGCGCCGGCCTGATTGCGATCGGCGGCGGCCTCTTGGGCGCGGCGTACCCCGCGTGGCTCGCCAGCCGCAAGGATCCCATCGAAGCCCTCGCCTACGAGTAGTTCACTGCTGGCGTAGTTTCCCTCCAGTGGAGTTGAACGGCAACACCGCTCGCGGAGCAGTCTGACCGGATGTTGCAGATTCCGGGCACCATCGCGGCGTGGAATCATGGAAGCCCAGGTGCACTCTGCCAGCTTGTGAGCGTTTAGGCTAGGCAGGAGTGGGAAACGTGGCTACAATACTGAAGTTTTCTGCGGCGCGGCCCGCGACACTTGAAGCGGGGACCTCGGGGGAAGCAATGCAGGGCCTTCCGGCCTGCGCGGGGCAGCGCGGGTGCGCCGCGCAAGGCATCGTTTCCCGCACGGGAATCAGCGTGGAACTGATACTCCAGACCGAAAACCTGTGGAAGGTCTACCACACGGGCAAAGTGGAAGTGCCCGCGCTGCGCGGCGTTAACTTCGACGTGCTGTCGGGCGAATTCGTCTCCGTGATGGGGCCTTCGGGCTGCGGGAAGTCCACGCTGCTCTATGTGATCGGCGGGCTGGCGCAGGCCTCGCGCGGGCGCGTGCTCGTGGACGGCAACGACCTGGCAGCGATGAGCGACGCTGAGCGCACGAAGCTGCGGCGGCACAAAGTCGGATTCATCTTCCAGCGCTTCAACCTGCTGCCGACGCTGGACGCATTTGGGAACATCGCCATCGCGCAGCACATCCACGGCAACGGCTTCGACCCGCACCGCTTCGACGTGGTGACGAAGATGCTCGGGCTGGGCGACCGCCTGCACCATCGCCCCGCGGAGCTTTCCGGCGGCGAGCAGCAGCGCGTAGCCATTGCGCGCGCCATCATCAACGAGCCCAAGATCCTGCTGGCCGACGAGCCCACCGGCAACCTGGACACGAAGAATTCGGAAACCGTCCTGGCCATGCTGCGTCAATTGAACAAGGAGCTCGGCCAGACGATCGTCATGATCACGCACAACCCCGAAGCCGCCGCCTACGGCGACCGCGTCGTGCACATGCGCGACGGCGTGATCGTGGACGGAGTCCCCGCCGACTGATATGCGCGCGCTCTGGCACGTCCTGGTGCGCACGTTCTTCTGGTCCTACGAACGCGGCACCTGGCCCTATGACCTGATGGTGCTCGCGATTGTGCTGTTCGTTCTGCTTTCCCCCCGCCTGATCCATTTCAACGACCAGCCCCAAGTGGGTCCTCCCGCCTCGGAAGCGCAGGTACAATGCCAGCTCGACGCAGCGGGCTCCCTGCTCACTTGCCGCGTGGACGCGCGGCTGCTGGCCTCGCCGGTCCGCACGCCCGAGCTTCATCGCGATCTGCATGAAGCGCTGCGCAAGAACGTGCAGGACCTGCACAATGGAGCCTTCCGTATCGATCGCATCGAGCCGATCCGCGGCGAGAGGGGCGCCGTGATCTATTACGACGTGTCGGTTAAGCACTAGAGCGCAGCTGCGCTTCGGTGCTCGGAAACGCTTGCGCCAGCCGGGCCGTCCAATCAGTATGCTAGGATTTCGCGGGCGTAGATCCGCGACGGAGTGCAGGAGAAAGGTCTTGCAGATTCTACGGGTCAAAAAGATGTTCTTGACGGCGGGAATGGCGGGGGCTCTCCTCCTCTTGCCGGCGCTGCCGTCTTGTTTCTCGCTCCTGCGCGCCACTTCGCCCGCCAGCCAGCGTCCCAACGGATGGACGCCCGAAGCCATCCTGAAACAGCTTGACGCCGAGGCCAAGGATTTTCACAGCCTCAGCGCGGACATCGAGCGCACGAAGGTTACCGTCGTGGTGAACGACCGCTCGACAGAAACGGGGCAGATCCTGGTCCGGCAGGATCAGAAAATGCGCATCGAGCTGACCAAGCCCGACCCGCGCACGGTGCTCCGCGACGGCGATGACCTGTACCTATACAATCCGAAAACGCATCGCGTCGAGGAGTACAACCTTGGCAAGCACCGCTCGCTGGTGGACCAGTTCCTGCTGCTCGGCTTTGGCACGTCGGGCTCCGAGCTGAAGAAGGGTTTCCTGCTGACCGTGCTCGGCGAGGAGATGCTCGACAACCAGAAAACCATCCTGCTCGAGCTGACGCCGCGCTCCGATGAAGTCCGCAACCAGATAGCCAAAATCCACCTGTGGATTGACCAGGCCACCTGGCTGCCCGCCCAGCAGACATTCTTCGAGACGGGCTCGGGCGATTATTTCATCGTTCGCTACACGAACATCGCGCGCAACCTCAAGATCGCCGACTCCCGTTTCAAGCCCCACTGGCCAAAGGGCACGACCAAGGTCAAACCGCAAAACTAGGCCCGCTCGCCCCCTCGATCGCCGATCAATCGGCTTGTGGCTCGAGAGCTTGCGTCGCGGGGCGGTCTGCCGAAGCGGTGGGCTGCGTTGCGCTCTGCCGGGCCGTGATCACCAGCACGACGGCAGCGACGATCACCGCCGCGGCCAGCAGCGTCCGCAGCGTAATCTGTTCGCCGGCCAACGCCCAGCCGAGGAACATGGCGATGATGGGGTTGATGTAGGCATACGTGGCGATGCGCGCCGGCGGCGCATGGGCCAGCAGCCACGTGTACGCGCTGAAGCCCAGCAGCGAGCCGAAAACCACCAGGTAGCCCAGCGACAGCGCTGAGCGCAGCGTGACCGCCTGCCAGTGGAGTCGCGCGCCCTGCCCGGTGAGCAGGCCGAGCAGCATCAAAACCGCGCCGCCCACCAGGCACTGCATGGCCGTCCCGAGGAGCAGCGACGACGGGAGTCGCAGCTTTTTTGAAAAGACGGAACCCGTCGCCCAGGAAAGCGACGCGCAGATGAGTAGCGTAGCGCCGAGCGGGTCCACGCGCCCGCCGCCCGCGAGTTTCGACGGCCCCACCAGGAACACGAGTCCCAGAAAACCGAGTGCCAGGCCGATGACTACGCGGCTCGTAGGTCGCACGCCGCCGGGCCGAAGCCATTCGATGATCACCATCCACAGCGAAACGCTCGCCACCAGCAAGGCGGTCACTCCCGAAGGCACGATCTGCTCGGCCCAGGAGACGCCGCCGTTGCCGATGACGAGAAGCAGCACGCCCATCAATGCCGCCGCGGACCAATTGGCGGGCGTCGGCCGCTCGGCGCCGCGCAGCCGCGCCAGCGGGTACAGAACCAGCCCCGCCAGAAGGTGGCGCGTGCCGGCCATCAGAAATGGCGGGATCGAGGCGATCGCAAACTTGATGGTGAGAAACGTCGAGCCCCACAGGATATAGACCGCCGCGAATGCCGTGACGAGCTGCACGGTGGAAGGACGCGGCCGGGGCCGCTCGCGCGACGGCAATGCGGCGGGAATTTCAGACGCGCCCACGGGCAGTTCTCCCTTTCGCGGAACGCGGCACGGGAAGGCTGGACGTCTCTTTCAGGGTTTCGAGCACGACTCATCCGATGCGGTAGAACGCTATTCGGGTTCCGATGTAATTTGCAGAATAACGTTCGGCCCTTTCGCCGTCGAGGGCCATATTGGACAGCCAGCGCCGCTTTGCGTCCCCCTTGTGGTCCGAGTGTGCCAGCTACGTGCGCTCGCCTCGCTACTCTTTCTTGCCACGGGCGCGCAGGAAAGTCTTCTCAGTGGCCGTCGCAGAACTTGTCCTGCTTCGGCGTGCGGCGCGCGCCTGCGCTAGAATAGCGGCTCTCACGCATGAACCACGCCGACCTCCTCCGCGACTTGATTGTGCTCTACGGCATGGCCATGGCCATCGCCTACGTGATGCGCCGTGCGCGCCAATCCACGGTCGTCGGCTACCTGCTCACGGGAGTCATCGCCGGGCCTTTTGGTTTGCGCCTGATTTCCGATACATCCGCGGTGGAGTTGCTGGCCGAAGTGGGCGTGGCGCTGTTGCTTTTCACGATAGGCCTGGAGCTTTCGCTCGGCAAGCTCGCGCGCATGAAGCAGCTCGTCCTGGGCGCGGGCAGCTTGCAGGTGGTGGGAACGGTGCTGGCGGTACTGGGCGTTCTTCTGGCGATGGGTTTGGCGGCTCGCGAGGCGTTGTTCTGGGGCTTCCTGGTCGCCACGAGCAGCACAGCCATCGTCATCAAGCTGCTGCACGAGCGCGGCGAGCTTGATACGGTTCACGGGCGCGTCGTGCTCGGTGTGCTGCTGTTCCAGGACCTGTGCGTGGTGCCGATGATGGCGTTGCTGCCCGCGCTGGCCGCGCCGGGAGCTGCGCGCGCGTTTGCGATCCTCCTGGCGCTGGGCAAATCGCTCGCGGTGGTGGGAGCGATCCTGCTTGGGGCGCGCTATCTGTTCCCGCGGCTGCTGCGCGCGATTGTCCTGGTGCGTAGCCGCGAACTTTTTGTCATCGCCGTGATCTTCTTCGCCCTGGGCACCGCCTGGGGAGCAGCCCGGCTCGGGCTCTCGCTTGCGCTGGGCGCGTTCCTCGCCGGCATCGTGCTTTCCGAGTCCGAATACGGCCATCAGGTGATGGCGGAAATCCTGCCGTTCCGCGACAGCTTCAACAGCCTGTTCTTCATCGCCGTGGGCATGCTGATCGACGTCCGGTTTGTTGCGGCGAAGGCGCCCGTGCTCGCGGGAATCGTCGCGGTGGTTCTCGCCGGCAAGATCGTCACGGCGGGAGGTCCGGTTCTGGCGCTGGGATTCCCCCTGCGGATGGCCGCGCTTGTGGCCCTGGCGCTTGCGCAGGTAGGCGAATTCGCATTTGTGTTGCTGGGCGAAGGCGCCCGGTTGGGGCTTGTTACGCCGGAGCGCTACCAAATGTTTCTTGCTGCGGCGGTGCTCACGATGGTGGCTACGCCGCTGCTGGTTGCCGCGGGCCCGCGCGTGTCGTCCTGGGTAGCCGCGCGCGAGGGCGCCCGGCACGCCGGCCGGCACAAGCGACTGGCGCTCGATCGCGAGGCCGAGCAGCTCCGTGACCATGTCGTGATCTGCGGCTACGGCATGAACGGTCGCCGCCTGGCGCGGCTGCTGCGCGAGAACGGCCTGCCTTATCTTGTTTTGGAGATGAACCCGCGGGTGGTCCGCGCGGCGCGCACCGAAGGGGAGCCGATTCATTTCGGAGACGTCGGCAGCCCGGAGATCTTGCGGCGCGCGGGCATCGGGCACGCGCGCGCGATCGTCTTTGCGATTTCAGATCCCGTGATTTTGCCGCGCGCCATTTCGCATGCGCGCCTCCTGAATCCCGACGTGCACATCCTCGCGCGCATCAAGCGCATGGCCGACGCGCGCGAGCTGCGGCTGGCCGGCGCCACCGACGTCGTCGCCGAAGAGCTCGAAGCCTGGATGGAGATCGCCGTGCGCACCCTGCGGCTTTACGGCATGCCGCGGGAAGCCGTGGCCGCGCAGATGGCTGGCCTGCGCGGCGAAGACGACGAAATGCAACGCATCCTGCCCATCCCCGGGCAGCCTCTGCGGCACCTCTGGCACCTACTGCCGCAGGTCGGCATCGAGCTGCTGGTGGTCGCGCCGGGCTCGCGGCTCGCCGGCGCCGAGCTGCGCGCACTCGACCTGCGCGCTCGGGCGGGCGCGGCGGTGCTGGCCGTGCTTCGCACGAGCGACGTGATCCACAACCCGGACGCGGGGTTTCGCTTTGCCGAAGGCGATCAGGTGGTGCTGATCGGCTCGCGCGAACAGCTCGACGCAGCCTTCGCGCTACTGCGGGAGCTTCCGCCGGGTGTCCACGGCTACGACCGCGGCGCGCCATCCGCTTAGGCAACCTGCTGCGGCGCCTGCACATCCGAAGCGGGGAACGGCGGTCATGGGCATCTACTGCTTCAACCGGGGCCCTTCGAGAGCCGCGCTTCCGCTGGTGCTTGCCCTTTTGGCGGGAGCAACGGCTTGGTCCGCCCAAAGCCCCGCCTCACGCTCCGATCCGCCACCGAACCGGCGTCTTATCGGCATCATCCAGCAGATCGAATTCTCCGGGCTGCGGCGCATTTCTGCGGCCACGCTGCGCGCGCACATCCACTCACGCGAAGGCCAGCCGCTGGACCCGGCGGTGATCGAAAGCGACGTCCGCGCGCTCGACCGGCTGAACTGGTTTGATTCCGTCCGCGTGGCGCTCGAGGAGCGGCCCGTTCTGCTCGCCGATCTTCGGTTGGGCGATGCCAGCAGCGACGCGCCCGCGCTCGAGCCAATGTTCCGGCTCATCTTTATGCTTGAAGAAAGGCCTTTCCTGGCAGGCGTGGAGTTTCGTGGCTCGCGCGCGCTTTCCGACGAGCGCATTCGCGCGCTGCTGCCCCAGCGCGGCATCACGTTGAAAGAAGCGGTTCCCGTGAACCGCACAGACGTGTGGCGCGCATCGCGAGCCATCGAAGCGGCGCTCGGCGACCTCGGCTACCCGCAGGCCGCGGTGCGCGTGCGGTACCGGGAAGTGCCCACGGCGGCGGCGCGCGCGATCTTTGAGGTCCAGGACGGCCCGCACATCACCGTGGCGCGCGTCAACTTTAAAGGGAACCGCATCTTCTCCGATAGGAAACTGCGGAAGCAGATGAAGCGCGTGGCGCCCGGGGCGCGCCTTGCCGGTCTGCGCGGCAAGGACATCTACACGCCCGCGCGGCTCGAGGAAGACCTGGAGCGCGTGGGGGAGTATTACCGCAACCACGGCTACCCGGAGGCGCGCGTCGGCCGTCCCGAAGTCGAAACGATCGAGACACGCGTGCGGCACTGGCTCCCCGTGCCGCGCCGGCGCGCAGCGACGCGGTTTCATATCTCGGTTCCGGTGCAGGAAGGCCAGGTCTATCGCCTGGGCGACGTCCGCGTTCGCTCCGAGATGACTGGCGAGGATTTTGACTCGCGCTCGGCCGAAGCTTTGGTGCTGCGCCGCCTGAAGCCAGCGGAGCCCTATTCGCAGGAAGAGGTCGAACGCGCGCGGGAGACACTGGCGCACCGGAGAGCGCGTGCTTCGGGCAAAGCCGGCACGGCAGCGCCCGAGGTGGATGCCATCCCGCAACTGGAGCCGGAGACGCGGACGGTTCGGGTGACGTTCCGCGTGCGCGAGGCGCATCCCTACATCGTGCGGCGGATCGAGTTTCTCGGCGCGAAGCGCTTCAACGACCGCTACTACCGCCGCCGAATCCTGCTGAAGGAAAGCGAGCCCTTCGACCCGAACAAGCTGGAGCTGGGACTGGCGCAGATAGCGCGCGCGGGTTTCATTCGCCCGCCGAAAAAGGAAGACGTGCGCGTGCGCTTCGACGAAGCCCGGTACATGGTGGACGTAACGATCCGCGTCGAAGAGGTCGGCAGGCAGAGAATCTCGCTGGTGGGCGGGCACGGCCCGCTCGGGAGCACCATCGGCCTGGCCTACAACGTGTTCGATCTCTTCGGCGGCGAAGAGTTGATTACGGCGCACATCGAAGGCGGCCCGCAGAGCCTGCAGATGCTGCTCGGCGTGGCCAAAGACGGCTTGTTTGGCACGCGCGCGTCGCTGGGGCTGAGCCTCTTCCATAATGTCATCCAGCCGAATCTGCCCGGGCCGTCCGGCCGGGGAAGGCTCTTCACTTCGCGGAGCTCGGGTTTCGGCGCTGGTTGGACCTATCCGCTCGCGTCCAGCGACACGCTGGGCCTGAATTACCAACTCTCGGACACATCCACGACGTACAACCTGGCGCTGCCGCCGGCGCTTGCCGGAATCGTCAGCAACTCGCTGCGCGCAAGCACGTCCAGCCGCTCGCTCGGTCTGACGGAATCTCACGAAGGCGAGCGCAACCGCTGGGACGCTTCCGCATCGGTCTCCGGCGGCTGGCTGGGCGGCAACGAGAACCTGCTGCGGTCATCGCTTCAGTACGCGCGCTTCCAGCCGGACCCGCTCAGCCGCCGGCGCAACAGCTGGGCCTTCCGCGGCTATCTGAGCGGCGTTTCCAGCTACCGCGGCGACCTGCCGCTCTCCTCGCGCCTTTTTGCGGGCGACGAGCTCGTGCGCGGCTTCCGCCCGGGCGAACTGAGCCCCTACGCGCTGGTTAGCCCGGCCAGCGCGCCGGGCGTGAGCGTGTTCCGCGCGCAGGCTGTCGGCGCCGATCTGGCCGGCGCCGTCAACGCGGAATATCGCATGCCGCTGGCCCACCAAAATGCGAGCGGGCGAGCGCCGCGCGCTGAACTTGCAGGCTTCTTCGATACAGGCTCCGGCTGGCTGTTGCCCGGGTGGCTGGGCCCGAACCGTCCAGCGCTGCTCGAAGGCACGAACGGCGCCTTGCGGGCGAGCACCGGCGTCGAACTGCGGCTGCGCTTGCCGGTGGTCGAGCAGACGGTGCGCGTCCATTACTCGATGAACCCGCTGCGTCTGGCGGAAGCGTTCGCGCTTCCGGACGGGTCGAAGTTCCGCCCCCCCGACCGCCGCGCCGCCTTCGGCTGGGCCCTCGGGAATTTTTTCTAGCCGCCTTCTCTCCTCCCCTGCGTGACGTTGCGCATTACAGCACCCGCTTGACCGCGCGGGTTGACGCACGCATGCGCGCGGCGAGATAGTGTCCACGCGGCAGCGCCAGAGACCGTCGCAAGTGAAGGGGAAAAAACTGTGCGCGCTGCCCGTTCTGGAAAAACACTCAAGGTCGCCCGATCTGCCCCGGCCGAAGCCCAGGAGCCGGAACCAACCCTCTCGGTTGTCCCACCGGCATTGCACGAGTCTCCGTTTGCCGGTTCGTTGAACCGCCAGCGCCGCTTCTCGCGGGTGCCCACGCACGTCGTGGGGGTGGCGGATGAAAAGCGTGCGTACCCACGCGCGTCCATGCGCCTGCCGCTGCGGCTGGTCCGCGTGGCCGGCCACAAGGAATCCATGGAAGTCACGCTGGTGACACGGAACATCAGCTCGAGCGGCGTCTATTTTCTTTCGCCGCAGTACGTTGAGCCCGGCACACCGATCGAGCTCGAAGTCGCGCTGGTCGAGCGCCCGCTCGGCCGCGGCAGCGTGCGCATGGTCACGGCCGCCCACATCGTGCGCGCCGAGCCTGCCGAAGCGCCCGGTTGGCACGGCCTGGCGGCCAGCTTCGACGACATATCCTTCCAGCGCGACGAGGTGATTCCGAAGCGCTACACGAGTCCCTGAAGCCCAAAGCGCCTGGGACAGAAATCCACAGGCTTTCCCGTTGCAATTTACATCACGCTGGCAGTAGTCTACCTCCCTCCATGAAGGGGAACTGGAAGTGGGGCGCGGTGCCAATCCATCTGCTGCATTCTCTTTTCGGAGGGTTCCAATGAAAAAGCTTTGTGGCCCGTATTTCCTGCTGGTGTTGTTCGCGGCCATCCTCTTGCTCGCCACTTCTGCAGCAAGTCAGACCATTGAAAAAGGCGAGATCAGCGGAACGGTCTTGGATCCGACTGGCGCCGCGATACCAGACGCCAGCGTGAAGATCATACACGTGGCCACCGGCAGCGAGCGCACGCTTACCACGGGCCCAGACGGGCGCTTTGCCGCGAACCTGCTTCCGGCCGGCGGGTACCGCATCGAAGTCTCCGCGAAGGGTTTTGCTACGACCGTCGTGAAGGGTGTTCGCCTCGCAGTAGGACAAAACCTGATCCAGGACGTTAGCCTCAAACTTGCGGCTGTCGGTCAGACTGTCGAAGTGCAGGCGGAGGTGGGCCCGGTCGATAGGGGCGAGACCCGCCAGAACACTGTTATCGACCGGACATACATCGATCAGTTGCCCATCAACGGACGCGACTTCCGCGACTTTGTGAACCTGACCCCCACCGCGGATACGGCCCCGGGGTTGCGTTCCCCAGTTCGCTTGGGCGGCCAGCAAGGTGAGTACACCGAGCTGATTATCGACGGGGTCGATAACCGCAACTCCTTCTTCGGCGAATGGTTCGGGTCGCTCGAGACCAAGAACTTTACCTTACCCGAGGATGCCGTCCAAGAATTCCAGGTGCGCGCCGGCGGCTTTTCGGCGGAGTTCGGCCACTCCACTGGCGGCCTGGTCAACGTGGTAACCAAATCGGGCACCAACGAATGGCACGGTACCGCCCACTGGTATTTCCAGAGCCTAAACTTGGTCAAGGACACTTCCGTCCCCGCAGCCCCCGGTGTGGTCATTCCCCCAGGCTTCAACACGCGCCACCAGTTTGGCGGGACGCTGGGCGGTCCCATTCTTAAGGACAGGGCGTTCTTCTTTATCGGCGTTGATCGGCAGAAGAAGGCGGGACCCCTGGGCACCGCCTTCTCGAATCAGACGGGTTGTCCCCCTGCTACTTGCGTGAATGGGGTCGCCGTGCCGGAGCTGAACATTGCTGACCTAGCAGCCCTGCAGGGAACAACGCCTCAGAGGCAGGATCTGCTTACGCCTCTAATCAAGTTGGACTATAGGATCACGCACAGCACCACTGCTACCTCGCGGTTTAACTACTCGCGCAACGAAACGGACAACTTTACCGGCGGCGGAAGCCAGATCTTTGTCATCGGCCAAGTTGCGTCCAACTTTGAAAACTTTGTCAACGAAGGCCCCGTGGCATCGCAAGCAGTCACCACGGTTTTCGGTCCAAGAACCGTGAATGAAGCGCGTTTCGCTTACTCTCTAGAAAGACGAGACCGCATCAATCGTGGACCCGGCCCGGAGACCGCAATCACGGGCGTGGGAAACTTCGGCCAGCGCTTCTTCCTGCCCATTACCAGCCACCACAAGCGCTATCAAGCGATTGACAACCTCAGCCACACTTTCAGCAAGCATGACGTCAAGGTGGGCGTGGACCTCAACGCCAACGCCACTGCCCAAGTCTTTATCGGCGATGCGGCCGGAGTCTACAATTTTGCCAGCCTGAGCGCCTTTAAAAGCAGGATACCCTCCGGGTTCACGCAACTGTTCGGCATCAATGGGTTCGACGCCGTCGAGAGCGGGACCCTGCCTTATTTCTGGCAGAAGGAATTGGCTTTCTACGTTCAAGATAACTGGCGGATTCATCCGCGGGTGACCTTGAACCTGGGGTTCCGTTGGGATGGCGTGTGGAACCCGCAGCCTCAGTTTAAGCTGCCGGGAGACCAGGTCGCCCTGGGCAGGCCCCAGATATCCGGCAACACCCTCACTCAGAGAGTGGGACCTGTGCCACAGAGCATTCCCAACGACTTCAACAATGTAGGTCCCCGAGTCGGCGTGGCGTGGGACGTCACCGGAAATTCAAAGACCATTGTGCGCGGAGGCTTGGGCATCTACTATGCTCCGTTGATCACAATTTTCATGGCCAATACCCTGGCCGGGCATGGCGCGCGAGGGTCAGTGCTCAGCATCCCGCAGTGCGGGGGAACGCGCACGACCGCCTGCTTCACCGGGACCACCGCCGACCTCGTGGACGCCAATGGGAATCCACTGAAGTACCCTAACAGGCTGCCCTCGAAGATTAGCCCCGGCAGCCCCCTTGCTGCTCTTATCCCGCCGCCGAATATCGATTTTGCCGACCCGGACTTGCAGAGCGCTCGCGTCCTCAATCTTCAAGTCGCAGTGGAGCGGGAGATTGCCAGGGACTTTAGCATCTCTGCCACCTATACCTACAACCGGTCGGAAAACCTGCGCACCGGGGGTTTCAGCTTGAGCGCTCCCTTTGACCGGACAATCGACCCCGCTAAAGTGACGGGGTTTGACCAGTTCGGGCGCAGCCTTGGGCCGGGTGGCACCTTTGCGTTTGCCATCCCTCGCCTCCCGCAGTCCACGATCAGCGGGGCCAGCGCCATAACCAGCTACGGCCGGGCACGCTACCACGCCTTAATCCTGCAGGTGAAAAAGACCGTTAGCCACAACTACCAGTTCGGCGCCAACTATACCGTGTCCAAAAACGACGACAACGCCACCAGTGACCGCGACACCGACGCCTTCCTTCCCCCGTCGGACCCGTTCAACTTCCTGAACCTCGATTACGGCCGCAGCCAGCTCGACATCCGCCACCAGTTCTCGACGTACGCTTACATCCTCCTGCCTTTCAAGATCGAGTTTGGCACCTTCATCAGTGCCCGCAGCGGGCGAGCCTACCCCGCGTATGGGGGCTTCTGTCCGGGGGCCAGCAACGGCTACCAGGATGGCTTCCAATGCGCGACTTTCTTTATCAGTGCAGTCCGGCCGGTGGTTAACGGCGCATTGCTCCCGCGCTACCCGTTCCGGAACAGCGGCTTTGCGCAGTGGGATGTTCGCCTGGGGCGCGAGTTCCCAGTCTACGAGCGTTTGCATCTGCGGTTTACTGCTGAGGCGTTCAATCTGACCAATAGGAACAATGCCTTCTCAACGACGTTCCTCGCAGGCACGAATGGGGTCTGTGATAATTCCACTTCGTGTTTTTCGCCCGGGAAGGGCCCTGCCATACTGGACGGGCCGAGCCCGAGGGGACCGCTCGCCGGCCAGTTCGGGCTGAAGTTTCTCTTCTAACGCACGGGCCAGCCGCCCGCGTAGCATTTGCCCGGCGGAGCGCCTGCACAGCGCTCCACCGGGTTTTCTTTTGTCTCCTAGGATCGCTTGTTCCCCATGCTCCCTATGAACTCGATCCGGGCGGTGCTGTTCGATTGGGATGGCACGCTGCTCGATTCCTATCGCGCCGATACCCAGGCTTACCTCGCGATGTTTCATGCGCTGGGGATTGGCTGGGACCTCGACGACCTGGCGCGGCACTATTCTCCGGACTGGCATCGCGTGTACCGCGCGGCGCGGCTGCCGGAGGACCGCTGGGGCGAGGCCGACCGGCTCTGGCTCCAATTCTATCGCCGGCACCGCCCCGCGCTGCTGCCGGGCGCGCGCCGCGTGCTGCGCGTGCTGCACCGCCGCGTGACGCTGGCGCTGGTGACGAGCGGCGACCGCACGCGCGTGGTGCCGCAATTGCGCCGGCTGCACCTGGCGTCGCTTTTCGCCGTGCGCGTGTGCGGTCAGGACACCAAGTTGCGCAAGCCGCACCCGGCGCCGCTCGAGCTGGCGATGCGGCGCCTGGGCCTGCGTCCGGCGGTGTGCGTGTACGTGGGGGATTCGCCCGACGACATTGAAATGGCGCGCCGCGCCGGCGTGCGCGCGGTGGCCGTGCGCAGCGCGTTTTCGACGCTTGCGCGGCTGCGCCGCGCGCGTCCTGCGGCTGTCCTTTCGTCGGTTGAGGGGTTGCCGGGCCTGCTCGCTGCGCCCGATTCCGCGGGCGCCCTGCGCCGCTAGCGCTCGAGCGGCTTGTAGCCCTCCCAGCGGACCGTCAGCCGGATGCGCACCTCGCCCTTTTTCAGCTTCAGCGCGTCCTCCGAGCGAAGGTAACTGGGGAACCACAGCTTCCCGGCCACGTTTTCGCGGTACGTCTCAAACATCGTGAACGGGAGTTGCGGCGAAGAAACGGGGCCCGTCTCGGTGATCCAGCGGCCGTAGGTCTTCACGATCGTGAAATCGCGGTCCTCGACCCAGATCAGCCCCTCAAAATACGCATGCGCGCGTTCGATCTGGCGGGGCTTCACCTGGAAGAGATACGTGGTCAGCTCGTCCAGCGGCAGCTTGCCCGTGTAGGTGAGTTCGTACTTGCTGAGCTGTTCGCTGGTCAAGGGGAACTGGGGAATGCGCGCGAGGATTTCCATGTCTTCGGGCTGGAGCCGCAGGCCGCGGAGCGTGGAGGGCGGCGCTTCGACGATTCTCTCATAGCGCTTCCCATCGGGACCGACGGCGGGCTCGGTGATGACCACGAATTCGCCCGCGGGCTTGCCGTCGTCGCCGAGTTCCTGGACGCGCACCGTCTTGCGGAATGTATAGCCCGCCCGCGCGCGGATCAGCTCGTCTTCCTGCTTCACAATGCGCTGGATCATTTCGGCCGGGGGAAGGGGCGGCGCCTCAGGCTTGGGGTCGGCGGGAATGACGATCACGTCGCGCTTGGGCGGCGGAGGCAGCGGGCCCTGCTGTGCGAGGAACCGCTCTGCCGCCGCGCCGCCGAAGGCTGTGCTGCAGGCCAACAGCAGGCAAATCGTCGCGACTTTGTTTTTTCCAGGCATAGCGCGCAGCAGTTTTCTTAGATGCGCGTTGTCGCGTGCGCGGCGTTGCGTCTCTCTACGGCTCCGGCAAAAGAGTGTACCGCACCGTGGCGCGCTCTTGCTCGCCCACGGCCGCCGGAATGCGCAGCTCCAGCAGAACAGAGAAACGCTTCATTTCGATCGCCAGGGTGCCCGCTTTCCACTCCACGGCCAAGCCCGGGCGCCCCGGCGTGATGATCTCGACCCGCCGAACCGACTCCGGCACGGCGGTGCGGCCGCGCTCGGGGGCAAACTCCTCGCAATGTGACGGCGCCGAGGCCGCAGCCTCGCCTTCCTTGCGCGAGTTCGACGCCGGCTCCGTCCAGCAGAATCTCGTGCCGCGATCGCCGCGCCCGTGCGTGGGGACCGAAGTCACCGACAGAAATGATTCGGCCGCGGCGGAAGTGAGGTGGTAGTCCACTTCCACGCTGTCGTTGCCCGCCAGACGGATCCTTTTCTCCATTCGCGTCCCGGCTTCGAGCGCGCCGCCCGCGGCGGCTTTCCGCACCTCGTAGCTCAACTGGATACCCGGCCCCGCCGCGTCGTCCTTCGCCTTCCTGAGCCACTCGGTGTGCACGGTGCGATTGAACGCAACGTCGAGCAGCTCGACGGCATCCCCGGGAGAGCCCGCGGGGCTGCCGTTTGTTGCCGGCCCGGAACCTGGAAACAAGTCGCGCAGCATGCCAGCCGTGGTCGTCAGGTTCGTGCCCGTCGTTTTATCCACGAGCGCGACGATGCGCCCGCCGGCTTCCGGCGAGACAATCAGCCGCAGGCGCTCGTTTTCGAGCGCCCATTCCTCGGCACCATCACGGTCGAAATCAAAGCGGTACTGCGCCGGCACGTCTTCGCCCACCACCGCGAAAACGACGGGCGCGGTACGGTCTTCGCCCCGCGAGTGAATCCTCATTGCTCCACGCAGCAGTCCATTGTTCTCCGCGCGCGGGCGCCCCGTCTCCGGATCGTTTCCTCTGGCCGCTTCGAGGTTGAGCCTGGAGATGCGCGCTTCCTCACCGCCCAGGGTCATTCGGGCGGAGCCTTGCGCGGCGCCCTCGATCCTTACGGTGACGTCGCGGCCCGCTTCATCGCGGTTGTCCGCGCGCACCAGCGCATGCCCGTTGCGGTCCTTGTTCAGCAGGATGAGCGGCGGCTCGCTCGGCAGAGAAACATCGTCGCCGAGCGGCAGCCGCAAGGCGTCGGCGATGGACACTTCGAAATTGTCGCCGCGCTTCTTCGGCGGCTTGAGTCTTTCCGGGACGTGCGGGGTGTAGCGCAGCCGGACCTTCACCACGCGCAGAAACTCCGGCGAAGCGCCGCGCGGCAGCGCGACCTCGAGCAGCCGGGTTTGCGGCGCCCACTGTCCCTCGAGGTTCACTTCCTCGAGCATGATTTTCGCGGGCACGCTTTCGAGGTGCAGCAGCAACGTGGCGCGCGTGGGCGCGTAGAAGGCGAGCAGAAGATCTTTATTTTCCCGGGTGATGCCGACCAGCTCGGCGCCGGCGGCCGTGATTTCGTCGTCGCACGCCTGCCCCGACCCAAGCTCCGAGCACAGCGGGTAGTGCAGTGGCAGCAGCAGTGACTCGCGGGCGGGCAACTGCACGTTCAGCGCGATGCGCTCTTCGGTTTCGCGAACGCCTGCTTTCGGCGAGAGGATGCTGAGCTGGGTTTCGGCGGGCGCGTAGAGGTTCAGGTTCGTCACGCTCAGGAGTCCCCGCCCGCAAAACGAGCTGCGGCCGCAGTCCGTGCGCCGCGCTCCCAGCGGGCCGGTGCCTTCGTCGGAAACGAGTTCGCTGACGATCAAGTCGCCGTCCTTGCGCTCGACCGCCGCGCGCGCGCCGGACTGGAACGCGAGCTGCCGCAGATTCTCAATCGACCAGGAAGCTTCGAAGCGCGCGCGGCTCTCCGCGAAACCTTCTCCGGGAACCACCCAGGAGTAGAAATCCTTGCTCCATTCGATCACGCGCCCCTGGCCGAACGCCCAGGCCGGCGCGCGGCCGTCTGCTGAGGAATCCGCGGCTGGCGCCGGGGCCCAAAGCTGCTCGAGAGTTTTTCCCGCGGGCCGCGCCGGGAAGTAAACCAGCGTGCCGCCGCGGCGCACGTACTCGACGATTGTTTCCTGCGCCTTCTCGGAGAGCTCGAGCTTCTGCTCCGCGGGGCCCACAAGCGGGAGAAGCAGAACCGGGTCCAGCAGAAGCCGCTCCAGCGACTGTCCCTCCGGGTCGAGTAATTCGCTCGTGAAGCCGGCGAGTTGCGTCATGCGCTCCACTTGCAGCAGCACCGGCGAAGGCATGCGCAACTCCTCGGCTGTCCGCCCGGCTGCCGCGAACGCCGCTCGAAGATCGAGCAGCCCGAAATCCGCGCGCTTGTGCGAAGCGGCCAGGAATGTGCCCCACAACGCCAGCACGTCGCCATTTCGCGCGACTCCCCGGGCGCGCGGCTGCCGGTTGCCGGCCAGATCGAGTGCGGCGTCCCAGCGCTCGTAGCGGTTTCGCCCGGGCAGCTCGTAGCCCGCAGGCGTCAGAGTATCCTGCAGCGGCGAGTACTCGATGCCGCGAACGCCGTGCGCGAAGAGGAGCCGCGAGGCGAGCAGCATATTGGCCGGAGCGCTTGCCGGCGGGCGCGCGTCGTCGCCCGGCGCGTGCCACCCGGCCTGGAAATCGCTCAGCATCGGCGGAAATCCCGCCTGCGTGGCGAGCGACTCTGCCAGGAGTTGCAGCGAGGATGCGTCTGCGGCCGCGAGCGTCTGCCCTAGATCGGGCGCGCCGCTTTCTTCATCGGAGGCCGCGGCGCGGGGCGGGCTCGCGCCCGGCCGCAGATACCACTGCCCTGTGAGTCCGGTGCCGGCGGGAGAGGCCACAGCGCCCGCGCGTAGCGCCGCGGGATTGATGGTGAAGACTGCGCGCACGCCGCCCGATTCCAGCATGCGCTTGAGCCGGCCCATGTAGTCCCAGAATGCGGCGCCGGGGCGGGCCGCGGGCGCGAAGCCGGGGCTATCGTCCAATTGCACGAAGAGCAGCGGCCCGCCGATTTCCTTCTGCACCGGCTCGCCGGTCTTCTCGGAGACGCCGGAGACGGTCATTTTGCGGTTCGCGCTGTAAGACGCGAGCTCCTGCCCCAGCGCCGTGAGCCATTTTTCCACTGCGGCCATGTGCGTGGGGTTCTCCATCCATGCGTGTGCGCCGGCCTCCGCGTCATGCGCGCTGAGCTCGGCCGCTGCAGGATAGGCCCCTTCGGCGCGCGCCGCCGCGGTCATTCCGTATTCGGGTTGCGCGAGCAGCCATTCCGGATAGCCGCCGTGCGGCCAGGCGTCAGCGCCGTTATTGGCAAGGATCGGCCCCGCGCGCACGCAGAGCTTGAAGCCTTTCTCGGCGACGAGCTTCAGCAATCCGCGCAGGTCGCGGCGCGGGTTGGTGTGGCCGTCGAAATCGAATTCGCCTTCGCGCGGCTCGTGCCAGTTCCAGGGGATGGGCAGGTCAATCGTGTTGATGCCGAGCTCGCGGTAGCGGTCGAGCGACTTGGCCCAGAGGTCGCGCGGGATGCGGAAGTAGGCGAACGCGGCCGCGTGAACGAAGAATGGTTTGGCGTCCACCTGCAGCTCGGGATAGCCGTTCTGCAGGACGATCTGGACAGCAGGCGGCGCCTGCCCCAAAGCCGCCCCGGAAAGAAGAAGGACCGCGATCGGCAAGCTGGCCCAGACGCGCAATCGAGTCACAGCGAGGTCCCCGAGCACGCCAGAATCTTACACGACCTGCGCGCCCCATAGAATAAAGGGGACTCGATACTGTAAAATCCGCGCGGCTGTGCCCGAAACGCTTGAGGCAAAACGGTTCCTGATCTCCGGTATGGTGCAGGGGGTGGGCTTTCGCTTTTTCGCCCAGCGCGTGGCCAGCCGGCTGGGTGTGGCCGGCTACGTGAAGAACCTGCCCGACGGCCGCGTGGAGGTCTACGCCGTGGGCCAGGCGGAACAGCTTCGCGCGCTGCGCGTGGAGGTGGAGCGCGGGCCGAGGTCCGCAGAGGTTTCGGAAGTGGCCGAGGAAGAAGCTGAAATCATTCCCCGCCACGCCAGCGGGTTTTCGATCGAGCACGATTGGTGACAGGAGCGACGCGAATGGACGAGCTGAAGAAGCTGATTCGAGAAGTTCCGGACTGGCCGAAGCCGGGCATCCTGTTCTACGACCTGACGACGCTGCTCAAGGACAGCAAGGGTTTTCACTCGCTGATTGACCAGCTCTGCGCGCACTACGAGAACAGGCAGGTGGACGTCGTGGCCGGCATCGAAGCCCGCGGGTTCATTTTTGCGCCGGCGCTGGCGTACCAGCTGAACGCGGGCTTTGTGCCCGTGCGCAAGCCGAAGAAGCTCCCCGCAAAGACCGTGCAGGTCACCTACCAGCTCGAATACGGCTCGGACTCGCTCGAAATCCACGAGGACGCTGTGCGGCCGGGGCAGCGCGTGCTGGTCTGCGACGATCTGCTCGCCACCGGCGGCACCGCCGCGGCGACGGTTGCGCTGGTACGCAAACTCGGAGGCGAAGTCGTCGGCGTGGGCTTCGCCGTCGAGCTTAGTTTTTTGAAAGGGCGCGCGAAGCTCCCCGGACTCGACGTTTTTTCGCTGATCCAATACGACAAGTAAGCCAGTCTCGAGCGGCGGGGGCCGTGGCGCTATTTTCTCCGTTGGCGGACAGCTTCGAAGAGCACGACGCCCGCAGCGACAGAGACGTTCAGCGAGCGCACGGGGCCCGTCGTGGGAATCGAAACCAGAAAATCGCAGCGCTTTCGCACCAGCTCGTGCAGGCCTTTGCCTTCGCTCCCCAGCACGATGCCCGTTGCCCCGGTGAAGTCGGCGTCGGTGTAATTCTTCTCCGCGCGCTCCTCGAGCCCGACGAGCCAGTAACCTGCTGCCTTGAGCTCCTCCATCGCGCGCGCGAGGTTCACCACCCGCGCGATGGGCAGATGCGCCAGCGCCCCGGCGGAGGCGCGCGCGACGCTTTCCGTCAGGCCCGCGGCGCGGCGCTCAGGGAGAACCAGCCCATCGGCGCCCGCGGCCAGCGCCGTGCGCACAACGGCGCCCAGGTTCTGCGGGTCTTCTACGCCGTCGAGCAGCACCAGCAGACCCTTCTGCGCGTCTTCGGGCCCCGGTTTGCAAAGAAGGTCTTCGAGCGCCAGAGGGCGCTTCGCGCCCGCCAGCGCGATGACGCCCTGGTGCTCGCGCGTGCCGGCCAGGCGGTCGAGCTGTGCGCGCTCCTCAAACCGCACGGGGACGCCGCGCGAGCGGGCCAGCTGCACGATCTTTTCGATGCGCTCGCCGCGCAGCCCGCGGGCGATTACGATGCGCTCGATGGATGCGCCGGCCTCGAGCGCTTCGTGCACGGCGTGAATTCCGGTCAGTCGGTTCATTGGTTTTCGCTCAATCCAATGCGGAGCAGAATTCAAGCATGCGCCGGCGGCAGCCTTTGACCGGTGCGGCGAACGACAATCGCGCGGCGCGGTCAAGCAGCAGGATCACGCGGTCGAGGGCGCCTTCGCCCGCGCGCCCGGCGAGCGGCAGTCGAATAGGATAGAACAACTCCCGCCCGCGATAGCCCAGGTGGCTTTTGAGCACATCAATGATCTCTTTGAAACGATCGGAATCCACTTCGCGGTCTTCCAGGACTTGAAGCGCCAGCTCACGGATCACTTCGCGGGCGCCTTCTCTTGCGAGCACAAGGTGGCTCTCGGGCGATTCCAATATCGCCCGCGCGTCGTAATGGAAGACCAGGCGAAGCAGATCGCACAGCGCGTCGCGCGTAGGCGCGTGCGGTCCGAGCAATGCCGCCGCATCGCGTAGCCAGTCTGCGCATTCAGGCGACTCTGCTGCGTCCAACCAGCCGCGCTGGCGCAGGATGGCGGCAACGTCATCGCCGGAATAAGGATTGGCGACCTGCACTTCGCTGGGAGATGAATTCTGGGGATTCATGCGCGCGGTTGCGGGCAGCGGCTTCTCAATCTTCCAGAGTGGCGATGGCCTGCGCGGCGATGGCTTCGCCGCGGCCGATGGCGTCCACGCCTTCGTTGGTCTTGGCCTTCAGGTTGATCTGGTCGGTGCGGATATCGAGCGAGCGGGCCAGCGCCTGGCGCATGGCGGGGAAGTGCGGGCCGAGCTTCGGCTTTTCCGTGATCACGATGGCGTCAATGTGCCGGATGCGCTGGCCGCGCTCAGCGAGCAGTTTGCGGATGTGCTCCAGGAAAAGGAGGCTCGAGGCGCCCTTCCATTTTGGATCGGTATCCGGGAAATGCGTGCCGATGTCGCCGAGGCCCGCGGCACCAAGTAGCGCGTCGCAAATCGCGTGGCTCAGCGCATCGCCGTCGGAATGCCCCGCTGGGCCTTTCTCGAAAGGCACCTCGACGCCGCCGAGGATGAGCTTGCGCCCTTCGACAAGGCGATGCAGGTCGTAGCCGATGCCCGAGCGCGTCACGGCGTTGTCCATTTCATGTTCCGGGACCACCCTGGTTCTTCATTCTCATCTGGCGCATCATGAAAACCCAAAATCCAACCAACAGGATCAAGGGCGCGGCGTTGACCAAGAAAGTGGTCCAGTCGCCTTGCGCCCGCTCTTTGACTTCGATGGGCACTCCCCTTTGCCGAAGCATGCGGATGAGCTCGGACATTTCCTCTTTGGGAATCGTTGTGCTGAACGCTTCACCGGGATCGCGCAAGTGGCCTTCGGCATCTGCAGTGTTCTGGTGGGGGTAGAGAATCAGGTCGCGGATGTTCGCTTTCTCGACTTGATTCATGAACTCCGAGTAGTTCATCGATTGTGCACGCCGGCTATCGCCGGAGGGAAACATCCGGTACAGGACAAGTCCAAGCATGATGATGAAGAACCAGAACAGGACGGTCTTGACGGTTATGCTGCTCCCGTTCACTTGCCGCGCTCCTGGTCGAGATAGAAGCGCGCCAAGTCCATGTCGGCGGGGCGCGTGATCTTGATGTTGCGCTCGGAGCCATGGACGACGTACACCTCGTGCCCCAGCCGCTCGACGAGGCCGGCTTCGTCGGAAGCGTTCACGCCGTCGCGCTGGGCGCGCTCAAAGGCTTCGCGCAGCAGCGCGCCCTTGAAGCCCTGCGGCGTCTGCGCCAGCACCACCAGTTCGCGCGGGATCGTGCCGGTGATCCGCGCGACGTCTTCGGGCAGGCTGGCGCGCTTCACTTCCTTCACTGTGTCCATCGCGGGAATGCCCAGGATAGCCGCGCCGCGCTCGCGCGCCTGCTCAATCACGCGCTCCACCTGCTCGCGCGTGACGAACGGCCGCACGGCATCATGCACCAGGATGATTTCGGCATCCTGCGGCACGGCCGCAAGGGCATTGGCCACCGACTCCTGCCGCGTGCCGCCGCCGCGCAGCACCTTCACCGGGCGGCCGAGTTTTTCCCGCGCGATGCGCTCTTCGAGCGACGCCACGTCGTCGGGGCGGGTGGCGATGAAGAAATCCGTGATGGCTTCACACGCCGCCAGACGCCGCAGCGTGAAAAGAACGATGGGCACGCCGTCGAGCTCGAGAAACTGCTTCGGCGTCTCGGCGCCCATGCGGGTGCCGAGGCCGGCGGCGGGGAGTATGCAGGCGATGCGGCTCATCGTGGGGCGAAGAGTCTATACCAGGTAGCGCGGCAGATAAACAAAGACGATGAAACTACAGATAAACACAGATGAAAATCAAGAGAGGGCGCGAACAAAGGCCCTTTATCCCGGCTGCTTACTCGCGGGTGGGTTCAGGGACCACGGGTCGCGGGGAGCGCTCCGCGGGCAAAGCCGCTTCGCCCGCGCTGCCGTTGCGCAGAGGAACGCCTTCCGGCGCGCCCATAGCGGGCTGGCGCATGTGCTGCTCTGCGCGCTCGTCGTAGCGGCCGAAGATCATCTTGCCGGCGGTGGTCTGGTGCACAGAGGTCACGGAGATATCGATGGTCTTGTTGATCATCCGGCGCGCGCCATCCACCACGACCATGGTGCCGTCGTCGAGGTAGGCGACGCCCTGGTTGTACTCTTTGCCTTCGCGCAGGATGAAGACGCGCATCGTTTCGCCGGGCAGGACGACGGGCTTCAGGGCGTTGGCGAGCTGATTGACGTTGAGCACTTGGATGCCCTGGAGCGTGGCGACCTTGTTCAGGTTGAAGTCGTTCGTGACGATCTTCGCGTCGTAGCGTTTGGCCAGCTCGATCAGTTTCATATCCACTTCGGCGATCTGCGGGAAGTCGTCTTCGGCGATTTCCACTTCGAGGTGGCTCATCTTCTGGATGCGCTGCAGGACTTCCAGGCCGCGGCGGCCGCGCTGGCGCTTCAGCGGGTCGGCCGAATCGGCCACGAGCTGCAGTTCGCGGAGCACGAACTGCGGGATCAGCAACAGGCCGTCCACGAAGTGCGCCTCGAAGATATCGGCCACGCGGCCGTCAATGATCACGCTGGTGTCGAGCACTTTGTAGAGCCGCCGCGTGCTGCGCTCGCTGCCGAAGAGCCCGCCGAGCGCCTGCAGGTTCAGCATGTCGCCCTTGTTCGCGCCGAGGATCAGGCCGATGTAGGTCATCACCAGGAGCACGGCCACGCCCAGGAACGACCGCGAGCCTTCCGGGATGGACGTATGCGACAGCACGAGGTTCATCAGGTAGGCGCCGAGGATGCCCAGAATGGACCCCGCGGCCGCGCCGATCAGCCGCCGCAGGCTCGCGCGCCGCAGGCGGATCTCAAACAGGATGACGGCGACCGCAAAGCCGAAGCCGGTGGTCCCAGCGGCCAGCGGGCTCAAGCCGAACGGGTGAAAGTGGTAGCCGGCGGCGGCGCAGACAGCCGCGAAGATGAGGCGGACCAGAAACAGGTCCCACCAGCTTCCGATGGCGGAGCCGGAGCTCTGATCGGCTGGTCTTGCCGCAGGGGATTCGTTCCAGCCCGCTCTGGAGGGACGGCCGGGCCGGGTAGAAGTGCGCGTCATATGAACCTCGAATGAAAAGTATGAATTGAACCAGCGTCCCCGGGCTTACGACCTATGAATTCGGATATGAAAACGGGGGCACTGCCAACAATGTACTCAACCAGTATAACACAGGGGGCGCGACGGTTTGGGCTATGGCAGATAAAAGCGGGGAACGCGCTTGCCGAGGCCGCAGAGCAGGTCGGACGTGACGGTGCCGAGGTCGCGCGCCACATCGGAGACATACTGGCTCACCGAGCCTACCGCACCGAAAATGGTCGCGACATCGCCCAGGCGGACGCCGGGCACGCGGGTCACGTCCACCATGGCCAGGTCCATGGAGACCGTGCCCACGAGCGGCGCGAATTGCCCGTGCAGGATGACGCGGCCGCGGTTGCCGAGCGCGCGGCGCAGTCCATCGGCGTAGCCCAGCGCCAGCACGGCGACGCGCGCGGGGCGCTCGGCGACGAACCGAGCGTTGTAGCCCACGCCGCCGCCGCGCGGGATGTCGCGCAAAGACACGACGCGCGCGCGGAAGCTCAGCGCGGGCTTCAGCGGGATCTTCCGCTCCATCTCCGCCTTGATTTCCGGCGGGTCGTAGAACTGGTGGTAGCCGTAAAGCAACGCGCCGGGCCGCACCATGTCGGCCCACGTTTCAGGCCGCGCCGCCGCAGCCGCGCTGTTGGCCATGTGCACGAGGCCGGGGTCGAGACGCAGGGCGCGCAGCCGCTCGACTGCCGCGGTGAAACGCTTCTGCTGCTCCTCAGTTTGCTTGGAGGTGAAAACCTCCGAGGAAGCAAAGTGCGTGAACGTGCCCGTCAGAAGCAGATGCGGGCAATCCGCCAGGGCGCGCGCGAAGGTCTCCACTTCTTCAGGTGCGATGCCCAGGCGATTCATGCCCGTGTCAATTTTCAGGTGGAAGCCGACCGGCCTGCGGCGCGCACTCCGGCTGCGCGCGGCGGCACGTTCGAGCAGGCGCAATTGCTCCAGCCGCGCGATCGTCGGCGTGAGCCGGTAGTCGAGCAGGCGCTTTTCCTCTCCCGGCCAGAAGCCGGTGAGCACCAGAATCGGCTGGCGGATGCCGGCTTCGCGCAACTCCGCGCCTTCGGCCGTGCAGGTGACGCCGAACCAGTCAGCTCCGGCTTTGGCAAACGCGCGCGCCACGCCCGGCCCGCCGTGTCCGTAGCCATTGCCCTTCACCACGGCAAGAACCTTCCGCTGGCGGCCGACGTGTTTGCGAATCGCGCGCAGATTGTGCGCGAGCGCGCTGAGACGGATCTCCGCCCAGACCGGCCTTCCTTCGAATTTCACTTTCGTTGCCATGGCCTCGTGTTCGAGACTATTTCAAAACCCAGGCCGGTGCACGCGGCTTTCGCCGAAGCGCCGTCCGGCTAGTAAACATCTCCGCTTGGTCTTTCGGCACGTTCGCTGCCGCAAGGCTGAGTGAGCGCCGGCGCCGGAACTGATTGGGCTGGCTTGCCTTGCGGCGCTGGCGGCCCAGAGGAGCCGGCAGGAGATTGGCTCAGCGCCGATTGGGAAACACAGGCGTGTTCGCCGGAGGACACGGCGCCGTGGAAAGCGTTACGCGGGGTGGCGGAGCGCCCGCAGCGCCAGCGTGCCAAGGACAACCACGGCCAGCCCCAGCGCCAGCCAGAGCACCTGCGGGTGGCGCTCGCTCCAGGGGCGCGGGTCCGCGTAGGCAGAGTTCAGTTCCTCCGCGCCTAACGAACCAAGTGCCGCGGCTTCGAGCGCCTTGCGGTCGGTGAGCCTGCGCAGATCATATTCCGGTGCGCGGGCGCGGGTGTTCCCGTAGAGCAGCCGGTAGCTGCGCCCGGGCTCTTGGCGAAAGATGACGCGCCACGGCGTCACAAAGAGCGCTGGCGCGAGACCCGCGAGCGGTGCGTCGTTGCGGTTGAGGACCTCCACGCGCCAGTACCGCGCCGAAGAGCCGGGAAACTCGACCGCCAGCGATTCGCGCTTCTTGTCGCCCGCGCCGATGCGGTAGATCTCTCCCGTGCCCGCCGTCTCCCACGTTTGCCCATCCTCGCTCTGGCTGACGCGCACAGCGCGGTGAAATTCCGGCTGCGGCGTTTCGAAGCGCACCTCGGAAACTTCAAACGGTGTGCTGCCTGTCCCGGCGCGCCACCAGTTCTGCTGCTGGGGGGCCGAAGAGTCCGCAGCAAGCGGCAGCGGCACCGGCACGCGCTCGGCTTCTTCTGCCACTTCGCGAGCCACGCGGGCTTCGCGGAGCGAGAAGAGCTGCGCGCCCTCGAGCACACGAACGCGCAGGTAGCGCGACAACGTGTCGGGGTACGTGAGCACCTGGTTTCCGGGAAGGGCGTCGCGCGTGAAGCGATAAATAGGCGCGCGGTCGCGCAGGATGCGCCACGTGCGGGCGTCGTCGCTCACACTGAGCTCGACCCAGGCGAAGAAATCCTTTTCGTCGGTTTCAAGCTCGAGCGAGTTGTGGATCTGGCGCGCGGCGCCGGTATCCACGAGCGCCTCGGTGTATTCGCCCGGGCGGAAAGAAGGCTCCAGCAGGCGCGCGCTGCGCCATTCGCGCGTGCGCTGGCCCGTGCGCGCAAGACGGACGTAAGGCACCTCGCGGCCTTGCTCGTCCACCACGCGCACCGCGGCCAGGCCGCCTCCGGCACCGGCCTGCACGCCGTGTGGCACGGCGACGCTCGCGAGTCGAGCTTCCGCCGCAGGGGGCAGGTTCACCGCGCGCGAGTACTCCCAATTCCGCCACGCCGCGGGCAGTGCGACCGCCGCGGCCAGCGCCAGGCATACGGCAAATGAGCGGAGCGCCGTCATGGCTCCCCCGGCCGGCCGGCGGCGCGTCGCCGCTGGTACAGGAACGAGACGATGAGCAGCACGACTCCGAGGACGAAGAACGACAGGATGCGATAGCCGCGCTGGAGGAATGACAGGTCGTAGAGAAACGCTTTGCCGACCACTACGCCGAACAGCGCCAGCGCCTGCCACCGCAGTGCGGGCGACGCCCGCCGGACACCCCAGACGATCAGCACGCTCGCGTACAGAGTCCACAGCAGCGAAAGCGCAAGCTGCTGCGCGAGCCACGAGTCCATGCCCAGGCTCGTGCGCATGCGTCCGTAGACGTCCCAGACTTCGTGGGAGAGAGCCCACAGGAACAGAACGTTTGTGCCGATTCCCAACACCGCGTAGGCGTTGCCCTCATCCTGACGGAGCGCGGCGCGGTGCTGCTGGGCGAGCACGAGCGCGGCGACGAAGCTCGCCACTACGGCCATCTCCGTCCCAAAGCGCGCGTTCAGCAGAAAATTCCTCGCGGGAATGGGGAGCGCAAACAATCGCAGGGCGGTCAGCACGAACAAAGACAGCCCCGCGCCGCGCAGAAAGCCCATCTGCGCGCGAAAGCCCGTCCAGATGAGGATTGCGCCTTCCACCGCCCAGGCTATCGTGATCCATTTGCCGTCCAGCCGGATGGGGATGGCCAGCGTGACGTACAGCAGAGCCAGGCCCGCGTACATCAGGCTGACCAGCGGCGCTTGCCCCGCGGCCGGCGCCGGCGTGGTCCGCGAAGCCACGAGATGTAGAACGGCCAGCAGCAACACCGCCAGCGTCAGCGTCCAGCGATGTTCGGGCCACAGAGTCAGCCGCAGGACCGCCAGGATCGAGAACGCGTTCAGCAGCACCAGCGCGATTTGATCCGGCTGCAGCACGCCTTTGCGGCGGCTGCGGACGAGCGGCAGGGCGGCAAAGATCACGAAGAACAGCGCCGCGTAGGCGAGCGTGCGCTCGAGCTTGTCTGCTTGATAGAAGCGCTCGTACCACTCCCAGAAGTAAACCTGCGTCCAGACGAAGGCCACGCCCTCGAGCAGCCGCCAGTCCTTGGCGTGAGCCAGCAACAGCAGCGCCGCATCGAGCACGGCGAGATAGGTGAACAGCACGATCTGCTGATCGGTGCCGGTACTGACGAGCATCGGCGTCAGGAAACCGCCGGCGAGCGCGAGCACGGCGATTCGCTGGGAGTCGCGGCCAATGGCGATGCCGGTCATGGCAATCGTCACCACGATCATGCTGGCGAAGGCCACGGCCTGAGAGAACAGGTGGTAGTAACTCCACCCGGCGTAAATCGAGAGGTACAGCACCGCGGCCCCGAGCCCGGCGATGCCTTCCGAGAAGTATGGATATCCCCGTTGCAGGAGCCACTGGCTCCAAACCAGCAGCGCCGTGCCGGCGAAGATCCCAATCGCGACGCGCCCTGTCGGCCCGATCCAGTTGTTGTCGAAGGCGAACTTCAGGAAGAACGCGACGGCCAGCAGCAGCGCGAGGATGCCCACGCGATTGAGCACCCGCCCCCCGACCAGCGTCTCCCAATCGAGCTCTGCGCGGCGCTTTGCCGGCTGGCCTGGCTGCGGCGCGGCGGGCATGGGTTGCGGCGGTGCCGCGGCGGGAGGAGGTGCGAGCCGCGGCGGCGGGGGCAGTGCGGCCGCGGGAGGCTGCGCTTCAGGCCGGGCCGGAGGCGCGACGCCGGCAGGTGCGCGAACGAACTGGGCCAGCGAGCGTTCGAGCGCAAGGATGCGCTGCTCGAGCGCCTGCAGCTTCCCTGCAAAAGAGGGATCGGCGCCGGCGAAGCGCGTTCGCTCGAGCCGCAGGACGCGCACCAGCGCCACGAGCGCCACAATCGGGGTCCCGAGCACGATGAGCACGACCAGCAGAATCCAGCCGACTTCCACGTTTTCCTCGCCGCGCGGACGGGCGTCTTGGTGCGCGCATTACAACACAGGCGAATGTGCGCGACAAGGGCGCCGAGGAAAAGAGCGGGCGGTGTTATTCCGGCTGCGTCCAGGTTTCGGGCGCGGCTTCTTCAAAGCGGGTGAACGCGCTCAGGAAGACGAAGTGGACGCGGTCGGTGGGGCCGTTGCGCTGCTTGGCGATGATAATCTCGGCCTTGGCGCGCTCTTCGGGGGCTTCTTCGGTGCTGTAGGCCTTTGGCCGGTGGATGAACATCACGACATCGGAGTCCTGCTCGATGGCGCCGGATTCGCGCAGGTCGGCGAGCTGCGGGCGGCGGTCTTCGCGCTCCGGCGCGCGCGTCAACTGGCTGAGCACGAGCAGGGGAACTTTCAATTCTTTCGCCAGCCCCTTCAGCCCGCGCGTGATGCTGGTGACTTCTTCGTTGCGGTTGCCGAAGCGCCCGCGCGCGGAGACAAGCTGCAGGTAATCCACGACGACGAGGGAGAGTCCTTTGTCCCGCTTCAGGCGCCGCGCCTTGGCGCCGATCTCGACGACGGTGATGGAACCCGAATCGTCAATCCACAGCGGCGCTTCGGCCAGGCTGCCGAGCGATTCGGTCATCTTGCGCCAGTCGTCGCGGCTCAGGCGACCGGTGCGGAACTTGTGGGCGTTGATGCGCGCGTGCGAGGCCAGCAGGCGCAGCAGCAGCGATTCCTTGGACATTTCCAGGCTGAAGATCGCCGCCGGCTCCTTTGCGTTCAGCGCGACGTTTTCCGCGATGTTCAGCGCCAGCGCCGTCTTTCCGATGGAAGGCCGGGCCGCCAGGATGATCAGCTCGGAAGGCTGCAGGCCCGAGGTCAGGTTGTCGAGCTGCTGGTAGCCGGTGGCCAGGCCCGTGATGCGGTGGCCCTCGGTGAAGATGCGCTCGAGCCGGTCGAAGTTTTCGCGCACCAGCTCTTTGACGCCCACAAAGCCGGCGCGTATGCGGTCTTCGGCAAGCTGGAAGATGGAGGACTCGGCGCGGTCGAGGATGGCGTCGGCGTCTTCCTCCGCCTCGAGCGCCTGCTGCTGGATGGCGTACGTGGTGTGGATCAGGTTGCGCAGGACGGCCTTCTCTTTGACGATGCGCGCGTAGTGGTCCACGTTCGAGACGCGCGGCACGCCGTCCACGAGTTGTGCCAGATACGCCGCGCCGCCCGCGGCTTCGAGCTCGCCCTTGCGGTGCAGCTCGTCCGTCAGCGTCACCAGGTCAATGGCCTTCTGCGCTTCGCCCAGCACGATCATCTGCTGGAAGACGCGGCGGTGCTGGTCGAGGAAGAAATCGTCGGCGCGAAGCTTTTCGACCGCGGCGTTCAGCATGTGGTTATCGAGCAGGACCGCGCCAAGCACGGAGCGCTCGGCGTCGAGGTTGTGGGGCAGCGGACGTTCGAGAGCGAGATCGGTAGCCATAGTCCTTCGCTTTTTATTCGCTGATTATCACGCAGCCGACGCGTAAGCGCAAGCCTGCTGTGACGGCCAAACCAGACGGGCCATTCTGGGCACGCCGTGCCGCAGCGTCAACGAAAGCTGTGGTACCGCGCTGTGAATTTGTGAGGAGGCCTGTGCAAGCTGTGGAAAGCGCGGCCTGTCGAAAAGCTGTGAATCGCCGCGCGGGCGCGAGGAAAAGCGCCGGGAAAGCTAACCCTCGCGCTGGACGAGCACTTTGAACGTAGCGGTAACGTCGTGGTGGAGCTTTGCGGCGACGTCGTATTCGCCGACCAGCTTGATGGGTTCGGCGAGCTGGATCTTGCGCTTATCGACGTTGTAGCCTTTGGCCGCGAGCGCTTCGGAGATGTCCGCGGTGGTCACCGAGCCGAACAGCTGGTCGGTTTCGCCGGCCTTGCGCCCGAGCGTGACGCTGACGCCCGCGAGCAGCTCCGCCAGCTTCTGCGCGCTCTCGCGCTCCGTAGCGGTCTTCTTGGCGAGCGAGCCGCGAATCTGCTCGAGGCGCTTCAGGTTGCCCTTGTTGGCCTCGATGCCCAGCTTGCGGGGAAGCAGGTAATTGCGCGCGAAGCCTTCGGCGACTTCGACCACTTGGCCGCGCGTGCCCAGTTTTTCGACGTCTTCCTGAAGAATAATCTGCATGTGCGTTCCTTCGGTTCTCAGAGTTCGGTGGCAAAGGGCAGCAGCGCGATGTTGCGCGCGCGCCGGAGGGCCACGCCCAGCCAGCGCTGGTGCCGCGCGCAGGTGCCGGTAATGCGCCGCGGCAGAATCTTGCCGCGGTCCTGAACGAACGTCTGCAGCACCTCAGGCTTCTTGTAATCGATGTAGTCCACGCGTTCGACGCAGAACTTGCAGACCTTCTTCTTGCGGAAGAACTGGCGCTTGCCGCGGCGCGGGCCTGCGCCGGGGCCGCCTTCGCGGCGCCCTCCGCCTCCGGGGCCCCCCATGCGGCGTCCCGGGGGACCTCCTTCGCGGCGGCGGGGCGGGCCCTGGTGCGGCGTTGCCGGCACGGCTTGTGGAGCCGGAGCCGCCTCTGGTGCCGGTGTTTCCGGCGCCGGCGGTGGTGCTTGGGGATTTGCTTCGTCTGCCATGAATCTCTCCTCTGTGGTTTCGGAAGACTAGCTTGCGGCAGCGGCTTGCTCGCCGGTGCCCGCGGGTTTGCGCGGGCGCCGCGCCGCTCTGCGCTCGCGCTTCTGCACGAGCTTCTGCTGGCGCTTGATCTCTTCGTCCAGGCGCACGGTCATGTACTTAATCACCGGGTCGGCCACTTTCAGCCGGCGCTCGAGTTCCTTAATCATCTCGCCCTGCGTGCTGCGCAGCACGAGATAGACGTAGAAGCCTTCGCGGTGCTTGCTGACGCGATAGGCGAGCTTCCGCGTGCCCCACTTCTCGGTCTTCTCCACCTTGCCGCCGCGCTCGGTGGCCGCGTGTTCGAGCGTGGCCACGAGCTTATTGATTTCTTCCTCCGGCGTATCCGGCCGGCAGATAAAGATCAGGTCGTATTGACGCTCTTCCATGTTCCCTCGATTCCCCGCGCGGGCGGGGCGCACGCAAACCTCTTACGAAGCTTCTTCTTCGCTTTCCGGTGGCACGCGTTTGTTAAACCGGTTCATCGCGCGCATCGTGCCTTCCGCCAGGATCAACTGCACCGCTTCGGCAGCCTGCTCCACCATCTCGGCGGCGGCTTCGAGCTCAGCCTTGCGCATCGGGTGCAGCACGTACGCCGCGAGGTCGCCCACCGGATGGTCCGGCTGGACGCCCATCCGCACGCGGATGAACTCGTCGGTGCCGAGCGCGCCGATCAGCGACTTCACGCCGTTGTGCCCGCCGGCGGTGCCGCGCTCGCGGATCCGAATCGCGCCCCACGGCAGCGCGACTTCGTCGTAAACGACGATCATTTCCGCCGGGCTGCACTCCAGCCGCTCGAGCAGCCCGCGCACCGCCAGGCCGCTGAGGTTCATGTACGTCTGCGGCTTGGCGAGCACGATTTCCTGCCCGGCCAGTTGCCCGCGGCCGATGTACGACTTCGCTTCCGGCCGCTCGACGTGAATCCCGCCGGCTTCGGACAGCCGGTCCACGACCAGGAAGCCCAGGTTGTGCGGCGTCCACGCGTACTCGGGGCCGGGATTTCCAAGGCCAACGATGAGCCGCATTCGCGTTGCCCGGCCGGCGAAGCCTTACTTCTTCTCGCCTTCGCCTTCGGCTTCTTCGCCCTCTTCGACTTCCTTCTTGCCCTTCTTGATGACTTCGGGCTCGGCCGGCGGCGCCGCCTCGGTGGCCACTGCGGCCTCGGCCGGCTTCTCTTCCTCTTCTTCGCGCAGCGCCACGACGTGCGCGATCACGCGCTGCGGGTCGGTGACGAGCTTGG
>JBGQHO010000031.1:0-42824 GCA_041497955.1 Terriglobia bacterium | reverse complement strand
TTTTGAACTCTATGACACGTTCGGCCTGCAGGTCGATTTCATTGCTGACGTCCTCCGTGATCGAGGATTGAAGTTGGACGAGGCAGGTTTTGAGAAGGCGATGGAGGAGCAACGCACCCGGGCGAGAGCATCGTGGAAAGGCGTGCACAAGGAGGCGGCCAGCCCCGTGTACGCGAAGCTCGCGGAAACTTTTCGCACCGAGCCCGACTTCTACTACGAGACGAACGCGCGCGACTGCCGCATTGAAGCCATCGTCACGAAGGCCGGAGCGGTGAACGAAATCAAGCCAGGCACGCAGGCCGAAGTCGTGCTGGACCGCACGCCGATCTACGCCGAGTCCGGCGGGCAGGTGGCCGACACGGGCGCGTTCTACGACAACGCGGAGAGTTTGCAGGTCGCGCAGGTCGAAGGCGCCTACTATCCGGTGCAGGGCCTGATCGCCCACCGCATTGTGGCGAAAGAGACGCTTGCCGTTGGCGACCGCGTCGCGGCCGTGGCCGACGGCGCGCGGCGCGAACACATCAAGCGCAATCACACGGCCACGCACCTGATGCACGCCGCGCTGCGCAGCATCCTGGGCACGCACGTGAAGCAATCGGGCTCGCTGGTCGCGCCCGATCACTTGCGCTTCGACTTCACGCATTTCACGTCGGTGGATGCGGACGAATTGCGCGAGATCGAAGAGCAGGTGAACGAGCAGGTCCTGCACAACGCGGAAATTCTCACGGACGTGACGAGTCTGGACGAAGCGCTGGCTTCGGGCGCGCTGGCGTTTTTCGGCGACAAGTATCCGGAGCAGAACGTCCGCGTGGTGACCATCCCCGACGCCGCGGCGCCGCGCGGCTTCTACAGCAAGGAGCTTTGCGGCGGCACGCACGTGCGCCGCTCGGGCGATATCGGCGTGTTCAAAATCATCGCCGAGCAATCGGTGGCCGCGGGCGTCCGCCGCGTCGAAGCCATCACCGGCGCGCGGGCGCTGGCCGAATACCAGCGCGCGCTGGCCACGCTGCGCCAGCTTGCGGGCATGTTGAACGTCGGCGAAGACGCCCTGCCCGCCGCGGTCGAGCGCCTGACGCAATCCGCGCGGCAGCTCGAACGGCAGCTCGACGTCGCCAAGCACAAGGCGGCGCACTCGCGCGTGGACGACCTCATGGCCAACGTGCGCACGATCAAAGGCGTGCGGGTGCTCGCCGCCGAGGTGGCGGAGATGGACCGCGAGGCCATGCGCCAGCTCGTGGACACCCTGCGGCAGAAGCTCGGCTCCGGCGTCGTCGTCCTGGGCGGCGCGGAAGACGGCAAGGCCGCCATCATCGGCGGCGTCACCAAGGACCTCACCAACAGGCTCCACGCCGGCAAGATCGTTCAGGCCATTGCCAAGGAAATCGGGGGCAGTGGCGGGGGTAGGCCCGACCTGGCGGAGGCTGGCGGAAAAGACACATCCGCCCTAAAAACCGCTATGGAAAGGGTTTATGGGGTCGTTGAGCAGATGCTATAATTCCCTCCAGCGCCAGAAATGTGTCCGGGTCAGGACACTTTCTATCTCTCGTGCAAAGCTGTGTCTCACGAGAACAAAGTCGAACTCTGCCTTCCCCTGGAACGACGTGGAGTTGTGTCTCGGCTGGGTATTTGTATCTTGCTGGCATCGCTGGGGTTGTTGGTGACACCCGTTCGCGCCCAGATTGCATCCTATGTGGATGAGAGCGGGCGGAGGGTCTACATCAACTCCGAAGAGCCGGCACCCAGGCGGAAGCTGCCCGCTCGTCAGGCAGCAGCCAGTGATGAAGCCCTGCGGCAGGGCGGGAGCCCCCAGCGGGTTAGATACCGCCCGGGGAACCTCCGGCCCGTCAGCAGGGAGTTTCTTGGCCGGCTGGTCCAGGAAACGGCAGAGCGACACCGGGTGGATCCGGTTCTGGTTCGCGCAGTCGTGCAAGCGGAATCGGGCTGGAACCCCGGAGCGGTGTCGCGCAAGGGAGCACTCGGACTGATGCAACTGGTGCCCGAAACCGCGCAGCGCTATGGCGCCGTGGATGCGCTCAACCCCGTGCAGAACGTGGACGCCGGGGTGCGCCATCTGCGCAGCCTGCTGGAGCGCTATGGCGGCGACGTGAACAAATCCCTTGCAGCGTACAACGCAGGCGAACGTGCCGTGGACCGAGCCGGGGGCGTGCCGAACTACCGTGAGACACGCCACTACGTCCAAAAGATCACGAATTCCTACTTCAAACCCGGCTCTGGACGCTCATCGAATGCGTGGAACGGCTCGAGGCCAATCTACCGCGCGGTGGACGAACGAGGCCGGGTCGTGTTCACGAACGAATGAGCTACCAGAACTCCTTTCAACAATTCGGCCGGCGCACCGTGCGGCGCAACTGGAAGTTGGGTGCCGCTGCGGTCGTCGGAGGCCTGCTCGGGCTGCCGCTGATCTCCCTGGCGAGAGCCGAGCAGCCCCCTGCGCGCCAGGCTGCTCACGCGCAATACCTGAAAGCCGAAAAACTCCGCACCGCGCTCCAGGGAAGGCCGCAGAAAGAGCGCACGCTGGCGGAATACAAGCACCTGGTGGATGCCTACCGCCGCGTGTACCTGATCACCCCGCATTCCGCCGATACGCCTATCGCACTCCTGGCGGTGGCCGAGCTGTATCAGGAAATGGGCCGCAATTTTGAGGATAAATACTTCCAGTCCGCAATTGATGCCTACCAGTTCTTGTTGCACGAATACCCGGCTACGCGCTACCGCGAAGACGCGCTGATCACCATCGGGCAGATCCAGAAAGACGATCTCGAGCAGCCCGACGCGGCCGAGAAAACATTCCAGGAATTCCTGCGGCAGCATCCCCGTTCGCCGAAGGCCGAGGAAGCGCGCGACGCCTTGAAAGAGATCGCCGAAGAGCGCGAGAAAGAAAGCAAGCCCGCCGGGCGCGAGAAGCTGGCCGAGCAACGGGACACGGATCGCCGTCTGCCTCAAGTGACCCAGATCCGCACCTGGAACGCGGAGGACTACACCCGGGTGGTGATTGACGTGGAAGGCGAGGTCAAATACCAGTCGGCGCGCATCGGCGACCCCGACCGCATTTACTTCGACCTGCACAGGGCCAAGCTCAGCTCCACGCTTGCGGGGAAGACGTTCGAGCCCAACAGCGGATTCCTGAAAGGCATCCGCGTGGCGCAGAACGCGGCGGGCGTCGTCCGCGTCGTGCTGGAGTTGGACAAGGTCAAGGATTTCTCCGTCTTCGAGTTGCCGAATCCCTACCGCCTGGTCGTGGACGTGTACGGCCGGCAAGCTGTCGCCAGCAAGCTCCCTCCCCCGGCGGAAACGGGAAAGCCGGAAAAGGCTCCGGCCAAGACGGAACGAGCCGGCGTGGCGCGCAACGAAAAGCCCAAAGCGTCCCAGGAGAAGGCTGCCGCGGCCAATGAGCCGCCGGGTGAGGTCACAAAGACCGAGCCCGGCGCCGCGAAGTCTGCCACGTCCAAGTCCGGCCGCTCCGCGCGCCAGACCGCGGCGATCATGACGCCTCCGCCCGAGCCGCAGCCCACCCACGACGGCCAGCGTTCGCTGACGCGGGCGCTGGGGCTAAAGATCGGGCGCATCGTGATTGACGCGGGGCACGGCGGCCACGATACGGGCACAATCGGTCCCAGCGGTTTGATGGAAAAGGACTTGTGTCTGGATGTGGCCCTGCGCCTGGGCAAGCTGATCCGACAGCGGCTCCCCGGCGCCGAGGTCGTGTTCACGCGCGAAGACGACACGTTCATCCCGCTCGAGAACCGTACGGCCATCGCCAACCAGGCCAAGGCCGACCTGTTCATTTCCATCCACGCCAATTCGAGCCGCGACCACAAGGCAAGGGGCGTGGAGACCTACTACCTGAACTTCTCCGGCTCCGAGGAGGCTCTCGAAGTGGCCTCGCGCGAGAACGCGCTCTCGCAGAGCTCCATCCACGAGCTGCAGGACTTGATCAAGAAGATCGCGCGGAATGAAAAGACCGAGGAGTCACGCGAGCTGGCCACCGACGTCCAGCAATCGCTGACGCAGCGGCTGCAGCGCGTCAACCGCACGATGAAGGACCGCGGGGTGAAAAAAGCCCCCTTCGTCGTCCTGATTGGCGCGAACATGCCCTCCGTCCTGGCCGAAATCTCGTTCCTCAGCAACCCGGCCGACGAGCAACTGCTCAAGAAGCCCGACCACCGCCAGCGCGTGGCCGAAGGCCTCTACCGCGGCGTCGAGTCGTACCTCCAAAGCCTGAACAGCGTCACCTACAACCAGGCCAAGGCTCCCCTCGTCGATCGCTGACTGGCGCGAAGCGGGAACTCGCGGTAGCATAGGAGCGTCTAATCATTCAGGGGATGATGCGCGCCAAGCTTACTTTGCGGCTGTTGCTCGTAGGAATGGCGGTTCTGGCCTTCGCTGCTTCGGCCTCGGCGCAGGGGTTGCTCCCGCAATCGCTTTCCGCCTGGACTGCCCAGTCCGGCTCTCTCGTCGTCCCGGCAAATGCCCTGGAACAGTTCGCGGGCACAAACGCCAGCGTCCTGCGCGAATACGGAGCGGTGAGCGGCGAGCGGCGGGAGTACGCACGCGGCGCGAAAACTCTCACCGTGACGCTTTACCGGCTGAAGGACGCGACCGGCGCGTACGGCGCGTTCACGTTCCTGCGCACGGAGCAAATGGCGCCGACCGACATCGCGCGGTATTCAGCCATCGAGGCGGACCGCGCGGTGGTCGCCACGGGCAATCTGCTTGCCGAGATTTCAGGGCTGAAGGCGGCGTCGCCCGGAGATTTGCGGGCGCTCGTCGCGCAACTCAACTCCGTGGCGGACAAGACGCCGCTTCCCACATTGGGGCGATACCTGCCCGCGCGCGGGCTGATGCGCAATTCGGAGCATTACTTGCTTGGCCCGCTCGCTTTGCAGCAGGCATTGCCGCTCGGCAGCGGCGACTGGCTGGGCTTCTACGAAGGCGCGGAGGCGATGGTCGCGCGCTACCGTTCGAATGGACACGAAGCCACGCTCGTACTTGCCGCGTATCCGACCCCGCAGAGCGCAATGCGCAGGCTCGAAGACCTCCAGCGCTGGTTCCTGGTGAACTCCGCGCAGAACGCCTCTGACGGCTCGCGCGAGCCCATCTACGCGCGACGCCAGGGTTCCCTGCTCATTCTGGTTACGCGCAGTAATTCGAACGAGTTCGCCGGCGCGCTTCTGAACCAGATCCGCTATGAATCACAGGTCACGTGGAACGAACCGAGCCACACACTCACCGATCCGCCCATCGGCCAGATCGTCGTGGGCGCCATTGTAGGCACGGGAGTGTTCCTTCTGTTTGCCCTGGTGGCAGGGATCGGGTTCGGCGGCGTGCGACTGGTGGTGAAATTCCTTCTCCCGGGCAAGGTTTTCGACCGCCCAGGGCACGTGGAGATCCTGCAACTGGGCCTGAGCAGCAAACCCATTGAAGCCCGCGATTTCTACTGAAAACCTTCAAGTTGTGGGCGAACTTCTCCCGTCAAATTCCAGCCAAACTTGACATAATTGACGTATGTGGATGAAAACAAGTGACTTTTAGTTGTGGATTTCCAACGATTCTCCGCTTGACTTACTATTTTGCGCTCTTCTAGACTCACGCCTGAGGAAAAGAGTTCTGGTGCCTTCCGCGCATAGGCCCGGAGCTATTCTCCCCTCACGAGAGCCCACCCCTTGCGGGTGGGCTTTCTGTTTCAGAACGTGAACCGCACCCTGCCGGACGCGATTCGGGGCGGGCCGAACTGGATGGGCGTTTCTTCGCTTTCCTTCGCGATCTGGTAGCGGTTGTTGGAGAAATTGGCGAGGTTGAATTCAAACCGCACGCCGGCCGCCTCGCGTTGCCAGACGCTCAAGCCTGTTGTGAAGTCGGCTGTCGTGTGCGTGGGCAGACGAACCAAGCCGTTCCCTGCGGCCGTTCCGCTTCCATACCGGATGAGCCAGGCGGCCGAGAAGTCGCGCCAGCGGTTGCGGTAGGAAACCGCCGCCGTTCCACTATGTGGCTCATCGAAGGCCGGCAGGAATTTTTGGCCGGGCGCGATTTCCTCTCCGACCGCGAAGCCGCCTGAAATCGGACCGAAGAAAAACGTGCGCTGGTACGCGTACTGCAGCCGCGCGGAGACGCCGATTCTCTCCAGGTGCTTCAGCTCCACGGTCGTTTCCACTCCGTAGGAGATGGCCCGCGCTGAATTGATGGGGAGAAAGAGGCGGGTGACGCTGATCTCCCGGTACTCGAACGGCGTCGTGCCGCGATGGTAGAAGCCGTTCACCTCGAGCGTGACCTTGGGGTGCAATTCCTGGTTCAGACCCACCTCAAAATAGTGCTGGCGGTACGCCTTCACCGCGCCTACCCGGTCGCCCGGGTCATCAGCGGCGGTACCGAAGCGGTTCGCGAGCAATACATATTCCAGCGGATGCGGCGAGAAAAACCGGTTGTAGGCAAAATGCAGGCTCGTGCGGCTCCGCGGAATGTGGTAGGCGACGCCCACGCGCGGGCTGACCTGCGAAAAACTGTTCACCAGATCGAAGTGGTCCCAGCGGATTCCCAGGTCGGCAGTCAGATTGGGAGTGATGGAGATGTGGTCCTGGAAGTACAGGCTGGCCTGGCCGCCGATTGCCTGGCCCTGGAATGAAAACGCCTCCGGGTCTTCCGGCGGCAGGGGATCCTCGCGGGAATCGAAGATGAAGCTTTCCCGCGCGCGGATCCGCGTCAGGTCGACCCCGGCTTTGAAAATATGGTTTCGCCAGCTATGCAGGAAATCCGATTTGATCCCGGTGGTGAGGCTCGCCCGCGAGCCTTCCCCGAAAGGCGTCACGGGATCTGTCGTAGGCACCAGCGTGTCGTCCACGGTCCGCTCGTAAACCGACGCTGACCAGAGCGTTGAAGGCGAAAAGGTGTGCTGCCAATTGAAAATGAGTGTTTGAGACCTCAACCGACGCGAGGAGTTGCGTACGACCTCCTGGTCTTCGGCAAGGTTCGGCAGCTCAAAATTGGTTCCTCCACCCATGACGAACAAGCTGAGACTGTCGTTGGCCAGCCGGTAATCAATCTGGCCGCTCCCGCGCATCCCGAAGCCGAAATCGTGGGGCTGCACCGGCTCGGGCGGGTTCAGAAACCAGTCGGAGGCAAACCCGCTGGCCGAGAAGTAGTAGCCCAGCTTGCGGGCGGTGCCGCCATATTCTGCGAATGCGTCGTTCGTCTGGAAGCTGCCCAGGCCCGCCGCCAGCGAGCCGTGTCCCTTCAAGTCGAACCCGGACCGCGTCGTCATGTCCACGATCCCGCCGAAGCGGTTGCCGTATTCGGCGGCGAATGAGCCGGAGACCATGTTGATGGTCTCAAACGACTCGGGCGTCAGCCCGGCGCTGAACTGCTGCTGCGGGTTTTCGAGGAACGAAACCCCGTTGATGAACTCCTGCAGGGAGACTTCGTTGCCGCGCACGTGGACAAAGTTGTCGTGGCTGAGGGTTGCTCCGGGAAACGTGTACAGGGCCAGGGTGGGGATGTCGCGCTTGTTCGTGCTGGGCAGAGAGGCCAGCTCGGAATGCGTCAGAAAGCGGGACGTGCTGGTCTCGCCGAGACTGATGTCCGCGGAGCGGACTTCCACCTTTTGCGAGAGCGTCGTGCGCTGCGCCAGCTCGGTCTGAACGACCACCGGCTGGCGCGGCTTGATGACGATCTCGGCTTCGGCCGGGTAGTAGCCGTCCGCGGCGGCGCTCAACTCGTATTCTCCTGCGGGGAGTCCCAGGAACCGGAAAGCGCCATCGGCGCCGGTCACGGCGTGCTTCTCGATACCGCCTCGCTTCAGCGTGAGCGCCGCATTCGGAAGCGCGCGCCCCTGCTGGTCGGAGACGCGGACGTCAAGCGCCGACTGGGCGTACGCGCCCGTGGCCCACAGGCACAGCAAAATGAATAGAACCGGCCTCGCAGCTCGGGTCATGCGGACCGCCGCCATCATCCCAATGAAGATAGTCTATCGGACGCAATCGCGGGGGACAAGGTCTCGCAGGGTTGGAGCCGAGGGCCGGGATCGAACCGGCGACCTGACGATTACGAATCGTCTGCTCTACCAGCTGAGCTACCTCGGCCCGCCGTGGAATCACTCTAACATTCGCAGAAAAAAGCTGTCAAACGGCGCTCGCGGCGGTGTGCTTTGTCAGCGCGAAAGGGGATACATCAGCCAGCCGATAGCCACGGCGATCAGCAGGAAGGCCAGAAGGGTCCACAGGGCGTATTTCACGCGCTCGCCGATCCTGTGCTTGGCCAGGAGGGCGAACGCCAGCGAGATCACAAACGCGAACAGCAGCATGGCCTGGAAGTGACTGAGTCGCATGGCGCTCCAGCGGGGCTAGGGCTTCCTTCCCCGCGCGATTTCGTGGGCGTCCAGCACGCAGAGCAGGTTCAGCACGCCCGCAGTGGCAAAGAACCGCGTGCCGTAGTCGCCCGCGGCGCGCGAAACGTCCGGCCCGCCCATCTCAAGAAACTTGGAAATGAAATAGAACACGCCGGCCCCCAGATCGGCCAGAAATCCCAGAAAGCCGAACGGATCGTCGCTCGTCACGGAGAAAATGTTGCCCCGCAGTGCAAGCCCCGTCACGGCAAGCGCGCCGACAGCCAGGAAATAAATCGCGGCGCGGCCCCACTTTCTCAAGATCAGGTGGCCAAGTCCGGGAACCAGCCATGCGGCGACTGCAACCAGGCCGGCACGCGCGGGATTATCGCCGGCCTGCTTCTCGAGCTGTTGCTTTTCCGCCATGGTCTCAGGCCAGCAGCGCCAGGATTTCCTTCTGCACGGCGCCGGTAACCCGCGCCTGCTTCTCGTCCACGTACACGTTCACTTCGCTGCGCACGCCAAACTCAGGCAGGTAAATCCCCGGCTCGACGGAAAAGCATGTGCGCGGGATGATGCGGCGCACGTCCTGCGTCTCGAGGCCGTCCATGTTGGCCCCGTTACCGTGGACTTCCTGGCCGATGTTGTGGCCGGTGCGATGGACGAAGTATTTGCCGTACCCGGCCTTGCGGATCACTTCGCGCGCGGCGCCATCCACCTGCCAGCCCTGAATCGGCCGGCCTTTGGCGACGCCCTCCTGCACAAACGCCACCGCGCGGTCGCGCGCCTCGCGGACAATGCTGAACACGCGCGCATATTTCTCCGGCACCTTGGCGCCCAGATAGCCGACCCACGTGATGTCGTAGTAGACGCTGCCCGGAACCTGCTTCTTGCCCCAGATGTCCAGCAGCAGCAGGTGGCCTTCGCGGATCGGCGCCGAGCCGGAAGCTTTGGGCTCGTAATGCGGGTCGCCCGCGTGGGGACCGACAGCCACAATCGGCGGCTCGTCGGTGGTAAGCCCATTGGCGCGAAACTGCTCCAGGATCCATTGCTGGAGGGCGTATTCGTTCAGACCGCTGCCGCTGCGCGCATTGTGCGCCGCCTTGAGGAAGGCTTCCTGCGTGATGCGGTCAATCGCGCGCCCCGCCTCGAGGTGACCCTGGAATTGCTCCGCCGACCAGCAGGCCTCGAACTTCTGCACCAGGTCGGCCGAGGTGACCACCTTGCGGCGCAGGCTGCGCACCATCTCCACCGTGCCGGCGTCCACCATCGAGACATAGGGGATGGCGTTCCGCGGCGAGTACTGCATGGCCACGGTCTTCGCGCGGCCCAGCAATCGCGGCAGGTTCTTCAGCAGCTCGTCCTTCCCTGCATAGACCAACTTCTGCCCGGGCAGCGAGTCCAGCGCCGCCGATTCGATCCGGTGCACCAGCTTTCGCGGCTCTCCCTTCGCCGGGATCAGGTAGAACCACCGGCGCGTGGCCATGCCCGTCTCCGGCAGGCCCAGAACGTGGTAGGCGATGGGGTCGCGGCGATGAAAATCGTAGAAAAGCCAGCCGTCGATTCGGCTGGCGCGCAATTCCTGCTGGATCGCTTGGATATCCATGGATTCGGTGACCCGGGAATCTCGCAGCGGTCAGGAGCGGTTCCGTTTGCCTGCGGCGAGCTGGCAAACCTGTTCGGCGGTAACCCCTGCGACGGCGACGCGCTTGGTGCGGCTGCGCTCGCCCGAAAGAATTCTAACAGCGGAAACGGGGATTGCCAAATGCTCGGCCAGAAGACGCCGCAGGGCCAGGTTGGCGCGGTCGTCCACCGGGGGCGCCGTCAGGCGCACTTTGAGCGCGCCCTGCCATGTACCTTCGATGGCGTCGCGGCTCGCCCGCGGCTGCACCCGCACGGCGAAGAGGACTTCCTCACCTCGTTCACTTGTCTGGAGCACTGCTTAGCGCCCCGCGCGCGGGCCGAACACGGCGGTGCCGAGGCGCACCTGCGTGGCGCCTTCCTCGATGGCCACTTCGAAATCGTGCGACATCCCCATGGAAAGCTCGGGCATCGGAATCTTGAATTGCGCGCCCATGGCATCGCGGAGCTCGCGCAGGCGGTGGAAGTACGGCCGCGTCTGCTCGGGGTCTTTGGCGGGCGGCGGGATGCACATCAGGCCGCGCAGCTCCAGCTTGGGCAGTGAGAGTACGGCCTCCACCAGCCGCGGCAGCTCGACCTCTGTGATCCCGCTTTTCGTCTTCTCCGGCGCCAGGCGGACTTCGGCCAGCACCGGAATGCGCTTCCCCGCCTCGCCGGCCAGGCGCTCCAAGCGCTGCGCCAGCTCCATGCGGTCCAGCGAGTCAATCGCGTGGAAGAGTTTCAGGGCGCGCGCGACCTTGTTGTTTTGCAGGTGCCCGACCAGGTGCCAGGTCGCGTCGAGGTCTTCCAGCAGCGCGTGCTTCGGGTCCCATTCCTGGACGCGGTTCTCGCCGAAGTGCCGCACGCCGGCCGCATGGGCCTCGCGGATGCGTTCCGCAGGAAACGTCTTTGAAACCGCCACCAGCGTGACTTCCTCCGGCTTGCGGCGCGCACGCTTGGCGGCGCGGCGGATGCGCTCGTAAACCGCCTCCAGATTGGCTGCAATGGCGGGGGCCTGGTCACTCATGACGCGGATTCTAGCACGTGGCGTGCGCCGGAGAGGTACAGAGCCTCAGAGGAGCCGCTCCCGACTCCTCCCCGCCCCGAGGTTGCGGCCTTCGAGGACTCACGCTAGACTGAGGCGACTCGCATGGCCTCGCGCGGAAAATTCATCGCCATCGAAGGCATCGATGGCTCCGGCAAGCGCACGCAGATTGACCTGCTCAGCGGCGTGCTCGACGCGCGCGCCCTGCACTATGTCCGCTTCAGCTTTCCCCGGTATGAGTCGTCGTTCGGGCGCCTGGTGGCGCGGTACCTGAACGGCGAATTCGGCAGCCTGGACGCGGTGGACGCGCACTTCTCCGCCCTGCTTTACGCCGGCGACCGCTTCGAGTCCAAGGCTGAGCTCGAAGCCGCGCTGAATGCGGGCAAGACCGTGCTGGCCGACCGCTACATCGGCTCCAACCTGGCGCACCAGACCGCGCACGTCAGCCCGCAGCGCCGCGAGGAATTCCTCTCCTGGCTGAAGCGGGTCGAGTACGGCATCTTCGGCCTGCCGCAGGAAGACCTGGTGGTTTACCTGCGCCTGCCGGCGGTGGAGGCGCAGCGCCTGGTGGGGCTCAAGGCCTCGCGGGAATATACGACGCTCAAGCGCGACATACTGGAAGCGGATCTGAAACATCTGGAGCAGGCGGCGCTCGTCTATGACCGCCTGGCCACTGAGCCCAACTGGGTGACGGTCGAGTGTTTTGACGCCGCAGCAGGCGCGCTGCGGCCGCCGGAAGAGATTCACCGCGAAGTGCTGGCGGCGGTGGAAGCGCGGCTGGCCAGTCCGGCGCCCGCGCGCTAGACGGACACGATGAGCTTCTCCGAATTCCTCGGCAACCCGGCGATTGTCTCCGTGCTGCGGCGGATGCTCGCGGAGGAGCGCGTGCCGCACGCTATGCTCTTCAGCGGCCCGCGCGGCGTGGGCAAGTACACCCTCGCACGCATGTTTGCGCAGGCGGCGAATTGCGAGCGCCGGAAGGACGACTTCTGCGGCGAATGCGAAGCCTGCCGACGCATCGGCGCGCTGGCCAATCCCGCGCCCCTCGTCGAGCAGGGCCTCGCCGAGCGCGGCGAAAGCCCCGACACAGCCACGGTCGAGCGCATCCCGCTGCTCTTGCAGACGCACCCGGACGTGTGGGCCATCGTGCCCGACCCGGTGCGGCTCCGCAATCCCGTGGTGCGCCCGGTGCTGCACATGGGCCAGCTTCGCGCCGTGCAGCGCGCGGCGTATTTTGCGCCCACGGCGCGCCGCCGCGTCTTCATCCTCGACGGCGCCGAGACGATGCGGCGGGACCTGGCCAGCGTCTTCCTGAAAATCCTCGAAGAGCCGCCGGAGGGCGCAACGCTCATCCTGCTGGCGCCGAATCCCTATTTCCTGCTGCCCACGATCTGCTCGCGCTGCCTGCAATTCCATTTTGCTCCGCTCGCCGCCGCACAGGTGGAAGCGCTGCTGAAGGAACGCACAGAACTGAAGCCCGCCGAGCGCAAGCTGGCCGCGCAGATGGCCGAAGGCAGCCCAGGCGTGGCTATGGAGCTGGACATCGAAGCGGCCGGCCGCCTCCGGCAGGACGTTTTCCGCCTGCTCGAACAGGCGGTGGCCGCGCGCTCCTATTCCCGGGTGTTTGCCGGCACGGCGGAGCTCGTGAAGGAACGCAAAGAGTCCTTTGAAAATCTGCTGGAAGTGTTCTATAGTCTCCTTACCGACTTGCTCGAGCTTTCCTGCGGCCCCACGAACTGTACACCGAGGAACCCAGCTCTTCGGAAGGAACTTGAGGCCCTGAGCAAGAGGATCGACCCGGAATGGGTCGCACGAGCCGTCCAAGGGCTGGACCAGCTTCATGGCCGGCTGCGACGCAACATCAATCGCCAGCTGGGTCTCGATGCGTGGGCCGTGTCGCTGGGCAGGCGTTCACCGGGGGGAACCGAATTATCTTCGGTCCGTTGAAACGGGCGGCCGTTTTGCAGCATCAGATACAACGAAACCTGGGCACCCCGATTGGGGATCATTTCGCAAGAAGGAGTCATACGGTGAACCGCAAGCTTTTTCGTCCTACCCTCACCGAAGTGAAAGAACAAATGCCGGTGCGTCCGCCCCACGGGCCGCTGCCGCACAAGAAGCCCACTCCGCCCGAGCAAACCCACGCGGAGAATTTTTACTGGGTGAAGCAGATGCAGTCGCACACGCCGGTGGCCGTCGTGCTGAACGACGGCGAGGTGCTGCGCGGCACGGTGGAATGGTACGACCGCGACTGCATCAAGCTGACGCGCGTCGGCAGCCCCAACCTGCTCATCTTCAAGCACGTCATCAAGTACGTGCACAAGGACGGCGAGGAGTACGCGCAGGGCGGTACGAACGGGCAGTAGCCGGATCCGCGGGGCCCGCTGCACGGGCGCGGCCTCGCGGCGCTAGGCCTCCGCAGCGCTTCCCGCAGAAAACGAGAAAGTCATCAGCGCCTTGGCCACCAGGCGCCGGCCGACGCGCACGTCGCAGTCCACCACGGTGAAGTTTCTTCCCCTCCGCAGCACGCGGGCATCGGCCACGATCGTGCCCCGGTCCACCGGCTCCAGGAAATTGATTTTCATCTCCAGTGTAGCCACGCGGCTTCCGCGCGGCACGCTCATGTAGGTGGCCATCCCTCCGGCCGTATCGGCCAGCGCGGCAATCACGCCGCCGTGCACCACCTGATGCACTTGCTTGTGCTTGGCCCGCACGCGCATGCGCAGCGCGGCGCGGCCCCGCGCGGCGGATTGCAGCTCGAAGCCGAAGAGCGTTCCCGCATTGCTCTTGCGCAGACGCCGCGCCAGCTCTTTTTGAGTCGTCATCCCGTTCACCTCACCCGGCGCTCAGGCCGCCATCGAGCGGCAGCGCCACTCCCGTCATCCACGAGGATTCATCCGACGCCAGAAACAGCGCGAGCTGCGCCACGTCTTCCGGGCGCCCCATGCGCCCCAGCGGGATCTGCTCGATGCGTTGGCGCCGCAGCGCCGCCGGGTCGGGCTGGCTCGCAAAGACCTGCTGGATCATCTCGGTCTCGACAATCGCCGGGCAGACACAGTTTACGCGGATGCCTTCGTGCGCGTGGTCGAGCGCCATCGAGCGCGTGAGCTGCGCCACGCCGCCCTTCGAGGCCGCGTACGCCGCGCGGTTCTTCAACCCGATGAGGCCGTACAGCGAGCCGATGTTCACGATCGAGCCGCCGCCCGCCTTGCGCAGTTCCGGCAGCGCTGCGCGCGAGACGAGAAATGTTCCGGTCAGGTTGACCCCCAGCACACGCGCCCACTCGCTTTCCGGCGTCTGTTCGACGGAACCCAAAGTCAGCACGCCCGCATTGTTCACCACAACGTTCAGCGCGCCGAAGCGCTCAACCGTGGCGCGCACGGCGCGCTCCACCTGCTGCGCCTGCGTGACGTCGCAGGTCACCGCAAGCGCCTGCCCGCCCGCGCGTTCGATCTCGGCGACCACCGCGCGCAGCGGCTCCGCCGAGCGCCCCGCCACCGCCACGCGCGCGCCCTCGCGCGCAAACAGCAACGCGCAGGCGCGGCCGATGCCCGTGCCGCCGCCCGTGATCAACGCCGTCTTGCCCGCCAAACGTGTCACCGGAAGGCCCCCTGCCACATCTAATGTCCCATGCGCGAAGGTCGGCAATCTAGCATCGCGCCGCGGCGGGTTCAAGGCGGTTTGCCAGGGCGGACGCGCGGCTGGTAGAGTGACAAAGATGAAGATCGGGATCACCTGCTATCCCACCTACGGTGGCTCGGGCGTTGTGGCTACGGAGCTGGGCATGGAGCTCGCCGCGCGCGGGCACGAAATCCATTTCATCAGCTACGCGCCGCCCATCCGGCTAAACACCGCGACCGAAGGCGTCCATTTCCACGAAGTCGAAGTCAGCAGCTATCCCCTGTTCGACCACGCGCCGTACGCGCTCGCGCTGGCCGTGAAAATGGTCGAGGTCGCCGAGTCCGCGGGGCTCGACTTGCTGCACGTCCACTACGCCATCCCGCACTCGGTCAGCGCGCTGCTGGCCCGCTCGATGGCTGCGCCGCGGCGGCTGCCCTTCATCACCACGCTGCACGGGACGGACATTACGCTCGTGGGCAGCAACCGCAGCTACCTGCCCATCACGCGCTTTTCCATCGAGCAGAGCGACGGCGTCACGGCGATTTCCGGTTACCTGAAGGAGCGCACCCTGGCGGAATTCGAAGTGAAGAATCCGATCGAAGTCATCCCCAATTTCGTGAACTGCGACCTCTACTGCCGCGCGCCGCAGGAAGAACGCGCGCAGTGGGCGCCGAACGGCGAGCCCATCCTGATGCACCTCTCGAATTTCCGCCCGGTGAAGCGCCTCACCGACGTGGTGGAGATTTTTGCGCTCGTGCGCGAGAAGATGCCCGCCAAGCTCGTCCTGATCGGCGACGGCCCCGACCGCGGCTCCGCCGAATGGCTGGTGCGGCAGAAGTGCCTCACGCGCGACGTCTTCTTCCTCGGCAAGCAGGACCGCGTGCACGAGAAGCTCGGCCTGGCCGACGTGTTCCTGCTGCCCTCGGATTTGGAATCGTTTGGCCTCGCCGCGCTCGAAGCCATGGCCTGCGAGGTGCCCGTGGTGGCGACGAACGTGGGCGGCCTGCCCGAAGTGGTCGAGCACGGCGTGGATGGCTACCTGGTGCCGCCGCGCGATGTGGCCGCCGCTGCGAAGTTCGCCATCGAGATCCTCTCGCTGCCCGACCGCGGCCGCGCCATGGGCCAGCAAGCACGCATCAACGCGCGCAAGAAATACTGCGCCAACGACATCATTCCGCTGTACGAAGCCTACTACCAGAAAGTACTCGCCCGCCCCGCCGCCGCCCGCGCCTAGCCGGACTCCGCCAGGCGCGTCAGCTCGGTCAAGATAGACTTCAGATGCGGCCGCAGGTAGACCGCAAGGCCCAGCGTAACTAATGCACTGCCGCCGACTCCGCTCAAGAAAACTTGTGCGTCTGTCATTGGTCTTCCTCCACGGTGCAACCGCCCGAAGCGCAGCGGCGACGAGCAGCAATCCACCGGTAGCCCGCGCGAAACAGCCGGAGCCCTCCGGGCAGTTGCGCGAGCGCATAGACCGGCCAGGCCCACCAGACCTGCCGCGCCAGATGCACGAAACCATCGGCGCCGCCAAACTGCCGGCCGTCGGCGGTCAGCACGCGCATCTCGCGCAGAAGGTCGCTGTGCGGAAGACCCAACAAGGCGGCGACGCGCGAGTCTTGCAGCGGCGCGAAGCCGTAGCCGCGCGGCTCGAGCACGCGCTCCAGGCGGCGCGCCGTGCGCGTGCAGAAGGGGCAGCCGGCGTCGTAGAAGACCCAGCCGCAGCGGGCGCGGCGCCCCTTGCTGTCGGTGATTTCGGAGATCAGCGAGACCATCGCACACCCAAAGGCGGGCGGCTTCCCGCCCGCGTTACTTCCCTGCCAACTTGCGCAGGCCGCCGCGCAATTTCGCCAGGCTGCGCATCGCGCGGGGCGAGATGCGCCGCCCCTCTTCGTACAAACCGTTCATCGTGCCGAGGAATTCCAGCATGTCCAGCAGCCGCTGCCGGGTGTAGGCGTCCGCGCCGCCGCGCTCGAGCTCCGCGACGCACTCCTGGAGCACGCGCAGCGTGGGGTCGATTTCGCGGCGCTTGCGCTCCGCAAGAATGATGCGGAACATCTCCCAGACGTCCTTCATGGATTCGAAATGGTCGCGCCGGTCGCCCAGCACGTGGACGACGCGCACGATGCTCCAAGCCTGCAGTTCGCGCAGGCTGGTGCTGACGTTCGAGCGCGCCACGGAAAGCGTCTTGGCAATCTCTTCCGCGTGGAGCGGGTGCGGCGAAAGAAAGAGCAGCGCATGGACCTGAGCGACGGTGCGGTTGACGCCCCAGCGGGTGCCCATTTCGCCCCAGTGGAGGATGAACTTCTGGGCGACGGGAGAGAGGCTCGGCATGTCTCTTCTGTCCTTTCAGTCTATACAGAAAATACAGTAAGGAAGGGAATTTGTCAAGGGCTTTCTGCGGAACCTACGACGCGGCGGGAAGCTCGGGGACCAGCTCGGGCACTTCGATGCGGATGCGCGTGCCCTCACCCTCGCGGCTGGAGATGTCCATGCGGAAATCGTCGCCGTAGAGTACGCGCAGGCGCTCGTGCACGTTGCTGATGCCGATTCCCTCCCCGTACACCTGCGGCAGGCGGAATTCGGGGATGCCGATGCCGTTGTCTTCGACCTCGATGACCAGTCGCCCGTCTTTGAGCGCGGTGCGGATGGTGATCTGCCCGCCCTCGATCTTGGGCGACAGGCCGTGCTTCACGCAGTTCTCCACGATGGGCTGGAGCAGCATGCTGGGCACGAAGGCTTCGAGCGTGCGCTCGTCCACCTGCTTGGTGATTTGCAGGTTGTCGCGGCCGAAGCGGGCGACTTCGATGTCGAGGTAGTCGTCAATGAAGGCCAGCTCGTCGCGCAGGGGCACGAACGTCTCGTGCTTGCGCAGGAGTTGCCGCAGGATGTTGCTGAGCTTCAGCACGACGACGCGGGCCTGGTCCGGGTCGAAGCGGATGAGCGAGGACACGGTGTTCAGCGTGTTGAACAGGAAGTGGGGATTGATCTGGCTCGTGAGCGCTTCCATGCGCGCTTTCAGCAGGAGTTGCTGGTGCTGCGCCAGGTTGTTCTCGACGCGCGTGGTGTTCCAGATCTTGATGGGCACGGCGACGGCCATTACCGTGGCCAGCACGACGGTAACGAGCGGCCAGACGCCGTGCGCGTCCAAGTAGAAGAGCCAGCGGCCCTTCGTGGCGTGTCCGAGCGCGATGCGGCCCAGCTCAAGCGCGACGCAGGCTGCGAGCGGCAGCATCTCCCACGTGGGCTTGCCCTCGCGCACGAGTTTCCAGATGCCGCGCGGGATGCCGAGGAACGTGAACGGCCCGAGATTCCAGATGTCTTCCTTATTGGGAATCACCTGGCGGATCAGTCCGCCGAGCAGCCCGGCAAATCCCGCCACGGCGGGCGAAAGCCATTCGTGCTTGAAAAACGCCGGCAAGCAGATGAGCGCGCCGCCGAGCGGCCCCACGACGCGCCCGCCGAGCAGGCCGAGCAGGAACGCGCCCGAAAGCATCAGGTCGGCAAAGCGGTACTGCGGCCCCACCATGCGCAGCGCCACGCCCAGCAGCAACGCCGGCGCCAGCAACATCATCAGCGTGAATTTCTGGTCGTAGTCGCGCTGCTCGGTGTAGAGCACCTTGCGGAATGTGGACCAGCGCGCCAGCAGCGCGGCGAGGGAAGCCGCGGCGCCCACCTTCAGCAGCAGCGTGAAGAGAAGTTCTCTTCCGGAGAGCGGCGCATCCATAATTCGTGGCCCCTACGTTAGCCAAGGCGGCGCCCGATGTAAAGCGGCGCGGCCCGAAGCGTGCTGCTATAATACGGGGTTTCGCATGAAGCGCAGAAAGCAATCCGGAGGGCCGCGGGCGCGCGTGGTGGCGCGAGCCAAGCTGCCCACGCGCTTCGGCGCGTTTACGCTGCTGGCGATTGCAGGACGCAACGCGCGCGAGACGGCCGTTGCGCTCCAGCGCGGCCGGCTGAACGGCGCCGCGGTGCCGCTCGTGCGCGTGCACTCGCAATGCCTGACGGGCGACGTGCTGGCTTCCGAGCGCTGCGACTGCCGCGCGCAGCTGGAGCTTTCGCTGCGCAAGATCGGACGCGCCCGCGTCGGCCTGCTGCTCTACCTGCCGCAGGAGGGCCGCGGCATCGGCTTGATGAACAAGCTCCGCGCCTACGAGCTGCAAGACCGCGGGCTGGACACAGTCGAGGCTAACCGCAAGCTCGGCTTCGCGGCGGATTCGCGCGACTACAGCTTTTCGGCCAAAGCGCTGCGGCTGCTCGGCGTGCGCCGCGTGCGGCTGCTCTCGAACAACCCCGACAAGGTACGCCAACTGGAAGCCGCGGGCATCCGCGTGGTCGAGCGCATCCCTTGCCAGCCGCGAACCTCGCGCACTTCGCGCGGTTATCTCCTCACCAAGAAGAACAAGCTCGGGCATCTGCTGGCCAAACTTCGAAGGAGGGCAGTCCAATGAGAAAGGCAATTGCGATGATGGTTTTGCTTGTCGGCGTGGCCTTCGCTGTTCAGGGCGCCGCGGACAAGAGCGCGAATCCGGGGCTCGACAAGCTGAAGAGCCTGGCCGGCGAATGGGAGGGCAAGAACCCGGAGGGAAAACCTGTTCGCGTCTCGTACAAGGTGGTTTCTACGGGCACAGCGGTGCTCGAAGCGCTGAATTCGTCGGACGAGTCCGACATGGTGACGCTCTACACCGCCGATGGCGACCGCGTGGCGCTGACGCACTTCTGCGCGGCCAACAACCAGCCGCGGATGCGCAGCGCGGCTGTGACCGGCGCGGTCAAGGAGCTCGCGTTCACGTTCACCGGCGCGACGAACCTGGCCAGCCCCGATGCGGGCCACATGCACAAGCTGGTCCTCAATTTCGACGACGCCAGCCACTTTTCGCAGCACTGGACCTGGCGCGAGAAGGGCGCGGAAAAGACGGAGGTCTTCCGGTTCACGCGGAAGAACTGATCGAGGCGGAGGCACGGCAGCGTGCCTTCCTGGATGTTGTAGAGCCGGCCTCCAGGCCGGCAAGGTCTTGACCTACCCGCCGCCGACGAACTGGACGATCTCGTAGCGGTCGCCCGGCTGGACCAGGGTCTGCTCCCACTGCGGGCGCGGCAGGATTTGCAGGTTGCGCTCAATGGCCACACGGCCGGCCGTGAGCTGCAGGTGAGCGAGCAGCCCGGCCACATTCAAGCCTGCAGGAACCTCGCGCTTCTCTCCGTTGATCGTGACGTTCATCGTCCCGGTGCCGCCGTGCGCGGCATTGCGCGCATTTGACCGCGCGGCGCGCCGCCGCTATTATAGCGGGGCAGCCCATGAGCGGGAATTACCTCCACAGCTACGCGCCGCTGCTGCTTCACATTCTGGTCGCAATGGGGCTTGCCGGCGCGATTCTTCTTGCTTCCACCCTGGTCGGCCAGCGGCGGCCCACGCGCGCGAAATTGCAGGCTTACGAGTGCGGCATGCTCCCGACGGGCGACGCGCGGGAACCGTTTTCGGTAAAGTTTTACATGGTGGCCATCGTGTTCATCCTGTTCGACGTGGAGGCCATTTTTCTGTACCCCTGGGCGTACATTTACCGCGACCTGCGTTGGTTCGGCTTTATCGAAATGATGGTGTACATCGGGATTTTGCTGGTGGGCTACGTCTATTTGTGGAAGAAAGGTGCGCTGGATTGGAACCGCTGACCGCACGGGACCTCATTCCGTGACTCAGACACAGGACCTCGAACAGAATCCGGTCGTGCAGAAATTGCGCGCGTGGGACGCGCAGGCGGTCGCGGAGGTGCGCGAATTCCGCGGCGAGCTGACGCTGGTCGTGCCGCGCGAGCATCTGCGCCGCGCCGCCGAGTTCTTGCAGGGCGAGGCCGGGCTTGAATTCGCGTATCTCTCCGACATCACCGGCGTAGACCGCTTCCCCAACGAGCCGCGCTTCGAGCTGAACTACCACCTGCTCTCGATCAGCCGCCGCGAGCGACTGCGGCTGAAGGTGTGCATCGCGGGCGCGGACCCGGCGGTCGAGACGGTGACGCCCGTGTGGCCCACGGCGAACTGGCACGAGCGCGAGGTGTTCGATTTGTTCGGCATCCGCTTTGCCGGCCACCCCGACCTGCGGCGCATCCTGATGCCCGAAGATTGGGAAGGCTATCCGCTGCGCAAAGACTATCCCGTCGAGGGCTTCCGCTGATGACCACCGTTCAGACCGCCACCGGCGCCGCCGAGACGATGGTCCTCAACATGGGTCCGCAGCACCCCTCGACGCACGGCGTGCTGCGCGTGGTGCTCGAGCTCGAAGGCGAAACCGTCGTCAAGGCGCGGCCGGACATCGGCTATCTCCACACGGGCATCGAGAAAAGCTGCGAAGCGAAAACGTACTCGCAGGTCATCACGCTCACCGACCGGCTCGACTACCTTGCGCCGCTCTCGAACAACCTCTGCTACTGCCTTGCAGTCGAAAAACTGCTTGGCCTCGAGGTGCCGAAGCGCGCGCAGTACATCCGCGTGCTGCTCACCGAGCTGACGCGCATCGGCTCGCATCTGGTGTGGCTCGGCACGCACGCGATCGACCTCGGCGCGATGTCGGTGTTTCTCTACTGCTTCCGCGAACGTGAAGAAGTCCTGAACATTTTCGAGATGGTCTCCGGGCAGCGGATGATGACCAGCTACTTCCGCATCGGCGGGCTGGCGCTGGAGCCGCCGGCGGGCTGGCTGGACCGCGTGGACCGCTTCGTGCGGGCGTTTCCCGGCCGCATCGAAGAATACGAAGACCTGCTCACGCAGAACCGCATCTGGCTGGCCCGCACGAAGGGCGTGGGCGTCCTGAGCGCGGAAGATGCCGTCGCCTGGGGCGTCTCGGGACCTTCGCTGCGCGGCAGCGGCGTGGCCTTCGACGTCCGCAAGTTCTTCCCGTATTCGAGCTACGAGGAATTCGAGTTCGATGTGCCCACGCGCACCGAAGGCGATTGTTACGCGCGCTACCTCCTGCGCGTGGCCGAGATGCGCGAGAGCCTGAAGATCGTCCGCCAGGCGATGGACAAGATTCCCGCCGACGGCCCCATCCGCACCGAAGCGCCCGGCATCGTGCCGCCGCAGCGCGAAAAGATGAAGACAGAGATGGAGGCGCTGATCTACCACTTCAAGATTTTCACCGAGGGCTTTTCGCCGCCGCCGGGCGAGGTCTATCAAACAATCGAATCGCCGCGCGGCGAGCTGGGCTTCTTCGTGGCCAGCGACGGCTCGCCCAAGCCGCTGCGCGTGAAGGTGCGCGCGCCGTCGTTTGTGAACCTGCAGGCGCTGCCCAAGCTGGCCGAAGGGCGCCTGATCGCCGACGTGGTGGCCTGCATCGGCACGATTGATATCGTCCTGGGGGAAGTGGACCGGTGACAACCCTGCCCGCGCCGCTCGAAAACAAATTTAGCGAGCTGCTGAAGCGGTATCCGGTAAAGCGCTCGGCGCTGGTGCCCATGCTGCTCTACACGCAGGACCAGTTCGGCCACATCAGCGATGAAATGATTGCCGAAATCGCGCAGCGCCTAGACCTGAACACGCTGCAGGTCACCGAGACGCTCGTCTACTACTCGATGCTGCGCCGCAAGCCCGCCGGCAAATACCACGTTCAGGTATGCACGAATGTCTCCTGCATGCTGCGCGGCGGAAAAGAAGTCTACGAGCGCGTCGAGGTCAAGCTCGGCATCGGGCACAAGCAGACGACGAAGGACGGCAAGTTCTCGCTGGAAGAAGTCGAATGCATCGGCGCCTGCACCGGCGCGCCCGCGCTCCAGGTGAACTACGACTTCTACGAAAACCTGACCCCGGAATCCGCCGCGGCGCTGATTGACGATCTCGACGCTGGCAGGCCCGCAAAGCCCGCCGCGTGCACTTCGGGCGCGCTGCACGAGCGCCATCCCGCCGAAGTGCCCGTGATCAGCAAGCGCTTCGGCATCGCGAACGCGCACCAGCTCGACGTCTACCGGAATCACGACGGCTACAAGGCGCTCGAAAAGGCGCTCACCGAGATGACGCCCGACGGGATCATCGAGGAAGTGAAGAAGTCCAACCTGCGCGGGCGCGGCGGCGCGGGCTTTCCCGCGGGCGTGAAGTGGAGCTTCGTGCCCAAGGACACTCCGAAGCCGAAATACATCATCGCCAACGCCGACGAGAGCGAGCCCGGCACCTGCAAGGACCGCCCGCTGATGGAATTCGACCCGCACCAGTTGATCGAGGGCATGGTCATCGCAGGCCGCGCCGTGGGCGCGCGCCGGGGCTACATCTACGTGCGCGGCGAGTACCGCTACGTCCTGGACATCCTCGACGGCGCGATCGCGGAAGCCTACGCGGGCGGCTTTCTGGGCGCGAACATCCTCGGCAGCAAGTTTGATTTCGATCTGTGCACGCACACCGGCGCGGGCGCGTACGAATGCGGCGAGGAATCCGCGCTGATGGAGTCGCTCGAAGGCAAGCGCGGCTACCCGCGCATCCGTCCTCCCTTCCCTGCCGTCGTGGGCCTGTACGGCTGTCCCACGGTGATCAATAACGTGGAAACACTGGCGTCCGTGCCCGCGGTGATCCTGAACGGCGGCGAATGGTACGCCAACCTCGGCACGCCGAGAAACGGCGGCACGCGGATGTTCTGCGTCTCCGGCCACGTGAACCGCCCGGGGATTTACGAGCTCCCGATGGGATTCAATTTGCTCCGGATGATTGACGACGTCGCCGGCGGCATGGCCAACGGCAAGAAGCTGAAAGCGGTGATCCCCGGCGGGAGCTCCTGCCCGCTGTTGAAAGCGGAAGAAGCCGACCTGCCAATGGACTACGACTCGCTGGCGAAGGCCGGCTCGATGCTCGGCTCGGGCGGCGTGGTGATCATTGACGAAGACACCTGCATGGTGGACCTGGCGCGGCGCATCATGCATTTCTACGCGCATGAATCCTGCGGCTGGTGCATCCCCTGCCGCGAAGGCACGGCGTGGCTGCGCAAGATGCTCGACCGCTTCCACGCGGGCGCGGGCCGCGAAGAAGACATCCCGCTGATTGAGGAAGTAGCAAAAAACATCCTCGGCCGCACGTTTTGCCCGCTTGGCGACGCCGCGGCGCTGCCCACGATCAGCATTGTGAAGAAATGGCGCGGAGAATTCGAAGAGCACCTGAAGGGCCGCTGCCCTTACAAGCCCGCCGACGTGTTTGCTGCGGCGCGCTAGCCCATGGCGGAAACCAGGCAAATCCGGCTGAAGATCAACGAGCGCGAAGTGCTCCTCGCGCCGGGCACGCTGGTGATCGAAGCGGCGCGGCGGCTGGGCATCGAAGTGCCTTCGTTCTGCTACTACCCCGGTCTTTCGCTGCAGGCGGCGTGCCGCATGTGCCTGGTCGAAGTGGAGAAAGCGCCGAAGCTGCAGACGGCCTGCACGCTTGTCGCGGTCGACGGCATGGTGGTGCGCACCGATACGCCGCAGGTGCACCAGGCGCGCAAGGACATGCTCGAGCTGCTGCTCACGAACCACCCGCTCGATTGCCCCGTCTGCGATAAAGGCGGCGAATGCGAGCTGCAGGACATGACCTTCCGCTACGGCGCCGACCAGAGCCGCTTCATCGAGGAAAAGATTCACCAGCCCGAAGAGAGATGGTCCGAAGCGGTCTATTACGACGCGCCCCGCTGCATCCTGTGTTTCCGCTGCGTGCGCGTCTGCGATGAGGGCATGGACGTCAAAGCGCTGGGCATCGGCCAGCGCGGCGCGTATTCCGTGATCATCCCCAACCGCGAGGATCATCTCGACTGCGAAGAGTGCGGGATGTGCATCGATATCTGCCCCGTCGGCGCGCTCACCAGCGGCACCTACCGCTACAAGACGCGTCCCTGGGAGATGAACTACGTCGGCACCATCTGCGCGCATTGCTCGAACGGCTGCAAGACCACGCTGAGCGTGCGCAACAACGAAATCCTCCGCGCGAACAATCGCGACCTCTCCGGCATCAATAAGGAATTCCTCTGCGCGAAAGGCCGCTTTGGATACGACTTCACCGCGCATCCCGAGCGCCTGCGGCAGCCGCTCGTGCGGCGCAACGGCGCGCTGGAGCACGCAAGCTGGGAAGACGCGCTCGGCGAAGTCGCCGCGCGGTTGAAGCAGGCGCGCGACCAGCACGGCCCCGACGCTATCGGCTTCATCGGCTCGAACCGCACGACAAACGAAGAAAATTACGCGCTCGGCCGGCTGGCGCGTGCGGTGATCGGCACAAATAACCTGGATCACCACCGCACCGCCGACTACGCCGCGCTGATCGCAGCGCTCGGCGAGAAAGCCGCAGAGTCGCAAGCCACGATGGCGCAGCTCGGCGAAGCGAAAGCCATCCTGCTGATCGGCAACGACCCCACCGAGCAGAACCCGCTGGTTGCCTGGCAGATTCGCTCGGCGATACGCCATCAGGGCGCGCGGCTCTTCGTCATCAACGACCAGCCCATCAAGCTGCAACGCAAAGCCGCCAAGTTCGTGCAGGTGCCGACGGGCTCCGAGCCGGAGGTGGCGCGCTGGCTGGCTGCCAGCGAGAGCGCGCTGGACGCTGAAGTCTTGATCGAGCTGATGCCGCTCAAGGCCGCGGTTGAAAAGGAAACCGACGTGGTCATCGTCTTCGGCTTTGAAATCAGCGGCGCGGTCATGCGCGACCTCGTGGCGTTTGGCTCGCGGCTGCCCGGCCGGACGCGCTACATCGCGCTCGGCGATTACGCCAATTCGCGCGGCGCTTCGGACATGGGCCTGCTGCCGGACCTGCTGCCGGGCTACGCCTCCATCGGCAACGCGGCCGCGCGGGAGCGCTTCGGCAAGCTCTGGGGCGCAGCGCTGCCCGAACGCGCCGGACTCACCGTGCGCAAGATGATGGAAGGCGCCGCGGCCGGAAAGCTGCAAGCGCTTTACGTCGTCGGCGCGAACCCGGTGAAGACGTTCGGCGTTTCCGCCGACAGGCTCGCGGGGCTCGAGTTGCTCGTCGTCCAGGATCTGTTCCTGACGGAAACCGCGGCGCGCGCGGACATTGTGCTGCCCGCGATGTGCGCGTACGAAAAAGACGGCACGGTGACGAACACCGCCGGCGAGGTGCAACTGCTGCGCAAAGCCGCCGATGCCATGGGCCCGCGCAGCGACTTCGATATCCTGCGTTTCGTGTCGCACCAGTTGGCGCGGCTTGGATTGGGCCGCGCGATTCCGTGGCGCACGCCCGAGCAGGCGTTCGAGGAAATCCGCCAGAGCGTGCCGGGCTACAGCGTTTCTCTCGCCAACCTCCTGGCGGGCGGCGCGGAAGCCGCTGCGCCCATCTGGTCGCCCGATGGCCGCGCGACGTATGATGCCCCGGCGGGGACGGTGTTTTCTTCGCGGGACACGCTGTTTACGAGCGGCACGCTCGGCCGCTACTTCACCCTGATCCCTTCGCTGCCCGAGGCGAAAACACGATCGTGAGCCTCATCGCCCAGCACCCGCTTTTCTTCGTCTCGCTGGTCAAGGTCATCGTGCTGCTGCTCCTGCTGATGACTGCGCTGGCCTACCTCACCTGGCTCGAGCGCAAGGTTGTGGCGCACATCCAGTCGCGCTGGGGCCCGTACCGCGCGGGCCCGCACGGGCTGCTGCAGCCGCTGGCCGACGGCATGAAATTTCTCTTCAAAGAAGACGTCACGCCGGGCGGCGTGGACCGCTTCGTCTATTACCTGGCGCCGTTTCTTTCCCTGTCGCTCGCGCTGACGTCGATCGCGCTGATCCCGTTTGGCCCGGACGACATCCTGATCTTCGGCCAGCGCACGACGCTGGGGATCGCGGACCTCAACATCGGCCTGCTGTTTTTGTTCGCCATCACGTCGCTCGGCGTGTACGGCGTCGCGCTGGCGGGCTGGTCGTCGAACAGCAAGTACCCGCTGCTCGGCGGGCTGCGCAGCTCGGCGCAAATGATCAGCTACGAGCTTTCGCTGACGCTGTCCGTGGTCGGCGTGCTGCTGATGGCGGGCACGTTCAACCTGCGCGAGATCATCGCCGCGCAGCAGGGCCACGTGTGGGGCGTGCTGCCGCGCTGGAACATCATTGCGGCGCCGCTGCCGCAGTTGCTCGGCTTCTTTTGCTACTTCACCGCCGCCGTGGCGGAAACCAATCGCCTGCCATTCGATTTGCCCGAAGCAGAATCTGAACTTGTCGCCGGATATCACACCGAATATGCGAGCTTCAAGTTTGCAATGTTTTTCCTCGGCGAATACGCCAGCATGATCACGGTATCGTGCCTGGCGACGGTCCTCTTCTTCGGCGGCTGGCTCTCGCCCTTTCCGGAAACGCCGTTCTGGGCCTGGACGCGCTTTCTCCCGACGGCTGCGCTGGGCGTGGGCGGCGCGCTGCTGATTTTCGACGGCCTGCGCTACACCACGCTGTTCGGGCGCATCGTGCTTCCGGTGCTCGGCCTCGTGCTCGGCGGGCTCGCCTACGTTGTCGCGCAGCCGGGCGTGATTGACTTCATTCAGGGGCCGTTCTGGTTTCTGGCCAAGGTCTTCTTCTTCCTGTTCGTGTACATCTGGGTGCGGGGGACGCTGCCGCGCCTCCGCTACGACCAGTTGATGGCCGTGGGCTGGAAGGTGCTGCTGCCGGCGTCGCTGGCCAACGTGGTGCTCACCAGCCTGGCTGTAGTGGTGTCGCGGCGATGACGCTCGAGCTCATCCTGTTTTTCCTCTTCGCCGCGGTGGCGGTAGCCGGCGCGGTGAACCTGATCCTGCAGCGCCACCCCATTCACAGCGCGCTTTCGCTGATCGTGGTGATGGGGGCGCTCGCGGCGCTCTATCTGCTGCTCGGCGCCGAATTTATCGCCGCGGTGCAGATCATCGTCTACGCCGGCGCCATCATGGTGCTCTTCGTCCTCGTCATCATGCTGCTCAACGCCGGCGAGGAAGAGCGCACGAACCTGAGCCGCATGGCGCGCTACGTCGGCCTGCCGCTCGGCTTTTTCCTGCTGTTCGAGCTGGCCTACGTCATGGCGCGCGCGGCGGGCACGCAGGCCGCGGCTCCGGGCGTCGCGCCTGCTTCGACGCGGCAGCTTGCGACCATGCTCTTCCGCGAATTCATGCTCCCGTTCGAGCTAACTTCGATCCTGATCCTGATTGCCATTCTGGGCGCGCTGGTGCTCGCGCGGAGGGAAAGCTGACCGTGGTGCCGCTTCCCTACTATCTGGTGCTGAGCGCCATCCTGTTCGGACTGGGCGCCATCGGTTTCGTCTTCAAGCGCAACGTCATCACGATTTTTATGGCCATCGAGCTGATGCTGAACGCCGTGAACCTGGCGTTTGTAACCTTCAGCCGCATGCACGGCCAGCTTCAGGGGCAGGTGTTCGTCTTTTTCGTGATTGTGGTCGCAGCCGCGGAAGCCGCGGTGGGGCTCGCCATCATTATTGTCATCGCGCGCAGCCGGCAATCGCTCAACGTCGAGCGCGTGGACTTGCTGAAGCTCTAATGTTCGTCCTCGACTATCTCTGGATCATTCCGGCGCTGCCGCTCGCGGGCGCTGCGATGCTGGGCCTTGCGGGCCGGCACTGGCCGGCGCGCCGGGTCAACGCGGTCGGCGTCGGCAGCGTCGCGCTGGCGTTTGCCGCCGCTCTCGAGCTCGTCCGCGAATTCTCGCGCCTTCCTGCCGCGCAGGTCCCGTGGCTCAAGACGTATTTCACGTGGATCACCGCGGGCAGCTTCCGCGCCGACTTCGCCCTGCAAGTGGACCAGCTCACCATCGTCATGCTGCTCGTCGTCACCGGCGTGGGCTTGTTGATCCACATCTACTCGACCGGCTACATGGCGCACGAAGGCGGCTACCCGCGCTTCTTCGCCTGCATGAACCTGTTCATGTTTTTCATGCTGCTGCTGGTGATGGCGGCGAACTTCGTCCTGCTGTTCGTGGGCTGGGAAGGCGTGGGGCTGTGCAGCTACCTGCTGATCGGCTTTTACTTCCTGCGCAAGTCGGCGGCGGACGCCGGCAAGAAGGCCTTCATCGTCAACCGCATCGGCGACTTCGGCTTCATGCTGGCGCTGCTCCTGATTTTCCGCACGTTCGGCTCGCTCGATTTCGCGCCAGTCTTCTCTGGCGCAGCCGGCAAGCCGCAGGCGACGCTGACGGCCATCGCGCTGCTGCTGCTCGTCGGCGCGATCGGCAAGTCCGCGCAGCTCCCGCTCTACGTTTGGCTGCCCGACGCGATGGAGGGCCCCACGCCGGTCAGCGCGCTGATCCACGCCGCAACCATGGTGGCTGCGGGCGTGTACATGGTCGCGCGCGCGCACGCTCTGTACGAGCTCGCGCCGGCGGCGATGGCTGCGGTTGCCGTCGTGGGCGCTGTGACGGCGTTCTATTCCGCGACCATCGGCCTCGTGCAAACCGACATCAAGAAAGTTCTCGCCTATTCGACCATCAGCCAGCTCGGCTACATGTTCCTCGGCTGCGGCGTGGGCGCGTTTGCCGCCGGCATCTTCCACCTGATGACGCACGCATTCTTCAAGGCGCTGCTCTTCCTGGCCGCGGGCAGCGTGATCCACGCTATGGGCGGCGAGCAGGACATGCGCCGCATGGGCGGCCTGCGCAAGCGAATCCCCTGGACGTACTGGACGATGCTGATGGGCACACTCGCCATCGCGGGCGCGCCGGGCTTTTCCGGCTTCTTCAGCAAGGACGCCATTCTTTTGGCCGCAGCAGATAAGAGCGTCGTGCTCTACGTCATTGCCCTACTCGGCGCGATGCTGACTTCGTTCTACATGTTCCGGCTGCTTTTCCTAACATTTCATGGTGAGCCGCGTTTCGACGAGCACGCCGTCCACGTCCATGAATCGCCGAAGAACATGGTGATTCCGCTTGCCGTGCTCGCGGTGCTATCCGTGGTTGGCGGCTGGGCGGCGGCGCCGGAATTCTGGGGCAGCAGCAATCGCTTTGAACACTTCCTCGCGCCCGCTCTTTCCTCTCCGTCGAGAGCTTTCCTTGCGATAAACCCAGGCCCGTCGCTCACTGCAGCGGTCAACACGTTTCGTGAAATGACTCAACAGATCCTCTGGGAGATGGCGGGAATTGCCATCGCCGCAGCGGCCATCGGTTTTCTGGTGGCATGGTGGTTCTACATTCGCCGGCCGCAAACGCCGGAGCGCGTGGCCGAGAGTTTCCACGCGCCGTACAAACTGCTGCTGAACAAATACTACGTGGACGAGCTCTACGACTTCCTCTTAGTCCGCCCGACGACCTGGATTTCGACGCACATCCTCTGGCAAGTGGTGGACGACGGCGCGATTGATGGCTCGGTGAACGGCATCGCGCACGTCGCGCGGCGCTTCGGCGACCGGTTGCGCCACACGCAATCGGGCAACACGCGCAGCTACGCGGCGTGGGTGCTGGTAGGCGCGGCGCTGTTCACGATCCTTCTCCTCTGGAAGGTGAGGTAGCGTGCAAGGGCCTCTGCTGCTGACGGTGATCATTTTCCTGCCGCTCGCGGGGGCGCTGGCGCTGTTGATCCTGCGCCCCGAGGACCGCGTGTGGATCCGGCGCCTCGCGCTCACCACCGCGCTCGCGGAACTGGGCCTCTCGCTGCTTCTGCTGCGCGGCTTCCTGCCGGGCGTCGCGGCGTACCAGTTCGAAGAGTACCGCTCGTGGATCGCCACGCCGCCGATTCATTACCACTTGGGCGTCGACGGCATCAGCCTGTTTCTCGTGCTGCTGACGACGTTCCTGACGCCGCTCGCCGTGCTGGCCTCCTGGCAGAGCATCACGTCGCGCGTGCGCGAGTTTTTCCTGATGCTGCTCGTGCTCGAGACGGGCATGATCGGCGTCTTCCTGGCGCTCGACCTGTTCCTCTTTTTCGTCTTCTGGGAAGTGATGCTCGTGCCCATGTATTTCTTGATCGGAATCTGGGGACACGAGCGACGCATCTACGCCGCGCTGAAGTTCGTGCTGTACACGATGGCGGGCTCGGTGCTGATGCTGGTCGGCATCCTGTGGCTTTACAACCTGACCGGCACGTTCGACCTGCCGGTGATGCAGGCGATGCTGCAGACCAGCCAGGTCCTGCTTAACACGCGCACGGAAATGCTGCTCTTCGGCGCGTTCTTCCTCGCGTTTGCCATCAAGGTGCCGCTCTTCCCGCTGCACACCTGGCTGCCCGACGCGCACGTCGAAGCGCCCACGGCGGGCTCGGTGGTCCTGGCAGGCGTGCTGCTGAAAATGGGCACCTACGGCATGCTGCGCTTCTGCCTGCCGCTGTTTCCCGAAGCGTCGCATCGCCTCGCGCCGTACATCGCCGTGCTCGCCATCATCGGCATCATCTACGGCGCGCTCGTGGCCATGGTGCAGCCAGACCTGAAAAAGCTCGTCGCGTATTCTTCGGTCAGCCACCTCGGGTTCGTCGTGCTCGGCATCTTCGCGTTCAACGCCACGTCCATCCAGGGCGCGCTCTACCAGATGCTCAGCCACGGCGTTTCGACGGGCGCGCTCTTCCTCGCCGTCGGGATGCTCTACGACCGGCGGCACACGCACCTGATCCGCGAGTTCGGCGGGCTGGCCACGCCGATGCCGGTTTTTTCGGCGTTGTTCCTTTTCGTGTGCCTGTCGTCGCTGGGCCTGCCGATGCTGAACGGCTTCGTCGGCGAATTCCTGATTCTGCTGGGCACGTTCCAGCAGCACGCGCGCTGGGCCGTGTGGGCCGCGACGGGCGTGATTCTCTCCGCGGTGTATTTGCTCTGGGCGTACCAGCGCGTCATCTACGGCGACGTCACGTCCGAGAATAACCGCGCGCTGCCCGACGCCACGCGCCGCGAGCGCGTCATTCTGTTCACCGCGGCTGCGGTGATCCTCTGGATGGGCATCGCGTCGCCCGTGTTCACGCGCCGCATGGAAGCCTCCGCGCAAAACGTCCTCAAGCAGATGCAGCGCTCAACCGCCTACGAGGCGCGGGACTCACGCGGCGCGGCGCCGCGCGCGATTCAGCCGGCGATTCCGAGCGCAGGGGAACGATAGATGGTGCCGCCCATGGACGATCTCTACCGCCTCGCGCCCGAGCTGGTGTTCTGCGGCTTCGGCATGCTGGTGATGCTGCTCGAGCCGTTTGTTTCGGCTGCGCGCAAGAAATGGCTCAGTGTCCCGGCGCTCGCCGGCGCGGTCCTGGGGCTTGCGGCGACGGCGCTGCCTGCCGCCCATCCGGGCGCGGCGTACTACGGCCTGCTGCGCATCGACACCTTCAGTATTTTTCTACACCTGATCGTCGGCGCCGTGGCCGTGCTCGTCGTGCTCTCCTCAGCGGATTACCTGGAGCGAGAAAAGCTGCCGCCGGGTGAATTCTACGCGCTGGTGCTCTTCGCCACGGCGGGCATGGGCATCATGGCCAGCGCGCAGGAGTTGATGACGGGCTTCGTCGGCCTCGAGATCAGCTCCATCGCGAGCTACGTCCTGGCGGGCTATCGGCGCGACTCGCCGCGCTCAAACGAAGCGGCGATGAAGTATTTTCTGCTCGGCTCGTTCGCCACGGCGTTTTTTCTCTACGGCATAGCGATGGCTTACGGAGCCACGGGCACGACGAACCTCGAATCGCTGCGCACCGCGGTTGCGCAGGGCCACGCGGGCGGCCTGCTGACGCTCGGCCTCGGGCTGATGCTCGTGGGCCTCGCGTTCAAAGTAGCCACGGCACCGTTCCAGGTTTGGACGCCGGACGTGTACGAAGGCGCGCCGGCGCCGGTCACCGCGCTGCTCGCTTCGGGCCCCAAGGCCGCGGCGTTTGCGCTGCTGATGCGCATCCTGTTTGTGGGCTTCACGGCGTCGAGCGGCGCGTGGTTCTGGGTGGTATGGATTTCGGCGGCGTTGACGATGTTTGCCGGGAACCTGGCGGCGCTGGTGCAAACGAACGTGAAGCGCATGCTGGCCTACAGCTCGATCGCGCACGCGGGCTATATCCTGGTGGCCATCGCCGCGGTGGGCACCATGCCGGATGACGCGCAGAGCGTGGCAGGCATCGCCGCCGTGCTTTTCTACCTGGCGACGTACGTGCTGATGAAGTTCGGAGCGTTTACGATGGTCTCCCAACTCGGCGGTCCGGGCGAGCGGCGGCTGGAGATCAACGACTACGCCGGCTTGAGCCAGGAGCAGCCCTGGGCCGCGGCCTGCCTGAGCCTTTATCTGCTTTCGCTGCTGGGCCTGCCGGTGACGGCGGGCTTCCTCGGCAAATTCTACGTCTTCAAGGCGGCGGTGAATTCCAATTTGCTGTGGCTCGTAATCCTGATGGCGGCCAATAGCGTCGTCGCGGCTTACTACTACTTGCGCGTGATCGTGGTGATGTACATGCGCGAGCCGCAGCAGGAATGGACGCCGCAGCCCGTGCCGCGCGGCGTGGCGCTCGTGCTGCTGCTCACCGCCGCGGGCACGCTGTACCTGGGCCTCTTCCCCGGCAAGGTGATGCAGCTCGCCATCCAGTCGGCTCTCTCCCTGCGCTAGCTTTTCCCAAACAAAAAGCCCGGAGACCCTTGCGGGCCCCCGGGCGGTAAGCCTCTGCTCCCGTCAAACTTTTGCGAAGATGATCACCAAGGTGAACAACGCGAGAGTCTCGATGAAGACCAAACCGAGAATCATCGCCCCGCGGATGGCATCTGCCGCCCCCGGATTCCGAGCCATCCCCTCGACAGCGTTGCCGGCCACGCGAGATTGAGCAAGGCCGCAGCCGAATGCAGCCAACGCCATGCCAGGCGCGGCCGAGATGGCAACCCAGTTCGTACCACTTGCTGCCTTGTCTGCCCCCTGGGCATACGCCAGGGGAGCCACAAGCGCGAAGGCGCAAAAAACCAACCCCACAACTGCAAGTTTCTTCATCTGCTTCTCCTTGAGTATGAATTTGCTCCCCGGAGGTGGTTGCCGGTCACTCCTCGTGCAGATCGGCCTCACGCGGCGAGCGAACATGCCAGATCAATGCTCCTCAGCAGTCGCAATCCCGAGATAGATTGCAGGAAGAATTGTGAACACAAAGGTCTGGATGACCGCCACAAAGATGTGCAGACCGATGAAGAGTATGGGAATGGTCAGCGGCAGGAGCGCCCACATCCCTGCTAGGAAAATATTCTTGTGCGCCAGGTGCTCCACCGGACCGGCCAGCAACCCCAAGAAAATCACATAGATCAGCTCGCTCGAAAACATGTTTGCCCACAGCCGAACGGTCAACGAAAGTAGACGCGCACAGGTGCTAATGAGCTCCACGGGGGCGATCAGCCAGGCAAGCCACCAAACAGGACCGGAAAAACTCTTCAGGTAGCCAACGGGCCCATGAGTACGGATACCCGCCAAATTGAAGTGCAGGAATGTGAGGATGGCACATGCCAAAGGGACGGTGGGGTGAACCGTCGGCGAACTGAATGCTGGGACCACGCCGAGCAAGTTGCTCAGCAGAATGAAGACGGCGATGGAGCCGACCATGGGGACATATTTCCGGCCGTCGTGTCCCACATTTTGGTCCAGCAAGTCGCGGATTCCGAACCCAAGCCGATTCGTGAGAAGGAATTCTGCCACCTGCTGCGCGGCCCCTGGGCACTCGACCGAAAGGCGGCGCTTGAGCCAAAGCGCGCCGGTCATGCCCAAGAGAAGCACCACGAAGGACATCACGACGAACTCCGGAATCGGAGTGGTCAGATCCTTGGGAGCAATGTGGAGCGCGGTCAACAGTGAGAGCGCGAACTTGCCCAGAAATTTGTTTACGAGGATAGTGAGTCCGCTGACGTGGTGTTCCATGCCTCAGTCCGGCTTAGCAATGAGCTCGTAGACGCTCCCGGCCATGGCGGCGGCGCCGAGCGCGCACAATCCCCCCAAGACGCTTAGAACGGGCACTGCAAAACGGGTGACGATAACATACGTTATAAGAGCGATCAAGGCGTACCGTCCGAAGAATTTCATATAGACCCAGATAGAGATGCGGGGACGGCTCGCGCCCTGCTGCGCCTTCGAGAACCGCACGACCGCATCGAGAGCCTCTTGAAGCCAACGGAGATTCACCCACGCCAACAACGCACCGAGGAGCACGCCCGCGCCAGCACGCCACGATACTCCCGCCGCCACAGCGGCTGACGCTGCAGTGCCGATGGCCAGGGTGAGCCACGCGATTCGGCGTTCCGGCCCTCTGTAGTCCCTAGTGATTTGAGCCGCCGCGCTGGTCATCGTTTCCTTTCGGCGCTGCGCGTCGAAGCACATCCCGTATCCCAGCAAAGAACCCGAGCGCCCCGAAGACAATCATAAGGTACGGCTTCGTCGCCAGCCAGCGATCGAGTGCCCACCCAATGCCTCCCCCAACCACGACCGCTCCAACGAGGATAAATGGCAACTCCATGGCCATGCTGAATTGGCGAGCAAAATTCGGAACCCGCCGCGGCGGTTCGGGAGGGAGACGATCTTGTGGGTCAGCGGCCAAGAGGACCAAACGGCAAGAAGAGCGACTGGCTGGCGAAGCGCACAAACGGCTCGGGATAAACGCCCGCCACAAGCACGACGAACACGGTAACGGTCAGCGCGATGGCCTGGCCCATGGAAACGACCGGGCGCACGGGGTCGGTGGTCTCGCGCATGAACGCGTGGACGACGATGCGGAAGTAGTAGTACACCGCGGGCACGATGTAGAGCACGGCGAAGACGGCTAGCACGTAGTGCCCCGTCTGGATCAGCGCGAGAAAAATGTAGTACTTCCCCAGGAAGCCCGCCGTCGGCGGGATGCCCGCGAGCGAGAGCATGAAGATCAGCAGCAGCACCGCGGCGCCCGGGCTGCGCTGGATCAGTCCGTTCAGGTCTTCCAGGTCGTCGCCGATCAGGCCCTTGCGCCGCAGGATGATAACAATCGCAAACGCGCCGGTGTTCATGAACGCGTAGACGAACAGGTAAAACGCCATGCCCTGCAAGCCCGTTTCATTGCCCGCCACCAGGCCCAGCAGGATGTAGCCGACGTGCGAGATCGAAGAATAGGCGAGCAGGCGCTTGACGTTGTTCTGCGTGATCGCGGCGAAGTTGCCGACGGTCATCGAAGCCACGGCCACGCCCGCAACGAGCATGACCCAGCTCGGACGCGCCGGCCAGAACGCCGTCTGAAACAGGCGCAGCAGCAGCGCGAAGCTCGCGGTCTTTGAAGCCACGCTGACGTACGCGGTGATCGGAGTCGGGGCGCCTTCGTACACGTCGGGCGCCCACTGGTGGAACGGCACCGCAGCAACCTTGAAGAAGAGTCCTGCCGCGACGGTCACGACCGCAAGGAGCACCAGGATGTCGTCCGGCTGGCGGTGCGTAAACGCAAGGGTGATTTCCGCGAGGTTCGTCGAGCCCGCGGCGCCGTACATCACCGAAAATCCGTAGGCAAGGATGCCGGAGCTGAACGCGCCGAGCAGGAGGTACTTCAGCGCGGCTTCGTTCGAGCGCTTATCGTGGCGCAGGAAGCCCGTCAGGATGTAGAAGCTGATGGCCATCGTCTCGAGCGCGATGAACTGCACGATCAGGTCGTAGCCCGAGGTCATGAACATCATGCCGATCGTGGCAAACAGCATCAGCGCGTAGTACTCGCCGTGGTGCTCTTGTTCGATTTCGAGGTAGCGCACCGAAAGCAGGATCACCAGCGCCGTAGCAGCCAGGAAGAGGAAGCCGAAGAAGAGGAAGAAATGGTCCACGAGCACCGATCCGCCGAAGCCGAGCAGCCAGGGCTCCTGCCCGCGCGCCTGTTGCGCGACGAGAGCGCTGTGGAGCCGCCAGAGCGAAAAACCGCTGAAGCCCACGCCCAGCAGGGCCATCACTGCGTTCCAGTACTTGTAGCGCGCTTCGAGCAGGAAATCGGTCAGCAGGATGCCCAGACCGAACAGGGCGAGCATCACCTGCGGCAGGATCAGCGGAAAATCTTCGCGCCGGAAGAATTCGTTCCACATAGCGGCGGCTTACTTTTTCTCCTGTGCCTGCGGTTTTTCTGCCGGCATCTTGATCGGCACCGGGGTGGGCGGCATGGGTTCGGCCGCGTAATAGCCCGGGTTCACGCGCTCGACGATCTGCTTCACGGGCAGTTCCAGATAGCGGAAGAGCGGCTTCGGATACACACCGATCCAGAAGGCCAGAAGGACCAGCGGCACAAGCGTGACCAGCTCGCGCGCATTCATATCGGGCAGGTGCTCGTTGGCGGGATTCGTGACGCTGCCGAACATCACGCGCTGGTAGAGCCACAGCAGATACGCCGCGCCGAGGATGATCCCCACGACGCCCCACGCCGCCCAGGCCTTGCTCACTTCGAACACGCCGCGGAGGATCGTGAACTCGCCGATGAAGCCGTTGAGCAGCGGCATGCCCAGCGAGCTGAGCGTGATGATCATGTAGATGGCCGCGAAGTTCGGCATGGGCGTCGAAAGCCCGCCGAATTCGGAGATCATGCGCGTATGTCGGCGTTCATAGAGGATGCCGACGAGCAAGAAGAGCGCGCCGGTGGAAATGCCGTGGTTGACCTGCTGGATCACGCTGCCCGCCAGGCCGTGCGGCGTCAACGCAAAAATGCCCAGCGTCACGAAGCCCATGTGGCTGACCGAGCTGTAGGCGATCAGCTTTTTCATATCCTTCTGCATCATGCAGACCAGCGCGCCGTAGATGATGCCGATGATCGAGATCGCCACCATCAGGTTCACGATGATCTTGCTCGAACTGGCCGTCGGCAGCATTGGCAGCGAGAAGCGGATGAAGCCGTACGTCCCCATCTTCAGCAAAACGCCGGCCAGGATCACGGAGCCCGCCGTGGGCGCTTCGGTGTGCGCGTCGGGGAGCCAGGTGTGGAACGGGAACATCGGCACCTTGATGGCAAACGCGAAGAAGAGGCCCCAGAAGAGCCACCACTGCAGGCCGTGGGAAAACTGCGGCGTCGCCGTGAGCAGCGCCTGGATGTCGAACGTGTACGTGCCCGTCAGCTTCGCGTAGTTGAAATAGATGGAAAGGATCGCCAGCAGCATCAGCACCGAGCCGGCCAGCGTGTACAGGAAAAATTTGATGGCTGCATAGAGCCGCCGCTCGCTGCCCCACACGCCGATCAGGAAATACATGGGCACGAGCATCACTTCCCAGAAGACGTAGAACAGGAAGAAGTCGAGCGACATGAAAACGCCCAGCATGCCCGTCTGCAGGAGCAGCAGCAGGATGTAGTATTCCTTCGTGCGCGTCTTGATGGCGCTCCACGACGAAAGAATGGCGATGGCGCCGAGCACGGTGGTCAGCATCACGAGCAGGAAGCTGATGCCGTCAATCCCCAGCGTGTAGCGTGCGCCGATCGAGGGAATCCATTCGTGGTTTTCCGTGAACTGGAAACCGGCCTGGTCGGGTTTGAACCAGCACACCAGCGGCAGCGAAACGATCAGCCCGAGGAAGCCGAAGACGTTGCCCAGCAGCCGGTGCGCGTCTTCGCGCTCGCGCGGCACAAACAGCGCCAGGATCGCGCCCGCCGTGGGCACGAACAGCACCACGCTCAGGATATGACTTCGAAAGAATTCCATCACGTCGGAACCTCGCCTTCTAATGGAACAGCGTCCTCAACTCCCGCAAAGGATGCAGGTAGTAGCCCAGGAAAATCAGCAGGCCGATCACGATCAGCAGCGCGTAGCTTGACACCAGCCCGGTCTGCGCCATGCGCACCGGAAAACTGACGATCCACACGATGCGCGCCGCCAGGTTCACCGAGCCGTCCACGATCCAGGTGTCCCACCAAATGGAAAGCCGCGACGTGAAGCGCGTCAGCCAGCCGGCGCCATCCACGCCGAGCCCGTCAATCACATTGGTGTCAAATGCGCCGAGCGTGGTGCCCAGGTCCTTCGCGCGGTTCACGAACATCGCGTCGTAAATCTGGTCCACGTAATACTTGTTGTACACAAGCTTGTAGAGCCGCGGCCAGCTCGCCGCAATCTTGTCGGGCAGCTCGGCGCGCTGCAGATAGAGCAGACGCGCCAACCAGATGCCCGCGAGCGCAATCGCAATCGAAGCCAGCATCAAGAGATACTCCATCGCACTCGCGTGCGTGGCCGCCGCTTCCGCGTGCGCCGCCATGGGACGTGAAATCACGGGTTCCAGGAAACGCTCGAAGCGGTTGCTGCCGCCGAGCGCCGCCGGCCAGCCAATCCACCCGCCGATGACGGAAAGCCCCGCCAGCACCATGAGCGGCACGGTCATCGTCTTGGGTGATTCGTGGATGTGGTGCTCCACGTCATGCGGCACGCGCGAGTTGCCGAAGAACGTCATGTTCACCAGGCGGAACATGTAGAACGCCGTCATGCCCGCGGTGACGAAGCCGATGATCCACAGCAGCGGGCTGTGCTCAAACGCCTTGCCGAGGATTTCGTCTTTGCTGAAAAAGCCCGCGAGCGGCGGAATGCCCGCGATCGCCACCGCACCGATGACGAAAGTCTTCGCCGTCGCCGGAATCTTTCCCCACAGCGCGCCCATCTTGCGCATGTCCTGCTCGCCCGAAAGCGCGTGAATCACGCTGCCCGAGCCCAGGAAGAGCAGCGCCTTGAAAAACGCGTGCGTCATCAGGTGGAAGATGCCCGCGGCGAAGGCGCCGACGCCGCACGCCAGGAACATGTAACCGAGCTGGCTGATCGTCGAATACGCCAGCACACGCTTGATGTCGTTCTGCAAGAGGCCCATCGTGGCCGCAAAGATGGCCGTGAGCGCGCCGATCACGGCGACCACTTCGAGCGCAAACGGCGCCATCTGGTAAATGGCGTTGTGGCGCGTCACCATGTACACGCCCGCGGTGACCATTGTCGCGGCGTGGATCAGCGCGCTGACCGGCGTGGGGCCCTCCATCGCGTCCGGCAACCAGACGTACAGCGGGATCTGCGCCGATTTGCCCGTTGCGCCGACGAAGAGCAGAAGCCCGATGGCTGTCAGCGCCGGCGCGCCAAGCGCGAAGCTCCCCGCCGCGAGCGCCGCGCCGAACTCAGTAAACTTGATGGTGCCCAGCGTGCCGACAGTCAGGAAAATGCCCAGCAGAAAGCCGGCGTCGCCGATGCGGTTGACGATGAACGCCTTCTTCCCTGCGTCCGCGGCCGATTTGCGCAGGAAATAAAACCCGATCAGCAGGTAGCTGCACAGGCCCACGCCTTCCCAGCCTACGAACATCAGCAGCATGTTGTTCGCCAGCACCAGCGTGAGCATCGAGAACATGAACAGGTTCATGTAGCCGAAGAAGCGGTAGTAGCCGCCTTCGTGGCCCATGTAGCCGATCGAGTAGAAGTGGATCAGGAAGCCGACGCCGGTGACCACCAGCACCATCACCGAAGAAAGCGGGTCGAGCAGAAAGCCCCAGTCGGCGATGAAGTTCACCAGCCGCCCGGCGCTCGTGTGCATCGGCCCCGCGGGCACCCATTCGAACAGGATCCGCTCGACGACGCGTTGCTCGGCAGGCAGCCCGAAGAGCTGCACGACCGCGCCCAGCGCGAAGACGAACGACACGAAGACGCTGCCCACGCAGATCGTGCTCACGGCGTTGTTCGGCAGCCGCCGCCCGATGAGCAGCATCAACGCCGCGCTCGCCAGCGGGAAAAGCGGGATCAGCCAGATATGGTCGAGAAAGAAGCCAATGTGCATCGTCACCACTTCAGAATATCCATCTCATCGGCCAGGACCGTCTCGCGGTTGCGGAAAAACGCGATGATGATGCCCAGCCCGACGGCCGCTTCCGCTGCGGCGTCCGTAATCACAAAAAGCGCGAAGATTTGCCCGTCCACCGAGCCGAGCATCCGCGAAAACGCAATCAGGTTGATATTCACCGCGTTCAAGATCAGCTCGATGGACATCAAGATGATGATGACGTTGCGCCGCGTAACCACGCCGATCACGCCGATCGTGAACAGCAGCAGGCTCAGCGCCAGGTAGTGGCTGGTCGGAATCATCGCGCGCTCACACCTTTTTCTTGGCCATGACCACGGCGCCGATCATGGCCACCAGCAGCAGAATGGAAGCAATCTCAAACGGCAGCATGTAGTTTTGGAAGAGCGCCCTGCCCACCAGTTCCGTATTGGGCTCGAGCGGCCCCCCGCTCGGCTTCGCAAACGTCACTCCCGTGCGGCCCACCAGAAATCCCACCGCGAGCTGCACCCCCAGCACCAGCGCCAGCAGCACGCCCAGCCACGCCTGCCGGTTGAACTGCACCTGGTGCAGCGCGACATCCAGGTTCACCAGCATGATCACAAAGATGAACAGCACCATGATGCCGCCGACGTAGAGAATGATCTGCACCGCGAACAGGAACTCCGCGTGGAGCTGAAGAAAAATGCCTGCGGTGGCCAGCAGCGCGGTGATCAGGAAGATGGCGCTGTGCACCACGTTGCGCCGCGTCACCACCAGGATGGCGGAGAGCACGGCCAGCCCCGCGAAAAAGTAGAAGACGACCTTGTCTAGCATGAGCCCCTACGCATCGCCGCCCACCATCGCCGTTTCGTGGCGCTCGTCCGTGGCGGCCAGGTAGCCAGCCACGGCGAGCGTGCCGACCGTCGTCACAAGCAGGGCCAGCCACGACGCCCAGCCGAACTGCCGGTGCAGCACCAGCGCCACGCCGATGGCCACCACGTTGACGATCGAGACCGGAATCAGGAAATGCCAGCCCAGGCGCATGAGCTGGTCGAACCGGTAGCGCGGAAACGTAAACCGCAGCCACATGAAAACGTAGATGTACAGAAACACCTTCAGCAGGAACCAGAAGCCGCCGTGCAGCGCCGCCTTGCTCAGATACGGCACCCCAAACAGCGGCGCCCCCAGGATCGCCGCCAGCAGGGCGCACAGCCCGGCCACGGCCACGAGGAAAAGCTTCTGCACCGTAACGGGCTGCTTGGGCGCGCGCCACAGGCAATAGCCTGCGATGCCGAGCATCAGCACCGCGGGCACGTAGTCGAAGAAATCGAGCGCGCGCACGTTCGGGAATGGCCGCAGCCAGCCGCCCAGGAACATCACCGTGGCGATCGAGCCGACCACGATCATGTTCGTGTACTCGGCCAAAAAGTAAAGCGCCCAGCGGAAGCCGCTGTACTCGGTCATGTAGCCGGCAACGAGCTCCGATTCCGCTTCGGGCAGGTCAAACGGCGCGCGGTTCGTCTCCGCAATCGAGGCCACCAGGTACGTGAAGAACGCAATCGGGGCGACGAAAACGAACCACACGCCTTTCTGCTCCTGCACTCTAACAATCGTCGCCATCGAAAGCGTGCCCGCCAGCAGCAGCGCGCTCACCAGCGCCATCCCCGCGGCGGTTTCGTAGCTGACGAGCTGCGCCGAGCTGCGCAGCGCGCCGAGCAGCGAATAATGGCTGTTCGACGCCCACCCGCCGAGCACGATGCCGAAGATGCCCATCGAGCCGATGCCGACGACGAATAGCAGGCCGATATTGAGGTCGGCGATCTGAAACGCGGGGCCGAACGGCAGCGCGGAAAGCGCCAGCATCCCCGCCGTCACCGAGAGCAGCGGCGCCAGCCAGAAGATCCACACGTCGGCGTTTTCGGGGATGATGTCTTCCTTCAGCAGGAGCTTCACGGCGTCGGCAATCGGCTGCAGCAGCCCGTGCGGCCCCACGCGCATCGGCCCCAGGCGCGCCTGCATGTCGGCCATCACCTTGCGCTCCACCAGCACGACGTAGCCGGCGATGAGCGGCAGCACCGCCACAATCACCAGCGCGTAGAGCAGGGGCAGCAGGTGCGGCCGGAAGAACTCGATGAGCTCGCGCATCTAGCGGTCCACTTCTCCCAGCACGATGTCAATCGTGCCGATGATCGCCACCACGTCGGCCACTAGGTGGCCGCGCACCATCTTGTCAAACGCCTGCAGGTTGATGAACGATGGCGGGCGGACGCGCACGCGGTAGGGCTGCGTGGTGCCGTCGCTCACGACGTAGTAGCCGATCTCTCCCTTGGGCGCTTCGATCGAGTGGTAGACCTCGCCCGGCGGCGGCTTCAGCACCTTGCCGATGCGCGCCATGATCGGGCCCGCGGGGATGTTTTCGATGGCTTGCAGACAGATCAGGCGCGATTGGCGCATTTCTTCCATGCGTACGAGGTAACGGTCAAACGTGTCGCCGTTCTGCCCCGTGGGGATTTCGAATTTGTACTGGTCGTAGGCCGCGTACGGCATGGCCTTGCGGATGTCCCATTTCACGCCGCTCGCGCGCAGCACCGGCCCGCTGACGCCAAACGCGATGGCGTCGGCAGCCGAGAGAACGCCCACGCCTTTCGTGCGGCCCAGC
>JBGQHO010000030.1:0-44372 GCA_041497955.1 Terriglobia bacterium | reverse complement strand
GTTAAGCTCCATCACGATTGGGATTGGCCCGGCGCGGAAAAAGAGTTCCGGCGCGCGTTGGAATTGAAACCCAATGATGCCGACCTGCATCACAGCTACGCGCATTACCTGTTGGCCATGGGCCGGGGCGAAGAATCGGTTGCCGAGAGCCGGCGCGCATCCGAACTCGATCCTGTAAATCCCATGCTCACTTCCTGCGTGGGTTGGCACTGCTTGTATACGCGCCACTACGATGAAGCCGTGGAATACTCGCGCAAGGCGCTGGAGATAGACCGCAACCATTTCTGGGCCCACTACCACCTCGGCTTGGCTTACGAGCAGAAGGGCATGTTCGAGCAAGCGATCGCTGAATTCCGAAAGTCTGCCAGCTTGGGCGGGTCCCCTTGCGGCGGAGGCAGCACGCTGGGCCTGACGGGGTTGGCGCGCGCCATCGCCATGTCCGGGAATAAGGCCTACGCTCACAAGATGCTCAGCGGTCTGCGCGAACTTTCCCGGAAAAATTACGTCTCCCCCTACGAAGTTGCTGCTATTCACACCGCCTTGGGCGAGAAAGACGAAGCCTTTCGCGCTCTCCAGAAGGCCTACGACGGGCGCTCCAGCATGATTGTGCACCTCCGATGGGACCCGCGCTTCGATGTCCTGCACTCCGATCCGCGTTTTGGCGACCTAGTGCGCCGCATTGGCTTCCCCCTATAAGCTGGTTCTGCAGTTTTGGCGCGCTTCAACCTGTAGGACGCCCCGAGGCGCGACATCACTGCCCCCAGTTCTGTTGTTTTGATCCTTGGTCAGCGCTCTGCCGGTGCGGTCTTAATTACTACCAACCACCAAAGCCAAGTAGAATGACGCCGCGCGAACTAGAAACCGCGCAATCTTCCTATAGGAGAGACCGATGACCGCATTTCACAAAGAGCCGGAAGACGAAACGCCGCAGCTGTACATGGCCAAGGTGGGCAGTTGGCTACCGCAGAGGCTAGGGATGCTGCTGGGTGGAATCCTGCTGCTGATTCTACTGTACGCGTCGGTGGCCTACGTGCCGGCGGGGCATGTGGGTGTACTGACGCTGTTTGGTCGCGTGACCGGCGACGTGCTGCCGGAAGGCACGCACTTGGTCAACCCCTTCAAAGCGAACAACACGATGTCGATTCGCACGCAGGAGCTGAAGGAAACTGCCAGCGTGCCCTCGAATGAGGGGTTGATGATGACCCTGGATACCTCGCTGCTCTTCCGGCTAACTCCGGACAAGGCCGCCGAGGTGTTTCAGAAGATCGGGCCGAGTTACGTCGAGGTGGTCGTGGAGCCCAACTTGCGTTCGGCGATCCGTTCGGTGACAGCCTCGCACAGCGCCAACGCACTCTATACCGGGGGGCGCGAAGAGGTGGCGCTGCGGATTCACGAGGAACTCGTGCGCCAACTGAGTGGCCGGGGCATCGACGTCCAAAGCATTTTGCTGCGCGACGTCCAACTGCCGCAGATGCTCAAGGCGTCGATCGAAGCGAAGCAGAAGGCCGAGCAGGAATCCCTGCAGATGAGCTTCGTGCTGCAGAAGGAAAAGCAAGAAGCGGACCGCAAGCGCATCGAGGCGCAAGGCATCCGCGACTTCCAGGAAACGGTGTCGCGGAGCATCAGCCAGCAGTTGCTCCAGTGGAAGGGCATCGAGGCCACGGAGCGGCTGGCGACCAGCAACAATGCCAAGGTGGTGATGATCGGCAACGCGCGCACCGGCCTGCCATTGATCCTGGAGCCGAAGTAAGCGCACTCGTCGCCGCGAGCTTGCAGCGCCGACTTGGCGGAAACCTAGCAGAGAGTTGTTGTGTAGCCGAATTGCAAAGTGCCGCTCGATAAGAGCGATGGAGGGCCAACGCGACCGACCCGAAGAGGGGCTCAGCCGGTGGCCCTTTTCGGGGGCCAGGGCTCGAGCAATTGTTCTTTGCGGTAGATGAGCGCGTTTATGTCGTACGTGGCCAACTCAAATCCGTGCCCGTGGGTAATGGCGTCTGTGGGACACGCTTCGACGCAATAACCGCAAAAGATACAGCGGGAATAATCGATATTATAGACCTTGGCGTAGCGCTCGCTCGCGGAGGTGCGTTGGGCATCCGTGTTCTCGGCGGCCTCGATGTAGATACAATTGGCCGGGCAAGCTGCGGCGCACAAAAAGCAGCCCACACACTTTTCCAGGCCGTTTTCGTCTCTGTGCAAGACGTGGATGCCGCGATAACGCGGCTGGAAATGAACGGGCTCGTCCGGATAGTTCTCCGTAACGGGCTTCCGCAGCATGTTGCGGAACGTGACGCCAAAACCCCTAGCAAGCGCCAGAAACGTCTCACCCATCTCGCGCACAATTGAGGCCATCCTAGAGGCAGTCTAACAAAGCGCGTATCCAGCGGCAACACGGTCAGACGCGCATCGGAGTTTCTTGCTTTGTCTCTGGGCCGCGGCTGAGAGGTAACTTCCTCGCGCCAAGCACCTGACCTTGCAGAGAAACCCTAATAGAATTAGTTCTGTGAAAGAGCCCGATACCAAGGGATGGCGCAGGGAGCACGGTCTTACCCAGAGGCCAGAAGCGGTCCTGCTCTATAGTCCTGAGCCGGTTGTTTTCTCGAAACTCAAGGGGGTATTGCACCTGCATCAACTGGGTTACTCAGAACCATCGCCAAACACGGTCTTGGTGGCAGCCGAGACAGACGTCCTGGCCCAGGCGGTCAGGCAGTGGCGGGAATCTCTGAGCAGCATGGAATGTTCTGAAGTTCGCGGAGCCTTATTTGAGTCGCGCACACCTTCGGCTGAGGAACTCGCTCGGGCGCCCATGCATCTGGAAGAGTTGGACCAGGTGCTGGCTCGTATGCATACCCGTTGGCTTGTGAAGTTGCTTGCGGCGAATTCCCTCTCCGTAGTGTTTCAACCGCTGGTTTCCCTGGCGACGAAGAGTTGTGTGGCCTGTGAATGTCTCGTCCGGGGCGATCAGGGAGGAATACCGGTTGGCGCTGAGAGCTTACTCTCCACTGCCCGCGTGCTGGGCATGTCTCACGAACTAGACCACGCTGCCTGGCGTGCGGCGCTCAAGCAGGGTCGAAGTCTCATGCAAAATGGCCTGGCCCTCTTCTTAAATTTTACGCCGAGCTCTGTGTACAATCCAAAGTTTGACGTCAGGAAGACAAAGGCCATGTGTCATGAGATGGGCGTTGACATCTCGCAACTTGTTTTCGAGGTGACCGAGGCCGAGAAGGTGCACGACCTGGATTTTCTCAGGAGCATTATGCAAGAGTATCGCGCGGAGGGCGCGAAGATAGCGCTGGACGATCTAGGCAGCGGTTACTCCTCGATTCTCCACCTAGCCGATCTTCGGCCCGACTATGTGAAGCTCGATCAAAGGTTGGTGCGCAACGCCTACGGGGACCGCCTTCGCTCCGTGCTTCTTAAAGCGATTACAGAAGCCTCGCATAAACTGGGGATTCATGTGGTCGCCGAGGGGGTCGAGACCGAAGACGACTTGAAGTTTTGTTTCGAAATTGGTGCGGACTTAGCCCAGGGCTACTTCCTGGCTCGCCCTGCAGAGGTTCTACTCCCAGTATCTTCGGAGGCGATGCGAGTACTAGACGAATGGGACCGACCTCCGCAAGTTCCTGCTTGATTGTTGGCCTTCGCTTCAAGATTGCCGCCCCGCAGTTCTGGGGGCTCGAGCACCCGCCCCCCGACTGGAGGGTAGCCTGAGATTGAGGGTTTCTTCCGTTAGGCGGCTGTCTATCGGGGGGGACCGCAAAGATTCTGGACTTCGCGCTGCAAGCTTTCATCCAATTGCACGCCGCTTCGCTGCGCAGCGGAGCAGATTTGCGCCCCGGTTATCTGAACTGCTCCCCGCAAGTCCGCCCCTTGTAAATTGGCGCCGCTGAAATCTGCTCCGCGCAAGACAGCCTCTTGCAGATTGGCGCGGCGCAAGTCGGCCCTTCGCAAGTCCGCTTCGATCATGATCGCTTGCTCGAGCTGGGCCTCTTGCAGCCCGGCGCCAGGAAGCTTGGCCGACCATAGATAAGCCCCGCGCAGATCGGCCAGGGCGAGTTTGGCATTCTCCAGCTTAGCCTCGCGCAGATCTGCCTTAACCAGATTCGCTCGCACGAGCATGGCCATGCTCAGGTTGGATGCAAACAGGCTTGCGTTCTCTAATTTGGCATCTGCGAATATTGCACCAGCGGCGGAGGAATAGGACAAGTCGGCCTCGCGCAGGTCGGCTCTGGTCAGGTTAGCCCTCTGGAGGTTGGCTCCCTGAAGGTTTGCTCGAACGATTCTGGCACGATCAAGAATCGCTGATTCGAGGTTTGTTTCGCGCAGGTCGGCCCTGCGTAGGTCGGCTTCCGACAAGTACGCGCCCTGAAGATCCGCCCGCCAGAGATGAGCATTCGCCAGGAAAACGCGATATGCCTCCGCGTGGCGCAGATGCATCCTCTCCAGGCGGGCACCCTTGACTCGAGCGACGTCTTCCTCTCGTTCCGTCCAGTCCACTGGTTTGGTGGAAATGTCCAATTCCGATAGCTCGGCATAAGGGCTGTATCCAAACGCCCATAGAACGCTGGCCGACCATCCTTGAGAGTCCGGAGTACTTCGCTCAGGGACAGTGCCGCGTTCATGCGGGGCCCCATAAATTATCCCCAGTGAAAGAAGACTCAAGATCACGCCAGTCCCCAGGGTGACTGCGGCGCGCGTGTAGAGCTTCCAATCTCCAGATCGCTCTTTGGAGCGCAGAGGAAGAGGAAGCTCAGCGTCCAGTCTTGTGTCAATGACTCTGAGCCCGACCGTCGAGAACCCCACGGCGATGGTGACAAAACATACTTGCAGCATTGTGTCGCGCACGTCTTGCCGCGTAAGAGTTCTCGCCCAGAAAATGATCAGCGTCGCCGGGACAACCCAATAGGCGAGGAGCATCATGACGATAGTTTCCAAGAAAGATAGGGGCGACCGCTTCTCTTTTGGGATTCGGACGTGGCTTCTCGCCAGGGCCGTCAAATACCAGGGACCGGCCTTATCCAGGGTACCTCCGTCCGGAAAGATTGCGGGCAGCTCGGCGAGCGCGGCCCACAGACGTTGCAGAGCCAAGTAGAAAGCAACATAAAGGCAGAACAGGAACAGGGGCATGGCCCAATAGAACCCAACCAGCGGTATTCCGTTTCTCAAGAAAGGAAACGGCAGCGAAGGGGAATTCTTCAGAACCTCAAGGTCGGTTGTGCGCTTGACGACCAGCCAACAAAACATGCTGGCCAAGAGAAGCGCGGCGAACAGCCAGCGGGCCACTCGCGAGGCTTGCGCCAGAAATGCGGGCCCCTTGAATTCGGAAACTGGCTGCGGAAGGACCGTCCCGCAAAGATTGGTGGCTGCGAATTGCCCGATCCAGAGTCCCGTTGCGGCTTCCAGGTTAGCCCATTGAAGATCCGCGCCCCGCAACTCGGTCCCCAGCAGGTCCGCCCCCTGAAGGTTTGCCTGGACTAGGGAGGCGCCGCGGAGGTCGGCCAGCGACAAATCCGCGCCGCGAAGGTTCGTCTTGTGCAGAATGGCTCCCTGGAGGTTTGCCCCCGCCAGGTCAACCCCGACAAGGTTGGCGCGCGACACGTCCAGCCTGGAGCCTTCGCAGCCCTGAGACTCGACCCACTCCCGGTGTCTCTGGAGAAGCTCCGCCAGGTCCGGCTTGGTGGTTGCAGGGGGCGAGTGCTTCTTGCCACTCGTCTGTTCCCCTTCAGCCAGCGCGAGCTCCGTATCTGTCCAGGCACGCGATAACATCGAAAAAGAACCTCCCCTTGCACACGGTTGCTTACGAACAGGCTAACTCCGTGCCGCCCTCCGGCCTACTGGCAAGATGGCCAGTTCCGGCACAGTAGTTAACCCAAGCTCGTTTGGATAGAGAGCCGGTCGCGCGGCCATGCATGCCGGCGCCAAACGCTGGGCTACTTCACAAGTCTGAAGGGATGTTCGGTTGTGATTCGGCCGGGAATTTCGCGCTAGAGACGAAACTGGATCGTCACCAACAGCTCAGACGGCATCGGCTGACCGTCAAGTTTCGCGGGTTCGTATTTCCACTTTGACAGAGCTTCCAAGGCGGCGTCTTGCAGAAGGACGGGGCCGGAGATGACCTTCATCTTCCCTACTTTACCCCTCTCGTCGATTTCGGCCAGAATCGTGACATCACCTTGCACATTCTGCACCCTGGCCGCATGAGGATAAACCGGCAGTACGTATGCGCGACGTATCGCTTGGACGGCCCGCCCGCTGGCGGGCTTGGGGGCTTCTGACTTCGCCGGCGATGACGGGGCTGGCTTCACAGCCGATGACGGGGCGGGCGCCGCAGGCGATGACAGGGCGGGCAGAAAACGGTTTGCTGAAGCTTGAGGAGAAATCGACCCCGTCACTTGGGGCGGCAACTCTTGCGCAGGAGTCTCGTTCGTCCTTGGCTTCAGGACCGGGGTCGCAAACCTGTTGGCAAACTGCGCCAAGTTCCGTTTCTCCACTGGCGCCGGGCTCCTCACTTTGTTGCTGGTGATCGCGGCGCGGGTGCTGGGCTGCCCGCCAGCATTCAGACTCGGCCGCGATTGAGTCTGCGGCGGACTCTGCACGGCTGCCTGTTCAGCCGGCCGCGCGGCATTGGACGGCGCAGGCGTTGCAATCTCAGAACGCAGAACGGGGTTGTCCGTTGCGACGCCATTGAGACCACGATAGGCAAGCAGCGATCCCCCGGCCACCACCAACATAACGACCGAGGCGAAGGCAAGAATCGACTTCCGGCTGAGCCTGAGAACAGATCGCTTTGTCTTGGCAACTTCATCCCGCTGGACCACCGGCTCTCGGAAGGAGGGAATCCAATCTCGCGTCGAGGCTGGCGAAATAGCGAACTCCTGAGTCGCTCTTAGGGGTTGCGCGACAGGAAAAGCTGCGACCTGCGCCGGGCTCGCCGTTGCTGGAGCAACGGGTTGAGCAGCGGCGGCAGAGGCAAGTGCCGCCGGGACCGAAGACTGTCCTTTCGCTTCCTCATTCACCTTCAAGGGACGAACCGCAAAAGGAGGCGCGGTTTGCGCAAGGCTCGACGCTGCTGGAGCAGCGGGTTGAACAGCGGCGGCAGAAGCAAGTGCCGCCGGGACCGAAGACTGTCCTTTCGTTTCCTCATTCGCTTTCAAGGGACGAGCCGCAAAAGGAGACGTGATTTGCGCAAGGCTCGGCGCTGGAGCAATGGGCTGAGTCGCAGCGGCTGCAGCGCGCGCGAGCGGGGCCGCGGGCTGCACTTTTTCTTCCGCAGCCACTGTTGTGGCGTGTGCGATAGGAAGAGGCGCGGTCTCGGTTGGGCTCGCCGGTGCCTGAGCAACGGGTTCAGCGGCAGCGGCAGAAGCATGCGCCGTGGGGACCGAGGGCTGCTGTCTCTCTTCCTCTCTGGACTCGAGCCAAACCGATGCGATAGCCGGTGCCCGATGGCTGGCGGGGGCTTCCAGATCCGGCTTGGGTGTGGAGATCTCCTCGTGAACCAGGACTGATTTCTCAGGCGCCTTATTTGGGCTGAGCGTCAGCGTCACCTCGGCAACGGGTTCTGAAACGGGCGCCGCCGGAGCGAGGGGTTCTTCCTTTGACGGTGGCTCGGCCGCTGAAGGCGGAGGCGTCAGCGCCCTTGTGAGAGTCAGTTTCTCCGCGGCGGAGCCGGCGCGCGTGGGGGCGCCAGAAGCGGAGCCCGGGGAGAGCAGGTCGACTTCGTCGAGCTGAAACTCGCGGGCGATCGCGTCGACGATGTGCGCCGGCACCGGTTTGACTTGGTCTACATACGCGTTGACGAGCGCATGCTCACAGAGCAGGTTCACGACGCGGGGGATTCCGCGCGAATGGCGATGGATGGCGTGGATCGCCTCGGGCGCAAAGATTGGCTCGCCCGGGGCCCCGGCGATGCGCAACCGCTCGTGGATGTAGCCGTGGATCTCTTCGGGGTCCAGCGGCATCGTCTTGCAGCGGAGCATGATCCGTTGTCGGAGTTGGCGCAGCTCGGGTCGCTTCAATTTCTCTTCGAGTTCGGGCTGGCCTGCGAGCACGATCTGCAGCAGCTTTTCGCTGGGCGTCTCCAGGTTGAGCAGCAGCCGGATTTCCTCGAGCACATACAGCGGCAGGTTTTGCGCCTCGTCCACGATCAGGACAGGGGTCTGGCCGGCGCGGTAGCGCTCGAGCAGCCACTCGTTCAGCCGCATCATCACGTTGCTCTTGGTCCTCGTGTCCACCGGGATTCCGAAATCGGCAAGCACGAAATCGAATAGCTGGCTGACGCCCAGATGTGAGTTGAAGATGAAGGCCGTCGGCGTCCGCTGCTTGTGCAGCCAATCCAGCAGGTGATTGATCAGGGTCGTCTTGCCCGTCCCGACCTCGCCGGTGAGCAGGATGAACCCCTTGCGCATCCGAACCCCGTACATCAGCCCGCTCAACGCTTCCTGGGCCCGCGGGGTCAGGAACAGATACCGGGGATCCGGGTTGACGTTGAAAGGGTTCTCGCGCAGTCCGAAGAAGTTCTTGTACATGTTCGCCTACACGGGCAGACACACGCCGGGTTCGAGGTTGGCCCCGCCCTCGGGCAGCACACGTGTGCGGAATAACCTCGCAAGGCTGGTCCTTTTCAGGGGCTGCACGGAAGGTACCAGAGTTTCCTGTCGGCTCATGCCACTGCAAGAAGATCTAAACTCTTTGTTTTCATTACAGACAGGCTCCGTCCGCCTCCCCATCTTCATGCAGAGCGGGCAATTGTTTCCAGGCCTTCCTCACTAAGTGCAAAATTTTGCAGTTAAGTGCAAAATTCTTTCGTTATTTCGGTTCCCGCCGAACGGAAGCCGCGAGACAGGGCGGTAAGCGGCTAGGCTTTCAAGCCATTGGGGACCATGGGCAGGTCGCGCAGGCGGACGCCCGCGGCGTCGAAAATGGCGTTGCCCACCGCGGGCGCGGCACCCACAATAGGTGTTTCGCCGGCGCCGGCGGGCGCCAGATCCTTGCGGTTGATGAGCACCACTTCCATCTCCGGCATGTCTGAGAACCGCGGCACGCGATAGAGCGAGAAGCGCGGGTTAAGGATGCGCCCGTCAGCGAAGTCCAGGGCTTCAAAGAGCGCCCCGCCCAGGCCCATCATCATCGAGCCTTCCACCTGGTTCTTCAGTTGGTCGGGGTTGACGATGGCGCCGCACTCGAATGCAGTGACCAGCCGCACGACGCGCACCGCGCCGCTCGTGCGGTCCACGCGCACTTCCGCGCACGTGGCCACGTAGCCGCCTTTTTCGACGCCGCCCGCGATGCCGAAGCCCTGTCCCGCGGCCGCCTTCGCGCGGCCCCAGCCAAAGGCCTTTGCCGCAGCCTCAAGAGCGGCGCGCAGCCGCGCATCCTCAAGGTTTTTCAGCCGGAAGGCAAGCGGGTCCAGGCCCGCAGCGCGCGCCAGTTCGTCCATGTGCGTTTCGCGGGCGAAGTGGTTGGCGGTCGCCGCCAGCCCGCGGTAGGAGCCCTGGCGCAGCGGCGAGTCCGTGGAATGAAACTCGATGTGCTGGTTCGCGACGGCGTAAGGCGTGCGGATGCCCGCTGCGCCCGAGTTGTAATTGTGAAACTCCCAGGCCGCGAGCGTGCCGTCGCCGCGCGCGCCGCTGCGCACTTCGATGACGCCTGCCGGGCGCGCATACGCCCAGGTGAATTCCTCCTCGCGCGTCCAGAGGAGCTTCACCGGCTTGCCGGCGGCCCGCGCCAGCCGCGCCGCTTCTACCGCGCATTCGCCCGTGTGCTTGCCGCCGTAAGCCGAGCCCGTGTCCGGCACGATCACGCGCACGTGGTCTTCCGGGATGCGGAACGCCTGCGCCAGCTCGCTGCGCACCGCAAACGGGCGCTGCGTGCCGGTCCAGACGGTCAGCGCATCGCCCGACCATTCGGCCACCGCGGCGCGCGGCTCGAGCGGCGCGTGCGCGATGTAGCGCACGGTGTAGGTCTGCGCCAGCTTGTGCTGCGCGGCGGCGAGTCCTTGCTCCACCGAGCCCGCAGAGAAACTGGAGCCGCCTTCGAAGCCTTCCGTCTTGCGCGCATGGCTCTTGAGGTATTCGAAGAGTCCGCGGTTCGAGGGTTGCGGCGTTTCCTTCCACTCGGCGCCAATCGCGGCGATGGCGCGCTCGGCCTGGGCGCGCGTGGGCGCCGCGACGCCGATGAAATCGCCGTCGTGCACTACTGCGACGCCGGGCATCGCTTCCGCCGCGCGGGTGTCCGCGGAGGCGAGCTTTGCGCCAAAGGAAGCGGGCCGCACAACGCAGCCATGCAGCATCCCCGGGCGCTGGATATCGGAGGAGTAGCGGTGGCGGCCGGTGACAAACGCGCGGCCGTCCACTTTCGGCACCGAGGTGCCCGCAACTTTCCATTCCGCCGGCGGCTCGAGCGGATCTTCGACGGGGATGGTTTGCGAAAGCGCTTGCCCGCGTACCAGCTCGGCGTACGTGGCTGCGCGACGCGTCGCCGGATCGGTGACGCGGCCCGCATCGGCAACCAGACGTTTCGCGTCGACGTTCCAGCGTTTGGCCGCGAGGTCCACCAGCAGATCGCGCGCCGCCGAGGCCGCGCGGCGAAGTTGCAGGTTCATCGTGGGCGTCGTGCGGCTGCCGAACGTGCCCATATCGAACGGCGTGAGCTTCGTATCGCCGAGCGTGATCTGGATTCGCTCCACCGGCACGCGCAACTCTTCGGCGACGGCCTGCGTGAGCGACGTCCGCGCGTTCTGCCCGATCTCCACCTTGCCGCTGAATACGGATACCGTGCCGTCCTCGCCCACGTGCAGCCACGCGTCAATTTGCTGCGGCAGGCGCTGTTCGCCGAAGCGGCGCCCGGATTCCTGCGCCAGCGCGGAGCTACGAAAGGTCACCAGGATGGCGATGCCGCCGCCCATCACGCGAAGGAAATCGCGGCGGGCAAGCTCGAAGTGGTGCGCCGGCGGGGCAGAGAACTCGTAGCGCTCGGGTTCGATCGGAACGCTGGCTTTCGTTCCCTCGCTCATCGTCCCGCCTCCTGGCCGAGGCCCGCGGCGCGGCGCACGGCGGCGACAATGCGCGGGTACGTGCCGCAGCGGCAGATGTTGCCTTGCAGGTACTTCGCGACCTCTTCCGGTGAGGGATGCGGATTCGTGCGCAGCAGCGCCGACGCCGTGACGATCATCCCCGAAGTGCAGTAGCCGCATTGCATCGCGTCGGCTTCGAGGAAGGCTTGCTGCAACGCGGTCAGCCGGCCGTCGCGCTCGAGCCCTTCAATCGTGGTAATCCGCTTTGCGCCGATTTTTCCGACCGGCGTCTGGCACGAGCGGCGCGGATTGCCGTCAATCAGCACCGTGCAGGCGCCGCACTGGCCTTCGCCGCAGCCGTACTTGCTCCCGGTCAGGTCCAGCTGATCGCGCAACACCCAGAGCAGCGGCGTTTCCGGATCGGCGTCCACCGCGTGGCGCTTGCCGTTGACCACAAGCTCGATCGTCTGTGCCATCGAACACCTCGACGGGCAGGGTTCAGGGCCTAAATATAGCACTCTGCCGGCGCCGTGGCGGAGCGAGCCGCGTGCGACAAGCAGCGGGCTGCGGCTTCCCACCGGCAAGGGCCCGCGCGCATCGTGTATACTGCCGCGCGGATGCTGCCGTTCATCCACATCGGTCCCGTGACGCTGGGCACGTACGGCCTGATGGTCGCCACGGGCCTGCTGTGCGCGCTCTTCGTGATGCGCGCGGACCTGGCGCGGCGCGGGCTCCAGGCCGATCCCTACTCCATCATCGGCGTCTCCGGACTGGCGGGCCTGGCCGGCGCCAAGCTCTATCATCTGCTCGAAAGCCCCCGCGAGTTTTTTGCGCATCCCTTCAGCCTGCTGCTCAGCCCGACGGGCTTCGCCTGGTTCGGCGGCTTTCTGGGGGGCTTCCTGGCTCTCGTGCTGCTTGCGCGGCAGAACCGCATGCCGGTGCTCACAATGCTCGACGCTGCTTCGCCGGCCGCAGCGCTCGGCTACGGCATTGGGCGCATCGGCTGCCTGATTGCGGGCGACGGCGATTACGGCATTCCCACATCGCTTCCCTGGGGCATGAGTTTCCCAAATGGGCTGGTGCCCACGACCCAGCGCGTGCATCCCACGCCGATTTACGAGTTCCTCGTCGCCCTCGCCATTGCCTGGTACCTCTGGCGGCAGGGAGCGAAGGCAACGCGCGGGCCGCGGCCCACCGGAGAGGTTTTCGCCAGCTACTTGTTGCTGAGCGGCGGGGCGCGGTTCCTGGTGGAATTCATCCGCATCAATCCGCGGTCGTTCTTTGGTCTTACAAACGCGCAGGTGGCGAGCCTTCTCTCGATCCTTGTCGGCGCGGTGCTGCTCGTTCGCCTGAAGCGCGCGTTCCGCCGGCAGGAACCGACGCATCGCATCCTGAAGCACGCCGCCGAGCGCGGCGACGTGGTCCAAAAAGAGTATCACCGCGCCACGCCCGAATGTCCGCACCCGGAGCGCTGGCGGATGTTCGATGGACAGACGGCCGAAGTCGAAGTCCTCGAGTTCCTGAAGGCGATGGTCACGACACTCAAGCCGCAGCTTGTAGTGGAGACGGGCACCTTCATGGGCCTCAGCACCGTGCGCATCGCCGAAGGGCTCAAGCAGAACGGCTTTGGCCGCGTGATCACGTGCGAATCGGACGCCGTCGTATTCGCCCAGGCGCAGGAGCGCATCCGCGCCTCGGGGCTTGCGAAGTGGATTGACGCGCGGAACCAACCGAGCCTCGAACTGCGCGTGCCCGGCATGATTGATCTGCTCTTCTCGGACAGCGATATCCCTGTGCGCGAGGAGGAGGTGCGGCATTTCCTGCCGCAGATGAATCCGCACGGGCTCATCCTGATGCACGATGCGAGCTCGCACGTGAAGACGGTGCGCGAAGCGGCGCTGCGGCTCGAGCAGGAAGGATTGATTTCGGTGGTCCTGCTGCCCACGCCGCGCGGGCTCGTGGTGGCGCAGAAACGCCAGGGACGTAAATAACCGAGTTCCCGTATACTCGAAGACCCCGGTGGGGTGAGGAGACCTAGATGAAACTTCGGACCCTGTTCGCGCTCGTGCTGATCATCGGTTTGGCGGCGCCGCCCATGGTGCGCGCCGATGAAGGGATGTGGACGTTCAACAGTTTTCCCAAGAAGCTTGTGCAGCAGAAGTACGGTTTCGAGCCCACGGACGCCTGGCTCGACCACATCCGGCTCAGCTCGGTGCGGTTCAACAACGGCGGCTCGGGTTCCTTCGTGAGTCCCGACGGCTTGGTGATGACCAACCATCACGTCGGCTCCGACTGCATCCACGAGCTCGGTTCGGCGCAGCATGACTACATCACCGAGGGTTTCTATGCGCCCACGCGCGACAAGGAAGCGAAGTGCGCGAACCTCGAGCTGAACCAGCTCATGGGCATCGAAGACGTGACGGCCGCGGTGCAGGGTGCTGCGCAGCCCGGGACGGATGTTGCCGCAGCCGGTGCGGCGCAACGCGCGGCGATGTCGCGCCTCGAAAAGGAATGCGCCGAGCGCACCGGGCAGCGTTGCGACGTGGTCACGCTGTACGAAGGCGGTGCGTACAACCTCTACCGCTACAAGAAATATACGGATGTGCGCCTGGTGTTTGCGCCCGAAGCGGATATCGCCTTCTATGGCGGCGACCCGGATAATTTCACCTACCCGCGGTACGACTTGGACATCGCGTTCTTCCATATCTATGAGAACAACCAGCCTGTTCGCGCCGAGCATTTCCTCACCTGGAATCCGCGCGGCGTCGCCGAAGGTGACCTGGTTTTCGCCTCGGGGCATCCCGGCTCCACCAGCCGCCAGGAGACCATGGCGCAGCTCGCGTTCTATCGCGATACCTCTTTCCCGCGGATCCTGCAGGAGCTGCGCACGCGGCTGAAGCTGCTGCGCGAGTATTCCGCGCAGGGCGCCGAGCAGGCGCGCATCGCCCGCGACACTGTTTTTAGCTATGAGAACTCGGTGAAGGATCTGGCCGGACTGGAAGCCGGGTTGCGCGATGCCGAGTTCATGGCGCGCCGTACCGCCGTCGAAAAAGATCTGCGCGACCGCGTGAACGCCGACGCGAACATGCGCAAGGATTTCGGCGGCGCCTGGGATGCGGTGGCTGCTGCGGAAAGGAAGTTCGCAAAGTTCTACATCGAGTACCGTTTGTTCGGCTTCGCGCTGCGCCAGTCCACGCTATACGTTTCCGCGCGCGACCTCGTCCGGATTCCCGCGGAGCTCGCCAAGCCAAACGGCCAGCGCCTGCGCGAATACAGAGACTCGAACCTCGATTCGATGAAGCAGAACCTTTTCTCCGAAGCGCCGGTTTATGACGGGCTCGAGCGCGTTCAACTCACACAACTCTTTGCCGAGATGCGCGAAGGCCTCGGCCCCAACGACGCCGTGCTCAAGCAACTCCTCGGCGGGCGCACGCCGGCCGAGGCGGCGGACTACTACGTGAAAGGCTCGAAGCTGCAATCGGCGGCGGAGCGCAAGCAACTCTTCGAAGGCGGCCAGAAGGCGATCGACGCTTCGACGGACACCATGATCGCGCTGGCAAAACTCGTGGACGCGCGCGCGCGCGAGCTGCGCCACAGGTTTGAAGACGAGGTGCAGGCCGTCGAGCGCGCCAACGGCACGCTGCTGGCCAAGGCGCTCTTCGCTGTGCGCGGCACTGGCGTCTATCCCGAGGCCACGTTTACGCTGCGCCTGAGCTTCGGCGTGGCGAAAGGCTACGTGGACGACGGCCGCCCGCGCCGCTGGTACACCACGTTCCACGGGCTTTACGAGAACTCCGTGGGCATCGAGCCCTACAAGCTTCCGCAGCGCTGGCTCGACAAGAAGTCCGCGCTCAACCTGGACACGCCGTTCAACTTCGTTTCCACGCCCGACATCACCGGAGGAAACTCCGGCAGCCCGATGGTGAACAAGAACGGTGAGCTCATCGGGATCATCTTTGACGGGAACCTCCAGCAGATTCCGAATGATTTTCTCTATAGCGACGCGCAGGCGCGCACGGTGGCGGTGCACGCCGCGGGGATCGTGGAGGCGCTGCGCAACGTCTATGGCGCAGATGCCGTGCTGCGCGAGCTGCACTTCGCCGGAGCAAAATAGCTCTTTTGGCAGGCAAGTCCTCAGAAAGAGGTGCGACGCACATGGCACGACCCATGGGAGTGACGTTTGTTGCGGTTCTGGCCTTTCTTGCCGCGGTGATTCTCATGCTGTCTTCGAGCGTTTTTTTCATGGGTGGACCGGCGCTCGAACAAATCGGCAAGGAATCACGCATGGGCCAGATGCTGGTCAACCTGGGCGCAAAGGCAGGGGTGGCGCTCCTGGTGCTTGCTGCGATCGCGGCGGCGCTCGGCGTGGGCCTCTTGAAGCTTCAGGCCTGGGCGCGAGTTCTGGCGATCGTTTGGTTCGGCCTCGGCTTGCTCTCGTCCGCCTGGGGCGGCTACGCCGCGCTGCAAACAGGCCATCCGGTGCTCATGGCGCGCGAACTGGTCGTCGTGGCGATTGACCTGTGGATCCTGCTGTATCTTTTCAGGCCGCACGTGAAGCAGGCGTTCGGCGCGCAGTAAGAGAACGCCGGAGAACCCGCGCGGACCTCCGCGGGCGTTCACGTTGCCCTCGCGCTTGATTCTTTAGGCAGCCGTCGTCCCGTGTTGGCGGCATAGGATGAAGATGGCCTCTCGTGTCTAGCGAGTTCTCCCAGAGACGGATTCTTGCGGCCACCGTGTCCCTGTTGATGGCTGCGACCGCATTGCAAGGGCAGAACTTTCCAAAGGACGAAGTCAGATTGGGCAGTCGGCCGTACGTGCCGCCCGCAAAAGCCGCCATTTCTGTGCAGACGAACTTGGTGGAAGTCCGCGTGGTCGTGCGCGATACCAAGGGACACCTCGTCGCCGGCTTGCGGCAGAGCGATTTTGCGGTCTTCGACAACGGCAAGCCGCAAACCATTTCGGCGTTCTTCGCTGAGACCACCTCGCGCCGCGCCTCTGCTGACGGTGCATCCCGTACATCGCCCGGTGCCAGCTCTCCGGCTCCTGCTCCGGCGGAGGCCGCCCGGTCGCCGCGATTTGTGGCGCTCTTATTCGATGACCTCAATATGCAAGTGGGCGACGTCGTCTACATACGCAAGGCAGCGGAGCGATTCATCACGGACGGCCTCGAGTCCGGCGACCGGGTAGCGGTCTTGACGTCGTCCGCAACGGTGACTCTGGATTTCACCGATGACACTCACAAGCTTCTGGACTCGATCGCTCAGCTTCGGTCGCACCTGCGCCGCGCGGATGAGGGCGCGGCTTCCTGCCCGCGGATGATTCCTTACCAAGCCCACCTGATTATCAATGTGCGCGATAGCCAGGCGACCGATCTCGCCATCGCGGAGGGAATTCAGCAAAACTGCTTGCGAGGTCTTTCCCGGTCAGCACAGGTGCTCATGGTGCAGAGACGGGCGGAAGAGATCGTGTCGCTCGCCGAATACTATTCGTTGGATGTGCTGGACACTCTCCAGCGCGTTATTCAGTACCTGGGAAAGGCGCCGGGACGGCGCATGCTCCTGTTGACTTCCTCAGGCATCTTCACCAGCACGCTTCAGCGCCAGCAAAGCAAGATTGTGGACGCTGCGCTCCGGGCCGATGTGGTCATCAATGCGCTGGACGCCAAAGGGCTCGTCGCGGAAGCGCCGGGCGGAGATCTTTCGGAGGGGCCGCCAATCGTGCTGGGGCAACGCCCGGACCTCATGTCCTATGCTGACACGCTGCGGCGCGAACAGAGGAAGGTCCTGAACGACCCCCTGGCTTTGCTGTCTCAAGGCACCGGCGGGCGGTTCTTCCATGACAACAACGACCTCGGACTGGGATTCCGTGAGCTGGCGGCTACTCCCGAGGTCTCTTACATGCTCGGCTTCCTGCCGGAGAACCTGAAGCCCGACGGGCGTTACCATGACCTGAAAGTGAAATTGACAGCCCCGGGCAAATTCACGGTGGAGGCGCGTCGTGGCTATTACGCCCCGGCCAAGGAAAGACCGGCGAAGCCGAATCCTCTCGAGGAATTCGATTCTGATGTTTCGGCCTCCGACAACAGGGCGGAGTTTCCTGTCGAAGTCACGGCACAACCCGGCAAGCTCGATACCGGCGAGCCCGTGTTGCGGATCGTGGTTCGCATGGATATACGCAGCCTGCCTTTTGAGCGCCGCGGCGACCGCAGCGCGGAAAAGCTGCACGTTGTCGCCGCCGTGTTTGACATGCGTGAAAAACTCCTGGATGGCGTCGAAGGAGCGATCGATTTGTCGGTGAAGGACGCCACGCTCGCCCGGATGTCCACCGAAGGGCTGGTTTCCAGATTGACCGTGCAGGCGCCGCCCGGCACATACAGGCTGCGCGTGGTCGTACAGGAAATGCTACAAGGCCGCATGGCAGCGCTGAGCCGCCCTGTGGAGATTCGCTAGGGCTGCGCTGCCGCGCCGGCAGCGCGCTAGCCGGCCAGCATCTGGCGCAGCACGTACCGCAGGATGCCGCCGTGGCGGTAGTAGGCCACTTCTTCGGGCGTATCCGCGCGGGCGACCGCGGAAAAATTCTTCTCCTTGCCGCTTGCATCCCGTGCGCGAACGCGCATGACCTTGCGCGGTTCCAGCGCCGCCACGCCTTCGATCTCGTACTGCTCGGAGCCCGTCAGTCCCAGTGTCTCGCGGGTTTCGCCCGGCTGAAATTCGAGCGGCAGCACGCCCATGCCGACCAGGTTGCTGCGGTGGATGCGCTCGTAACTCTCGGCGATCACCGCGCGCGCGCCGAGCAGCCGCGTGCCCTTCGCGGCCCAGTCGCGTGAAGACCCCGCGCCGTATTCCTTGCCGGCCAGCACAATCAGCGGAATCCTTTCCTCTTTGTAGCGCATGGCCGCATCGTAGATGCTCATCTTCTCGCTGCCGGGCTGGTGCAGTGTCCAGCCGCCTTCCGTGCCGGGCGCGAGCAGGTTGCGCAGGCGGATGTTCCCAAACGTGCCGCGCATCATCACTTCGTGGTTGCCGCGCCGCGCGCCGTAGGAATTGAAATCCTTGGGCTGCACGCCCTGCGCGATCAGATATTTCCCGGCGGGGCTGTCGGCGGGGATCGAGCCGGCGGGCGAGATGTGGTCCGTCGTCACGCTGTCGCCGAGCATGGCCAGCACGCGCGCGCCGCGAATGTCTTCGAGCGCGGCGGGGCTCGCTGGCATATCTTCGAAGAACGGCGGCAGCTTGATGTACGTAGATTGCGCGTCCCAGGCGTAGAGCTCGCCTTCGGGCACAGGCAGCGCCCGCCAGCGCTCGTCGCCCTGGAAGACGGCGCTGTATTCCTTGTGGAACTGCGCCGTGGTCACCGATGCGCGCACCGTCGCTTCCACTTCCTGCGGCGTGGGCCAGATTTCGCGCAGGAACACTGGCTTGCCCTGCGTATCCTGGCCGAGCGGCTCGTTCACCAGGTCCACGTCCATGCGGCCCGCGAGCGCGTAGGCCACTACGAGCGGCGGCGACGCCAGATAGTTCGCGCGCACGAGCGGATGAATGCGGCCCTCGAAATTCCGGTTGCCGCTGAGCACGGCCACGGCCACGAGGTTGTTCTCCTTGATCGCCGCGCCGATCGCGTCCGGCAGCGGGCCGCTATTGCCGATGCACGTCGTGCAGCCGTAACCGACGAGGTAAAAGCGCAGTTTTTCGAGGTACGGCGTAAGCCCTGCGGCGTTCAGGTATTCGGTGACGACCTTCGAGCCCGGCGCGAGGCTCGTCTTCACCCAGGGCTTCGCGCTCAGCCCGCGCTCCACCGCTTTCTTCGCCAGCAGGCCTGCGCCGAGCATCAGCGACGGGTTCGACGTGTTCGTGCAGCTGGTGATCGCGGCGATCACGACGCTGCCGTTCGAAAGCTCGAAGCGGTCGCCGTTGCTCTGTACCGCGACGTGCTTGTCCGGCACGCCTTCCATCGCCTTCCGGAACGCGGATTTCGCCTCGCGCAGCGGCACGCGATCCTGCGGACGCTTCGGCCCGGCGAGCGTGGGCTCAACCTTGCCGAGATCGAGCTCGAGCGTGTCGGAAAAGATCGGGTCCGGCGTGGCGTCCGTGCGGAAGAGGCCCTGCTCCTTCGTGTACGCCTCCACCAGGCGCACGAGCTGCGCATCGCGCCCGGTGAAGCGCAGGTACGCGAGCGTTTCCGTGTCCACGGGGAAGAAGCCCATCGTCGCGCCGTATTCCGGCGCCATGTTGGCGAGCGTCGCGCGGTCGGGCAGCGAAAGGCTCGAAAGGCCGGTGCCGTAGAACTCGACGAATTTTCCGACCACGCTTTTCTTGCGCAGTATCTCGGTGACGGTCAGCACCAGGTCCGTCGCGGTGGTGCCCGCGGGCAGCCGCCCGTGAAGCTTGAAGCCCACCACGTCGGGGATCAGCATCGAAAGCGGCTGGCCGAGCATGGCGGCCTCGGCTTCGATGCCGCCCACGCCCCAGCCGAACACGCCGAGGCCGTTGACCATCGTCGTGTGCGAGTCCGTGCCCACCAGCGAATCCGGGTATGCCAGCGTCTGGCCGTCGCGCTGTGACGTGAAAACAACGCGCGCCAGGTATTCGAGGTTCACTTGGTGCACGATGCCCGTGTCGGGCGGGACGACTTTGAAATTCCCGAACGCCTTCTGCCCCCAGCGCAGGAAGGCGTAGCGCTCGATATTGCGCTGGAACTCGATTTCGGAATTGAACGCGAACGCGCCCGCGAAGCCGAAGCGGTCCACCTGCACCGAATGGTCGATCACGAGCTCGGCCGGCAGCAGCGGGTTGATCTTCTTCGGCTCGCCGCCCATGCGCCGCATGGCTTCGCGCATCGCTGCCAGGTCCACCACCGCCGGGACGCCGGTGAAGTCCTGCAACAACACGCGCGCGGGCATGAACGCAATCTCGCTGCCTCCGGCCTGCCCTCCCATCTTGTAGGGCACCGCGGAGCCGTCCTCCGCCGCTTCGAACTGGTGCATGGCGGCCGAGTTCACCATCTTTGTCCGCTCCGCTTCGTTCAGCGTGCCCGGGAACGTTTCTCCGCCGGGGCCTGACTTCGGCGGATTCCATCGTGCCAGCATTTCAATGTGGTTCGGCCGGACAAATCGCCCATCCTCGTTCCGCAGCAGGTTCTCGAGCAGCACCTTCAGTGAGAAGGGAAGTCTCGTGACCGCGCCTATGCTTTTCTTCTCGAGTGCGTCGAGCCGGTAGATTTCGACGCTCTGCTGGTCCAGCTTGAGTGCGCTGCGGCTGCCGAAAGAATTCGAAGTTGCAGGAGCCATCGAGCAGGAATCCTTTCCTCAGGAATGCCTAACTGACTATCATAGCGCACTGGCTTGATTTGTGTGTGCTTCTGAGGCCGACGCCGCCGGCCAGAATCCGATAGAATGAATGAGGCGGGAAATTGCCTGTGAACGCCGTACTGATCTCCACCTACGAGCTTGGCCGCCAGCCGTTCGGCCTGGCGTCGCCGGCAGCGTGGCTGCGCGCGCGCGGCGCGCAGGTGACGTGTCTCGATCTTTCGCGCGAAGCATTCGACGAAAACGCAGTCCGTGCGGCCGATCTCGTGGCTTTCTACGTTCCGATGCACACCGCCACGCGCCTTGCGGCAGAGCTTGTCGCTTTGGTCCGGCAGCTCAATCCGCAGGCGCACATCTGCTTTTACGGGCTCTATGCGCCCGTCAATGAATCGTACCTGCGCGACCTCGGTGTCCAGACGATCCTCGGCGGCGAATTCGAGGAGGGTCTGGCGCGTCTGGCCGAGCGGCTTCCAGGCGGCCAGGGCTTCAGCCGGCAGCCGGAGCCGGTCATTTCGCTCGAGCGCCTGCAATTCATCGTGCCGGATCGTTCCGGCCTGCCGGCGCTGCGGCAGTATGCGCACCTGATTATGCCGGATGGGAAACACCGCACCGTCGGCTACACGGAAGCCACGCGCGGCTGCAAGCATCTGTGCCGCCACTGCCCGATCGTGCCGGTGTACAACGGCGCTTTTCGTGTGGTGCAGCGCGAGGTCGTGCTTGACGACATCCGCCAGCAGGCTGCCGCCGGCGCGCAGCACATCACGTTCGGCGATCCGGATTTCTTCAATGGTGTCGGCCACGCGCTCGCCATCGTCGAAGCGCTGCACCGCGAATTTCCGCGGCTCACCTACGACGTGACCATCAAGATCGAGCACCTGCTGAAGCACGCGCAGCATCTCGCCACGCTGCGCGATACGGGCTGCGCGTTCATCACGAGCGCGGTGGAGTCCGTGGACGACGCCGTGCTCGCGCGGCTCGACAAGGGCCACACGCGCGCGGACTTCATTCGCGCCGTGGCGCTCCTGCGCGAGGTCGGGCTGCCGATGCAGCCGACGTTCGTGCCCTTCACGCCGTGGACCACGCTTGAGGGCTACTGCGACTTGCTCGGCGCGATTCGGGAGTTGGAGATGGTCGAAAGCGTCGCACCCATACAGCTTGCGATCCGCCTGCTGATTCCGGCGGGCTCGCGCCTGCTGGAGCTTACGGAGATCAAGGAGCTGGTTGAGCCGTTCGATGACGCCGGACTGGTCTACCCATGGAAGCACCGCGATCCTCGCGTGGATGCGCTCGGCGCGCAGGTGAACGAAATCGTCCGCGCGAACGAGCGGATGAAGCGCTCGCGCGCGTCAACATTCGGGCGCATCTGGGAAGCGGCAGCGGAAGCTGCCGGAGTCGCAGCGCAATTGCGAGAGCAATTCGCGGCGCAGCCGGTGCTTGTCGCGCGCGCAGCGATCCCGTATCTGAACGAGCCCTGGTACTGTTGAGCCGAGCCGACGCGGGACCAGTTGGTCCCCATCGCCCAAGCCAAAGAAGCCCTGAATCAGGCCGAGGTATTCGTCTGAGCAGAATGAACAGCGAGACCCCACCGCCGAAACGCTTGCTGATCCTGGCGAGCAAGCTGGGCTACCAGACGCGCGGTTTCGCCGAAGCGGCGCGGAAGCTCGGCGCGGAAGTGCTTTTCGGCACCGACCGCTGCCACCAGCTCGAAGACCCCTGGGCCGATGGCGCTGTGCCGTTGCATTTTGAGAAACCAGAGGAAGCCGCGGAGGCGCTGGTCGAGCGGATGCGCTCAGCACCGCCGCACGGTATCCTCGCGCTCGGTGACCGGCCGACGATCGCAGCGGCGCACGTGGCTCGCGCGCTGGGCCTGCCGTACAACTCGCCGGAATCGGTCGCGACGTGCCGCTCGAAACTCAGCCAGCGCGAAGCCTTGCGTGCAGCGGGCCTTCCTGTGCCGGACTTCTTCGCCTTTCGCCTCGACGAACCGCTTGATGCCGTTCTCCCGCGTGTGAAGTTTCCGTGTGTGGTGAAGCCGCTTTCGCTTGCTGCGAGCCAGGGCGTGATCCGCGCGAACAACGCGGCGGAGTTTCGCGCGGCGGTCGCGCGGATTCGCGGGCTGCTCGAGTCGCCCGAGATCCAGGTCACGCGCGAGCCCGAGCTCGGGCGCGTATTGGTCGAGAGTTACGTCCCGGGCGCCGAAGTAGCTTTCGAAGGATTGCTCGATCGCGGGAAACTGCGCGTGCTTGCCATCTTCGACAAGCCCGATCCGCTCGAGGGGCCGTACTTCGAAGAAACGATTTACGTGACGCCGTCGCGGCTGCCGGAAGAGATGCAAACCAGCGTCACCGGATGCGCGGAACGCACGGTTCGCGCGCTCGGGCTGACGCACGGGCCGCTGCACGCAGAGTTCCGCGTCAATGCCGATGGCCCGTGGGTGATCGAAGCGGCGCCGCGCCCGATCGGCGGGCTTTGCTCGCGCGCGCTGCGGTTCGGCCCGGAGCGCATCTTCCTGGAAGAGCTTCTCGTGCGGCACGCGCTCGGTCTGCCGGGCAGCGATCTGCCGCGCGAGCGTGAAGCCGCGGGCGTGATGATGATTCCCGTGCCTGAGAGCGGAGTTCTGGAGCGCGTCGAAGGCGCGGATGAAGCCGCGCAGGTGCCGGGCATCACGGAGCTTCACATCACGGCGCGCCTGCACGACTACATCGCCGCGTGGCCGGAAGGATCGAGCTATCTGGGATTCATTTTTGCGCGCGGCGCAACGCCCGGCGCAGTGGAAGTCGCGCTGCGGCAGGCGCATAGCAAGCTGCGCTTCACGCTGGTGCCGCGGCTGCCCGTCGAGCACCCGGCCGCGCGCCGGCTCACGCGCGCGGGCTCCTGATTTTGCAAACACATCTCCGAGGGGCCAGCCGCGGCGTTATAATCCACCCGTCCTGGACCAGGTTGCCAAGACAATCACTCTTGAGCGAGGCATATCCGATGAATCCGCTGAATACGCGCCCTGTCTTCAAAATCGTGTCGCAGTTGCTTGTCTGCGTCGCGGCGCTCGTCGTGATCCTGGGAGCCAACTCCGGCTATCACACTCTGCGAACCGTCAAGCTGGGCGGCGAAGGCGGCTGGGATTACCTGACGGTCGATAGCGCCGCGCACCGGCTGTATGTCTCCCACGCGACGCATGTCATGGTGGTTGATGCGGACGCAGACAAAGTTGTAGGAGACATCCCGGGCACCGAAGGCGTCCACGGCATCGCGCTGGTGCCGGAACTCGGCCGCGGGTTCACGAGCAATGGCCGCAGCTCGACGGTCACCATCTTCGACCTCAAAACGCTCGCCATCATCAGCACGGTGAAGATTACGGGCACGAATCCCGATGCCATCGTCTACGACCCGGTCACGAAGCGCGTCTTCACGATGAACGGCCGCAGCAACGATGCCACGGCCATCGACGCAGCCACCGGGGAGGTCGCAGGCACGATCGAGCTGGGCGGCCGGCCCGAGTTCGCCGTCTCGGACTTCGCCGGCCATCTCTACGTCAACCTGGAAGATAAGAGCGAGGAGCTGCAGCTGGACCCGCGCGGCCTGAAGGTCCTGGCGCGCTGGCCGATGGCTCCGTGCGAATCGCCTTCCGGTCTGGCGATCGACCGCGCGCACCATCGCCTGTTCGCCGGCTGCCGCAACAAGATGATGGCGGTCATTGACGCCGAGACAGGCAAAGTGGTGGCGACGCCGGCGATCGGCGCGGGCGTGGATGCCAATGCGTTCGATCCGGGAACGCAGTTTGCCTTCAGCTCGAATGGCGACGGCACGCTGACCGTGGTGCACGAAGACTCGCCCAATAGCTTCACCGTGGTCGAAAACGTCGCCACCGAGCGGGGCGCGCGCACCATGGCGCTCGACGAGAAGACGCACAATGTCTACCTGGTGACGGCGGAGTTCGGCCCGGCGCCCGCGCCGACGCCGGAGCAGCCGCGGCCGCGCCCGCCGATGGTTCCCGATACTTTCCACGTGATTGTTGTCGGCCGGTAGAAAACCGTGCCGCGCTTCTAAGCTTTGGCTTTCGGAGGGACGTAGCCTTCGGGCAGTTGTGCGCCTTCGCCGAAGAAGAACTGCTCCATCTGCTCTTCCATGATCTTCTGCGACTGCGGGTCGAGCGGGTTCAGGCGGTACTCATTCATGACCATCTTCGAGTGCTCCAGCCACATCTGCCAGGCCTGCTTGGAGACGTTTTCATAGACGCGCTTGCCGAGTTCGCCTTTCCAGGGAACGCGGTCCAAGCCCGGCAGCTCTTTGCCGAACTTGATGCACTTCACCATGCGCGCGCCCGGCTTGACGGGGTCTTCTTGGTGCGGTGCAGGTGACGGCCCGCAACCTTCGTCTGCCATCGCCAGTCCTCCTCAGAATTCGCTCTGCTTAAAGATACTGCATTCGCGGCGAAAAACCTAGAAACGCGCGGTCGAGGCATTCCTCCAGATGCGGCCTTGCGGGATTGCCCCGTTTCTGAGAAAAGAGTACGGCATCAGGAAGCGCATCCTCTTGCTCTGGGAGCGACGGAACCGTGTCCTTGTCAACGCAGAGCGTTTTTCCCGGACGGCTGGAAGCAGCGTATCGCCGGGAGCTCGAGCGGCTGATCCAGGAAACTGCGATCGCGAAGATCTGGCGGAAAGATCCCAGTCTCTGGACTTCCGACGCGGGTCACGCGCAGGTCATTACCAACCGTCTGGGCTGGGTCAGTGTGCTGGACGAGATGCGCGCCCAGGTGCCGCGGCTCACTGAGTTCGCGCGCCAGGTGGAACGCGCCGGCCTGCGGGACATTCTCCTGCTCGGCATGGGCGGTTCGAGCCTCGCGCCGGAAGTCTTCGCGCTGACGTTTCCCCGCCCGCCGGATAGCGGCCGGTTCCACCTCCTCGACAGCACCGATCCCGGCGCCGTGCTGGCGGCCGAGCGCGCCGTGGTCCTGCGCCGCACGCTCCTCATCGTCGCCAGTAAGTCCGGCAAGACGGTCGAGACACTCTCCCATTATTTTTATTTCCACCGCCGGCTTTACCTGAACAGAATAAGTCCGCAGGGGCCCAGCTTCATCGCCATCACGGACGAGGGCTCCCATCTGGCGCGGCTTGCCACCGAAAATGATTTCCGTGAGACCTTCTTGAATCCCGCTGACATCGGTGGACGTTACTCCGCGCTTTCCTATTTTGGTCTGGTGCCGGCGGCGCTCTGCGGGGTGGACCTCGTCCCCGTGTTGGACTCCGCCATGCAGATGCGCGAGGCCTGCGCCCCGTCGGCGGCTGCCGAAACAAATATTGCGCTTCAGCTCGGCGCGTTCATGGGCGCGGCGGCGAAGGAGAGCTCGGACAAGCTTTTTCTGGTGGCCACGCCGGCGCTGGTCCCTCTGGGCAACTGGATCGAGCAGCTCGTCGCCGAAAGCACCGGCAAGGAAGGGAAGGGCGTTGTGCCCGTTGCGGGTCCCGGAATCCCGCCCAGGGAGGTGCTCGCAGAAGGCAGCGCGGTGGCCGCGCTGCGGCTCGAGGGTGACGACTCTGCGGCGCTCGATGCGGCGCTCGAGCAGCTCAAGTCGCGCGGCGTCCCTGTGGTGGAGATTCATCTGGCGGACCGCGCGGCGCTGGGCGGCGAGTTCTTCAAGTGGGAAGTGGCCACTGCGGCGGCGGGCGCGGTCCTCGGCATCGATCCCTTTGACGAGCCCAACGTGCAGGAGAGCAAAGACAACACCGCGCGCCTTCTCGAGAATTTTCAAACGAGCGGGGAGATGCCCGCGGGCAAGAGCCTGCTTTCCGAGTCGGGCATCGAGGTCTATGCGGACGACGCAAGGGGAAAGAAACTCTCGACGCCGCGGCTGTCGGAATTGTTCCGGGCGTTTTTCAGCGAGCGGCGTCCCGGCGATTATCTGGCGCTGCTCGCCTACGTGGAGCGGGACGATGCGAGCGCGCGCCAACTCGAACTCCTGCGCACACGATTGGCCGAGCACCTGTGCCTGTCCGTGCTGCTGGGTTACGGGCCGCGCTACATGCATTCCATCGGGCAGCTTTATAAGGGGGGGCCGGCAAGCGGGATGTTCCTCGTGATCACGGCGGCCCACGCGGCAGATATCCCCATCCCGGGCGCGGAGTACACCTTTGGCCAGCTGGAGATGGCACAGGCGCTCGGCGACATGGAGTCGCTTGCGCGGCGCGGCAAGCCCGCGCTGCGCGTGCACCTGACGCGCGGTGCCGCAGCGGGCCTGGTGGAGTTGCGGCGGACCATTGAGCATACACTCACGGCAATGCGCCCGGCGGCAGGCTGAAACAGAGCGCCCATGGCAGAAACCACCACGCTGTTCTGGGATATCGGCGGCGTCATTCTAACCAACGGATGGGATCGCGCGACCCGCGACCGCGCGGCGCAGGAGTTCGGTTTTGACCGGGAAGATTTTGAGGATCGGCACGAGCTGATCAACCCAGCGTTCGAGATGGGCCAGGTGGGGCTCGACGAGTATCTCGAGCGCACGGTCTTCTGCCATCCGCGCGCGTTCCACCCGAAGCAGTTCAAGGCCTTCATGTTCGCGCAGTCGCAGGCGAACCTGGAAACGCGCACTCTGGTGGAGCGCTTGGCGCGCTCGGGGCGGTACTTGATGGCCACGATCAACAATGAGGGGCTCGAGCTGAACCTCTACCGGATCGAGAAATTCGATTTGCGGCGCGATTTCAGGGCGTTCTTCAGCTCGTGTTTTGTCGGGGAGCGCAAGCCGGACGCCGCGATCTATCGTTTTGCGCTCCAGGTAACGCAGCGCAAGCCGGAGGAATGCGTCTTCATTGATGACCGCCCGCTGAACTTGGAGTGCGCGCGGCGGCTCGGCCTGCGCACCATCCACTATCGCAGCGCCGAGCAGTTGCAGGAAGAACTCCGCCGCAACGGCGCGCCGCCGCAGTAGGATGGAGGGGGAGGTTTCCATGGATGTTGCCGTCATCGGGCTCGGCCGCATGGGCCTGAACATGTGCAAGCGCCTGCTGCGCGATTCCCACGCGGTGTATGCCTACGACCAATCGCCCGCGAAGATCGCAGAGGCCGCTGCGGCTGGTGCCAGGCGGCTCGACCGCTTGGAAGACCTCGCGAACCTGCCCGCGCCGCGCATCGCCTGGGTGATGGTTCCCGCCGGCGGGCCCACGGGTGAAGTGATTGACCGGCTCGCAGCAGTCCTAGCGGCGAGCGACATCGTCATCGACGGCGGCAACTCGCACTACAAAGACTCGGTCGAGCGTCAGAAAAAGCTTCAGGCGCGCGGGATTCATTTTCTCGACGCCGGCACGAGCGGCGGCATCTGGGGCCTCGAGGAAGGGTACTGCCTGATGGTCGGCGGTGAGAAAGCGGCGTTTGACCGCGCCGAGCCGATTTTTCGTTCGCTCGCGCCAAAGGACGGATATCTCCACGCCGGCGGCCCGGGCGCGGGCCATTTCACGAAAATGGTGCACAACGGCATCGAATACGGCCTGATGCAGGCGTACGCCGAAGGTTTCGAGATTTTGCGCGCCTCGGGCTACTCGCTCGACCTCCGGAAGATCGCGCACTTGTGGAACCGCGGCAGCGTGGTGCGCTCGTGGCTGCTGGAGCTGGCCGAGCTGGCGTTTGCGAAGGACCCCGACCTGGCCGCGATCCAGGGATACGTCGAAGATTCGGGCGAGGGCCGCTGGACGATCGAAGAGGCCATGGCGCGCAACATCCCCGCGCCGGTGATCACGCTTTCCTTGCTCGCGCGCTTCCGCTCGCGGCAGGTGGAATCATTCCAGGCCAAAGTGCTCGCGGCGTTGCGCGCGGAATTCGGCGGTCATGCGGTAAAGCCTGCGGCGAGCGGCGCCGCGCGGAAGTCCTAAGGGAGCAAGTGATGGCAGTGGATTCCACGCCGGTGATCGAGACGGCCGCAGGGCCATCGGATCAGTACTTCTGCGAGATTCCCGCCAACCCCTGCGCGATCGTCATTTTCGGCGCATCCGGCGACCTCGCGCGGCGGAAATTGATCCCCGCGCTCTACGATCTGTACGCGCACGCCTGCCTGGCGCCGCGGTTCTCGGTCGTGGGTTTTGCGCGCACCCCGATGAGCGATGATTCCTTCCGCGCCTCGGCCGAAGAAGCAGCGCACAAGATGTCGGAAGTCGGGCCGATCAATGAGGAAAAGTGGCGCGGATTTGCCCAGGGCCTGAACTATGTCTCGGGCGAGTACCATCATCCGGACGCGTTTGAGCGGCTGGCGAAGCGCCTGGACGCGCTCGACCGCGAGCGCAACCTCGGCGGCAACCGGCTCTACTACCTCGCGACGCCGCCCGATATCTACCCGCTCGTCATCGAGCAACTCGGCCGCGCCGGGCTCGCGAAGCCACAAGGCGAAGCGCGGGTGCGCATCATTGTCGAGAAACCGTTCGGGCGTGACCTCGCCTCGGCGCGCGAGCTCAATCAGAAGGTGCTCAGCGTCTTCGATGAGTCGCAGGTCTATCGCATTGACCACTACCTCGGCAAAGAGACGGTGCAGAACCTCTTGGTCTTCCGCTTCGCCAACGGCATCTTTGAGCCGCTCTGGAACCGCAACTACGTGGACCATGTGCAGATCACTGCGGCCGAAAACCTGGGCGTCGAGCGCCGCGCCGCGTTCTACGAAGAGACTGGCGCTGTGCGCGACATGATCCAGAGCCACATGCTGCAACTGGCGTCGCTCGTGGCGCTCGAGCCGCCCGCCGCGTTCGACGCCACCGCGCTGCGCAATGAAAAGATCAAAGTGCTGCAATCGGTCCGTCCATTCACGCCCGAGGACGTTGCGGGCAATGTTGTCCGCGGGCAATACGGTGCGGGGAAACTCGAGGGCAAGCCTGTGCCCGGCTATCGCCAGGAGCCCGGCGTGAAGCAGGATTCCGTGACGGAGACCTACGTCGCGGCGAAGCTCGCCATCGAGAACTGGCGCTGGGCGGGCGTGCCGTTTTATCTGCGCACCGGCAAGCGCCTGCCGCGCCGCGTGACGGAGATTGCCGTGCAATTCCGCCGCGTGCCGCACGTGGTGTTTCGCGGGCGCGAAGTCGAACCCAACTGGCTCCTGCTCAACATCCAGCCCGATGAAGGCATCTCGATTATCTTTGGCGCGAAGTTCCCGGGCACGGAGATGCGCATCCAGCCCGTCACGATGGATTTTTGCTATCGTACGGCGTTTGGCGGCGGCTCGCGCAGCGCGTACGCCACGCTCTTGAACGACTGCATGCGCGGCGATGCGACGCTCTTCGACCGCGCCGACAGCGTGGAAGCGGCCTGGGGCTTGGTGGACCCCATCCTCGATGCCTGGCAGGCCGCAAACAAGCAAGCGCCGAACTTTCCGAATTACGCGGCCGGAACTTGGGGGCCACGCGAGGCTGATGAGCTCATCGAACGCGATGGACGACGCTGGCGAAACTCGCCGCTCCACTCCTAGCCTGCTGCCGCCGGAAGTGCTTCCGGGGGTGCGCGTGTGCGCGAACGAAGACGAAGTTGCGCGCGTGGCGGCGCGGCTGTTTGTGGATTGCGCCTGGCAATTCATCGCGCGCGAAGGCTCGTTCTGCGTGGCACTCTCCGGCGGGAAAACGCCGCGGCCCTTCTACAAGCTGCTGGGCAGCAAGGAATTCCGCACGCAGATTGATTGGGGCAAGGTGCATCTGTTCTGGGGCGACGAGCGCGCCGTGTCTCCCGAGGATCCGGAAAGCAACTACGGCCTGGCGCGGCGTGAGCTGCTGGTGCACATTTCCATTCCCCCTGCCAACGTGCACCGCATGGAAGCCGAGCGCAGTGACCTCGGTCGGGCCGCGCATGACTATGAGGAACTCCTGCGGCGCTTCTTGCCGCTCAATGCGGAGGGCTTCCCGCGCTTTCATGTAATCTTTCTCGGGCTGGGCGCCGATGGCCACACGGCGTCGCTGTTTCCCGGCGCGCGGCCGCGCGCCACGCTGCGCTGGGTGAGCACGCCGGTGAACCCGCACCTGGGCGCGCGGAGGATGTCGCTGACGTTGCCGGTGCTGAACGCGGCGTACCGCATCCTCTTCCTCGTCACCGGAGAAGACAAAGCGCAGGCGCTGCACGACGTTTTGTTCGGCACGCACGAACCGCCCCTGCCGGCGCGGCTTGTGACCGCGCCCGAAGGCGTCCGCGAGTTCTTGGCCGACCGCGCCGCGGCCAGCCGGCTGGGCGTGCGTTCCGCGGCCCGCGCAAAGGACAAGTCGGGGCGCGCGCGATGATCCTCGCCGGCGACATCGGCGGCACCAAGTGCAATCTCGCGCTGTTTGAGGCGCATTTCGGCGCGCTCGAACGCGTCGCGCAGAAGCGTTTCCCCAGCCGGAACTATGCCAGCATGGAAGACATCCTCCGGGAGTTCCTGGCTGGGGCGGGCGCGCGCGCCGGGCCGTCGCGCAAAATCACTGCCGCCGGCTTTGGCCTGCCCGGCCCGGTTGTCGGGAACCAGGTGCGCGCGACAAACCTGCCCTGGATCGTGGACGGCGCTACGGTCGCGGCCGCGCTCGGGGGCGCTCGCGTCGTGTTGCTGAACGACCTGGAGGCGGCGGCGCACAGCCTGGAGATCCTGAAACCTGCCGAGATCTGCGTGCTGAACGAAGGGATTCCCGAGCCGCGCGCGAACCGGGCGCTGATCGCGGCGGGCACGGGACTCGGCGAGGCGCTGCTCATCTGGGACGGCAGCCGCCACGTCGTCACCGCCACGGAAGGCGGCCATGCCGATTTTGCCGCGCGCACTGCGCGGGAAATTGAGCTTTTGCGCCACGTCCAGCGGCAACACAAGAGCGTAGACGCCGAGGAAATTATCTCCGGTCGCGGCTTCCGCACGATCCACGAGTTCCTCGACGCAAGTGTGCGGCATCCGAGCTTCGACGATCCCGACGCCGACCCCGCTCCGGAGATCACGCGGCTCGGCCTGGCGGGCGAGTGCGCGGTGTGCGTCGAAGCGCTCGACATGTGGACCGCCGCCTACGGCGCCGAAGCCGGCAACCTGGCGCTGCGGTCGCTGGCGCGCGGCGGCGTGTACGTGGCGGGCGGCATCGCCGTGAAGATTCTCAAGAAAATGCAGGACGGCACGTTTGTGCGCGCGTTCTGCGAAAAGGAAAAATTTGGAATCTTTCTGAAGCAGATTCCCATCTATTTAGTACTGAATGAAGACGCTCCGCTCCTGGGCGCGGCGGCGCGGGCAGCGGCACTTGGGAGCTGAAGCGCTTGTCACACAAACCTGCGGCAGCGAGCCGGTTGTAACGAATAAGGGCGTGCGAGTGACTATGCAGAGGCATATGCGTTTGTGTCCCATGGAGGGGCTTTCCCGCCGCCGTTGGGGTGTTTTCGCCGCACGGGTGGCGCTGTGCTTGATTCTCGCCGCATCTTCGATTCCCGCGGCGTTCGCCCAGGCGGAAAAGACGCCTGCGCCGGCGGCGCAACAGCCCGCCCAGCCACCAGATGAAGTGGTCGTGAATCCGGCGACGGTGGGGAAGCGCGTCCCGCCAAAGCCCGGAGACATCTGCGTCCAATGCAATCATCCGATTGGCAAGGACGACGTTGTGTACGAAGTGCGCGGGCAGCGCATCCCGTTGCATCGCGCGGAGGTGAAGACGGACCTGCGCGGGCAGCTCGCTGTGCTGCTGGCGCAGCTCGAGCCGCGCGGCGCGTTCATCGGCGCCCAGAGCAATCAGGCCGCACTGTCGCGCGTCTGGTTTCTCATCGGCGTGTACATTCTCGTGGGACTTGTCTTCGGGGCGCTCTCGGCGCATCGCGCGCTGCAGGCGGGCCGAAACTCGTTTGGCTGGTTCCTGGCGGGCCTCTTGCTGAACGTCGCCGCCTACGTCGCGCTCCTCACGCGCCCGAAGCTCGCCGTTCAGGCGCCGGCGGGAGTGCCCGCAGGCCTGCGCAAGATCGCGGCCACCTATGCGCCACAGCCTTGCGGGAAATGCGGGACGCTGAATCATCCTACGGCGGCGGCCTGCATCGGTTGCGGCGCACGCCTGGAGCCCAAGATGACCTCGGAGGTGGCGCGCGCGGGCCTGCGGCCTGCCTGATTTCGGACTCGAAGATGCTCAGGAAACTCCAGCGAAAAATCGATAGTGTTCTTGCCAGCGGCGACATGCCCACGCGGCGGCCCGCTCTTCGCGCGAACAACGAGAGCAACGTGCCGGGCCTCTACGTCATCGGCGACCTCGCCGGCGCGCCGGCGATCAAGTTGGCCATGGCGCAGGGCGTCGCCGTGATTGATCACATCGCCGCCAAGCCTGATGCGCGCTCCGCAGACCCGAACGTGTACGACCTGATCGTTGTCGGCGCAGGCGCGGCGGGGCTGAACGCGGCGCTTGCGGCGCAGGACAAGGGTATGCGCGCGCTTGCGCTCGAGAAGGGAAAGATTGCCAATACCATCGAGAATTTTCCCGAGGGCAAATGGGTCTATGCCGAGCCGGACTCGAGCCCGCCGAAAGGGAAGCTCTGGCTGGATGGCGCGCGCAAGGAAGACCTGATCGGGCGCTGGAGCCAGATCATCACCGAGAACCATCTCGATGTGCGCGCTGAAGAGGGGCTGAAAGCGCTCGAGCGGCAGAAAGACGGCACGTTCCGCGTCACGAGCGACAAGGCGGAGTATCGCGCGCGGCGCATCGTGCTCGCCACGGGGCAGCGCGGCAATCCGCGCAAGCTGCGCGTTCCGGGCGAAGACCGCGAGCGCGTCTATCACCGGCTCTATAGCCCGCGGCACTATAAGAACGAGGACATCCTCGTCGTCGGCGGCGGCAACAGCGCCGTCGAAGCCGCGCTGGTGCTGGCCGAGCAGAACCGCGTGCGTATTTCCTACCGCGCCAGCGAGTTTAGTCGCCTATTCAAGGACAACGATCGCAAATTGAACGAAGCTATCGCGCAGAAGCGCATCGAGCTCATTCTCAATTCCAACGTACGCGAATTCCGCGAGAAGGAAGCCGTCGTCGAAGTGGACCGCGGCGGGCATCAGGAACGCCTCACTCTCCCGTGCGACCACGCGTTCGTGCTGATCGGCGCGGAGCTGCCCGTGCAGTTCCTGAAGTCGCTCGGCATCCGCATGGAGAACGAATGGACGGGCAGCCTGTGGCGCGCCGCGGCGCTGGCGTTTGCGACGCTGCTGGGCCTGTGGTTCCTCGGCGGCCACGCCGCAAACTGGGCGGGGCTGCCGCTTGCCGAGGTGCCGCGTTTTGCGGGCGTGCTGCTTGCGGCAGTGGCAGGCGGAGCGCTCGTGGCGCTCGGCTTCCGCGGCGACCGCTACGCCTGGCTCAGCCTTTCGTTCCTCGCCTGGTACACCGTGTACGGCGTGAAGTCGCCGGGCGCGGGCGCGGAGTTCTGGCCGTATCGCGGCTGGGGCTTTCAAGCGCTTTCGCTCTTCGGCCGCCCGGCGACGTTCTGGTACACCGTGCTGTACACCACGCTGATGACCGTCTTCGGCATCCAGGCGATCAAGCGCTGGGGGCTCGACCGCCGCGACAAATTCCAGATCTGGCGCTACATCAGCCTGCTCAGCTTCCAGTGGATTTTCTTTTTCCTCATCCCCGAGTTCCTGTTCCAGTGGGCGATCAAGTATCAGTGGGTGGGCGAGCGCCTGGCGAACGACCCCGCGTTTGCGGGACAGGCGTGGCGCAGCTACGGGCTCGTTTACGCGTGGCCGCTGTTCTTTTACGCGTTCTTCTACGACCCGGCCAAGATCTGGGTTCTCTGGGGCGTGTTGCTGAGCTTCGTCATCATTCCGCTGTTCGTGCTGTTCCATGGCAAACGCTACTGCTCGTGGATCTGCGGCTGCGGCGGGCTGGCGGAGACGTTCGGCGACCGCTGGCGGCACCTGGCGCCGAAGGGCCGCGCGAGCATGCGCTGGGAGTGGATGAACCTCGCCGTGCTGATCTTCGCCGCCGCGGTGACGCTCGCCATGCTGCTGCGCGATGGCGTCGCGCTGCTGCGCCAGCCCGCGGCGTGGGGCGTGAACGCGTATCACCTCTACGCAGACATCTGGCTCGTCGGCATCCTGCCCGTGACGCTCTATCCCTTCCTCGGCGGCAAGGTGTGGTGCCGCTACTGGTGCCCGCTGGCGAAGCTGATGCACCTGTTCAGCGCGGCGTACACAAGGCTCGGCATCAGCCGCTTCCGCATCGAAGCCAACGACAAGTGCATCGCCTGCTCGGAGTGCACGCGCAATTGCCAGGTGGGCATCGACGTGATGAGCTACGCGCTGAAGCAGCAGCCGCTCGATAACGCCACGTCGTCCTGCATCGGCTGCGGCATCTGCGTCAGCGTCTGCCCCATGGACGTCCTCAGCTTCGGTCCCCCGCCGAAACTCGTGCAGATCTCCGCGATTAGGAATTAGCGCGCACAGCGTTTACTCTTGATTCTTCGGCGGGCCCGGCTCCACGCGCAAGTGAACGCCGTCCACACCGACCACGCGCACGTTCTGGCCATAGGGAATCCGCTCGCTCGCTGTGGCGAGCCACTGTTTGCCCGCCACTTGAACCATTCCCACCTGCTCCTCACGGATCTCGTCCAGCGCCTGGCCCTCCGCCCCCAGCACGTGCTCCTGGCCGGCAAAAACGTTACCGCGATAAAGCATTTCAACCGGCCACCAGACCCAATGGATACCCGGGCCCAAGGGTTGCGACCAATCGCACATCATTTTGCCCAGGCGCAAGACCACTCCTCGCTCGTTCCTCTTCAGAACCTTGACGCAATACAGCGCCCAAATGAGAAGTACCCCGGCAACGATTACAAGCGTCATGACCGTGCAACCTGGTTCCAGGCGGAGCAGGTCAATCGTACCGGCCATCGAGCCTTCTACTCTTTCCACTGAGCTGCGTCAATCTGAACGAGTGCCCGACGGATGAACGAATGGATGGGATCCAGCCAGAACGCAGTGCTACGCCGGGCTGCGGCCTTTGCGCATGGCGAGGGAGAAGGCGAATGCGAGAACGTAGAAAATCAAGGCGAGCCAGTACAGCGAGCGGAAGCCGAAGTACATGGAGTTGTATTCCGACAAGCCCCCGCACATGGCGCCAAGCAGATTCATCGCCATGGCGCTGGAGATTGTCTCGGAGCGCTCGAGCAGCGTCGAGAACACGATTCCGGAAAAGAACAACGGGCACGTGAGAACCACAGCCGTGGCGATGCGCCCGCCCGTGGTCGGAGCAAAGCCGCCGCTCTTCGCCACGTGCCAGCCAACGCCGAGGCTCACCGCCAGCAGCAAGTAAGCAATCCAGGGCTGCCGGATTCTGAGCCACTGCACGGCGACATTCGCCAGGAACGCCATCAGCAGAATTCCGGAAATCACCACGCCAATCACTTCCCACGTATTCCCGAACGTCAGCCCCAGTTCCGTAACGCCCTTCGTCTCCACCAGCATGAAGCCCGCCCCGAGCAGGAAGAAGACCCAATCCGTATTTAGGGGCGAGTGGGAAAGAAACGACGTCGTCATGAAGGTGGAAAGGAGCAGAACGAGGACGATCATGGGCAGGTAGGAAACCGGGTAAACCCGACGCGGCATATAAAAGAACGGCCAATCGTCCGTTGAAATGTCCGAACGCAGAGCCGGGTTCGCGTACAAGGCCGTGATGTCCTCGAAGCCCGTTTCCTGCAGAAGGTTTGGCGGAAGAGAGATCGCGCCGTCTTTTCCTTCCAGAAAGACGATGGCCTGATCGTAGCCGGCGCGCAGGCAAATCGGGGGGCGCCCGTCGAACGCGTGCGTCATCATCTTGTAGATCTTGCTTCCCAGCCCGTCGTTCATCACCGAGAACGAAAGCGAAACGATGCCGCCCGGCTTCAAGTGCGCGCGGGCCTCGCGCAGCGCCTCGACCGTATAGACGAAGGAATCCACGCGCACGCTCGAGGCGTGGCTCAGCAGCGTGTGCGAGTCCAGCAGGCCGTACACGATCAGGTCGTAGTTGCGGTCGGTTGTGCGCAGATGCGTTCGCGCGTCATTGACGATTCCCCAGACTCGGGGGTCGTCATAGGGGTGCTCGGGGTGGTACAGCTTCCCCGCCTCGAGGATGGCTGGATCGATCTCGATGGCGTCCACGTGCCCGGCTCCGCAGCGCAACGCGGCGGCCACGTCGTTGCCGGTGCCTGCGCCGACCACAGCCACGTCCTTCGCGCCCCCGCGCACCTTGCACGGCAAGTCGTAATAGGCGCGAATGTCCCTCAAATCCGGGTCCTCATCCACGGCGGGGCTCGAGAAATCGTGCACGCGCTGGTAGTAGTGTCCTGCGGCACGCAGCAGCAAATGGCCCTTGTCGGTCTGCTGCATTTCGAGAAGCTGGTAGGGAGAGTAGAGCCGGTTCCAAAGCGGATTCACAGGCCAGGCCAGAGTCACCAGAGCTGCCACCAGAAGACCGGCGCCAAGCTTCATCGCCGCCGGCTGCCGCGTATAGAAGAGAAGCAGCGTCAGGAAAGAGATGCCGAACCAGACGACCGGCGGCATCCACAAGTAACTCACACCCAGCATCAGCACAACTCCCGCCAGGCTGCCGAGCAAATTGGTTCCATAAGCCTGGAGCTTCGGCTGGCGCTCCATCAGGCGGCCGCACAACTGCCCGACGGGCACGAACGCAAGCGCGGTGAGCAGAAAAAAGACCGCGAGGAAGAAATAAATCGCGAACGTCTGGCCGAAATATCGCGTATTCCCGATCCCCATGCTGAACTGTTCGAGCACTGGTATTTCTCGAAGGCGCTCGATGCTCGCCGGAGCCAATCCAAACCGGAGCCCGATCATCAGACCGAATTGCCAGCCCAGGAGCGGAATCGAAAACGAAAGCGGAATGCGGTCCCGCGAGGAAAGCGCATAGCCCAAGCCAAGCCCTGCAAAGCAGGAGAGCAGGCCGTAGTTCTTGTAAAATGCAAAGAACTCGAAAACGGTGCCCTGCCACCGGATCACCGCGAGCTCCAGGAAAAGGCTCGCGGCCGCCGAACCGAAAATGGCGAGACTCACAAAGCGGTCTGGCAGTGCGTCCAGATATTCCGCCTGCCTGCGCGCATCCTCGTCGATGCCCTGCTCGTACCGGCGCAACAGCCTGGTGACCACAAGAATGACGGCAATCGCCACCAGCAACGACGGGAGGACTTTGACAAGCACTGCGAAGGACGCAATCGAGTCGGCGCCCATCTGCGTGCCCACGTTGGCCACCACGGGCGTCAAACAACTGGCCAGGAAGGCGATCGAAACCAAACGCAGGAACCGTTGCGTCATTTGCATGCCTCCAAGTCAAACGCGGCGCCGTAGGTTGTGCGGCTAGCCATGCTAGAACGGCTCTTCACCGGCCATGAGCTGGCGATAGGAGTTGTCTTGGAAGAGTAAAGAGACCCGCTCGCATCCGCTGCGCAGGTTCGCTCAGCGGAAGCCGGCGAGGGAGCGGCGCTCCTGCGCGATGGCTTCGAGGAACTTCTCCGTGGACATCCCGGGGTCGGCGGAGAGCGTGAGCTTTGGCTTGATGCGGTCCAGGATTTGCGCGGCCATGCGTGAGCGCACGTCGGGGGCGAGCGCGTTGCGCCGGCTGAGGAACATCTCGATCAGCGCGAACTCTTCGGGGGTGAGCCGGTCAGAGCGGTAGGCAACGCCCGCGGCGGTCTGCGCCATCCCCCAGGCGGGGTGGATGTCCTCGAGCGCTTTTTCATGTACCACCACCGTGCCCGCCACGAAATCGCCCAGGCGTTTGTTCTGCCGGCTCAGGAGCACGCTCACGATGCCCACGCCGTAAAAAAAAGGCATCTGGTCCACGATGCGCAAAAGGTTGCGCGCCACCGAGTCAATCACCGTAATGGGCTGCCCGGAATCTTTGATCACGCGGATGCGCGTGATGCGTTTGCCCGGCGTCTGGCCGTTCCACATGGCTTCGAATACGGCGAAGTAGCCGAAATAGAGCGCGAAGAACCCCAGCAGCAGCAGGGCAAATCCCCAGATCGAAGAGGCCTGCCAGATGCGCGCCAGTCCCGCCATGCTGAGCAGCCCGACCAGGAACAGCGCGAAGCCCACCGCCCACTGGATCAGCGAATCGAGCGCCAGGGCCAGGAAGCGGCTGCCGATGCCCGCCAGCGGAAACTCCAGAGCGGTCTGCTCCGGCGTTTCGATGGTAAGCTTCTCTTCGGCCGCGCCGGAAAACGAAGCCGGCCCGGGCAGGTTCGAGGACACGTGATCTCCACTCGCTGGCTGAACAAGCGCAAGCCCTCGTGGCAGCGGCTCGAGCAGCTTGTTGAGCGTTCTGGGCGTCGCGGCGTCGCCATGCTTACGCACGGCGAGCTGCAGGAACTGGGCCTATTATACCGCCAGGCCGCGTCGGACCTTGCCACCGTGCGCGAAGACATCACCAGCCGCCAGCTCGCCGCCTACCTGAACCAGTTGCTCGGGCGCGCGCACAACCTGATCTACATGGGCCGCCGGCCGAAGGTCAGCGGCATCGTGCGCTTCTATACGGAGACGTACCCGCGCATCTTCCGCGAGACGTTGCCGCTGACGCTCACCGCCGTCGCCATTTTTGCCGCGGCGGCGCTCACAGGCATGGCGGTTGCGCTCCGCGATCCGGGCTTCGCCTACCGCCTGCTGGGGCCGCACATGATCGAGACGATTGAAAAGCGCGAGATGTGGACGCACTCCATCGTGACCCTCAAGCCCGTCGCCGCCTCGGCCATCATGACCAACAACCTGGCGGTCGCGTTTTCCACGTTTGCGCTGGGCATCACCGCGGGTCTGGGCACGATCTGGATGATGGTCCTAAACGGCCTGCTTCTAGGCGTGATCGCTGCGGCCACGGGCCGCGCCGGCATGTCCATGCAGCTTTGGAGCTTCGTGGCGCCGCACGGCGTGCTCGAGTTGCCCGCCATTTTCATCGCTGGCGGCGCCGGCCTCGAGATTGCGCGCGGTCTGCTCTTTCCCGGCCTGCTGCCGCGCCGCGAATCGCTCGCGCGCGCCGGAGGCCGCGCGGCGCGGCTTCTGCTGGGCACGGTGCCGCTGCTTTTCATCGCCGGCATCATCGAAGGATTTCTCTCCCCCTCGCCTCTGCCCGCGCCGCTGAAGCTCCTCTTCGCGGCGGCGATGTTCGGCCTGCTGGTGGCGTACCTCAGCCGCGCGCGCCGCGCGCCATCCGCAGCCTAGAGCAAGCTGCGTTCCTTCACGTCCAAGTATTGATTCACCAGCGAGCTGGCCAGCATGCCCGGCATCAGCTCGAGCGCCAGCGCGCCCTGCTGGCGCAGGCGGCGGAGCAGGAGCTCGCGGCGCTCGACAATTTCGAGCGCGGCGACGTGCCGGTACATTTCTTCCTCTGATGCGGGCACCGCGCCGGCCAGCGCGCCCAGGTCCGGCTGGCCCATGGCGGCAAACAGGACCAGGTGGCGCGGCGTCATCTGCAGCGCGTACTCGATCACTTCCGGCGTCGTGGCGGTTTCCGCGAGATCCGTAATCCACACGATCAAGCTGCGGCGCTTCTGCTCGCGCAGCAGGACGTGGGCCGCGCGCGCGTGGTCGGCTTCGTACGGCTCGCCGCGCACGAGCGCGAGACTTTCCACCAGCGCGCGCAGGTGGAACGCTCCGCGGCCCGCGTTCAAGTTCTGCTGGATCTGCCGGCCGTACGCGAGCAGGCCCACGCGGTCGCCGCAATGCAGCGCGACCTGCGCGAGCGCCAGCGCCGCTTCCACGGCATAGTCGAGCTTCGAGAGCGCCACCGGGCGGTCCGCGGCCTGGATCTGCGCGCGCAGCAGCCGGCCGGCGTCCAGCACCAGCCACACCGCCTGGCTGCGCTCCATCTGGTGCACTTTGGTGATCAGGCGGTTTCGGCGCGCCGTGGCCGTCCAGCAAATCTCGCGTAGCTCATCGCCCTCGCGGTAATCGCGCAGGCTTTCGAATTCGCGGCCGATTCCGCGCTGGCGCTTGCGGCGCTTCTCGAGCTCCACCTGGCGGCTGCGGATCAGATAGAGCGTGTGCTGCTTGGCCTGCTCCAAATTGGGCAGCACGTGGATCGTCTGCGGGCAATCGGCGGCGGCCCAGCGCTCCGCAAAGCGCAGCGCGCTCTGGTAGCGCACGAAGATGCGGCCCAGGCGCGCTTCGCCGCGCTCGGTGGGAAGAATCGCATACTGTGCCTGCGCGCGCATGCCCGGGCCGGCCGCGATCTCAAGCGCAGGCGGCTCCAGACGCAGGGTCCTGGGTGCTTCGTCTACGACGTTTGCGCGCAGCGTCGCGCGGCTCGAGTTGCGCAGCTCGATCGTGACCTTGCTCGGCGCGGCCAGCGCCGGTGGAGTATGCCAGATGCGGCCGAGCTCCAGGTGCTGCGGCTTGGGTAGCCGTAGCAAGTCCCAGGACCACGCCAGGAGCAGCAGGACATCCCACAAAAGCATCGCGTAGAGCAGCCGCGGCGACCACCAGGCGGGTCCGAGCCAGACCAGCCCGATGAGCAGCGCCGCGAAAAATCGCGAGCCGAATCCGATGCCCAGTCGCCGGAAGGTGTGCGCCCGCGCGGCCGCGGGCTCCGGCACCAGCCTTTCCGATGTCACTTGGGAACCTCGACCGTGGCGAGCACTTCGGTGACGACCTGATCGGCGGTGAGGCCTTCCAGGTCGGCTTCGGGCTTGAGAATGATCCGGTGGCGCAGGACCGGCGGCGCGGCGGCCTTGATGTCGTCGGGGATCAGGAAGTCGCGGCCTTCCATGGCCGCCAGCGCGCGCGCCACGAAGAAGAGCCCGATGGCCGCGCGGGGGCTGGCGCCGAGGGAAAGCGCGGGCCATTCGCGCGTGCGTCGCGCGATGGCGATGATGTACTCATGGAGCGCGGGCTCGACGCGCACTTTTTCGATTTCAGCGCGCGCCGCGGCCAGAAGCGCGGGCTCAATCAGCGTGAGCGGCATCTGGTCCAGCCGGTGCGGGTCGAATCCCTTTTCATACAGGCGCAGGATCTCCGTCTCCTGCGCGGGCTCCGGGTAGGTGATGCGGATTTTCAGCAGGAAGCGGTCGAGCTGCGCTTCGGGCAGCGGATACGTGCCTTCGAACTCGATGGGGTTCTGCGTGGCGAGGACGGTGAAATTTTCGGTGAGCGGGTAGCGCGTGCCGTCGATTGTCACCTGGCGCTCCTCCATGGCCTCCAGCAGCGCCGCCTGCGTGCGCGGCGAGGTGCGGTTGATCTCATCCACGAGCAGCAGGTCGGTGAAGACCGGCCCGCGGTGAAGCGAGAAGGAGCTTGTCGCCAGGTTGAAGATGTTCGTGCCGATCACGTCGGCGGGCATCAGGTCGGCGGTGCACTGCACGCGCTGGAACTGGAGCTGGCAGATGCGCGCCAGCGTTTTCACCGCCAGCGTCTTCGCCAGCCCGGGCACGCCTTCCACCAGTGCGTGCCCGCCGCAGACGAGCACGAGCAGGAGCTGGTCGAGCACCTCGCGCTGCCCGAGGATCACCTTCGAGAGTTCGCCGCGGACGTGCGCGGCCAATTTTGCGAGATTCTCCACTTCAGCGCTTCTCCTGTTCCCGCCGCGGCCGCAGCCCGAGGCGTTCCTCGCAGCGTTCGAGCGCCTGCACGATCTCGAGCGCTTCCGCGCCCGCAAGCTGCGCCGAGCGGCTGGCGCGTTCGGCGCGCTGCAAAGTATCAGACAAGCCTGTTTCTTTCCAGCCTAGCCGCGCGCGCACGCCTTGCTCGAGTGCCGCGTTCGGCGCCGCGAGCGGCAGGCCCAGGCGCCGCGTCAGCAGGTTGCGGAAGCGCTGGTACGCCACGCGCACGGCGGCCGGCGCGGCGCCAGCGCGCTGGTAGAGGCTGCCGAGCGTATCCACAAACTCGAGCGGGGAGAGCCGGGAAACCGCGGCGGGCACAAACACGGGTCCGCTGCGCCGCCCGAACGTCCAGAAGACCGCCAGCGCCAGGACGCCGAGCTGCGCCAACCCCCAGGGCACCGGCGTGCGGCGAAAGTAACTCCAGAGCGAGCTGCGTTGGCCGTGGAAGTATTCGTCCCAGTAGATCCGCGCCGGCCCGGCATGGGCGGCATCCTCTTCGAACAGGGCCGCAACGGAATTCAGAAACAGGGTGAGGTTGCCGGGCCGGGAGATTCCCGCGTTCGAAAGCGGCGTCGGCGCCGCCCACCAGATCACGCGGCCTTTTCCCAGCCGCCAGGTCACGACGACAGCGAAATCCTTTTCGCCGTACAGCGTGAATTGACCGGTGTCTCCGGTCCAGGAGGCGGACGGGGCCATGGCAATCTGCTCCGCGCCGCGCGTGAACGCGCTGGGCAGCCGCGCGGAAAACTTCTTCCATTCGATTTCGAGCGGCTGCTCCGCAGCGCTTGCGTTGCGAAAGAACATGCGGACGCCAGCGCCGGTGAAAAGCACGCGCCCGCCGGATTCGACGAAGCGGCGCACGGACTCAGCTTCCCTCGCGCCGGGCGCCATAGAGGGATCGGCAATGATCAGGACGCTGCCGGTGGCCTCTGCGGGCAGTTCGGTCGGCGGGCGCTCCCAGCGTTCGACCTCGTAGCCGAGGTCCTTCAGCAGGAGATAGGCGGCGCGCGCTCCATCGGATGCGCTGGAATAAGTGGAAGGGAAGCCCTGCCCGGCTTGTTCGCCCGGCGGCATTAACAGCGCGGACGCCACGATCAGCAGGACCAGCACGGCTCCCGCGACGATCAGGATCTTGCGATCCGCCGGATCTATGGCAACTGGCATCCCAGAGCCTCCAACTGCGCCAGCGAGTCCCGGTAGTCGGCTTCGGTGGCCGCGCGGTAGCCGTACCAGACGCGTTCGAGCCGCGCGGTCAGCGCCGTGAGCGCCGTCCGGCGCGGACCGTGCACCGGTGCGAGCGGCGCCTCCGATTCGGCGAGCAGCCGCAGATATTCGCGCGGCGTTCGCGTGCGGTCCGGTGGCCATGCGCCCGCTTCTTCGAGCCGCGAGATGCCCGCCCAGTACGCGGAGTGGATCGCTTCGCGATAGTCGCTGCGGCCGGCCGCAGCGCGGGCCGCGCGCACCCACTCCTGCCAGGTGCGCACGGGCCGCGGCGCAGCGCCGATGACCAGCTCTTCGCGCTGGGCCACCGCAAGCCAGCGGCGCATGATCCAGTAGGCCAGCCAGCCGACCGCCGCAACGATTCCCAGCCAGAAGAGGAAGTGGCCGGTATACGGGTGCCGCGCCATCATGCGGAAGAGCCGATCCAGCCCGCGTGCCACCCACATGGCGATGCGCCGCCGCTGCAGGTCCCACCAGTTCGGGGGCCGCACTGCCGCGAACTCGGGCCGGCTCAGGATCGCGTTCAGTGCGGGCCGCGCGCGCGCGAGGTCGGGCCCGCCGGACGCCGTGGCCGCCGAGCTTTGCGCAGCCAGATCGGCCAGCCAGGTGAGCGCCTCGTTGGTCTTCGCTTCGCGCTGTTTGGCGTCCTGCTCTGCGAGGAAGAGCCGGGTGCGCAGCGGCTCGGCCGGTATCTCGAAGCGGGCGTCCGCGGTTTTTACAATCCAGCGGTCGGGAAGCGAAAGCCGCAGCGCGCGAATGCGTTCGATGTCGGAAGCGCTGGCGGCGAGTTCGTCGTGGAGTCTGCGAAGTTCCGTGGCTAAAGAAGTTGGGTCATACTCGACGCCACTCGCGGCGGGGCCGGCAGGAGCGGCAGGAGCCTGCGTGCGCGCGGGCGCGCTCTGCGAAGACAGAAGGGACAGCGCCAGAAGTGCAAGAGCCCCTGACGCAAACTTGCGAGAATTCGCGCGCGCCCCGTTGCGAATCTGCACCCCGCTCACGCTCCTGCGGCCACTCTCCTAGGAGAACATCGACGGCGCACCGCCGGTGGCTGGCGGGGGCGGCGTTCCGTCTAGAGCGCCCATCATCATCTGCAGATCGAACGCTTCCTTGCGCACCCGCAAGTCGTAGTAGAGAAGCGATGCGGCAATCGTCAGAACCGGCCCGACGAGAGCACTGGCAAAGAAGTTCCCGACTTGCAGGAGCGCGAGCCACAGGCGCACGCCCTGCGGGTTCTTTGCGTTGGCCAATATCATGATGGCGAACGGCCACTTAAACAATCCCGCCGCCACGAAGGCGAGCACAACGTAGAGAAGATAGATCAGAAAAGCGCGGCCCGCGTTGTCT
>JBGQHO010000029.1:0-44608 GCA_041497955.1 Terriglobia bacterium | reverse complement strand
GCCTTCGCGGAAGATGGCCTGCGCCAGCACGGTCGCGGTCGTGGTGCCGTCGCCGGCCACGTCGGACGTCTTCGACGCGACCTCGCGGACCATCTGCGCGCCCATGTTCTCGAGGGGATCTTGCAGTTCGATTTCCTTCGCCACGGTCACGCCGTCTTTGGTGATGATCGGCGCGCCGAATTTCTTTTCGATCACCGCGTTGCGGCCCTTGGGGCCGAGCGTGATCTTGACGGCGTCGGCCAGAATGTTGATGCCGCGCAGGATCGACTGGCGCGAGTTCTCACCAGTCACGATTTGCTTCGCCATGGGACCTCTTCCTCCTCAAATTTGAGAATTTCTGTTCCGGCCAGCAATCGCTGATCGGAGAAACTTACTTCTTGCCGCCTGCCGCCTTCGCGGCGCCGCTGATCTTGGCCAGGATTTCGTCCTCGCGCAGGATCAGGTATTCTTGGTCTTCGATGCGGATCTCCGTGCCGCTGTACTTGCCGAAGAGCACGCGGTCACCCGCCTTCACGTCCAGCGGAACCCGTTCGCCCTTTTCAATCTTTCCGGCGCCTGCAGCGATCACTTCGCCCTCTTGGGGTTTCTCCTTGGCCGTGTCGGGGATGATGATGCCGCCCTTCACGGTCTCCTTTTCCTCAATCCGCTTGACCAGCACGCGGTCATGCAGGGGAGTTACGTTGACTGCCATCGTGGCTTGCCCTCCGTTCCATGACTCGGGATTTGTGCCGATGGAGCGCTCTAATCATGATTAGCACTCCTCTGTAGCGAGTGCTAATATAGCAAAAACTCCATCCATGTCAAGTGGGTAGCGGACAGGCCAGCCGCGCCTAGATAGGCCTGCTTCAAAGCTAAGTCTTGTATTTACAGTTCATTACTCCATGCCAGATTCTGCTGACACTTGGCCGTTGTCTTGCATCTCACCCTAGGCATAGAATCCGAGAGGGGATTGGCGTGAGCTGGGGGACGCTTTGCTACGTTCGACTGGTTGCATATGCCGCTGGCACGCTGGTCCATCTCTTCATCCTTGCCCTGATCCTGGCCTACCGGCGTCGGCGCGCCTTCGAGAGAGTGCTTTTCTTTCTTGTCCTCTCACTCTTCCTGGGCTATTCCGCGTGGCTCCTGTGGGCGAACACAAGCATTCATTATTCGCAGCCGCCGTACGGCACGACGCTCTTCGCAAGCCTCCTCGCCTGGGCTGGCTTTGCGTTTCTTCCCGGATTGCTTGTCTGGGCGCACGTGCAGTACGGCGTGACGTATGGCATGGCCCGCTGGTCTGCGGGAACGATCCTGTTGGTCACCGCGCTTATGCTGCCGATCCCGCAGGCGTTGACCGGTTCCCTCCATAACGTAGCATCCCCGGTCATGCTGACTGCCTTCCTCGATCCAGGCGCGGGGCCTGGCCAAGTCTTCGCTCTGCGGCTGATGGCCGCGCTGTTCTGCTCAATCTGGTTTGACTGGCGCTTCTCAGGGAAAGGGACGGCGGCCAGGGAGAGGCAGCTCTCGCGGATCATGATGGTCCTTTGGATCGCCATGGTTGGGGTCATCACCTCTCTTTACATCTTCAGGGCGCTGGGAGACCGCCTCGTGGAGGACACCTTCTTCACGACGCTCCTGGTGCTGGGCTGTATCCCTGCCGCGGTGCTGATCTATTTCATGCTGCGCTTCAACTTCCTGCAAATGGCGCGGCAGAAAAACGTCGTCTATGCCGTGTCGGCGACGTTCCTCGCACTGCTCTATCTTGCTGTGGTTCGCCGCATTGGCATGTGGCTGGAGCCTGTGCTCCCCCCGGAAGCGACCGCTTCGATTCTGCTCTTCGTGCTGGTCGTGCTTTACGAGCCGTTGCAGCGCCGCGTGGGCCGTGCGCTCGGGGGCGCCTTCAAGAGCCAGGTTGACCGTCTGCAGCGTCTGATGGTGGAAATCCAGCAGGAAGCCCGCGCTGGAGAACTCGACCATCTGAGGGAATACGCCGAACGTCGAATCCGCGAAGAGTTCGTGCTTCGAAGCGTTCACATCAGGCTCAGTGGCGCGGCGCGTGAGACGCAAAGCCAGAGCCGTGGTTACGAAGAGCTTCCGCTGTGGTCGGGCGATGAAATCATCGGGCAGCTTGAAGCCGAAGCCGAAGGCGCGCCGATCTCCGGAGAAGTGCATGCGGCGCTCGAGTTCGTCGCCGAACAGTTGCCCGCGGCCATGGCCCTTTCCCGGGCTATTGAAGAGAAGTTGCATTTGGAGCGCGAGCTGGCCGAACGCGAGCGCTTGGCGCTTGTCGGGCAGATGGCGGCGAGCATCTCGCACAACCTGAAAAACCCGCTCGGCTCGATGAAGACGCTGCTGCAAGTGCAGCTCGAGAGCCCCGAGTTGCCGGAAAGCCTGCGCGGCGATTGCGCCCTCGTGGTGGCGGAGATTGACCGGCTCAGCGCGAAGCTGAATCAGTTGCTGCGCTATGCGAAACCGCCGGTGCGCACCGGCGCGGCGCCGCAGCGCGTTGCGGCGGTGGCGCTGGCCGAACAGATGGTCACGCTGCTGGGACATGAGGCGCAGCGCCGCGCGGTGCGGCTGGAGTTTGAGCGCGAGCCGGAAGAGACTTTCGTGCGCGGAACCGAGGAAGCGCTGAGCGATGTGCTCTCGAACCTGCTCGTGAACGCCATCGAGGTTCTGCCTGCGGGGGGAAACATGCAGCTTCGTCTGGCGCGGCGCAACGCTGCGCTCGAGATCGAAGTCACCGACGACGGCCCCGGCATTCCCGCAGAGTTTCGCAGCAAGATCTTTCAACCGTTTTTCACCACCAAGCCCAGCGGGACCGGCCTGGGCCTGGCGATTGTGGAGCGCCGCCTGACGGAAATGGACGGCAGCATCCGCTGGCAGAGCCCGGTGCGCGACGGCCGGGGAACGCGGTTCACGGTGACCCTGCCGGTAGCGGAGTGAACGAGGCAGCATTGAAGAGGCGACGATGAGGACGATTCTGATTGTGGACGATGAAACCGCGCCGCGGTATGCGATGCGCCGCGCGCTCGAGCACCGTTACCGCATCGCGGAAGCCGATAGCGTAGCCGCGGCGCGGGAAGCCATCGCGCGCGAGCGGCCCGACGTAGTGCTGCTCGACATCGTGATGGCCGGCGAGGACGGCCTCGCGCTGCTCGCCTGGATGCGCGAGCAGGGCCACGCGCATCCGGTGCTGGTGGTCTCGGCGCTCGATACGGCGCGCACGGCGCTCGAAGCCCTCAAAGGCGGCGCGAGCGACTACCTGGTGAAAGGCTACGACGTCGAAGAGCTGCGCAAGCGCGTGGGGAATTTGGTGCGTCAGGTGGAGCTCGAGCAGGAGAACGCGCGGCTGCGCGAGCGCCTGATCAGCGAAGGCCAATTCGGCGCGATGCTGGGCACCAGCGCCCCGATGCGGCGCGTCTTCGAGCTGGCCGAGCGCGTGGCGGCCACCGACGCGACCGTGCTGATCCTCGGCGAGAGCGGCAGCGGCAAGGACCTGCTGGCGCAGGAAATCCACAACCGCTCGCCGCGCGTTGACCGGCCGTTCGTGGCCGTCAATTGCGCCGCGCTGCCGGAGAACCTGATCGAGTCGGAGCTCTTCGGTTACGAGAAGGGTGCATTCACCGGCGCCGCGCAGCAGAAAAAGGGCAAGTTCGAGTTGGCTTCGACGGGCACAATTTTCTTGGACGAAATCGGCGACATGAATCCGGTGACCCAGGCGAAAGTTCTGCGCGTGCTCGAAAACCGCACGATCGAGCGGTTGGGCGGCACCCAGGCCATCCGCGTGGACGTGCGCGTGATCAGCGCCACGCACCGCAACCTGCCCGCGGAAATCGCCGCTGGACGCTTCCGCGAGGACCTCTTCTACCGGTTGCGCGTGGTTACGCTCGAGCTGCCGCCCTTGCGCGCGCACAAGGAGGACGTCCCGCTGCTCGCGGGCGAATTCCTCCGGCTGCACAGCGCAAGGCACGGCCGCCCGGCGTGCCTGGCGCGCGAAGCGCTCGAGGCGGTGGTGCGCTACGACTGGCCGGGCAACGTCCGCGAGCTGAAGAATGCGCTCGAGCGCAGCCTAGTCCTCGCGCCGCAGGAAGAAATTCGCCTGGAGGATTTGCCGGAGGAGGTCCGCACGGGACACTCCGCCGTGGCGGGCTCGCGCGGCGCCAACAGCGCGCTGCCGCTCTCGGAGCCGGACTTCCGCGAGGCCAAGCGCAAATTTGAGGTCGCCTACCTCACCGCGAAGCTCGAAGAGCATCGCTGGAACGTCTCGCGCACAGCCGCAGCAGTGGGTCTGCACCGCCAGAGCCTTCAGGAGAAGCTGCGGGAGCTGGGCATCCAGCGCCCGGGCAAGGGCTGAGCGCAAAGCCACGGAAAGGAATTGATTCGCGCCCACGGACCGTTCAACAATAGCGGCAGGCGCGATGGGTTCACCGCGCGCAAGCGTGCCCAACATGAGCGAGCATTACATCGAATTCCGAGGCGTCTCGAAATCCTTCGACGAAAACCCCGTGCTCGACAACGTGAGCTTTCACGTGGACCGCGGCGAAACCTGCGTCATCTTGGGGCGCAGCGGCGTGGGGAAGTCGGTCACGCTGAAACATATCATGGGCTTCCTCAAGCCGGACGCGGGGCGCGTGATCGTGGCGGGGCAGGACATCACCGATTGGACCGAGGACCAGCTCCCGGAAATCCGCTTGCGCGTCACGATGGTTTTTCAGTCCGGCGCGCTGTTCGATTCGCTCACCGTAGCGCAAAACGTCGCCTTCCCGCTCGAAGCGCGCGGCGACCTGGAGCCCGAGGAAATCGAAGCGCGCGTGCGCGAGCTACTCACAATGCTCGAGGCGGAAGAATTCGCTGAAAAGCTTCCGTCCGAGCTGAGCACGGGCACCAAACGCGCCGTGGCCATCGCGCGCGCGCTGGCGCAGGACCCTGAAGCCATCCTCTACGACGAACCCACGACGATGGTGGACCCCATCATGGCGGCGCACACCGGCGACCTCATCCTCAAGCTCAAGGAGAAGTTCCACAAGACCTCGATCGTCGTCACCCACGATACGCACCTCGCCAAGAAGCTGGCCGATTCCGTCATTTTCCTGCACGACGGCCGCGTAGCGTACTTTGGCCCCTGGGCCGGATTTGAAGGCACCCAAGACCCCTCCCTGCGAAATTTCCGCCTGCAGGACGAGCTGATTCCCGAGCTCGACGTTACCGTCTAAGCCGCGCACCATCCGGACACTAGGCCGGTTCTAGGACTACCAGTGCCCCATGCTGGCGTCCTTGCTACTTGACAGCCATCCGAAAACTCACGTATACGCGTGCAGCTCAGGCGTGTAAGGGCCGGCCGAGTTCGACGGGCTTTCCTGTTCAAGGCCCGAGTTCTTCGCCGGGATTCAATTTGAGGAGAAATCCATGAACCGTATCCTGAAGGTGGTCCTTGTGCTTGCCGTGCTTCTTGCGTTCCCGGCGGTAACCGTCAATCGGGCTTTGGCTGAAACACAGGTTGCGATCTGTCACGTCCCGCCAGGGAATCCGGACAATCCGCACACCATCATGATTGGGGAATCAGCAGTGCCGTCCCATCTGGCGAATCACCCGTTGGATCGCGTCGGCGCGTGTGTTTGCACGGAGTTTGATGAGTTCGGCCATTGCCTCAATCCCTAAACTGCAGTATTCAAGAGCTCAGCGTGGGGAGTTACCAACTGATTGACTGGCCGCTCCCTCGCCGCTCTTGACAGCGAAACTCGCCATGGTCAAAACCCAAACGGTCGGAGTGTGGATTCCCCTCCGGCGCCTGTTCTGACCTGATTCTGCGCTAGGCCGCCCCTTGTTTTTCCTTCGAGTTGTCGTGTACAAACGGAGCGCCGCCAAGGCACGGGAAGACCTTTGAGCCAGGCATTGCCAACCCTCTCCGACCCGAAGAAACAGCTGCACCGCGTGATGGGTTTCTGGGACGTGCTGCTGTTCAATATCGCCACCGTCCTGGGTCCGCGCTGGATTGCTGCGGCCGCTCATAACGGAACTTCTTCCCTGGGCCTCTGGGTGCTCGCCGCACTGCTGTTCTTCGTGCCGACGGCGCTCGTCATCGTCGAGCTCTCCACCCGCTTTCCGGTAGAAGGAGGCTTGTACGTCTGGTCGAAGGAAGCCTTCGGCGATTTTCACGGCTTTGTTGCCGGCTGGACCTACTGGGTGTACACGTTCTTCTACTTCCCGGGACTCCTCACGGCGAGCGCGGCCATGGGTGCGTATGTCGGCGGAGCGGGCAGCGCGTCGCTGGCTCAGAACCGCAGTTTTCTGTTGTGGGGTTCTTTTGCTCTCCTGTTCGTCGCCGTTTTTCTGAACATCATCGGCCTGAACATCGGCAAGTGGCTGCAAAATGCCGGCGGTGTGGGCACCTACATTCCTCTGCTCATGCTCATCGGGGCAGCGGCGTTCGTCTGGTCCCGCCATGGTTCGGTCACGCAGTTCAGCTGGTCCAACGTGCTCCCGCGCTGGAACTGGGACACGGTCAATTTCTGGCCGCAGCTGGCGTTTGCCCTGACGGGTCTGGAGCTGGTCTCGGCGATGAGCGAAGAAATCCGGGAACCGCGGAAGACGCTCCCGCGCGCCATCCTGGGCTCGGGCGTGATGATTGCGACGATCTACGCCCTGGGCACTGTTGCGGTGCTGGTTCTGCTGCCTAACTCACAAGTGGATCCGAAGAGCGGCGTATTTCAGGCCCTCACGACAGCCTCGGGCATCCTGAAAGTGAGCGCCTTCGGCATCCTCGCGGCCGTGCTGGTCACCGTCGGCAATGCGGGTGGAGTGGGGTCGACGGTGGCCGGCGTTGCGCGGGTTCCCTTTGTTGTCGGCATTGACCGCTACCTGCCGAAGGCCTTCGGCAAGATCCATCCGCGCTGGAAAACGCCTTACATTTCAATCCTGGTGCAGGCGGTGATTTCGGGCGTCATCCTCCTGCTCACCCAGATCAATGAGAGCATCAACGGGGCGTACCAGATCCTTGTGGATGCGGCGATCATCCTCTACTTCATTCCATTTCTCTACATGTACGCCGCGGTGATCAAGCTGGCGTACCGGCACGATCGCGCGGCGCACTCCGAGGCTGTTCTGATCCCCGGAGGAAAAGTGGGAGTGTGGTTGTGCGGCGGGCTCGGCTTTTTTGTCGTGACCGTGGGAATCGTTCTGTCCTTGATTCCCCCCGGCGAAACCACAAACAAGTTTCTCTTTGAAGCCAAGCTGATCGGCGGAACCTTCCTGGCTGTTCTTCTCGGGCTGGTTCTCTATTTCCGCGGCGCCCGGCGGAAGGCGCAAGAGCTCGGCTCCTGAGGCTGCGCGCCCGCCGCTCTATTGATTTCGGCGCAGCGGTTTTCCGGCCAGGACCTTCGTGTACTCGCCGTTTTCCACGGCGAGCTTTCCGTTCACGACGACGTACTTCATTCCCACCGCGAGCACTTCGGGGTCTTCGTAGGTCGAGTGGTCGGCAATCGTTGCCGGATCGAACGCGATGACGTCCGCGAAATAGCCGGGCTTCAGCAGGCCACGGTCACGCAGGTGCAGCGTTTCTGCTGTCTGCACACTGCTCTGGCGAACCGCGAACGGCAGCGTGATCAGCTTCTTCGTGTACACGTACTCGCGCAGCTTCTTCGGAAACGTGCCGAAGAGCCGCGGGTGGCCGCGCGAGCCGTCCGAGCCCGTCATCACCCAGTCCTGCTGCATGAAGCGCTCGATGTCCTGCTCGCTCATGTTGAACGATGCCACGGCCAGCGCGCCGCCCATTTCCTTTTGCGCGTATTCGGTGATGATGGCGAGCGCGGCCTCGACGGGTTCCTGTTTGCGTTCCTTCGCCACTTCCGCGAGACGGCGGCCGACAAGCTCTGTCGCGCGCCGCGAAGTGAAGAGCAGGGAATCGGCGCCGCCGCGGCGCTTCAGGTTTTCCGCCATTTCCTCCAGTAGGCGCGCGCGGTTCGCGGGATCGGTCAGCCGCGCCAGAACCTCCGTGCGGCCGCCCGCCTGTGCCCACGCCGGCAGCAGGCTGGGGATCAGGCCCGAGCCCGACGCGACGTAGGGATACTGGTCGGCCGTTACGTCCACGCCCTCGGCGCGCGCCTTGCGGATCATCTCGATGGCTTCTACGCTCTTGCCCCAGACCGCCGGGCCGAGCGCCTTGATGTGCGCAATGTGCACCGGAATGTGCGCCTCGCGGCCGATGCGGATCGTCTCCTGGATGGAGCCGAGCACGCCGATGGAGTAGGAATCTTCGTCGCGCATGTGGCTGTCGTAGATGCCGCCCATCTCACCGGCCACGCGGGAGAGTTCGATGACCTCTTCTGTTTTCGCAAAGCTGCCCGGCACGTAGAACAGGCCCGTGGAGAAGCCCAGCGCGCCTTCCTGCATGGCCTGGCGCACCAGCGCCTTCATCTGCTCCATCTGCTCGGGCGTGGGCTGCACGTCGCCCGGACCGAGGACTTCGCCGCGCACGGTGCCGTGGCCGACATACAGGGCCGCGTTCGTGCCGATGCCCTGCTTTTCCCAGCGCTCGAGCGTTTCCGCAACTTTGATGGGGCCGGCGCCGTCGTTGCCGACGACCACCGTCGTCACGCCCTGCATCAGGTAGCAGAGGTTTGCATTGCGCGCAGGATCGGACAAATCGCCGCCGACGTGCGTGTGTGGATCGATGAAGCCCGGCGCGACAACCAAGCCCTTTGCGTCAATCGTGCGTGCCGCGGTGACCTTTGCTTTCGCGGCGTCGCCGACGAACACGATGCGGTCGCCCTGGATGCCCACGTCCGCGACGCGCGGCGCTGCGCCCGAGCCATCCACTACGAGCCCGCCGCGCAGCAACAGGTCCATGCTCTGCGCCTGTTTGCTCTGCGTGGCAGCCGCCCCGGCAAGAGCGAGCATAATTCCCAGGCTGAGCAGCCAGGACCAAAGCCTTCTGCGTCGCATCCGTATTCCTCCGTGAAAAACCGTCAGTAGATCGCCCAGCAGCCCGGCGTGACAAGTTCCAACAGGTGTCCGTCGAGATCGCGGAAGTAGATGCTGCGCCCGCCGCGCTCCCAGCGCACTCTGCTTTCGATGGCGATCCCCCTCGACGCCAGCCGCTCTTCCCAGGCATCGAGATCTGACGCGGGCACCGAAAACGCGAAATGCAGCGAGCCGCTGCCGCCATGCGGCGGCACCACGCCGCCGGGCAGCGCAATCGGGCGCGTCGTGCCGCCGCGCTTGAACAGGAGCAGCACTTGCCGGTCGGCGACGCTGTACGCGCAGAAGCGGTCGCCATCGCCGTCGAGCTTGCGGAAGCCGAACAAGTCTTCGTAGAACGCAGACGCGCGGCGGATGTCGTCCACGTGGAGCGCCGTCTCCAGGACACCCGTCACCTGCGGCATGGCGCTCCCCTTCGGTTTCTGGGCGGCATCTTTTCGAATACGCATTCAGAATCCCTGCTTCAGAAGTTCTTCAATGCTCAGCCGCCCGTCCGCAGCCTCTTCGCGCGCGCGCAGCAGCTGCTCCAGGTATTTCGCCAACACGTCGCACTCGACGTTCACAGGATCGCCGACGGTCAGCGACGACAGGTTCGTGTTCGCGTACGTGTACGGAATAATCGCCAGGTCCACGACGCCGTCCTGCCAGCCCGCGATGGTCAGGCTGATGCCGTCAATGGCGATCGAGCCTTTCATCGCGATGTAGCGGCCGAGCTCCTGCGGCACGCGCACGGCGAGCCGCCAGCCGTAGGGCTTCCGCGGCGAGCCTTCCGGCACGAGCCGCGTCACGCGTCCCACGCCGTCCACGTGCCCCTGCACGAAATGTCCGCCCAATTCCTTGCCTGCCGTGAGGGGCCGCTCGAGGTTCACGCGCGCGCCGTTGCCAAGCTCGCCGAACGACGTTCGCGCCAGCGTTTCGCTCGAAAGGTCAGCCGCAAACGCTTTACTGGAGACTTCGACGACCGTCAGGCAGCATCCGTTGACGGCGATGCTGTTCGCGACGGCGAGCGACGCCGCAACGTCCGCGGCGCAAACCATGAGCCGTGCGCCGGCCGCCGTGCGCTTGAGTGAATCCACCGTGCCGATGGCTTCAACGATTCCGGTAAACATCGCGCAGGTATCCTTCCACAGCGAAATCGGGCCCGAAGCGGCGAAGGTTCACATCCCGCAATACCGGCATCACACGCCCGCGGCGGGCGGGCTGTACCACCCGCATGTGATCCGTGCCGGCAATCCTTGGCGCGTAGAACAGAACCATCTTGTCCACAACGCCCGCTTCGAGCGCCGCGGCGTTCAGCGTCCCGCCCGCCTCCAGCAGCACGCTCAGGATTTCACGGCGGCCCAACTCCCGCAGCACGGCTTTGACGTCCACGCGGCCGCCGCGGCTGGGCACGCGGACGATTTCGACGCCGGCGCGGCGCAGCGCGCGGGCACGCGGAAAGTCCGCAGGCCGCGTCGTAAATACGAGCACGTCTCCCGCAGCCGTCTTCACCAGCCGCGACCGCTGCGGCAGGCGCAGGCGCGAATCTACCACCACGCGCAGCAGCTTGCGACGTCTCGGCAGCTCGGTGCGGTCCGTGAGCCGCGGGTTGTCGTCCACAATCGTGCCCAGGCCCGAAAGAATCGCGTCCGCGGCGTGCCGCAGCCGCTGCACCTCAGCCCGCGATTCCTCCGACGTGATCCACACGTGCGTGGTTCCACCCTTGCGACCGGGGAGAGTGATCTGGCCGTCGAGCGTGAGCGCGGACTTCAGCGTCACAAACGGCCGCCGCGCCGTGATCCAGCACGCAAACGCTTCGTTCAAGCGCCGCGCCTGCTCCTGCAGTGGGCCGATTTCTACTTCGATGCCTGCGGCGCGCAGTTGCTTGAAGCCGCGCCCGGCGACGGCGGGGTTGGGGTCCGGCATCGCAGCAACCACGCGGCGCACGCCCGCAGCGATGAGTTTCTCCGTGCAGGGGCCGGTGCGGCCCGTGTGGCAGCAGGGTTCGAGATTGATGTAAAGCGTGGCGCCGCGCGCGGCGTCACCGGCGGCTTCGAGCGCGATCGCTTCCGCGTGGCGCACGCCTGCGTAGGTGTGAAAACCTTCGCCAACGATGCGTCCATCGCGCACAAGCACGGCGCCGACCATGGGGTTCGGGCTGGCTTGCGCTTCGCCCTTGCGCGCAAGATTCAGGGCGCGGTTCATCCAGCGCAGCGCGGCGTCTTGCGAGGAATCTGCCATCGGCGGCTCAATCGAAGAGCGAATTGACGAATGCTTGCGGATCGAAGGGCACGAGATCCTGAATCTTCTCGCCCGTGCCGACGAAGCGGATGGGCAAGCCGAGCTCGCGCGCGATGGCCACGACGATGCCGCCTTTGGCCGTGCCGTCAAGCTTGGTGAGCACGATGCCGGTGACGCCCACGGCGGCGGTGAATTCGCGCGCCTGCGCCAGTCCGTTCTGTCCCGTCGTCGCATCCATCACGAGCAGCACGTCGTGCGGCGCCCCGGGGACGAGCTTCGCCGCGGTGCGCTTCATCTTTTCGAGCTCGGCCATCAGGTTCGATTTCGTATGCAGCCGCCCGGCCGTGTCCACGATCACGGCGTCCACCGCGCGCGCCTTTGCCGCGGCCAGCGCGTCGTAAACGACGGCGGCCGGGTCGGCGCCCGGCTTCTGCCGGATCATCTCGACGCCCACCCGCCGTGCCCAGATGTCGAGCTGCTCGATCGCTGCGGCGCGGAACGTATCCGCCGCGCAAAGCAGCACGCTGCGGCCCTGCTTCTTGAGGCGGCTGGCCAGCTTGCCGATCGTCGTGGTCTTGCCCGTGCCGTTCACGCCGACGACGAAGATCACGCGCGGCGCCGCCTGCGCGGCGGCATCGCTTTCGGCCGTGTCTCCCGCGGCTCCATTGCCCAGGGCATGGAGGAGCTGCTGCTTGAGCTCCGCCTTGAGCTGCGTGCCGTCGGTGAACGCCTGGCGATCCACGCGCTCGCGCACGGCGGCGAGCACTTCGCGCGTCGTGCGCACGCCGATATCGGCCGCGAGCAGCGCTGTCTCGAGCTCGTTCAGCAGCGCGGGGTCAATGCGCCGCTCGCCGGTGAGGAGCTCTTCGACGTGCGAGGCGAGCTGGGAGCGCGTCTTGCCGACGGATTCCTTCAGCCGTTCGAGCAGCGTCGGCTCGGGCTTGCCAAACAGAGTGATCATTGCAGGCGGTTTCTTTCCCGGCGCGTCAAAAGCGCCATTCTAGCAGAACACACCCGCGGACGCAGGGAAGCACGCCGGCTTGACTTCAGCGGAAGCGCCAACTAGACTCGCCAAAATTCTACCGGAGGCGTCTATGCGATATCCTGCGCTTTCCCGAAGAGACGTGCTCAGCAAGTGCTTCGCCGCCGGTTTGCTGGCGGCAGCTTCGCCGCTCACGGAATCGAGGGTGCTCGCGTTCTGGCAGGACGCTGAAGCCCGCAAACTGAAGCCGACGCCGCCGAACGATCTTGGCCCCTTCTACAAGCCGCAGGCCCCGCGTGCCATTCGGCTCACCCGGCCGGGCGATCCTGGATTGCCGCTCTCGGTCTCCGGCGCCGTCTTCAACACGCGCGGGGAAGCGCTCTCCGACGCCGTTCTGGAAATCTGGCAGGCCGATCCATTAGGACATTACGACAACGAGGGCTTCCACTACCGCGCGCAGCTTTCCCCGGGGCGCAAGGGCGAATACAGTTTTGAAACAAACATGCCGGGGCACTACCCCACGCGCGTCGCCCAGCACATCCACTTCAAGGTTTCCTCGCCGGGGCACAAGACTCTGATCACGCAGCTTTACTTCGCCACCGACCCGGTGTTCGAAGGAGACCCGGACCGAACCTATCGCAAGGATCCGCTGCTGGAAAGCCGCGAGCTGATTCGTTCGGTTCGCGTCTTTGCAGACCCGCAGGCGATTCACGCCGCTGTTTCCTTTGAGATTGTTCTGGAACGCGCCTGAGGCTGGCCGGCCCTTTCGCTACACTTCGACGAGCGTTGCACTCAGTCGCAGCGTGCCGTTGCTGATAGCCGCCTCGAGTGCATCTACGACGGAACCGTCAAAGCGGCTGCCGGCGAGCGTGCGGATCTTCTTCAGGGCGTAGTCGAGGTCCATCGCGGATTGATACGGCCGGTTGGTGGTCATGGCGTCGAGCGTATCCGCGACGGCAATGATGCGCGCCATCAACGGAATCTCCTCGCCTTTCAGTCCATAGGGATAGCCGCGGCCGTCCAGATGTTCGTGGTGCAGCTCTATGCCGGGCAGCATCTCCTTAAGCTGCGCGACCGGCCGCATGATGTTGGCGCCCTTTGAGGGGTGCTGCTTCATCACCTCGAATTCTTCCGGCGTCAGCGCGCCGGGCTTCTTGAGCACGCGGTCGTCCACGCCGATCTTGCCGACGTCGTGCAACAGCGCGGAGATGCGCAGCCGGTCGACATCCTCGGCGCTGAGGCCGAGCACCTGCCCGATGATCATCGAATATTTCGCCACGCGCCCGGAATGGCCGCGTGTGTAGGGGTCCTTTTCGTCGATGGCCGCGGCGAGCATGCGGATCGAGCCTAGGAAGAGGGCGCGGTTTTCTTCCGCTGCCTGCTTGAGCTGCTCGATGAACTGCTCGATATCGCCGGCCATTTTGTTGAACGTCTCGGCCAGCTCGCTGATTTCGGCGGCGCCGCGCACCGGCGTGCGCTCGTGGAATTCGCCGCGGCTGATTGCGCGCGTGGAATAGGCCAGAGCCCGGATCGGCGTGCTGATGCCCACGGCAAACAGGTAGCCAAGAATCAGCGCGCCAAACGTCACGACGAAAACCAGGTTCAGCGCCTGCGTGTTGAGCTCTTTCACGCCGGCGTCTTCGCGCGCCTTGTCCAGGCTGCGCTCCGCCACCACGGCCCAGTTCAGCTCGGGCAAAGTGCTGTAGGTGCCGATCATCTCCACCGGACGGCCGTTTTCCTCCATGGTGAAGCGCATCGTTTCCGTGGCGCGCAGCTCGTGCGGGAGCTCTTTGATCTGCTTGACGATCGGGGAAACCGCGCTCACGTCCGTGCCGGGAACGAATTTGCGCGTATCGGGATGCGCCACGATGTGGCCGTTGCGGTCCACCAGAAACACCACGCGCCCGCGCACGCTCGTCTCCTGCAGCCGCCGCAGGATGCGGTCGAGCGAGACGACCGCGGCCAGCATGCCCGTGAACTGGTCGCTCACCTGCAGCGGCACGGCCGTCACAAACGCGGGACGATTCTCCGGGCCGAGCGCCAGCGGGTCGCTGCGGAAATGCAGCGACTGGATGCTCGATGTGAACGCGCGCTGCAGCGCCCGGCTCACAAAGGGGTCCTGGTCGGCGCGGAAGTTGCCGGCGCCGGTGCCTTTGGCCTGCTTGCCTACGGCGGTGAGATACAGCAGGTGCGGATTGCTGTCGACAAAGTTCGCGAGCAGGCGCGTCACCTGCGGCGCGTGCACCGGATCGTCCACGCTCGAGATCAGGCCGGTAAGCGCGAGGATCTGCCGCTCGCTGATGAGCTGCTGGTGCAGGTTGGAGTCGAAGAGCTGGACTTCTTCGGCGAGCGAGCGCGTCACCTCGCTTTGCTGCACGCGCTCGGTGTCCACCAGTTTTTCCTGGCTTAGCTTGAGCACCTGGCGGTGGTACAGCCCAATCGGCAGCAGGCTGACGAGCAGCAGCGCGCCCAGAACCATCCAGAGGATGCGCGGGCGACCCGGGAGGAACCGCTTTGGTCGTTCGGAGGCCACGGCTGAGACTCCGATTTTACGGGAGTGCGCGCGCTGGAGACAGGCAAGGAAGAGGCGGCGTAGCGGACTTGCTAAGGGCGGCCCCAGGGCAACGCGGCCGAAGCCGGGCGCACATTATTCGTTCTTCAGCCGCCGCTCCATCAATTCGCGGATCGCGTCGCGCGGCGCGCGGCCTTCGTAGAGCACGGCGTGCATCTGCTCGGTGATGGGCATTTCGACGCCCGCTTTGCGCGCCAGCGCCACCGTTGCGGCCGTCGTGCCCACGCCTTCGGCCACCATGCGCATCGGGCCGATGATGTCGTCGAGCTTGCGGCCCTTGCCGAGCTCGACGCCGACTGTGCGGTTGCGGCTCAGCGCGCCGGTGCAGGTCAGCACCAGGTCGCCCATGCCTGCGAGCCCCGCAAGCGTCTCGCGCCGCGCACCCAGCGCGCAGGCCAGCCGCGTCATCTCCGCCAGGCCGCGCGTCATGAGCGCCGCCATCGAGTTGTGGCCCAGCCCAAGCCCTTCGCAGACACCCGCGGCGATGGCGATCACGTTTTTTACGGCGCCGCCCAGCTCCACGCCCGCCACGTCATCGTTTGTGTACAGGCGGAACGTCGGCCCGGAGAACTCTTCCTGAATGCTCGTGGCTAGCTCTGCGTCCGAGGAAGCGATCACAACGGCTGTGGGGTCGCCGCGCGCCACCTCGCGCGCAAAACTCGGGCCCGAAAGTGCTGCCACCCGTGGCGTAAGTTTCTCCCTGGCAATTTCGGCGATGATCTCCGTGGTGCGATGAAGCGTGCGGTGGTCGAGGCCCTTCGTCGCGCTGACGAACACCACGTGCGGCGCGAGGTGCGGCAACATCTGCGTGTACATCGCGCGTGCGTGCGCCGAGGGCATCACACCCAGAACGATGTCCGCCCCTTGCAGTGCCTCGCCTAGGTCATTGGTAACTTCGACTTCGCGCGGGACTTCGAAGCCGGGGAGAAAGACTTCGTTGACGCGGCGCGCGCGCAGCATTTCGCAAATGTCTCTTTCGTAGACCCACAGCGACAGGCGGTGCGCGCGGCGGCTGCGCCCCAGCACAATCGCGAGCGCTGTGCCCCAGCTTCCTCCGCCGATGATGGCGATCTTTTTCATGTTTGCCGGGACTGTCCTATTTCCTCCGGCGGAGCGAGAAGCGGTCTTCGGTGCCGGCGATGAGGCGCTCGATGTTCGGCCGGTGCTTCCAGATGATCAGCACCGCCGCGAGCGCCGTGCCGATCGAGACGCTGTGCGGCGGCGCGTGGCCCGGCGCGTAGAGCAGATACGTGAGCAGCGGCAGCGCGGCCGCCGCCGCAATCGAGCCGAGCGAGACGTAGCGCCAGAACGTTACCACGACGAGCCAGACTACGAGCGCCGCCACAACCGCCGTCCAGCAGATGGGCAAGAAAACGCCCACGCCGGTGGCGACGCCGCGCCCGCCGCGAAAGCCGAGCCACACGGGAAACAGGTGCCCAAGAATCGCGGCCAGCGCCGCAACCATCATCCACGCGATGTCTTCGCCGGTGAAGCGCGCTGCGAGCCACACCGCCAGCCAGCCTTTTCCGGCATCGAGCAGCAGCGTCGCCGCGCCCGCGCCCTGGCCGACCACGCGCGTGACGTTCGCCGCGCCGATATTCCCGCTGCCCGCGGTGCGGATGTCGCCACCCATCCGCAGCTTCGCGATCAGAAAGCCAAAGGGGATCGCGCCCAGCAGATACGCCGCGAGCGGGATCCACACGTGCGCCCACCCTGCGTCCCCACTCATCGCGCGGCCTCCACAAAGGGAAACGTGGCCAGCTTCGCGTATTCCGCGCCACCGATCTTCAGGCGGCTCTCGTACAGATGGAAACTCTCTTCGCGCATGGCCCCGAATTCGAGCGCTCCGGCGGAGGCAATTGCCTCGCGCAAACGAGGGAGACCGTCCTCGGATTTGAACCGCGCGAGCGTCAGGTGCGGCTTGAATGGACGCTCTTCGCGCGGGATGCCCAGCGGTGCAAGCTCCCGCTCGATGCACCCGGCAAGTTCGGCGAGGTTCGACGTCGCAGCGATGCCCGCCCAGAAGACGCGCGGATGGCGGTCGTTGGGAAAGAATCCCACGCCGCGAAACTCCAGTTCGACCGGAGCAGAAACGCGAATGTTCGCCAGCCTCGCTTGGATTTGCTCGACGCGCTCGGGCGCGGCCTCGCCGATGAATTTCAGCGTCACGTGCACCCCGTCGGGCCTCACCCAGCGCGCGCCGCGGCAGGTTTTCTCGAGCGTTCGAATCAGTTCGCCGATCGCGGTCCGGACTTCGCCGGGGATTTCGAGCGCGAGAAAAACGCGCAACGCGGAGTCCTTTCTATTCCTTCGGCCGCGAAGTGTACAGGAAATAGCGCCGCACCATATCGAGCGCGGCCTGCGACGCCTGCCAGCGGATGCGGTCGCGGTCGCCGGGGAAGAGGAACATCCGCTCCTTGCTGACGGTTTCGTTGGCCAGCGCGATGTAGACCGTGCCCACGGGTTTTTCGGGAGAGCCGCCGCCCGGCCCCGCAATACCCGTAACGCCGAGCCCCAGCGTGCTCCCCGAGCGCTGCCGGATGCCTTCGGCCAGCGCGCGCGCCACTTCGGCGCTCACCGCGCCCTGAGCCTTGATGATCTCCGCGGGCACGTCCACCCACGCCGTCTTCAGTTCGTTACTGTAGGAGACGACGCCGCCCAAAAAATATGCCGAGCTGCCGGCAATGCTCGTCAAGCGTTCGGCGAGCTGGCCGCCAGTGCAGCTCTCCGCAACGGCGATCGTGGCCTGGTTCAGGCTCAGGTTGCGCGCGACCACTTCTTCGAGCGATTCGCCCTGCGTGGTGAAGACGCTTTCGCCGAGCGCGAACGCGACGCGCTCAAGCAGCTCGTCCAGCATTTTTCCTGCCGCTGCGGCGTCGCCCGACCACGCGCGCAGGTGGAGCTGGATTTCGCCCGGCGCGGCAAGAATGGTCGTTTGCACATCCGTGTATTTCGTGTAGATCGGCGCGACGCGCTGCTCGACGTCCGATTCCGGCATCATCGCCACGCGCAGCTCGCGCGCGTAGAGCCGCTTTCCGCCCACGTGGCGCTCGAGCCTCGCGGCCACCTGTGCGGTGAACATCGGCTTCAATTCTTGCGGCGGGCCGGGGAGCAAGACAACAATGTGCCCGTCGGTTTCGAGCCACAGTCCCGGCGCGGTGCCGCGCGGATTTTCAAGGATTGTGGCGCCTTCGGGCACCATCGCCTGTCGCACGTTCACCTCCGGCATCGCGCGCCCGAATTTCCGGAAGCGCGCCTCGATGCCGTGCAGCACGGCGTCGTTGCGCTCCAGCCGCCGGCCGAGCAATTCGGCCAGCGTCTCGCGCGTCAGGTCGTCTTCGGTGGGCCCGAGGCCGCCGATGGAGATCACCAGCTCGACGCGATTGAGCGCTTCGCGAAACGCGTCGCGGATCTGGCCGCGCTCGTCGCCGACTACAACTTTGCGCACGACCTCAACGCCCAGGCGGTTCAGTTCCTCGGTGAGGAAAAGGGAATTGGTGTCCATGCGGTCCGGCGTGAGCAGCTCCGAGCCGACGGCAATGATCTCTGCTTTCACGGCCTCAATTCTTATCCGATGCGATGGAGACGCGCAACTACTGTGAATGCGAGTGAGGAGAAGATCGTGACCTACCGCAGGAGCGGCAGGCCGGGGACATCCCAGTCGAGGCTGAAGAGCGCGTTCGTCGTGGCCACGACGGCGCGGCGCGTGGGCAACAGCGCAAGGCCCACAACGCCGTTGCCGCTCAGCACGACTTCCGCTTTCTGTTCTGGCGTGACGCGCACGATCCCGCGCCGCCCGCTGAGCGACGCCGCGACGTACAGGTTGCCGTCGCGGTCGAACGCCATCCCTTGCGGCCGGCCGAGCCCGCGGTAGAAGTCGCTTACGTCGCCGCCCGCCGTGATGCGATAGACACGGTCAAAGCTCGAAGTCGTCGGCCCGGTGACGTAGAGGTCGCCCGCGGGGCTGAACGCAAGGTGAAACGCGGCGATCGAGGCCTCGAGCGTCGCGAAGACGAAGACCTGCCGGTCGGAGCTGATCTTGAAGACGGTGCCGCTGCGGTCGCCGACGTAGAGATTGTCGTCGGCGTCGAACGCGATGCCCGTGGCGATGCCCATGCCTTCCAGCCAGCGCTGCGAGCGGCCGTCGGGCGTCACGCGGTGGATCGTGCCGTCGTTGCGGCAGGAGACGTAGAGCACGCCGGCGCGGTCGAGCGCGAGCCCCGAAGGGTTCATCAGCTCGGTGACGAACGGCTTCACCACGTAGTTCGGCGTGATTTTGTAGAGCGACACCGGCACGCGCTTGCCGCGCTGCCCGCTGAACGTCACGTAGATGTTGCCCTGCGCGTCCACGGCGGGATTCGAGACGGGATGCAGGTTGTCGGCGATCTGCACGCCGATGGAGATCGGGTGCGGCGGGCTTTCCGCGCGCACCGTGGCCACGCGCACCGTGCCGCTCGCCGCGCCTTCCGGCACGCGCGCGATGAGCAAGCTATCCGTGGAGACGAGCAGGCTGCCTTCAGCTTCGCCGAAGTGCACGCGCGGGCGCGCGTTGCCGCGCGGCGTGAAGCCCGAGCCGTGGATGGCGACCTCGCCGCTCGGAATTGCCGCGGCGGGCATGACGCGCTCGATGCGTGGGATGCCGTTGTTGCTCACTAGAGGCCCAGCGCCCTGGCCAGCCACAACCCGAGCGCAGCGTAGATGCCGGCCAGCCAATCGTCGGCCATGATACCCCAACCGCCGGGCAGCCGCTCCGCCTGGCGCACGGGGAATGGTTTCCAGATATCGAAGACGCGAAAAAGTATAAAACCCAGCAGCAAATATTTCCAGTAACCGCTGGCGAAGGCCATGAAACCCAGCGGATGTGCTTCCCATAACATCTGGCTGTTCGACCCCGGCAGCGCCAACATTCCACCCACGAGCAGGGCCAAGTGTTGGCCGGATACCTCGTCAATGACTACTTTTTGAGGATCGCTCAATCCGAAGTGATTCGCTGCCCGCCCGGCCGCCCAGACACCCACTATCGAAATTGCTGCCGCGATAATGCAGCTGCAAAACACGAAAGGGTCGACCTGTACTGTAGTCCCGCTTATCGACACCGCGCCGATACCGACGCCTGTATGCAAATAAGCGAGGAGGAGAAAGACACAGTGCGGGAGGACGGCCACCCCAACACCGAGCAAGGAGCCCCAGGTGCCCGGCGCAACCGGCAGATAGCCCAGGCCGAAGCCTGTGGCGATGAAGAGCGCAAGGCGCGGCTTCTTCGTGTCGCCTTTCGGCGCAGGCTCAGTGCTCGGCTTCATTCGGGTCGGGCTTTTCGGAAACAGGCTCGTCGAGTGCTGGTTCGGAGACGCGATATTTCTCGCTGGCCCAGTTGCCGAGGTCCAGAATCCGGCAGCGGTCGCTGCAAAACGGGAAGTGCAGATGCGTCTCCGAATCCGTCGGATTCTTGCAAATCGGGCAATGCCATTTCATCGCACAACTCGGAGAAGCACACCTTAAGCGAGCACGCGCAGCGCTGCGCCGGTCGCAATCCGCTGCACCGGCGCCGCAGCCGGCATCACGGAGCTTTTGACCGTCGGCTCTGCCGGGCGCACGATTTCCACCACGCGGCCGATCAGGTCATAAGCATCGGCGCGGTCAATCTTCACGCGCACAATGTCGCCCGGCCCTGCGACGACGCCCTCCGGCGTCTCGAGGTCGGTGATAAACACTTTGCCGTCAATCTCCGGCGCCATGCCTCCCAGGCGCGCTTCCCAGAGGAACTCGCTCTCCTTCGACGGCCCTTCGAGCAGCGCCTCGCGCCTCTGGCCCACGTGCGGGCGCAGCTTCCTTGCTGAAATTTTCTTCTGGATAGCCATCAGGCGGTCGCGCCGCTCGGCAGCGAGTTCGACATCTACTACATCGTCCAGCACGAAAGAATCGGCGTTTTCCACGTTGGAATAACAGAAGACCCCCATCCAGTCGAACTCGGCCGCGCGCACGAATCCGCAAAGTTCCTCGAAATCCTGCTTCGTTTCACCCGGGAAGCCCACGATGAACGATGTGCGCAGCATCACACCGGGAATCGTGCGTCGGATGCGCGCAAGCAGCTTCAGAAACGCCGCTGCGCCCCCGCCGCGCTTCATGCGCGCCAGCACGCCGCGGCTCGCGTGCTGCAGCGGCATGTCCAAATACTTCACCAGGCGCGGATGCTGCGCGATCGTCTCCAGCAGCTTCGGCGTCACGCGGTTCGGGTAGGCGTAGAGGAACCGCACCCAGTGCAGGTCTTCGATCTGCGCCAGGCGCTCGAGCAGCAGTGGCAGACCGTCGCGCAGGCCCAGGTCTTCGCCGTAGGAAGTTGTGTCTTGGCCGATCAGCGTCACTTCGCGCGCGCCCGCGCGCGCCAGGTTTTCTGCCTCGCGCACCACTGACTCAAAGCGCCGGCTGCGGAAGCGCCCGCGCAGTTGCGGGATGATGCAGAACGAGCAGGGGTGGTCGCAGCCCTCGGCGATCTTGATGTACGCAGCGTGGCGCGGCGTGGTGACCACGCGCGGCGTGAACTCGTGGTAGAGGTACGCGGGCGGCTCGTGCGGCGCCGCGGCCAGTTCGCCGCGCACGGCTTCGAGGATTTGCTCCACTTCGCCCGTGCCGATGACGGCGTCCACCTCGGGGATTTGCTCGCGAATCTGGTCGCGGTAGCGCTCTACCAGGCAGCCCGCGACGATCAGCTTGCGCGCCGCGCCGAACTTCTTGTACTCGGCCATTTCCAGGATCGTCTCGACCGATTCGCGCTGCGCCGGCTCGATGAAGCTGCACGTATTGACCACGAGTACCTCGGCCTCGTCGGCGCGCGGCGTCAGCTCGTACCCCGCGCGCGCGAGGATGCCCATCATCACCTCGCTATCCACGAGGTTCTTCGGGCAGCCCAGGCTGATGAATCCAACTTTGGTCATCTCAGCGCGCACTCCAGCCGAATTTCAAACTAGAAATTGTAACACAGGGCTGCGGCGGCCCCTGCTCACACACGCGCCGAGGAAACAGGTCGCCGCAGCAGGATCATGCGAGCCAGCCAGCAAAATCCGATTCCGGCCGCCACGTGCTTCAGCGTATGGCCGGAGACGACGTGGCCCATCTGGAAGGTCTGTTTGTCGAAGAGTTCCAGCAGCTTGGCCGCACCGTACCAGGCGAAAATGATGGAGAGGTCCTTCTGGCGCGTGTAGGGGCTCGGAAAGAGGAACACGATCAGCAGCAGCGTCAGCAATCCGCCATCCCCGTAATACCGCAGATCCCCTTCGCGGTGAATCTCGCTCAGAGTCCAGAAAATGACGCTCCCCGCGCCCAGCGCGAGCAGCCAGGGGAGCAGCCGAAGCCCGACCTTCCGGTCGATCCGCTCCGTGATCGTTGCATCCAGGAAGGCCATCAGCACGATAGCCACCGGCAAGCGGTCCCACAGCTCGCGCGCGTCGTCCGGATGCAGGTGGTAGTAGGCGGAACCCATGGCCGTGAGCAGAACACCCAGGAAGAGCGCCGCATACGGCCAGCGCTCGGCGGCGTGCAGGCCCTCGAGCGGTGGGTTGTGACGGCGCAGGGTGATGCTGAGCCCGGCAACCCCGGCCACGAGAAGCACCAGATTGGAGAGGACATTGAGGGCGTTTGGGATGCCGAGCCAGGAGCGCTGGTCGGCGAAGTCGTGATAGGCCTGGCCCCCGCCGATCGGCGGAAGGAGGAAGACGGCTCCCGCCAGAAGCAGCGTCCCTAGCACGACGAGATAAAGTCGGAGGCGCCGGCTCACAAAACGAGTGGAGTGTACCACGGGACCTATCCCGCCATGCGAAGCCGGCCGCTCTTCGACTTACCTACGCGGAACGCGACTTCACCAGCGCGCGCACGGTAGCGAGCAGGGAAGACATCTCGCCGGCCCGCGCCGGACGCTCGCCGAAGCGAGCCGATTGGTAAATGTCTGTGAGCTGGGTAACCGGCGCGGCAAGATCGGCGCGTGCAATGCCGGCGGCAAACTCAAGCGGCGTCTCGGCCGGCTGTTTGCGCCAGCCGTGCCGCGCGAGCAGGCGCAGCATCTGCTGGTAGCGCAGCGTAGCAAGATGTGAAGTGAGCTCGGCTTTCTCGCCCGCGCGCCACATGCGCACCAACTCCCATGCGCGGGCCAGATCGCGCCGCCGGAACCATGCCGCGGCAGCCAGCAGGAAAAGCAGCGCAAGCGGCGCTGCATAGGGAGTCGCGCCCACGCGCGCCTGCCAAGCCTTCAACTGCTCGACAGCAGCGCGGTGCCAGTGGTCGAGCGAAACACGCGCGCGCATGCTCCAGCTCCGCGAAGCACGCCCCAGGTTCTGCGCCAGCGCAAGCTGGTGCGTGAAATCGTAGTTGACCACCCATTCGCTCCACGAGAGCTCGAACCAATCCCAGTAGAGCGCCAGGTGCCGCAGCCAGCCTCTTGATTTGTCCTCGGCGGGCGGCGTGGGGTCGAAGGGAATCCAGCCGTAGTCGGGGAAATACACTTCCACCCAGCTGTGTGCGTCGCTCGCGCGCACGATGTAGTCGTCGCCGACGTCGTTGTACTCGCCGGGCAGAAAGCCGTTCACATAGCGCGCCGGAATGCCCTGCGTGCGCAGCATCACCGTCATCGCCGCCGCAAAGTATTCGCAATGGCCCGCGCCGCGCTCAAACAGAAAGTGCGCGAGCGGGTCGGCCCCCGGGGAGCCCGAAAGATCGAGCGTGTAGCCGTAGCGCGTCCGCAGGTAGCTCTCGATCGCCGCAGCCTTGTCGTATGGGTTCGTGGCGCGCGCCGCAATCTGCTGCGCCAGCGCCGGAATGCGCGGGTCGAGCGGCGGCAGTTGCAGATAGATGGCGCGGACTTCCTCGGTGTAATTGGTGCCGAGCTCGCGCAGCAGCGCGGGCGGCGGCAGCGGCACCACGGACTCGGCTTCGTAGCGCATCCTGGCGAAGTTATGGAAGGGATTCGAGAGCGAGTTCGTGCGGTCGAGCTCGAGGTAGCTGTTGCGCGGGTTGCGCCCCGCCGCCGGAGAAAACGTGCCGCGCACGCCGATTCCGTGCGTGGCCAGGAAGAGCGTGTCCGTGGCGAGCGGCTCGAGCAGCACCGTGTAGCGGATGGGCGCGGAAGTCGCGCGCCCGGATGCCCTCAGCTTCGCCTGCATCTCCTGCCAGCGCTCGCGGCTCAGGAGCGGCTGCCAGTCGTTCAGGCGATACCATCCCTGGCCGTCGGGCAGGATGGCCTGCGCCACGCGCGACCCGTTGAACCAGCGCCTGCCGTCAAACGTTGTCAGCCCGATGCCGCGCCAGCGCAGGTTCGGCAGCGCCGGCCGCCCGCCCTCCACGCGCACGCGCATCACCACGGCTTCGCTCTTTTTGATCTCGCCGATCTGGCCGAGCTCCACGTTGTCGCTGAAACCGGAGATGAGCGAAGGCTGAAGATTGAACGCGGACAAGTACCCGCCCGTGAACCGCGGCAGCACGAAGAAAATCAGTACGCCCAGCACGACGGAGCTGACGGCCACGCACGCGGACGTCAGGCCGAGCGCGCGGCTCAGCCGCCGGCCCGCGGGCGTGCCGGCTTCGAGCGGAGGCGCGCTGGCGCCTTCCGCGCTGCGTCGCATTTCGAGTCCTACGAACGTGGAAACCGCGAGCACCAGGAAAAGGATGAAGAAGACGAGGAACGTCGTGTCCACGGTGAGAATGGCTGCGGCAAGAATCGCGGTGAACGCGAGCAGCGCCAGAAATGCGTAGTCGCGCGTCGTGTTCGCGCTGTACAGGCGCACCAGCATGGCGAAGAGCATCAGGTGGATGGCGGCCAGCAGCGCCGCATAGAGCGCGGGGCTCGGCGCGTCGGCCGCGAGCGCGCGCGAAACGATCCATAGGTCGGCGGGGAAGAATGCCGCGTAGCCGGCCACCGCCCATGTCGCCGCGCGGTGCGAGAGCTCCGGCCCGTGGCCGCGCCACCAGCGGTAGCCCTTCACCAGAAGCGCTGCCGGCGGCACGAGGATCGAGATGGGATCGAGCTTGCCCGTCGAGACCAGCGTCAACACGCTGGTCAGGAGCAGCAGGAACAGAGAAATCTCGAAATAGCGATGGAGCGCCGAGAGCGGCTGCGCGCGCAGTGAAACCTCGCGGGACATACTGGAAGGAATTTTAGCACTGCGTGAACCGTGCACCCGCTGGGCGCGGCGTATCAGCCAACTGTGGCGAGCGCTGCGGCGGCGATCTTGCGCGTCGCGTTCGATACCGCAAGACGCTGGAGCGCGGCCAGCGCGGGCGTGCGCGTGCCGGGGATGGCCGGCAGCCGCTCCACATGCGCTACGAACGGAAGAAAAGCAATTTCGCGGTAGGTGACGCTGTGCCGCGCCGTGGACGCTGGAGTCATCGAGTTGACGCGCACGCCCAATTCAGCTTCCAGGTGCCGCGTCAGCTCTTTGCGCGGGTTCCGCGCGATCTCGATAGCAGGGAATTGCCACATGCGCGAGAACAGCGCCGCGTCCGCGCCATTGGCGTTCCTGATCAGCAACGTGCGGCCGCGCGGGTCGAGCAGCACTGCCGCCGCCAGCTTGAGCCGCACGGCAGCGCGTTTCTTGCGGCCGGCAGGAATTTCCCCGGCGATGCCGAGTTGGTACGCACGGCACCAGCGCGCGGCGGGACACTCCGCGCAGCGCGGCGCGCGCGGCGTGCAGATCGTTGCGCCGAGTTCCATCATCGCCTGGTTCCAATCGCCCGCTGCTCGGGGCGCGAGAAGCGCCTGCGCCGTCTCCTGCAGGCCGCCCCAGCGGCGCGGCGCGCGCAAGTCGCCGCGAATGGCGCCGAGCCGCGCGAGCACGCGCGCCACGTTACCGTCGAGCACGGCGTGCGGCCGCCCGTGCGCGATGCTCAGAATGGCTGCGGCGGTGTAGCGGCCGATCCCGGGAAGCTCGAGCGCCGCTTCGAATGTGTGCGGGAATCGCCCGTTGTGCCGGGCGACGATCTCCTTCGCGGCGCGATGCAGGTTGCGCGCGCGGCTGTAGTAGCCCAGGCCGGCCCAGAGCCGCAGCACCTGCTCCCCTCGCGCGTGCGCCAGCGCCTCGACGGTGGGGAAGCGGCGCAGGAATCGCTCGTAATAGGGCAACACGGCGGCGACGCGCGTCTGCTGGAGCATCACTTCGGAGAGCCAGATGCGGTAAGGGTCGCGCGTGCGGCGCCAGGGCAGGTCGCGCTTGTGGCGCGCGAACCAGCCGAGCAGCGCGCGCCGGAATCCTGCGAGCTCGCGTGGAGCAAACGCCAACAAAAGCTTTTCGCGCTGGCGCGGCGAAGGCACGCGCCATTCTGCCACAAGCCGGAAGTCTAGAGCGATTCCAGGAACACGAAATACGATGAAGTCCACAGGCTCGTGGGAATCGAGCCGCGCGGTTGCCCCGTGAGAATGATTTTGAAGATGTGCGTGTCCTCCGCGAGTTGCGCGAGAAATCTTTGCTCGCGCGCCGCGGACGTGGCTTCGACGAGCGCCAGGTGCCGCAGCACGTCGTAGATGACCTCGCCCGCGGGCGCCAGCGGCGTCTCGAAGCCGGCGGTGCGGAAAGCCAGCACCGAATCAATCTCGTAGAAATGCCACGCGAGGCACGCGCAGAGCGTCACGCCGCGCTCGAACCGCTCCTCAGCGTCTTTGCCGGTCGAAGACGCTGCGAGGAACGGATCGAGAACCAGCATCACGCGGCGCTCGTCTTCGCGCGTGAACTCGCGCACCTTGAGCGCGCCGGTTTTGGCGGACGCTTTCCAGTCTACGAACCGCGCGCTGTCGGTCGGCTGGTACTCGCGGATGGCGTAGAGGTCGTGCCCGCGGCCGCGCGAAAAACTCTCCAGCTCGCCGCTGACGAGCGGCAGGACCTCGTAGAATTCCTCGGTGGGCTCGACGCGCGGATACACCACGAGCTCGAGGTCCGAGTTCACGCGGCGCGTTTTTTGAAGAAAGCCAAACGGGAACCGCGTGCGAATGCCGAAGCTCTCCTGCCGGTAGACGCCGCGCCGCGGGAAGACCAGCTCGACGCCCTGCTCGACGGCCTGCCGCCGCGGCACGTAGGGAAAATACACGGGCCGCGTGAGGATTTGCGCGCGGCTTTTCTTGTCTTCGCCTACGACGCGCAGAGAAAACGACGGCAGGTGCTGCTTCTCGTTGCGCAGCTCGATGAGCGCGCGGATGGGCTGCGCCGCGAAAACGTGCTCGGGCAGCTCGATGCGCATTTCGAGTCCCGTGAGCACGAGTTGCGAGAGCACGCCGGAGACGATGATGCCCGCAAGCAGGCATGCCAGCACGAGGAAGAGCAGGTTGTTGCCCGTGTTCAGCGCCGCGAGCGCGACGACGAAGACGCCGGCAATGTAGAGGATGCCTTCGCGCGTCAGCTTGTAATCAATCCGATGGGCGAGCCAACGCAGCGGCGTGCGCCGCGCGAGCGCGGGCACGATCGTCAGCGCCACCCAACCCGCCAGGGCGAGCGCCGCGAGCGCCGACCCGCCCGCAAGCCACAGCCGCCCGGACTCGGCCGCTGCGCCCGAGTAGAGCGCCAACAGCAGCGCGACGCCCAGCGCGACCATGGCGATGGCGAAGCTGCGCCAGCCCGGCCGGTCGAGCTCGCGCCACCATCGCGCAGCGAACGTTGCGCTCATCAGAGTGGAACGCGGGAGGTTTCCAGGATCTCGCGGAGAATCGCTTCGGCCTGCTCGGACTTTTTCTGCGTGGAGGCGTAGCGCGTGTTGACGACCACGCGGTGCGCGAACACCGGCACGATGAGCTGCTTGAAGTCGTCCGGCAGGCAATAGTCGCGCCCGTGGACAAACGCGTGCGCCTGCGCCGCGCGTTGCAGCATCACGGAGCCGCGCGGGCTCACGCCCAGGCTCAACTGGTCGGTTTGCCGCGTGCGCTCCACGATTTCGAGTGCGTAGTCAAGCAGGCTCTCCTCCACGCGCACGTTTTCCGTGGCGTGCTGCATCGTGAGGATGTCGCCCGCATCGAGGATCGGCTGCAGGCCTTCGAGCGGCGAGCCGTTGCGGTGCGTGCGCAAAATTTCTTTTTCGCTCGCGCGCGAGGGATAGCCCATGCGGATGCGCAGCAGGAAGCGGTCGAGCTGCGATTCGGGCAGCGGATAGGTGCCGTGGTGTTCGATGGGGTTCTGCGTGGCCATAACCAGGAACGGCCGCGGCAGCGCGTGCGTGTGGTTGTCCACGGTCACCTGCGCCTCGTTCATGGCTTCGAGCAGCGCCGATTGCGTTTTCGGCGTGGTGCGGTTGATCTCGTCGGCGAGCACGATATTGGCGAAGATCGGCCCGGGCTTGAACTCGAAGTCCTGCGCGATCTGGTTCCACACGCTGATGCCGATCACGTCGCTCGGCAGCATGTCCGAGGTGAATTGCAAGCGCTGGAAGACGCAGTTGAACGAGCGCGCCAGCGCCTGCGCCAGCGTCGTCTTGCCCACGCCGGGAACGTCTTCGATCAGCAGGTGCCCGCGCGCGAGCAGCGCGACGACCGCCAGCTCGATGGCGTCGTCCTTGCCCTTGATGACCGTGGCCACCGCGCGCTGCAGTTGCGCGATTTGGTTCGAGCTTGCGACCGTCATCGGTTGAAAAACCCCGGGCCTTCTGCTACAAACGAATGTTCGTGGGCGATTAGCTCAGTGGTTAGAGCGCTCCCCTCACACGGGAGAGGTCCAAGGTTCAAGTCCTTGATCGCCCACCATTCTCGTTTCGGCCCGAATCATTTTAGCGAAATTCCTCAATGTCAACTCTTCTGCGTTACCTCGAGTTTCTATCTTTAGGGGTGTGGGTCGGCGGCATCGTGTTCCTGAGTTTCGTCGTGGCGCCGGGCGCGTTCGCCACGCTCGGCAGCCGCGACCAGGCCGGCGCGGTGGTCGGCATGGCGCTCGGACGGCTGCACTTGCTGGGCCTCGTGGCCGGAATTGTGTTTCTTGTTGCGCGCATAGCGCTGGCGAAGTCGCTTTCGGCGCTCGGAAGCGCGGCGGCGCTGCTGGTTGTCCTGATGCTCGTGCTGACGATTGTCTCGCAGTACAGCGTGAGCCCGCGGATGGCGAACCTCCGCGCGGAGATGGGCTCGGTCGAGCGCACGCCCGCGGAAAGCCCGCTGCGCACCGAGTTCGACCGCCTGCACCACTGGTCGGTGCGGCTCGAAGCAGGCGTGCTGCTCGCAGGCCTCGCCGCTCTCCTCTTTGCAATCCGGGAAAAAGCCTAGGAAGTTTTCTTCCGCGGGGATGATTCCGCCGCGCGCCAAAGATACCAGCTCGCTACCGTGCGATGCGGCCGCCAGCGCTCGCCGTATTCGGCCACCTGCTGCGGCTTGGGCAGGTCCTTCAGGCGGTAGGTAACCGCGAAGCCCTTGCGGATTCCGTAGTCGTGGATCGGCAGCACGTCCTGGCGCCCCAGCCGGAACATCAGGAACATCTCCACGGTCCACACGCCGATGCCGCGCACCGATGTGAGCCGCTCGACGATTTCCGCGTCCGTCATGCGCCGCGCGGCAGCGAGAGTCGGCACGGTTCCGTCCGCGGTCTTGCGCGCGAGGTCGCGTACCGCCGCGATCTTTTGTCGCGAAAGCCCCGCCTTGCGCAGGGAAGCGGGCGACATCCGCAGCGTCTCCTGCGGAGTAGGGAAGCGGCCGCCGGCCAGCGCCTTCACGCGGCCGAGGATCGTCGCCGCGGCCTTTCCGTGGAGCTGCTGGTAGACGATCGCTTCCAGCAGCGACTCAAACGGGCTGTGCCCCGCGTCAATTTCCATGCGGAATCGCCCCGTGCGCTCGATGAGCCGCGCGAGCCGCCGGTCGGCCTGCGAAAGAAACCGGATCGCCTTTCTGTGGTTGAACGGGTTGCGGTTGTCTGTGGGCATTTGCGTCCTGTTCGGCGCGGCGACTTCGTTGCGGTCATCCGCGCCAATGAAATTTCTGAGGTTACCCGGAGCCGCGCGTTCCGGCAAGGGTATGCTACGATGCGCGCGGCATGCAAACCGGCATTATTGGACTGCCGCAAGTCGGCAAGACGAGCCTCTTCAAAATTCTGACGCACGCGCATCTCGACGCGAAGGCTGAGCACGCCGCAACGCACGTCGGCGTGGCGCGCGTCTCCGACCCGCGCCTGGACAAGCTCGCCGAGCTGTACAAGCCGAAAAAGGTGACGCACGCCACCGTGGAATACGTGGACGTCGGCGGGCTGGTGAAAGATCGCACGCGCGATTCCGCGTTTCTGACGCAGGTGCGCGAGGTGGACGCGCTCGCGCACGTCGTGCGCGTGTTCGAAAACCCCGCTGTGCCGCCCGCTTCGGGCAAGATTGACCCGCTCGGTGACGTCGAGAGCCTCGAGCTCGAGTTGATGCTCACCGACCTCGACCAGATTACGCGGCGGATCGAGCGCGTCGAAAAAGATCTGAAAAAGAAAAGAGAGCCGGCGCTCGAGCACGAGCTGGCGCTGCTCAATCGCTGCCGCGCGGCGATTGAAAGCGAGAAGCCGCTGCGCGAGCTGGAGTTCAGCGGGGACGAGCAGAAGATCCTGACGAGCTTCATGTTTCTCTCCCACCGCCCGATGCTCTACGTGCTGAATCTGGGCGATGAGGAAGCCGGCGAAATGGACCGCGCCGTCGAGCGGCACCAGCTCGCGCTGCTGGCGAACCGCCCGAACACGACCGTCGTGCCCATTTGCGGGCGCATCGAAGCCGAACTCGCGGACCTCGAGGAATCCGAAGCCGCCGAGCTGCTGGGTTCCTACGGGCTCGGAGAATCCGGGCTTGACCGGCTGATCCACGCCACGTACAAACTGCTGGGCTTGATTTCATTTTTCACTTGCGGCGATCCGGAATGCCGCGCTTGGACGATTCGCCGCGGCACGACGGCGTTGAAGGCGGCGGGCGTGATCCATTCCGATATCGAGCGCGGCTTCATCAAGGCGGAAGTGGTGCGCTGGGACGACCTGCTCGCCGCCGGCAGCCTCGGAGCGGCGCGCGAGCGCGCGCAGGTGAAGCTCGAAGGGAAGGAGTACGTGGTGGAAGAAGGCGACGTGATCCTCTTCCGCCACAGCGGCTGACGCGCATGCAGCTCTTCGGAGAATCGCGCATGCTGCTGGCTCTGGCGCTGGGGTTGACCGCCGCGGCGGCCAACGTCCTGGGCGGCTTCTTCGTCGTGCGGCGCGACTGGTCGCGGCAGTACCTGAAATATTTCCTCGCGCTTGGCGCGGGCTTCATGCTGGCCGCGGCGTTTCTGGAAGTGATTCCCGAGTCCATCCGCCTGGCGGGGAGGTCTGCGCCTTTCCTCGTGCTCGTCGGCTACTTCCTCGTGCACTTCTTTGAGCACACGCTGGCGCCGCATTTTCATTTCGGTGAGGAAACGCACACCGAAGAGATGGCGCCGCAGCACGCGAGTTACGCGGCGCTGCTGGGCTTGGTGATCCACACGTTCTTCGACGGCGTGGCCATCGCTTCGGGGTTCCTGATCTCCACGTGGCTCGGCGGCGTGATTTTTCTGGCTGTCTTTCTGCACAAGCTGCCGGAAGGGTTTACGGTGGCGTCGTTCATGCTCGCCAGCGGGCAGAGCCGCCGCGTCGCGTTTGGCGCTTCGGCGCTGCTCGGCGCGGCCACCGTGGTCGGCGTGCTGCTGATGAGCCTGCTGCATCGCCAGGTGGGCTACGCGCTGCCAGTTTCAGCCGGCGTGACGGTTTATGTGGCCGCCACCGACCTGGTGCCTGAAGTCAATCGCGAGCCCGGCGTGCGCATGGCGCTCGTCGTGTTTCTCGGCGTCGCGCTGATGCTCGCGCTCCAGCGCCTCTTCCACATGTAGCCCGAAGTCTCTTCGAAGAACCCTCCCCACCTCTGCACAGCACCGGGCGTGGCACCCTCCGAGGATGTTTCACTCCGCGGTTAACTCATCGCGATGGTATCATCGGGTCATGCGGTGCCATGAAAAAGAGGGAGACAAAAGCTGGGCCACCAATTATGAAAGGAGCTGCTGACTATGCGCAGATGTCTTGCATTCGTTAGCCTTGTAGTTGCGCTAGCTGCAATTGCCTTTGCGGCGAATCAACCGACCACGTTGTGGGGGTGCTGGATCGTCAAAAGGGCTTTGCCAACAACTAATATCGCCGCTCTCTCGCAGAAGGAAGTAGATCTAATAATCGGCACCCGGCTTGTCTATTCAAGTTCATGCGTGCAGTCTCGGCGGACTATTCTTAAGTCGCCAAAGTTCATCACGACAGTTCTCTCCGAGCCAGAATTCTTCCAACTCGCCTATATCCCCCTAAAGCAACTGGGAATCGCCGGATCAACCGCAACCATGGTTACCGTGAGCGGCGCAGAAGATCGTGGGTCGGCATTTGTTGGAGATACCGTCTTTCTAGGGGGGAAGAGTCCTGTGATCGAATTCCAGGGCGTGTTTTTCGAATTGGAAAAGACGAGGTCGGACAAGAGTAACTGTACTTCCAGCACGAGCAAAACCAGCAGCAACAGCAAGCCGAGAGGCCGGGCGGGTGGCCCACCCTTGTGACGTAGCCTAAAGGGCGGAACGTGGATGTGGTTCGAAGGGTGCCACTCGATAAGGGCGAAGGCGTGAGAGGCGTCGGGCAATCTAGGACGTCTTCTGATTCGCGCGTGCGGCGCGATCAGTGCGGATACTTCACCGAGCAGCCGTAGGGCCGCGTGCTCGAGACACTCACGGGCTTTCCGGCCATCGCTTCGCTCAACGCCTGCGACAGATAATTCCTTGAGCCGGGGATGTCCGCCGCGTTCGGCGTGGGCCGGTCGTCAATCGCGCCGTCGTAGACCATGACGCCGTCGGGGTTGATCACCACCAATTGCGGCGTTGTCTTCGCGTCGTACAGGCGGCCGATCTCTCCGGTGGGATCGAGCAGCACAGCCGTCGGCGAAGCGCTCATCTTCTGCAAGTACTGGTTCTCTTCGGCGGCGGTGACGTAGCCCTGCTTGCCCGGCGCGGACGAAATCACCGTCAGCCAGATGACGCCCTTCGCGGTCCACTCTTTCTGCAGCCGCTGCATGTTGCCGCTTTCGTAGTGCTTTTTCGTGTAGGGGCAGCCGTTGTTGTGCCATTCGAGCACAACGAACTTGCCGCGGTATTCAGAAAGCCGGTGAGTTTTTCCGTTGCTGTCGGTGCCGGTGAAGTCCGGCGCCGCTTCGCCCACTCGCGGCGCGGCCGAGGCCAGAGACCAGACGGCCAGAACGCAAATCGTTGCCACCGCACTCCAGTGAAATCGCCTCATGACTCGTTACTCCTCCTTACGCGATGCGAGCTGGGGAGCTCCTCTCTTTCTGACGTTCTGGAACCGCCGCAGGTTGCCGCAATCTCCAGCGACCCCTACTGCGACGGCAGCCTTCCGGACGGCGCCACGCGTGCTGCGACCGAGAACGCGCGCCCCGGCGAGAGAACAATCACGCCTCTTAGCATTGTGACGCTCTTCGCAAGCTGCGAGGACTTCTTCAGGCGCAGCCGGATGCCGCGCGCGAAGGGAACCTCCTCCTGCGGCGCGGCGTTTTCGATGACCTCGGCATCCAGTGGGAAAAATGCCGCGTGTACTTCCGTTCTTCCGGTCTCGAGCTCCAGCACGAAGTGATCGCTTTGGGAAGCGGCGCGCACGCGCCACGCCGGCGGCATTGGCTTCGGGAGCCGGGCTCGCGCCTCATCGAATAGCGCGCGGCTGCCAGGATCGCGCGCAGGCGCAGCCTTACGGACCGGGAGTTGGAGGTTGAGGTTCGCTTGTCCGGCGATGCAGATGTCGCTGCACACCAGCCATTTGGCGACAGCGCTGAGCTCCGCGGACCGTTCCGTGCTCAGCCTGGCGGGGGGGCGAATGGGGACCAGCAGCGTGACCTGATTCTCGTAGCCGTAGTCCACCACGGTCGCGGAGTCCTGGATGCGCTGCGGATACGGCCAGCGAATCCGGGCGGCCGCGAACCCGGCAGGCAGTGTCCACTGCACGCGCGTCGCCTGGCCGGAATCGCCCGGATTCGTCCAGTAGATGTGCCATCCCTTCTCGACTTCGAAATGAACCCCCAGCCAGAACAGGTGTCCCGGCTGAATCCACTGCTCGTCCGCGACCAGCCTGGCCTGCACGTGCGCCGCCTCGGCTGCATTGACCGGTGTGAGGGAGCCCATGCCCAGGGAGGCCAGAGGGCCCGTGAGCAGCGCAAGCCCGAGCCGGACAAGGTTTCGATTTCGCGGAGGGCGCGCGGTGTGTTGGCTCGGCATGATAGGGTCCTGCATTCAGTATCTTTGATGCCCCTGCCGTTGGCAACGGTCGGCGGGTCCCTACCCCTGCACAACAAAGGGTGTGACACCCGCCGCAAGAGGTTCACTCGGCGGTTAGCTCATCGCGGTGGTATCATCCGGCAGCGCGGTGCCGCGAACAAGAAACAGACAGAGGATGCGCCACCCGCGGATCACTTTGGGCTTGCCAGAATGAACGCACGGACTCCATTCAAATTCAAATACGTGCTGCAGGGTTTCGCAATCGGGACGGTGTTCATGGTCCTTCTTTTTGTATTTGGTGGGGTCGCGGAAAACTTGGGTGAGATCCTTCTGTTTCCGGGAGGGCTGTTGGCTGACGCACTGCACTACGGTGGCCACGATTTAGAAGCCTTCGCCATCCTCATTTTCGGTAATTGGATTTTTTATTCAACCTTAGCCTTCCTCGGTATGTGGCTCTTAAGATCCGCGTTTCAATCCCCAGACCACCAGTAGGTCCTAGGGAGCCTGGCGCCGGGTACCCCGGTTCTTTGGGCTTTGAAGGGTGGGAAGGTTGATGTTCACACTGTTTTCCACTCCTTGTTCACTCCCCCCGGCCCTGAGTTTTCTTGCTCTTACCGGCATTCAGCACGTTCGAATACGCCCCATTTCTCTTTGATCCTCACCGCTGCGCTAAAATGAAGTATGGCCCGCGAGGGGCGGGTGGCCCATGCTTTGTGTCCTTACTTATTTCTTCATTGTACTGCTTGACCGGATGATACTATGTTGGTCTTATAAGCAAGTGGAGTAACATTAGGGAATGGATTTCTGTTCCCGTAGGAGATGGCATGCAACTTGTTAATGTACACAAGTTTTATGATTTGGGTGCCTCAGTACACGCCCTAGACTCTCTGCCAGAGACGGTTACTTTAGGCAATTGTTTCTTGCCTATCCTTCTCGCTAACTTTCGACTGAAACAGCTTCTCGAAAATCAATTGCTCCCCATTAACGTATGTCGAGTATCAGCAGAAAAGTTGGTATCTGCCTTGAAGGACTCTCTTCCAGACGATTTGGGTCCGAATACAGATTGGAATTTGGAAACTACTAAGGATAAGGTGCAGGCGATCAAGACTACCTTAAAGGAATTTGAAACCGTTTTCTCTGCTGAGCTTCCATCTTTGGCTACGTACTTTGTTGATCAAAAAGGTATCTACTCCACAAAAGACCTTATTGAGCGTGCAGAGAATATGTTTAGTGAAACCGTGAGAGTTGCTATGAATCCGCAGACCGTCGAGGACATACGGCAAGCTGGACGCAGCATAGCATTCGATTTGCCAACAGCTTCTGGATTTCATTCATTACGAGCCATTGAATCAATTTTGCGACTCTACTATTCCAACATTCTTAAGAAATCTCCGACAAAGCGTGATTGGGGAACGTATATAGAAGACTTAAAAAAAGGTGGGGCCGATCAAGATATTCTGTCGGCCATTGATCAGATACGGAGCCTCCACCGTAATCCGTTGATCCATCCCGAAGACAACCTGACGGTGGATCAAGCAGTCGCACTATTGGCTTTGGCACAAGGCGCGATATTAGGCATGATAACGGACATTGAAAAGAGAAAATCTACTACCGCAGTTGCAGCCGCTTCATTAACTGCCGGGGCGTCGTGACACTTAAATGACAAAGTTTAAGAGCGAATATCGAAAATTCACGGAGTTAGTCGGTTCGGTGCTCTCTGTTGCGCACAGCCGGGTGCCCCAGCCCTTCGGGTTTTGAAGGGTGGGAAGGTTTATGTTCACACTGTTTTCCACTCGTTGTTCACTCCCCTCGGCCCTGAGTTTTCTTGTTGTTACTGGCCCTCGGCCGCGTTCGAATACACCTCATTTCTCTTTGATCCACAGCGCTGCGCTAAAATAGAGTACGGTCCTGCGAGGGTCGTCAGATCGTCAGATTGCGACGGATTCTGTCGAACTACGCCGCACTCTGGCGAGTTGTGCCTGCCCGCCAGCCCTTTGGAGGGCCGCCCTGCCCGCTTTGGTGGGGTCTGCCAGCCAGGCTTTTGGCGGGGATACAAGAAATGGTCGGTGCCGAAGCGCAAGAGTTCGGGTCTTAAGCTCTTTGGAATGAGCAAATGCACGGCAAGAACGCCAAAGAATCGGCCCCGCAAGTGTCTTGGAATGTGCGCATTACAAAGTATGCGGGTCTCATCTCTTTTAGAATCAGTGTTTACAAGAAACCTGGGGGGTCCCCCCCTTGGGCTCCATGCCCCCGAAACTGAGGTGAGCTGGCGTGAAGAAAGACAGCAGGCGTTGCAGCTACACGAAGGCCGATGGCCGCCGTAGCGCGCCTGCCCGCGAGGCGCTACTCCTGGTCAGGCTGGGCTGCAACTGTGGAGCTGGCTGGCGCTTTCGCGGCGCGGCTGGCACGTCTGGCGCGCCACCCGCCGATGATGGCCGGCAGCAAAGAGAGGAAGACGACGACTGCGATGACCACGTGAATGCGCCGGCTCAGCGTCTCCGGGCCCACCAATCGGCCGAGAGAGTAGCCGCCCAGCACCATGCTGCCCACCCAAAGGAACCCGCCAAGGATGTCGTAGGCGAGATACCGGCTGTACTTCATGCCCGCGGCGCCGGCCACGGGCGGGCAGAACGTCCGCACAATGGGAACGAAGCGGGCAAGGATCACCGCCAGGCCCCCGTGCTTCTCGTAGAACTCGCGTGCGCGTTCCAGGTGTCTCTTCTTGAAAAGGAACGAGTTTTCGCGGCGATAGAGCGCGTGTCCCGCCGTGCGCCCGATCCAGTAACCGACCTGGTCGCCCACAATCGCGCACAGCGTGACAAACAGGAACAGCGTCCACACCGGCAGATACCCCGCCGCGGCCAGGATCCCCGCCGTCACCAGCAGGGAATCGCCCGGCAGGAAGAAGCCGACGAAGAGGCCGGTCTCGACGAACACGATGGCGCACACCATCAGCGTGCCGCCCCAGCGGATCAGCCCTTCGACGTCATAGAGAAACTGAAAGGCGTGCTTGAGCCACTCGATCATGTTCTCTCAGTGCGATGCAGGAGGATGGGTCACCGCCGCGGGCAGGGAACCCGCTTCTGCGGCGGCGTCAGTCCGCGTCCAGAACAGGTTCGGAAGTTGCTGCGTCGGCCCCGGAGGTCGTCCAGCCCGTCATCAGACTCCAACTCATACGGTAGCAGAAAAGGGCGGGGTTCTCGCAGCATTCTTGCCACAGCAAACACAACCAACCAACGCTGGAGAGCAGATGACTGCGCATGCTCAGGCCGGACTCTGACGGAGGCGCGCGCCATCGGCGGAATGCACTACGCGAACGTTTTGCGGAGGCTGCTCGGTGAGGCGCAGCAGCTCGCGCAGCCGCGGCAGGGCGCGCCGCGCGGCTTCGGCGCCGGCCGCGATGGCTTCGTCGGCGCGATGGAAGGCGTCCCACTCGATGTCGCGCACTTCAGGCTCGAGGATGATATCGGCGTGTTGCTGCCACGTGGCGTCCTGATTTTTCTGCGCAGCCGACAGGGCGCGGCTGACCACTTGAAACAGATTCGCCGGCGCGCTGCCGTCCCAGTTGTAGAAGCCCACGTTCACACCCACGACGCAGCGCGCGCCAAGCTGCCGCGCCGCCAGCGTCGGCACCGGAGCCACCAGGCCGCCGTCCGCCAGGTAGCGGCCGCCGACGCGCACCGGCTCAAACAGTCCGGGGAAGGCGCAGCTCGCGCGAATGGCGTCTGCCAGGTCGCCGCTCGTGAAGACAACAGGCTCGCCCGTGCCCAGGTCCGTGGCCACCACCGCCGTCGGCAGCTGGAGCTCTTCAAATGTGAACGCGTGAAAGCACCGCCGGATCAGGTTCACCATGCGGTCGTTGCTGGCGAGTCCCAGGCGCGAAATCTTCCAGCGGCCGAAATCGCGGAAACGAATCTCGCGGCAAACCGCGGCGATGCGCGCCAGCGGCACGCCGGTCGCGTAGCCGGCGCCCAGGATGCTGCCGATGCTTGTGCCCGCGATGCAGGCGATGGGGATCTGGTTCTGTTCGAGCACCTGGAGCACGCCGAGGTGCGCGAAGCCGCGTGCGAATCCGCCGCCCAGCGCCAGTCCAATGCCCGGCTGGAGGGCAGAGGCGTTGGGGAGCTTCGGCGCGCGGAGCAGCCGCTCCGCCAGAGACCCCAGGGCGCGGTAGATCTGCGACATGCCGCGAGCCTGACAGTTCTTCTTGCGCGCGGCAATGAACCGCTGGCACCACCCGGGCGGTACTGAGGTACCTCGACGGGGCGCCGATTTTTCTGTGTCGCAACCACTAACAGTACTTTTGTCCTACGCGTTTGATGCGTCTGTACCATTGGCCCTCGCAGTTCGCCCATCAAAAATGGCCTCACGCGCGAAATGGCGCGAGAGGAACCGAGGGATGACAAGCGCTTACGCAGTGTGGTTCGGCCAGCCGGTGGTTCTTCAGGTGACGGCCGGGGACTTGCGCGTGCCGCTGCGCGGGACGATCGTCGGCGAGTCCGACGAAGCCGTGCGCTTCCGCATCGGCGAGGCCTGGGATGTGGATATCTACAAGGCCATGATCCTCTCGGTGGAAGAAGACAACTGGGCCAGCATCGTCACCTAGTGAGGGAAGCGATGGATTCCAAACGCCAGCAAGTGGACGAACAGCGCGCGGCCTGCCTGCTGGGATTTACCGCCGACGAACTCCGCCGGTTCTCGCGCCTTTCGGGATTCGGCCACGTCGAGAAGGATGATTCCGGCGAGCACATGGTTTTCAGCTACGAAGATTTGCGAAGGATCTGCTTGAAGGTCACGGCGGCTGCGTCGTCGGACTAGCCGCACAAACGAGTTTCTTCCGGCCCACCCCTGTCTCAACCCCCCGGCCCCGGGTTTGATCCCCCTGACGAACCCGGGGCCTTCCCCTTTCTGGACGTTTTGAATTACCGGTCGGGCCAAAGGACGCTGCGGCATCAGGTCAAGCGCCGCGCGAGGGAGACATTTTGTTTGACACCCCGCGCGCTGCCGAAGACACTAGGCACCCGAATCGCACCTCGAAGGAGTCGGACCATGTCCTCCGGCGGAAGAGGGATTAGCGGCCTCTTTCGGCCTGAGGACGCTTCGCGATGAAACTCACCCTTCTCGATTGGCTTGCGATTGCCGCGTACCTGCTGCTGACGCTGCTGCTCGGGCTCTATTTCCGCCGCCGCTCGAGCCGCAGCACCGAGGATTACTTCGTCTCCGGGCGCGACGTTACCTGGTGGCTCGCTGGCACTTCGATGGTGGCCACCACGTTCGCCGCCGATACGCCGCTCGCCGTCACCGGCCTCGTCTACGCAAACGGCATCGCCGGCAACTGGCTGTGGTGGAGTTTTCTGCCCTCGGGGATGATGACGGTCTTTCTCTTCGCGCGGTTGTGGCGCCGCTCGGGGCTGCTCACCGACGTGCAGTTTGCCGAGATGCGCTACGCCGGCCCCGCCGCTGCGTTCCTTCGCGGCTTCCGCGCGCTCTATCTCGGCCTGCTGATGAACTGCCTCATCCTCGGCTGGGTGACGAAGGCGATGACCAGCATCGTCAGCACGACGCTCGGCACGTCCGACGCGGTAAGCCTCGCTATTTGCATCTTCTTCCTGATGCCGTTCACGGGCTTCTACGTTTCGCTGGGCGGGCTCTGGGGTGTGCTGTGGACGGACCTGTTTCAATTCGTGCTGAAGATGGCCATCGTCATTGCGGTGGCGTACTACGGCGTGATGGCCGCAGGCGGGATGCACGCGATGCTCGCCAAGCTCGCCGCGATGCGCGCTGCCGCGGGGCCGAACGCTTCGGACGTGACCGCGCTGCTGCCCGATTTCTCGCGCGGCTGGACCGCGGAAGCGCTCTGGACGCTGCCCGTTCTGACGTTCGTCGTGCACCTCGGCGTGCAGTGGTGGGCGTTCTGGTACCCGGGCGCTGAGCCGGGCGGCGGCGGCTACATCGCGCAACGCATCTTCAGCGCAAAAGACGAGCGCCACGGCGTCCTCTCCGTGCTGTGGTTCAATATCGCGCACTACGCGCTGCGCCCCTGGCCGTGGATCCTCACTGCGCTCGCGGCTGTCGCGCTCCACCCCGGGCTTGCGAAGCCCGAAACCGGCTACATGCTCGTGGCCACCAGCTCCATGCCCGCAGCGCTGCGCGGCATCCTGATAGCGGGCTTCATGGCCGCGTTCATGTCCACCGTGGCGACGCAGCTCAACTGGGGCAGCTCGTACCTCGTCGCGGATTTCTACCGGCGATTTCTCCACCGGAAGGCGAGCGAAAAGCATTACGTGAACATCTCGCGCTTCGTGGCCACGCCGCTGCTCGTGCTCGCGGCCTGTTACATCTCCTGGAGGCTCGTCTCGATTACCTCGGGCTGGCAGTACGTGCTCGAAGTCGGCGCGGGCACCGGCAGCGTGTATCTGCTGCGCTGGTACTGGTGGCGCGTGAACGCGTGGAGCGAAATCTCGGCGATGGTGACGGCGCTAGGGGTCACCGTTTTGTTGCACGCGGAGAGCCTCTGGCAGGCCGCGTTTCACCGGGCAGGGCCCTTCTCGGGATCAGATCCGGTTGTCTTCGCCAAGAGCGCGCTGACGACGACAGCAATCACGACTGTGGTGTGGGTGAGCGTCACGCTGCTCACCCCGCCCGAGCCGCAGGACGTGCTCGTGCGCTTCTACCGCAAAGTGCGTCCGCACGCGGCGGGCTGGAAGCCTGTGGCATCGCTAGCCGCCGACGTGCCGGCTACGTGCGACCTTGGCCGCAACCTCCGCGCGTGGCTGCTTGGCTGCGCGATGGTGTACGCCGCGCTGTTTTCGATCGGCAAGTTCTGCTTCGGGCAGCTTGGCGCGGGCGCGGGACTCCTCGCCATCGCTGCGCTGTGCGGCGTGCTGCTCTATGGCGACATCGCGCGCATGACGGAACACGCTCCTGCGGCGCAGGGCGATTGACGTGAGCGGCCCGGCGCTCTCCCGCCGCGACCAGTTCCATGCCGTCACCGCCAGCTTCCTCGGCTGGACGCTCGACGCCTTCGATTTCTTCGTCGTCGTTTTCCTCTTCGATACGCTCGCCGCGCAGTTCCACGTGCACAAGAAAGACATCGTCCTGACGACGGTGCTCACGCTCGCCATGCGGCCCGTCGGTGCGCTGCTCTTCGGCCTGCTGGCCGATCGCTACGGCCGCCGGCGCCCGCTGATGGCTAACGTCATTTTCTTCTCGGTCGTCGAGCTGCTCTGCGGCTTCTCGCCGAACTTCACCTTCTTTCTTGTGATGCGCGCGCTCTTCGGCATCGGCATGGGCGGCGAATGGGGCGTGGGCGCGTCGCTGGCGATGGAGGCGGCGCCGCGTCGCTGGCGCGGGGTGCTGTCGGGGTTTTTGCAGAGCGGCTATTCCATCGGCTACCTGCTCGCGGCCGTTGTCTCGTGGCTCGTGCTGCCGACGATGGGCTGGCGCTGGATGTTCTGGCTGGGAGGTGTGCCTGCGCTGCTGGCGCTCTACATCCGCCGCCGTGTGCCGGAGTCAGAAGCCTGGAAGCTGCACCGCGCGCCGAGCACGGGCGCCGTGCTGCGCGCCGTCGGCCTGCAGTGGAAGCATTTTCTTTACCTTGTGCTGCTGATGACCTTCATGATGTTTCTCTCACACGGCACGCAGGACCTCTATCCCGACTTCCTGAAGAGCGTCCACGGGTTCTCCGGCGCGACGGTCTACTACCTCGCCATCTTCTACAACGTCGGCGCAGTGCTGGGCGCGATCGTCTTTGGCCATTTCTCGGAGACCATCGGCCGGCGCATGAGCATGATCGCTGCGCTCGCGCTCTCACTCGCCGTGATTCCCGTGTGGGCGTTCGGTGGGTCGCTGGTGGCGCTGGCCGTCGGCGCGTTCCTGATGCAGGCAGGCGTGCAGGGCGCCTGGGGAATCATCCCGGTGCATCTGAACGAGCTTGCGCCCGACGCCGCGCGCGGATTGATGCCAGGCCTCGCGTATCAATTGGGGATTCTCTTCGCCGCGCCTGTCAACGCCATCGAGTACGGGCTGCGCAACCACGTGGGCTACCAATGGGCGCTTGCGGGCTTCGAGATCCTCGTGATCCTGGTGCTCGGCGTCACGCTCGCCTTCGGCCATGAGCGCCACGGCCGCGACTTCCACGCCGTCGCCGCCCCGGTTGACTAGGGGCTTCTACGCATCACACAGATGGCCTTCACATGGGGTCTGGAAGAATGGCGTGCCCGAGGGGAGCTCCCTGCAGCCATTTTCATTCGTAGCAGAAGACCTTGTCCAGCCGGGAGACGCTTTTCTTGATCCCTTTGTTTGCAAATCCGCTAGAATAGGGATTGGAGAGTCCTCGTCCGGAGGAAAACATGAAGAGGACAACGTTCCTGGCCGCATTGCTGTTCCTTACCGCCTCGACCCTCCATGCGCAGGGGCCCGTGCAGAAGGAACCGCAGAAGCCAATGCCCGCGGTGCAGCCAGACGATACGCGCCAAAGCAACCTCGCAAGTCAGCCGAACGACGCGACCTCAGCGCAGGCACAGACCTCAGCGCCAAAGCTCGGTCATCCGCTGGACCCGAGGGACGTGGACATTCTCACGGGCAAGGCGGACCGCGAAGCGCGCGCGCAATCTCCGCGCGTCAACTCCTATCCCTATGACTATGGTGGGTTGGGCTACCGCACAAGCCGCGGATTGTTGGGCGGATGGAGCACCAGGATGGGTGGTCCCTTTGTTCCCTTCGTTTTTCCCCGCAGGATTGGGAGGCCGTTCGGTCTAATCCGCCCGAGGTGGGTGCTCTTCCCGTAGAACGGAACGGCCTGCCATTGCATTCCAGATGACCGGATCGGCTTCCTCAGCGGCCTTCTACTCCGTAACTGTCTTCGCCAGATCGCCTACCTTGAAGCCCGCACCTGAAACAATCTTTCCGACCGAAGAGATGTCGTCCACGTCGGTGATTTCGATGACGCCGACCTGCGAGGCCATCCGGCGGATCACTTGACCCGTAGCGGGATCTTTGATCTCCCGCGTGACGCGCTCAATCGAGAGCCGGTCGCCGACTTTCAGGCCGGCCTTCCGTCCGACGTTGAGAATAACCTGGCCATTGTCCACTGCCGCCACCATGCCCTCGACCACGATCTTGCGGGCTTCGACCTTGCTGTTGCCGGCAATGAGCTCTCCGCTCATCTGGCCGACCGCTGCGCGCACGGCCTCGCCGATGATTGTTTCCTGGAAGTCGCTGCTGCCGAAATCCACGCCTCCGGCGCCGAACCCGTGCCAGTTGCCTCCGCCGCCCAGCAAGGAAGTGCTTTCGCGCTTTGACTCCCCTTTGCCCGCGGCAACGGCCATGATTTCGCCGGTATCGATGCTCACGATGCGCGCGTCGATAGCCACGATGGCCTTCGACTTCTTGCGCCCGAATCCGCCGATCCCGAAGCCTCCTAACCCACCGCCCGCGCCGCCGACCTTGGTATCCTGGGTTTCATTCCCGAACTGCGTGATGCTGCCGACGATGATGGCGTCCACGCCGAGGAGCTTGCCGAGCTTCGCCGCCGAAGCGGGATTGGCGCGGTCGCTGGTCGAAAAATTCTGTTCGGCGATAATCTTGTCGAGCGCCTTGCGTTCGATCACCGAGTAGGTACCGTCCTTCACCAAATACGTGACGAGCATGTCGGTGATTCCCTTACCGACGTCGATGTCCGAACCGAACAGAGCCGCGATGTTCTTATGCACGGTTGCGTAGTCGAAATCCAGGATGGCGACGCGCCTTTTGCGGCCTTGCGGCTGCGACGGGACTTGGGCAGCAGCACTCGCCGCCGGCTTGGCCGGCGTGGCCGGGGCCGACGTCTGCGCGTATGCTCCCGCGGGCAAGGCCAGTACGGAGATCGCAAGAGAGAAAAGCAGTTTTCTCATCGAAATGTCTCCTGATGCCCTGATTCGGTGAAGTGTGACAGGAATCCCTGCGCTACCGTCGGGAATTCTAGGGGAGTCAAGAGGTGCTGTCAATTGGAATGTGACATCTCATTTGGATCTGTGTGCAGGACCAGATTGCGGTTGGATCTCATCCCTGACCAGGCGAAAGAAGAAGAGCGGCGCACGCTTGGGGACGATTTCAGCCGAGAAACCCATCGCCGAACGGTGTTAGTCTTCTGAAAGTTGACGTGAGATAGGCAGCGGCTCTTGAGCCGAGCGGCTTGAGGGATGGGGATCTTGTGTTGCCGAAGAGGAGAGTGGCGCGCCCGGAGGGATTCGAACCCCCGGCCTTCTGGTTCGTAGCCAGACGCTCTATCCAGCTGAGCTACGGGCGCGCAGCGTAAAAACAGTCTAGCATAAGGGCGGAAAAGGCGTCACGCGGGGCCGAGTGGTGAGCCATTTGTGAGGCGAATCGGGCGGCTTCCGCATGTGGTATACTCCCTGTGTACTCTCAAGAGGTGGGATTGCGTCAGTGCTTTCCGGGCCGCCGTATGTAGCCTGCCCTGCCTGACCTCATCCGGTTTCTCATCGGCGTCTCAAGCAATCGGAATCCGGCTGGGTACCAGGACACCGCGCCGCTGCCGCAGAGAGTCAGGAGAAAACGAGAATGAAGAATCTGTTTGTGGGCAACATGAGCTTCCAGACGACTGAAGACGATCTGCGCGCGCTGTTCGAGCCGTTCGGGCAAATCACGCGCATCCACATCG
>JBGQHO010000028.1:0-45945 GCA_041497955.1 Terriglobia bacterium | reverse complement strand
TCCACCAGCCACATCACCATCGGCGTCTTGCCCGTGCCGCCGACGGTCAGATTGCCAATGCTGATCACCGTGCCGCTCAACCGGCGCGACCCGCGCAGCCCCCAGCGAAACGCCGCCGCGCGAAGCCGAGCTGCCCCTTCAAACGCAGCAGACGCAGGCCAGAGCAGCCGTTGCAGCAGCGTTGCCATCTTCAGCTCCGCCCGCCCGCCAGCAGCGCGACGATTTGCTCCACTGTCCGCCGGGTTGCGCCGCGGCTGCGCTCGACCAGCTCGCGCGCTTTGCAGCCCATTTCTTCGCGCCGTGCCGCGTTTTGTATCAACTCAATCCATGCGTCGCCAAGCTGCTCCGGAGTGCGCACCTGAATTCCGGCGCCGGCTTGGACGAAGTTCGCAGCCATTTCCCGGAAATTCTCCATCGAAGGACCAAACAACGGCGGCTTCCCGAAACAGGCAGGCTCGAGAATGTTATGCCCGCCCGCGGGCACCAGCGAGCCCCCGACAAACACGACGTCGGCCAAACGATAGAGGCCGGCCAGCTCGCCCACGCTGTCCAGTAAGAATACGCTCGCCGATTCGTCGAGCGTAGCACCCGGCCGAACCTCGCTGCGGCGCACCACCTTGCGGCTCGACTCCTCTGCCAGGCGCGCCGCGATGTCGAATCGTTCCGGCTTGCGCGGCGCCAGCACCAGCAACGCCCGGGGCCACTGCCCTTGCACAGTGCCGAAGGCGATCAGGACGAGCAACTCTTCGCCGGCCGAGACGCTGCCCGCCACCATGACCGGCCCCCGGTTCAGCCGGCCGATTTCGCCTTCGAGCCAGTCGACGATGGGCGCTGCCTGCGGCTCGCCGAGGTCGTACTTCAAATTGCCCGCGACGACCACGCGTTCCGCCGAGGCGCCGATTTCGCGCATCCGCCGCGCGTCTTCCTCCGTCTGCATCAGGAAGCGGTCCACGTGCGCGAGGACCGTCCGCATGGAATTACGAAAGAAGAGGTACCGTCCGAAGGAGCGATCCGAGATGCGGCCGTTTACAAGCGCGACCCTTGCGCCGAAGCGCTTTGCTTCGCGCAGAAACCGCGGCCAGAACTCCGTCTCCGCAATGATGACGATCTCCGGCTGGATCGCGCGCAGCGCCCGCCGGCAGGAAAACGCGAAGTCCAGCGGGAAGTAGAACGTTCCATCACAGGCGATCTGCGCGGCTGCGAGCTCCTGCCCGGTGTCCGTTGTGGTGCTGACGAACACCTTTCGCCCCGGAAGCCGCTCGCGGAGCAGCGGCACCAGCGGAGCAACCGCCAGCGCCTCGCCGACGGACACCGCGTGAATCCAGATTGCGCCGCGCCCCGGCTGATGAAGCTTCTCGGGAATGTTCCCGAGCCGTTCGCGCAGGCTATGCCGGTATTTTCCGATGCGCCGGCCGCGCGCGAGGTAGTACAGGGCCACCAGCGGCAGGCCGATGGCCAGCAGGATGCTCCGCAGGAAATACTCGATGCGGGCGACGACGGGAAGCTTCGGCACGCCGGAAGAGTCGCGGGGCGTCATCGGGACGCGTTAAACGGTAACACGGCTGCGCGCGATTTTCCTGTGCGGAATAGAACCGCCACGGGGCTGGCACCCGTCCTCTTTCCCTCCAAACGGCCCATGTCCGGCGTATTATAGTGGCCCGATGACGCGGGGCAACCCCATTCCGGCCGCTGCATCTGTGTGGCGAGAGTTCGTGCGCCACACAATCGCATTGGCGGGGGCCTTCCTGCTGGCGACGACAATCGCGTTGGGCCAGAGCGCGCCCGCACCGCTGCCCGCGCGCGATACGCACGAGGGCGTTACGATTTCGGCGGACCCCTACGCAGACGCCGCGCGCTCGAAGGAACGCTTCGGAAAGAAAAACCCATACGAGAACGGCGTGCTGGCCATCGAAGTCTTCCTGCGCAACGACACCGACCGTCCGGTTCAGATCGATCTCGACAGCATCCGGCTGCTCGTCAATCCACCGAATGCGGACCGGCAGCGCCTCGAGCCGCTCCGGCCCGAAGACGTGGCGGATCGGACCCTCAACAAGGGCGGAGGTCCCAACCCCACTGCGCGGCGCACGCCCATTCCCGGAGGCAGCCGGCCCAAGGCAGGCCACAGCAAAGAGTGGGAGCAGATGATCGCCACGCTGCACTCGCTCGCGCTCGAAGCGGACATCCTCGCGCCGCACGCCACCGTACACGGCTTTCTCTTCTTCGATCTGGACCGGCACTTCGAATGGATCGCGCACTCCCGCTTGTACATCCCCGACCTGAAATATCTGGACACGAAGCAGGCGCTCTTCTATTTCGAAATTGATCTCGCGGCGGCGCGGCCCCGCTGAGCCGGCACGTCCACTCCAATTTGCCCGCCGCGCGGCGCTCGGATAGAATCGGCTTTCTCACGGGCCCGCATTCTCCATGAGCCTCTTCGACGACCTCAACGCGCGGCAGCGCGAAGCCGTGCTCGCCACCGAAGGACCCGTGCTCGTGCTGGCGGGCGCCGGGACGGGCAAGACGCGCGTCATCACCTACCGCATCGCGCACCTGGTCGAGCAGGGCGTGCCGGGCGGCGCGATCCTGGCGGTCACGTTCACGAATAAGGCCGCCGACCAGATGAAGGAGCGCGTCGCCGATCTCCTGCGCCGCGCCGGCCACGATCCCGGACACCTGTGGATTTCCACGTTTCATTCCTTCTGCGCGCGCTTGCTGCGCCGCGAAGCGCCTCGCCTCGGGTTCCGCCGCGATTTCGCGATTTATGACGAAGAGGACCAGGCCGCGGCGGTCAAGCTGGCCTTCAGCGAAATCGAGGAAACCGAGCGCACGGAGACCGTGCGGGCGCTGCTCGAAGGAATCAGCTTCGCCAAGAACCACGGCATCACGCCTGACGAGCTTGCCGCCAAGGCGCAGGATCTGCGCGAGCGCCTGCGCGCGCGCATCTTCGGCGCCTACGAAACCATCCTGCACAAAGCCGGAGCGCTCGATTTCGATGATCTATTGCTGCGCGCCGTCGAGGTGCTTCGCCGGTTCGACGACGCGCGCAAAGCCTGGAGCGGCCGCTTCCGCTATATTCTCGTGGACGAGTATCAGGACACGAACCGCGTTCAATATGAATTGCTGCAACTCCTGGCCGGTGAACAGCGCAACGTCTGCGTCGTCGGTGACGAAGACCAGTCCATCTATAGCTGGCGCGGCGCCGATGTCGGCAACATCCTGCACTTCGCCGAAGATTTCCCCGGGGCGCAAGTGATTCGGCTCGAGCAGAACTATCGCTCGACGCAGAAGATTCTGGACGCGGCGGCCGGCGTTGTTCGCAACAACGTCAACCGCCTGGGCAAGAATCTCGAGGGCACGCGCGGCCGCGGCACAAACCTTGTGTTCTACGAAGCTCGCGACGCCGCCGGAGAAGCCGCCTACGTGGCCGACCAGGTCCAAAGGCTGCATCTCGAAGATTCCTCGCTGCACATCGCCGTGCTCTACCGCACCAACTTTCAATCGCGCGCGTTTGAAGAAGCCTTGCGGCGCCACGGCACCCGCTATCGCGTCCTCGGCGGCTTCAGTTTTTACCAGCGTGAGGAGATCAAAGACGCGCTCGCCTATGTGCGTCTGGCGATCAATCCGGACGACGTCGTGGCTTTGCTGCGCGTGCTGAACACACCGTCGCGCGGCATCGGCAAGACGACGGTCGAATCGCTTCGCGATCTCGCCCGTCAGGACGCTTCCTCGATCTGGGCCGCTATCGGCAAGACGGTCGAATCCGGCGGCAGCGGCCGGGGCGTGGCGCCGCTCAAAGGCTTCTGGGATCTAATCGAGAGCCTGCGCGGGGAAATCGAAGCGCTGCCCCCCGCGGAATTTCTGCGCCTGGTGCTTGACCGCAGCGGCTACATGGACATGCTCGGTCAGCGCGATACACCGGAAGAGCTGGCGCGCGCGGAAAATCTCCAAGAATTGGTGAACGCCGTCACCGAGGGAACCGAGCGCGGCGAGACTCTCGGCGACTTCCTCGATCGCGCTGCGCTCGTCAGCGACGCGGACCACTACGATGAGCGCGCTCCGATCACTCTCTCCTCACTCCACAGCGTCAAGGGGCTGGAGTTCGACCACGTATTTCTCGCCGGGCTCGAGGAGGGAGTCTTCCCGCACAACCGCTCGCTCCAGCGTGAAGCCGACCTCGAGGAGGAGCGCCGCCTCTGCTACGTGGGCATGACGCGCGCGCGCGAATCGCTCACGCTCACGCGCGCCGTGTATCGCCGGATGTACGGCAGCGAGCGCCTGGAGGGCTCCATGCCGTCGCGCTTCCTGCGCGAGATCCCCGGCGAACTGGTGGATACGGCCGCGGGCTCGCTCGCCGACGCGGGCGAGACGCGGCGCTACGAACCCGACCCGGAGTACTCCTTCACACCGGATGAATTTTCGCGACGCATGCGCCGGTCTGCGTATGCGCCGCCGCACCCGGCCGCCGCGGCGCGGTCCGCCGGCCGGCGCGCAACTCCGCGCGGGCCGGCCAACCCGCTGATTGGCGTGCGCGTGCGGCATCCAACCTACGGGATGGGCACGATCATCGAAGTGGACGGCGAGGGCGACGACCGCAAACTCACGGTCAGCTTTACCGACCATGGCACGAAGAAGCTCATGGAGCGCTACGCCAACCTGGAGCGCGCCTGAGCGGCTGCCTCTTGGCTCAACGCGCGGCGCGAGACGGTTGCGCGGCGGCGCGGCTCAAGGTAGAGTTTTGCAGACTTCGGGGACGGTGACGAGTGGCATGGCAGCTCCTCCGCAGGAAAAGCATTGACCGGCTGATCGCGGATTCCGAAGATCCGCAGCGGCGCCTGAAAAGGACGCTGGGCCCTTTGAGCCTGACCTCGCTCGGCATCGGCGCTGTGATCGGCTCGGGGATTTTCACGGTGGTGGGCACGGCGATTGCCGGCCAGAAGCTGAAGTTTTCGTCCGTCCTGAACGCGCCGCTGCTCGAATACCTGATCTACCGCTCGCCGACGTTCGGACGGCCCGGCGCGGGTCCGGCCATTGCCCTCTCGTTTATCCTGGTGGGAATCGTGTGCGGCTTCGCGGCGCTGTGCTACGCCGAGCTCGCCTCGATGATCCCCATCGCCGGCAGCGCGTACACGTACACCTACGCCACGATGGGCGAACTCATCGCCTGGATCATCGGCTGGGACTTGATCCTCGAATATGCGGTCAGCAATATGGCCGTGGGGGTGGGGTTTGCCGCGCACGTGGTGGGTTTTCTCGACTGGTTCGGCATCCACCCGAGCCTGCGCTGGATCACGCCGCCCTATCTGCCCGGCGGCATGTCTGATTTCCAGGGAAATGTGCTCTACGAAGCGGGCTGGCATTTCGGTTTCAACTGGCCGGCGTTTCTGATCGTGATGTTTCTCACGTTGATTCTCGTGCGCGGCATCAAGGAGTCCGCCGAAACCAACAACGTGATGGTGCTGATGAAGATCGTGGCCATTTTGATCTTCGTGGGTTTCGCGTCGCGGTTCGTGCACAGCAGCAATTGGCATCCCTATGCGCCCAACGGCTGGCCGGGCATCCTGACCGGGGGCTCGATCATTTTCTTCACCTACATCGGTTTTGATTCGGTCTCGACCGCCGCCGAAGAAGCGAAGAATCCGCAGCGGGATCTGCCCATCGGCATCATCGCCACGCTGGTGATCTGCACGGTGCTTTACGTGGCCGTGGTGGTGGTGCTGACGGGGCTGGTGCCGTGGCAATCGCTGCTCGACGATGCCGCGCCCGTGGTGAACACGCTCAAGCGGTTCAATCTCCCCTGGGTGCGGCTGGTCGTGCTCATCGGCGCGCTGATGGGGATGATCTCTTCTCTGCTGGTGTTCCAGTTGGGGCAGGCGCGCGTGTGGTTTGCGATGGCGCGCGATGGTCTGCTGCCCCGCGTGTTCAGCCGCGTGCATCCGCGCTACCGCACGCCGGATTTTTCGACGTGGGTTGCAGGATTCGTGGTGGGGATTCCCGCGGGGCTGCTCGATATCGGCACGCTCGCCGATCTCTCCAACATCGGCACGCTCTTCGCGTTCGCGCTGGTGGCCGGAGGCGTTCTGATCTTGCGCTATCGCGACCCGCACCGCCACCGCAGCTTCCGCGCGCCCGGCGGGCCGCTTGCGCCCATCATGACCATCCTCACCTGTTTGCTGCTCATGGCCGGACTCCCCATCACCAATTGGATCCGTTTCTTCGTCTGGCTGGTCATCGGCTTGGTGATCTATTTTTTGTACAGCCGCAAACGCAGCACGCTGGCGCTGGAGGGCCGCTGATGAGCGTGCGTCTGCGCAGGCTCGCGGCCTGGGCCGGGGCTCTGGCCCTGTTCGCGCCCGCGAGCGCATTCGCCTGGGGCGCCAACGGCCATCGCATCATTGCGAACAAGGCCATCGAGACGCTGCCGCCGGAGATTCGCCCGTTTTTCGAAGCCAACCGCGGTTTCCTCATGCAGCACTCCACGGACCCGCTGCAAGATCTCGTGAAGAACCCTACCGACCGGCGCTTCCACGTGTTGATGCTCGACCGCTACGGAAAATTCCCGTTTGACGCTCTCCCGCGCAGCTACAACGCGGCGGTCGCGAAATTCACCAAGAGGAAGCTCGAACTGAACGGCGTGTTACCCTGGCAGATCGGCGTGTACAGCGAGCGGCTGACCAACGCTTTCAAGTCGCGCAACTGGGACGAGGTTCGGCTCAATGCTGCCTTGCTGGCGCACTTCGTCGCCGAGGCGCACGACCCGTTCAACACCACGGAAAACTTTGATGGAAAACTTTCCAGCCAGCCGGGCGTGCAGCTCCGCTTCGGCAGCAGCCTGGTGGACCGCTTCTCCACGTTCTTCCCGGTCCGTCCGAACGACGCCGACTACATCTCCGACCCCACCGACCGCGCCTTCGAAGCCTGCCTGAGCGCGCATAGCTGGCTGGAACAAATCCTGTTGGCCGACCGCCGCGCGCGCCGCGGTTTGAGCGACTACACCGACGAGTTCTACGACCGCTTGTACAACCAGGCCGGCGCGATCGTCATCCGCCAGCTCTCCGACGCGGCCACCGACGTGGGCTCCTTCTGGCTCACCTCCTGGAAGAACGCCGGGCAGCCGCAACTCCCGTCCCGTTGACCGCTGGCATCCCCATGAATCCCAGCGAAGCAGACCGGCTGATCGCCGCGCTGCCCAAAGCCGAGCTGCATCTGCACCTCGAAGGCGCCATCGAGCCGGCGACGGCTGTGGAATTGGCTGCGCGGCACGGCGTGCGCCTGACGCCGGAGGAAGTCGACGCGCGCTATTCCTACGTGGATTTCCTCGGCTTCCTCGAAGCCTTCAAGTGGGTGACGTCGTTCCTGCGCGACCCGGCCGACTACGCGCTCATCACGGAGCGCCACGCCGAGCGATTGCTCCAGCAAAACGTGCGCTATGCCGAAGTCACACTCTCAATCGGCGTGATGTTGCTCCGCAAGCAGGACGCCGAGGCCAACTTTGCGGCCATTCACGAAGCCGCCGGCCCATTCGAACGCAAAGGACTCAAGCTGCGATGGGTCTTCGATGCGGCGCGGCAATTCGGCCATGAACAAGCGCTCGAAGTCGCGCGGCTGGCCGCGCGGCTGAAATCAAAAGACGTTGTGGCCTTCGGCATGGGCGGCGACGAGCTGGCCGCGCCCGCCGAAGCCTTCCGCGCGGCGTACGACCACGCCGCTGCCGCGGGCTTACACCGCTTGATGCACGCGGGCGAAATCGGAGGCCCAAAGGAAATCCGCGACGCGGTAGAGCTGCTCGGCGTCGAGCGCATCGGCCACGGCATCGCCGTGATGCACGACCGCGCGCTCGCCGAAACGCTCGCAAGAGCGGGCGTGTCCCTCGAGATCTGTCCCACGAGCAATCTTCGCACCGGCGCGCTCGCCCGGCAGCTCGGCCGCGCTGCGGCGAGCGCGGAAGACCATCCGGTGCGCTCGTTTCTGGAGCACGGACCGCCGTTCACACTTTCCACCGACGACCCGGCCATGTTCCAGACCACATTGTTGGATGAATATTCCGCCGCGCAACGCATGGGCTTCGCTCAGCACCAGCTTGCCGATGTCGCCGAAGCGAGCTTCGTCCATTCATTTCTTCCTGAAGCCGAGAAGCGCGAACTGCTCTCTGCCTTTTCCATAAAGCGCGCAGAGCTCGGTCTAGCCTAGAACTCACCTTCCCAAACGGGCAGATCGATGCATTCGGAAGGGCACGGCTTTAGCCGTGCCGAAAAAGCAGTCGAAGCTCAGGGGTTTTAACCCCTGAGAGATTTGCTCGTCGCTTGCTATAATCTCCGCCATGAAAGCGCACGTCTGGGTGATGCCGAAGCCGACCGTCCTGGACCCGCAGGGGCAGACAATCCAGCATGCGCTCGCCTCGTTGGGGTTTTCCGAGGTGCGCGACGTCCGCCAGGGCAAGTTCTTCGTGCTCGAGCTCAACGGCGCCACGCGCGAAGAAGCCAAGAAGCAGGTGGAACGCATCGCGCGCGAGGTGCTCGCCAATCCGGTCATCGAAGAGTTCCGCTACGAAATTGTTGATTGAAGAGAAAGCAAAGTAGTGACTGGCGCGGGGAGTGCCTGTTTCGCGAAGCAAGGGGCATGTCCCTCCGCATGGCATTCACCGGAGCGGTATCATCATTTGTTCCCCAAGCGTGGGCCGCGAGGTGGGCATATGCGAGGACGCAGAGCACTCTGGCTGGTGTGCGGAGCTGTTGTGGGGTTGACGGCCTGCGGCGGCGGCCCGGGTGGTGGTTTCAGCACGGGCGGCGGACCCGCCCCGTCTCCGGGTGTTATTCAGCGCCTCACGGTGTCGAGCGACGGCACGCAAGCCGACCGCGCAACATTTTTTGTGAGTGTGAGCGGCGATGGACGCTTCGTCGTGTACGCATCGCTTGCCGACAACCTGGTGCCCGGCGACTCCAATTTCGTTGAAGACGTCTTCCTCCGCGACACCTGCCAGGGCACAGCGCCGGCCGGATGTACACCCACGACCACACGGGTTTCTCTATCCAACCTCGGCACAGAAGCGAACGGTTCCAGCACCTCGCCTTCCATCAGTCGCGACGCCCGGTTCGTGGCGTTCGAATCTGATGCCACGAATCTGGTGCCGGGCGGCGATACGAATAACAACCGCGACATTTTTGTGCGCGATACGTGCCAGGGCGCTCTGCCAGGATGTGTTTCTTCGACCATTCGCGTCTCCGTAGCCAACGACGGCAGCCAGGCCGACGGTGGAAGCTTTGAGCCTTCCATCAGCGCCGACGGCCGCTTTGTCGCCTTTTCTTCCAACGCCACGAACCTCGTGCCCGGGGATACGAACGTAGCCCAGGACATTTTCGTGCGCGACACCTGCCAGGGCGCGCCCGCGGGTTGCGTGCCATCCACCCTGCGCGCCTCGGTCTCCACCGCTGGCACGCAAGCCGATTCGCTCAGCGGCGCGCCGTCCATCAGCGACACCGGTCGCTTCGTCGCGTTCACCTCGGTGGCGACGAACCTCGTGGCCGGTGATACGAACAGCCAGAACGACGTTTTCGTCCGCGATACCTGCGCCGGAGTCTTGATGGGTTGCACACCGTCCACCACCCGTGTGTCCGTGGGGGCAAGCGGCGCCGAAGGCAACGGCCTGAGTTCCTTCGCGTCCATCAGTGGAGACGGCCGCTTCGTCGCCTTTCAATCCTCCGCCAATAACCTGGTGGCCGGCGATACGAACGGCGCGATGGACGTGTTCGTCCGCGACACCTGCGCGGGCGCTTCCGGTTGCACGCCCACAACGGTTCGCGTAGACGTGGGAACCGCCGGAGCGGAGGCCAACGGCGCCAGCGACGCTCCCTCCATCAGCACCGCCGGCCGCTTTGTGAGCTTCCGTTCGGCGGCCACCAACCTCGTCGCCGGCGATACCAACGCCCTCGACGACATTTTCGTGCGGGATACCTGCCTCGGCGTAGCCGGCTGCACTCCTTCCACCATGCGCGTCTCCGTAGCCAGCGACGCGACGCAGGCCAACGCCAACAGCTTCGAGTCCGCCATCAGCGGCGATGGGAAGTTCGTGGGCTTCCGTTCGTTCGCCACCAATCTCGTCACCGGCGACACCAACGGCGTTGAAGACATCTTCCTCGCCAACTCCGGCTATTAGAATCCGCCGTGGAGCTCTGTGAGTATCTTCCTTTCAAACAGCATCCGCCTGTATACTCCCTCCATGCTTATCAGCGCTCGTCTCCGCGAACTTCGCGACGCAAGGAATCTGTCCCAGGCCGATATCGAAAGGCGAAGCGGCCTGGTCCGTCCGTATCTCTCTCGGATCGAAAACGGCCACACGATCCCGTCGCTCGCAACCCTTGAGAAGCTCGCCCGGGCACTTGAGGTTCCGCTCTACCAGATGTTCTACGAGGGAGATAGACCTCTTGAACTTCCGCACCTCAGGAAGCGCAAGAAAGGTGAACGGAACCTTTGGGGAAGCTCCGGCAAAGAGGCACGCTTTCTGGTTAAGCTTCGCGGTTTGTTAGGTCAAATGAAGCAAGCGAAGCGGAAGCTGCTCCTCGATGTAGCTCGAAAAATGGTTAAGCCCTAGTCGGTTCTCGGTCTTCCCCAGTACCACGCCAATTAGTACTTGACTTCTAATTTCTTCAAGCAGAGAATCCCGCCAAGTTGGCCTGGTACAAAACTCATGAAGTGCGTCTATGGCTCAGCGTGATCGCCTATAACTTGGGGAATCTGTGGCGGCGGCTGGTGCTGCCGCAGCGGATTGGGAACTGCTCGCTCACAAGCCTGCAGCAGCGGCTGGCGAAGACCGGCGGTCGCTTGGTCATGCACGCCCGTTACTACTGGCTGCTGCTGGCCGAGAGCCATCCTCACGCGCCGCCTGTTCGGGGCCATGCTGCGGCGGATTGAATTGGTCCCCTTGCCTGCGGGATAGGCCAGCCGCCCAGGGAGCGGATTTCAGTGACCACAGAGGCGCGGACGGAACAAGTCTCGCAGATATGGGTCGAAAGAGGGCCAGTTTCCAGTCTTAGCAGTCTCCGGGGACCGAAAACTGACCCCCTGTGTGGTCGGTGGAAACACGGAGAGGCGCAAACCCGACTGACAGTTGCCTTCGGTGCCGGTCAGATGTCTGTTGTGGGTCGCGCTGGAAGTCGATAATGGAGATTGCGATTAAGGATAACTTGCGTATCCGTGGAATCTGTGACGTAGAATTCGACTACTCCGATTTCCTCATCATCGTAGGAGGTGAGTGAATGCTGCTCCACCATTGCAAAATAACGGCGCTCATCTTGGTCTGGGCCTTCTCCAGTTGGGCCCAAATCGCAGGCTCGTCAACAAGTTCGGCATCGGGACAGACCACACAAGGTGCGTCGGGACAAACGAGTGGATCGCAGGGACCGGCGCGACCAAAGGCAGCATCAGCACAGGGCCGTGAGGGAGGAGGAGGAGAACAACCATCAGACGAGGAGCACCTCAAAATAGCTCTCGGTTACCTCAAAGTGGCCCAACAGGAACTGGGTCGCGTGAGTAGCAAGAATATCCACATCAAAAAGGCACTCCAGGGCGTTCGGACTGCGATTGATCACGTTCAGCTAGCCGCATCTTCGGGCGACAAGAAGCAAGAGTAAAGAGCGCCCGACCCAATGCCGAACAAGGAACAACAGTCAGGGAGCCGCGATTCAACGCGAGGCGAGGGACAAGAATCACAGAGGAAGAAGTGGGCAAGTCTCATTCTTCAAGGTGTAGTTTACATAGGCCTATCTCTCTTGTTGCTCCACGAAGCCACGGATTCCGAGCAGGTACAACAATGCATCGGAGTAGACGCTTCGATGGCTGCCATGTCCCGTTCAGATTACCGTATGCTGGTCAAGTACGGGATACCTGAGCAAGCTTTGTCCCAGAAAGTGATGCTTGTGACGATTGGGTCCGCAGAGCCAGCCGACATCAAATCTGATCCTTGCGCTCAGCGACTCTTTGTTGCGAACTTGGTCGAGCGGCTGAAACGGCTCAATGTATCAGTAATTGCTCTGGATAAGTTCTATGACGCGGCCACGTGCCCACCGGATGGTGAGGCAACTAAGGCTCTGTTCGCAGCACTCAGCGGTACTTCACCTGTTACCACATTGGCTCAACGCACGCAGATCGTACCGAAGCGCCAGCGTGCACATCCGCAAGTGTGCTTGAGACTCAGACCGGGTTTGACTTTCGGTCTCCCCGAGACAAATTTGGGCGTTGCTCGGCTTGACACCGACACACGGCGTATTCCGCTGAAGTGGCCACTGATCGTTAACGGCAAGAATCAACCGCCGTCGGCTGAAAGCTTCGCTTTTGTGACGGCGAGAGCAGCGAATAAGGCCGCAGTGGAAACACCTCTGTTAAGAAGAGCGTTGCGTAAGACGCAGCAGCCGTACTCTACGACGGTAAAGATTGAGTCGTATTCCGCGCTCGACATACTCTGCGGAAAGAATACAACTGTGGCTCATTGGAGGGAATGTAAACGCACCGAACCGGTCGAAGGAATGAATGGCGCGATTGTGGTAATAGGAGACCACATCGGTGAAGAAGATATTCATCCAGCGATGAGGTCCGCTGAAGATGAAGATAAGGAAACCGACGAACAGGTTGCTGCTCCTGAAGGGCTCCTTTACGGAGTGGATCTACAAGCGAACTATATTGCCGCTCTATTGGATAAACGCTACTATCTGCCACTGCTTCCGGAGTTCTGGAATAGTTTTGTAGTCGTTGTGTTTTATATCGTATTGCTATGCCTATTTGGGTGGTCCAAACGGCGGTTTTTGACAGTATCAGCGGGCATCGGCGTGTTGATATCAGGACTCATCGGCGTGTTCATTTGGGGGCTGATTGTTTTCGCCAGCTTCGAAGCAATGGCTCATTGGCACTACATACTCACGGTTTGGGTGCACGGAATCAACCTGGTCAGTATCGTCGTATTGTCGCTGGAGCATTTGGTGGCGAGAATGGACTAAGAATGCTGCGCCTTCCACGCGAGCAGTTTACGCGCCTTCTATACACTCTCCTCGGCAGATAAACCAGCCCGCCACCGGCATGCGGGGCAGGTATCCGTTGCGCGACTTGAAATTGGCGCCGCCGAGTACCTGGCCTGCTGTTCTTGTGCCGACGAGTGTGGCGAGGCGATTCTCTCTTGCGAAACTGGCGACCATTTCCGCCGCGCTGTGGGTACCCTTGAAAAAACAGTTCGAAATCGCGTGTTTTCTATTGACGCAGCACTCCTCCGCCAGCTAACCTGTTATATGCACGCTCAACACGCCCTCGCCGATTCCCTTCTGCCACCTTCTGCAGTTCCGCACCTGCGCGCCGTGCGTCGGTGGTCCCAAGTTCTGATTTCTGAGTTCTCTTTTCTCTCTCTAACTCTTTTGGATTCATTACTTGCGCGAGGTTGTGCCTCTAAGGTTTTTAGAATGAATACTTACGAAAAACATAGGGGGGTGGGGGTGCGGATTTGTTGCAGGGGCTAGACTTAAGATCTCGGATTGAGCGGGAAGCGCGACTCTCGACTGTGCTCTTTCTGGCGCGCGGCCTTGCTTCCTGGCCTCTTGACGAGTTGCGAATGTCGAGTTTCGGATTTCGCGTTTCGCGTTTCGCCTTGTGCTACTCTGAAGCAGTGACGTGCAGTTTCCTTCGGGAGTGAACTTCAAATGTGCGGAATAGTAGGCTACATCGGGCCGAAAAAGGTCGTGCCGCTGATCCTGGACGGCCTGAAGCGTCTGGAGTATCGCGGCTACGATTCGGCGGGCATCGCCGTCGTCACGCAAAACGGCAAGCTGGACGTGCGCCGCGCGTCCGGGAAGCTGCGCAACCTCGAAGAAACCATCCGCCTCTCCCCGATCGACGGGATCTACGGCATCGGCCACACGCGCTGGGCCACCCACGGGCGTCCCACCGAGGAAAACGCGCATCCGCACCGCGATTGCACCGGGCAGGTGGTGGTCGTTCATAACGGCATCATCGAAAACTACGTCGAGCTCAAGCAGGAATTGCAGAAAGAAGGCCACAAGTTCGTCACGGAGACGGACACGGAAGTCATCGCGCATCTCGTGGAGAAATATCTGGACGGCGCGCCGCTCGAAGAAGCCGTGCGCCGCACGGTCAAGCGCCTGACCGGCGTCTATGCGCTGGCCATCCTTTCCACCAAGGACCCGCACAAAATCGTCGCGGCGCGCTGGGGACCCCCGGCCGTCATCGGGCTCGGGCAAGACGAGTATTTCGTCGCCAGCGACATTCCCGCCGTGCTCTACCACACGCGCGACGTTTTCTTCCTGGCCGATGGCGACCTCGCCGTGCTCACGCCGCAGGGCGTGCGGCTGCTTGATTTCGAGGGCCGCGCCATCCAGCGGCCGGTGCAGCACATCACCTGGGACCCCATCATGGCGGAAAAGGGCGGCTTCAAGCATTTCATGCAGAAGGAAATCTTCGAGCAGCCGCGCGCCGTGCGCGACACGCTGCTCGGCCGCATCTCGCTCGAGACCGGAAAGATTTTTCTCGACGAGATGGAGATCACCGAAAAGGAGTTCCAGAATTTCCGCGCGGTGAAGCTGGTGGCCTGCGGCACCAGCTGGCACGCCGCCCAGGCCGGCAAGTTCATGATCGAGCGGCTCGCGCAGATCCCCTGCGAAGTGGACTACGGCAGCGAGTTCCGTTACCGCGACCCCATCGTGGACCCGCACACGCTGGCCATCTTTATCAGCCAGTCGGGTGAAACCGCGGACACGCTGGCGGCCCAGCGCGAGGCCAAGCAGAAAGGCGCGAAGACGCTGGCCATCTGCAACGTGGTCGGCTCCATGATCACCCGGGAAGCTTCCGGCACGATCCTCACGCACGCGGGCCCCGAGATCGGCGTGGCGTCAACGAAGGCGTTCACCGGGCAGCTTACCGCGCTGGTGTTGATCGCACTGTACCTCGCGCAGGTGCGCGGCAAGCTTTCCGCGGATTGCGCCAAAGCCCTTTTGCAGGAGCTGACGCGCATCCCGCACAAAATGGAAATAATTCTGCAAAACGACGAGGAAATCGAGGCGCTGGCGCGCGAGCTTTTCCGCTTCACCGATTTCCTCTACCTCGGCCGCGGCATTCACTACCCCATCGCGCTCGAAGGCGCGCTCAAGCTGAAGGAAATCTCCTACATCCACGCCGAGGGTTATCCCGCCGGGGAAATGAAGCACGGCCCGAACGCCTTGATTGACGAGAACCTGCCCGTTGTCGTGCTGGCGCCGCGGGATGAAAACGATTCCGAGTCGATGACGCGCTACGAGAAGAGCGTCTCGAACATCAAGGAAGTGAAGGCGCGCGACGGCATCGTGATTTCCATCGTCACCGAGGGCGACCACCTCGCGCGGGAAGCCTCCGACCACGTCATCGAAATCCCCGCGGCGCCGGAGCTCCTGACGCCGATCCTGGAGATCATTCCGCTGCAGCTGCTCGCCTACCACATCGCCGTACGGCGCGGATGCGACGTGGACCAGCCGCGCAACCTGGCCAAGTCCGTGACGGTCGAGTAGAGTCCTTTCGCCTGCTGTAGAATACGAAAATGGGAGTCCGGATTCTGCGATCGGCGTGCGCGGTTGTTTGCCTCGTTCTCGGACTCGGCGCATGCGATCTTGCGTCCGCGCAAACCGCGAATCTGGCCGCCATTCACGTCGTAGGGAGCCAGCGCTATCCCGAAGCAACCATCCTCCAGGTCACCGGCTTGAAGGTGGGCCAGCAAGTGTCGCGCGACGACCTCCAGGCCGCCGCCAACCGCATCGCGGAAGTGGGTCTGTTCAAGAGCGTGAAATACCGCTTCTCGAGCAGCGGCGACAACATGGCGCTGGAATTCCAGGTGGAGGATGCGCCCACCGTTCCTGTCTCGTTCGATAATTTCCCGTGGTTTACGGACGCGGAGCTGACCGACGCCATCAAGCAGACCATGGTCCTCTTCGACGGCACAGCCCCGGAGCAGGGCGAAATCCTGGACACGATGGCGCAGACACTGACGAAGCTGCTCGCGACGCGAAGCGTCCACGCTACGGCCGAGCACACGCTGCTGGCGGCGCCGGCGGGCGGCCTGATGCAGCAATTCAAGGCCGTGGGCGCCAGCTTGAAGGTCAACGCCGTCCAGTTCGGCGATGTGCTGGCCACGAATTCCAAGCGCATCCAGGACCGGCTGCCGGACTTGGTCGGCAAACCGTATTCGCGCCAGTCGATTGAGATCTTCTTGAACGAGCAGGTGCGGCCCGTGTATCTCGAGCAGGGACACCTGCGCGTGCAGTTTGGGCAACCCTTAGCGCGGTTCACCGGCGACCCCAACCGCCCCTTAGCCGATAACGTGCTGGTCATCGTTCCGATGGACGCCGGGCCGGTGTACCGCTGGGGCGGCGTCAACTGGAATGGAAACGGCGCCTTCGGGCCCGCTCCTCTCGACGAAATGGTCGGCTTCAAGCCGGGCGACCTGGCCGACGGCATGAAGATCGCCGCCGCTTGGCAGCGCGTCGAGAAGGAGTACAGCCGGCGCGGCTTCCTGGAGATGAAGCTCGATCCTCAACCTGTGTTTGACGATGCCAAACACGAGGTGAGATACCGCGCCACGCTCGCCGAGGGCGTCCAGTACCGCATGGGCGAGATGGTGATCACCGGACTTTCGCCTGTCGCTGAACGCAAGCTAGTAGACGGCTGGCACCTGCCGCGCGGCCAGATCTTCGACGGCTTGTACTTCGAGGAATTCCTCGCCAAAGGCATCAAAGAGGCCTTCGGCGACTACCCCGTCCACTTCGACGAAGTGGGCCACTGGCTGCGCACGAACGCCGAGACGCGCACCGTGGACGTCCTGCTCGATTTCCACTGAGCGCTCAGCACCGCACGGCAGCCGCAACCTGCGCTATACTTTTCCCCGGATGGACAATCTGACGAAGGTTCAGGCGCGCGCCGGCGGTGCTGAAGGCCTCGCGCCGCTCGAAAAGCAGGAGCGGCTGCTTGCGCGGCTGCGCGCACTCGATTCCGTGCTCGTGGCTTTCTCCGGCGGAGCGGATTCTGCGTATCTTGCCTGGGTCGCACACCGTGCGCTCGGCGCGCGCGCGCTGGCGGTCACGGCGCTCTCGCCGAGCTTTCCCGCTCACGACCGCGAACAGGCCGAAGCGTTCGTGCGCCATGCGGGGCTGCGGCACGAATTCATCGCCACGCAGGAGCTCGAAAACGCGCTCTACGTCGCGAACCACCCCGACCGCTGCTACCATTGCAAGACGGAGTTATTCGATGAGCTCGACGGGCTGCTTCGCGCGCGCGGGTTCGCCGCCGTCGCGTACGGCATCAATGCCGACGACACGCGCGACTTTCGCCCGGGCCACCGCGCGGCCGCCGAGCATCAAGTGCTCGCGCCGCTGCTCGAGGCCGGCCTGCGCAAAGCCGAAATCCGCGAACTCTCGCATCTTGCCGGCTTGCCCACCTGGGACCGGCCGGCTTCGGCATGCCTGGCTTCGCGCATCCCGTATGGAACGCCGGTGACGCGCGAGAACCTCAGCCTCGTCGAGCAGGGCGAAACCATCCTTCGCGAGCTCGGCTTCCGCCAATTCCGCGTGCGCTTTCACGACGAGCTGGCGCGCATCGAGATCGCGCCCGAGGAACTCCCCCGCGCGCTCACTGCGAAAATGACGCGCCAAATGGCAGAGCGTTTCAAGGCGCTGGGCTTCACCTACGTCACGCTGGACCTGGAAGGCTATCGCCAGGGCTCGCTCAACGCGGCGTTGAAGAAGTAGCGCTTCGGCAGTCGCGGAACATTCTCTTGCCTGGCCGCGTATCCCTCTGGTAGGAACACATACGGCATGACGCATTCGACGGAGGCTCTTCGCATGCACACGCGCACGGGATGGGTCGCGTTAGCCGCGGCTGTGGCCCTGCTCGCCGCCGGGACCGGCTGCGTCAGCACGCACGCCGGGTTGGGGACGTTCGACCGCACCCTCAGCGTCAATGGCCCGGTGCGACTCGAGCTGAAGAACGGCTCGGGCGCCGTCCGCATCTCCGCCGGCCAGCCGGGCGAAGTGCGCATCCATGCGGAATTCCGCGTCGGCGCTTTCCTGTGGGACAACGTGAACGATCGCATCGCGGAATTGACCAAGAACCCTCCGATCGAACAGACCGGCAACGTGATCCGCATAGGCTTTCGCGAACGGCTCCTGCAGAACATCAGGATTGAATACACCATCGTTGTCCCCCCGGACACCGAGCTGCACGCGGGCGTCGGCTCGGGCAGCCTGGAGGCACGGTCGCTCCACGGGCGTGTGAGCCTGAGCGCGGGCTCCGGCTCCGTTGCGGCCGAGGATATCGGCGACGATGCAGAAGTCAGCGCCGGCAGCGGCAGCATTCATTTGGGCCGCGTGCAGGGTCAGGTGCGCTTTTCGGTGGGCTCGGGAAGCGTCTTGCTCGAAGACGTGCGCGGCGAAATCCGCGGCAACACGGGCTCAGGCAAGATCGCGCTCGAGCAGCCGGGCGGCCGCGTCACGGTGAGCACAGGCTCCGGCGACGTGAGCGTCACCGGCGCGGCGTCGGACGTGCGCATCACCACCGGCTCGGGCATGATCTCCGTCGAGGGCAACCCAGTGAAGGCGAGTTTCTGGGAGCTCACCGCCCGCTCGGGGCGCATAGAACTCCGCGTGTCCTCCACAGCCAGCTTCCGGCTGTACGCGCATTCGTCCTCCGGCCGCATCGAGACAGACTTGCCCCTGTTAGTCGAAGAGCAAGCCCGGCGCACGCTGCGCGCTCGCATGGGCGCCGGCGACGCCCGCGTGGAAGTGCAGACCTCTTCCGGCTCGATCCATATCCGCTGAACCAATCCGAGCGGCCTGCCGCCTTTCGCGATAGAATGCCATCTCGCATGCTCCGCCGGCTGATCCTCGCATTCCTGGCAGTTGCACTCTTCGATGTCCCTGCACCGGCGCAGACTCCCCCGGCAAAGCAATCTCCGCCAGCGAAAGCTCCGGCGAAGGTTCACAGCGCGCCCGCGAAGCCGCCGGCCGCCAAGAAAGAGCCCGATCCCGAAGCAGAGCTCGACCGCGCCATCGAAGACGCCGGCAACGACCGGGCCGCGCTCGTCCGCAACCTGGAAGACTACCTGAAACGCTTTCCCGACCCCCCGCGCAAAGTGGCCATCTACCGCGCGCTGGTCGAATCGGCAATGCAGATCCGCGACACCGCCAAGGCGCTGGACTACGCCGAGCGCGTCATCGCTTTGCGGCCCGACGACCCTTCCATGATGCTCTTTGCCGTGGATCTGCTCGAGAACGCCGGCGGCGACGCCGGATTGACGCGCGCCGTGGGCTACGCCACGCGCGTGCTTGACCGCGTCGAAAAGGCCACGGCTGAGGTCAAGCCTGCGCGCGTCTCTCAGGCCGAGTGGGAGTCCGAGCAGAAAAAGCTGCGGATGTCGGTGTACCTGATCCGCGGGCGCTTGCAGATGAAGCGCAAGAAGTATGACGAAGCCAACAACGATCTGGAGATGAGTTACCGCCTGCTGCCGAATGCCGCGGCTGCGCTGCACCTGGGCGAAATCGAGGAACTCGAGAAGGCCCGCGACAAAGCCATCGAGCACTACGTAGCCGCGTTCGTCCTGCCCGACCAGGAAGGCCTCGCCGTGGACCGCTGGGAAGTGCGCCGCAAGCTCGGCAACCTCTGGCAACTGACGCACGGCTCCGAAGCCGGCCTCGGCGAGCGGCTGCTCCAGGCCTACGACAAGATGAACGCGGACCCCAAAACATCCGCCGCGCCCGAATACAACAAGGGCGCGCGCGACCCGTTTGAGTTTGTGCTCCGCCGGCCCGGGAAAGAACCGGCGCCGGTGAAGCTCGCCGAATCCAAGGGCAAGGTGATGGTGCTGAAGTTCTGGGCGACGTGGTGCCTGCCGTGCCGCGAGCTCCAGCCTCTGCTTGACCGCGTCGAGCAGCAATTCGAGAGCAAGGGCGACGTCGTCTTCTTCGCCCTGAATACCGATGAAGACGAAAACCGCGTGGCGCCGTTCCTTGAACGCGAGAAGATGCGCGGGACCGTGGCGTTTGCCGACGGCCTCGATCGCCTGCTCGAGATCCGCGGCCTGCCCACAGTGATCGTGCTCGACCGCGCGGGCAAGATCGTCTACCGCGCGCAGGGCTTCGCGCCCGATGGCTTCGCGGAGGCGCTGACGGCCGCGATCGAAAAAGCGCTCTCCGGCGCTAGTTGAACCCCGCCATTTCCCCCGCGACACAAAGCACAAGAAGCCCGAACAAAGATGCGAATCGCGCTCTCATCCTGTCCTTCTGGGTGATTGGTTGGCGAGATTGCAGCCGAGTCAGGAGCGGGCGCCGGCGGTTTGTTTTGCGGCGACGTCGCGGGCCGCCAGGATCGTGTTCACGTGGATGCGCACCGTATCCTCGACGCGGAGCGCGTACCCGCCTGCCAGCGTGATGGCTACGGGCACGCGATGGCTGCGCGCCTGCTCGAAGACCAGGCGGTCGCGCCGCTGCAGCCCTTCGATCGTCAGCGCCAGCCCGCCGAGCTGGTCTTCGCGGAAGGGGTCGGCGCCACCCACGTAGAAGAGCAGGTCGGGATGAAACTCGGCGAAGGCGCGCAGGACGTGCTTTTCGAGAATAGCGAGGTAGTCGGCGTCGCCGGTGCCGTCGGGCAGGTGCAGGTCAATGTTCGAGGGCGGCTTCGACAGCGGGTAGTTGTTCTCCTGATGGATGGAGAGTGTGAAAACGTCGCCATCGTCGCCGAAAATCGCCGCCGTGCCGTTGCCCTGGTGCACGTCGGTATCCACGACCATGGCCGTGGAGATCGCGCGGTCGGCCTGGAGCCGCCGGATGGCGATGGCCACGTCGTGAATCATGCAGAAGCCTTCGCCGTGCTCGGGAAACGCATGGTGGAAGCCGCCGCCGATGCTTGCGGCAAAACCATCTTCGAGCGCGCGGCGCCCCGCAAGAATCGAGCCCCCCGCGGCCAGCCAAAAGGCATCGCGCGTCGCTTCCGTGAACGGAATCTCCATGCGCATCACTTCACTCAGGTTCAGCCTTCCCGTCTTGAGCTTGCGCACGTACTCCTGCGAGTGCACGAGGAGCACGTCTTCGTCCGATGCCTTTTCGGGCGCGAGAAAATCCTCCGGCGCGGCCAGGCCTTCGCGGAGGAGCGCGTCTTTTACGAGGCGATATTTCTGCGATGGGAAGACGTGCCCGCCGAGGCTCAGGTCGTAGGCGTCGCTGTAGATCAGCTTGAACGGCAGCATCGAAGTCTGCGGCGGCCCCGGCAGAACGTCCTAGCTTTCGCGGTCGAGGATGAAGTCGGGGACGGTCAGCAGCGCGCGCCCGTAGTCGGAATTGCCCCAGCCGTTCAGGCAATTCTTCGCGCGTTGCGCATAATCAAACGCAAGCTGGCGCGCGCGTTCGAGCGCGCCCGACTGCCGCACGAGCGCCGTGATCTGCTCCGGGCGCACGGAATTGAACCCTTTCTCTTCGAGCACGGTCGCCACCATGCGCCGGCCCGCCGATTCGCCGTTCTCGAGCGCGTAAATGAGCGGCAGCGTGACCTTGCCTTCCTTTAGGTCGCTCAACACGGGCTTGCCGAGCTGCTCCGGCGACGCAGTGAAGTCAAGCAGGTCATCCACTAGCTGGAACGCCAGGCCCGCATAGTGCCCGTAGTCAGCCATCGCCTGCTCTATGGCGTCGTCCTGCTGGCCAAGCACCGTGCCCAGGCGCGCGCAGCCGCTGAAGAGGCATGCCGTCTTGCGCGCGGCCAGTTCCAGGGCGTCCTGCTCCGTCAGGTCCATGCGGCCGAGCTTCGTCAACTGCAGCAGCTCGCCTTCCACCATGTTCTGCGTGAGCTCGATCAGAATGTCGAGGACTTTGAAGTTGCGCTCGCGCAGCGCCATCTGGAACGATTGCATGTAGAGCCAGTCGCCGGCGAGCACGCTCTTGTGATTGCCCCAGCGAGAATTCGCCGAGGGCCGGCCGCGGCGCGTATCGGCGCCGTCAATCACGTCGTCGTGGATGAGCGTGGCGCTGTGGATCAGCTCGACCACCGCGCCCAGCCGGATGGCGCTCGAACCGCGGTAGTTGCAGAGGCCCGCCGAAAGCAGCAGCAGCGCGGGCCGCAGGCGCTTGCCTCCGCCGCCGAGCAGGTAGGAGGCAATCTCGGAGATCGGCTCGATGGCCGAACCGTTCTGCGCGGCAATCTCCTGCTCGACGAGCGCCAGGTCGTCGCGGACGAGGTCAAAGATTTCCTTCACGGTCAGAAGTGCGATGGCACTCCTCCCCAACTAACCGGAACCCTTTTCGCCTGCAGCCGCCCCGGAACGCCCAAGCCCGAAGAAACGACGAAAGTTCACGGCCGTGGCCGCCGCGAACTCGTCAGGCGGCAAGTTTCTCACAGGTGCCAGGGTTCGCGCTACCTCGGCGATGTAGGCAGGCTCGTTGCGCTTGCCGCGATAGGGCTGCGGCGCCAGGAAGGGCGAATCCGTCTCAATCAGCAGGCAGTCGAGCGGCAGCTCGCGCGCCACATCGCGCAGGTTCTGCGCTTTGGGGTATGTCGAGTTGCCCGCGAAGGAAACCAGGAAGCCCATTTCAATTCCCTGCCGCGCCTCATCGAGCGTCCCGGTGAAGCAGTGCAGAATGCCGCCCAGCCCGCTGCTGCGCCAGTCCTGCTCCAGCACCGCCAAGCAATCGGGCCAGGCATCGCGGCAGTGGATCACAATTGGCAGCCGCGCGGCGCGCGCCTGCGCCAGTTGCCGGCGAAAAACGAGCGCCTGCACTTCGCGCGGCGAATGGTCGTAGTAATAGTCGAGCCCGATTTCGCCCCACGCAATCACGCGCGGGTGGCGCGCCAGTTGGTCCAACTGCGCAAAGTGCGTGTCCGTCGCCAACCGCGCTTCGTGCGGGTGGATGCCCACGCTGGCGTAGATCCAGTCGTGCTGCTCGGCAAACGGCAGCGCGGCGTCGAGCTTCTCCGGGCCGGGGCCGCTGCCGATCGCGAGCACCGTGGAGACGCCCGCTTTGCGCGCGCGATCGAGCACGGCATCGCGGTCGGAATCAAACTGCGGGAAATCCAGATGCGCGTGCGAATCAATCAAGTCCATACGCAGGGCTACTTGAGGCGCGCCCCCACCGGTACGGCTTCCAGGAATCCCGCCAGGACAGGCGTGCCCTCCGGCCCCACCGAAGCGGCGACGATCATGCCGTTCGATTCCACGCCGCGCAGCTTGCGCGGCTGGAGGTTGACCACAACGATCACCTTGCGGCCGACGAGGTCTTCGGGCTTGTACACGGTGGCGATGCCGGCCACCACCTGGCGAACCTCCTCGCCGATGTCCACCATGACCTTCAGCAACTTGTCGGCGCCGGCGACACGCTCGGCCGACTTGATTTCGCCGACGCGCATCTCGACTCTGGTGAAATCCTCGATGCCGATGCGCGCGGGTGCCGCCGGGGTGGCGGCCGCGGCTGGCGCGGGCGGTGCAGGTGGCTGGTTCATTTGTTCTTCCATCGCTCGGATCCTTTCCACGGTTTCAGTTTTTTCGACGCGCGGGAAAACTGCCTCGGCTTTTTGGACCTTCGTGCCCGGACGGAGCTGGCCCCACGCAAGCTGGTCGAGGCGAACGTTTGCGAGCTTGCCGCTCTGCCCCAGCTGCGCCCAGATTTTCTGCGTGGCTTCCGGCAATACGGGATGCGCAAGCGCAGTGACGATGCGCAGTGCCTCCGTCGCCGTGTACAGAATGGCGCTCAGCCGCTCGCGCTGCGACGCGTCCTCAGCCAGCTTCCACGGCTGCGTCTCAACCAGATACTTGTCTACTGCCCCGATAACAGACCAAATCCCTTCGAGCGCGCCGGCAAATTCCATCGTGCCGTACATCTCGATGACACTCCCGATCTGGGATTGCGCCAGGAGCTTCACCTCATAATCTGGCCCGCTCAGCTTTTCCCGAGGCTCGGGCGATGGCACCTGGCCCGCGAAGGATTGGCCAATCATAGCCAGGATGCGGCTGGCCAGGTTGCCCAGACCGTTGGCGAGGTCGGCGTTGTAGCGGGTAATGAGCGCATCGTGGCTGAAGTTGCCGTCCTGCCCAAAGACAACGTCGCGCAGCAGGTAATACCGCAGCGCATCATTTCCGAGCACCCTTACGATCGGCTCGGCGTAAGCCACGTTCCCGCGCGACTTGCTCATCTTCTCCTGCTGGAAGAGCAGCCAGCCATGCGCGAAGACTTGCTTCGGCAGCGGCAGGTCCGCAGCCATCAGGAATGCCGGCCAGTACACCGCATGGAAACGGATGATTTCCTTCCCGATCATGTGCAGGTCGGCCGGCCAGTATTTCTGATACTCGGCGCTGCCATGCTCGCCTTCTCCGAAGCCGATCCCGGTCATGTAGCTGGTCAGCGCGTCATACCACACGTAGAAGACGTGCTCAGGATCGTCCGGCCACGGAATGCCCCACTTAATGGCCTTGCGGCTGATCGAGAGGTCCCTCAATCCGCTCTCCACGAAGCTCACCACTTCGTTGCGCCGGAAATCCGGCTGCACGAATTCGGGCTTCTCGCGATAGAGCTGGAGCAGTTTTTCCTGGAACATGGAAAGCCGGAAGAAATAGTTCTCCTCGGAAATCAGCTCGGCCGGCCGCCCGCAGGTGGGGCAGTCCGCCGGCTCCGACGAATCGCTCACGTAAAGATTGTCGTGGATGCAGTAGCGCCCTTCGTACCTCCCTTTGTAGATGAAGCCGTTCTTTCCCGCGCGCCGCAATGTCCGCCGCACGAGCTTCTGCACCGAACCCGCGTGCTCGACGGAAGTCGTGCGCACGAAATGCGTGTAGCGAATGTCCAAAAGCTTCCACAGCTCCAGAAAGAGCGGCACGTTGCGGTCCACCAGCTCCTGCGGCGTGATGCCCAGCTTCTCCGCGGCGCGCTCGATGTTCACGCCGTGCTCGTCCGTGCCGGTCAGGTAGACGACGTCATAGCCGCGCATCCGCTTGTACCGCGCGATGGCGTCACACACGATCGTGGTGTACGCGGAGCCCACATGCGGCCGTGAGTTCGCGTAGTAAATCGGCGTTGTCAGGTAAAACTTGGATTGCGTCGGAGCCATCGTCAGGGTGTCTCGCGCTGCTTGCGGAACTGGAACGCCGCTTCGGCCTGCACCTGCTTGAGCGGCAGGCCGCGCTCGACGGCGATGCGCTGGCAATCGTCATATTCGGGCACGGCGTTCAGGATGTGCCCGTTGAGCCGCGCGACCTTCATGCGCACGACGCCGAGCGGCGTTTCCACAGGAATGCTCTCCCGCTCGAGGCACCTGCGCCGCGCCCGGTACGTGCGCACTCCAATCGTCGTGGTCTCCCGAAAAATCAAATTCATCAGCCCGTCCGCAGCGGCGGGATCGCACAGAACCGTCAGCAACTGCCCGGGACGGTTCTTCTTCATCTGCACGGGCGTGGCATAGACGTCCAGCGCGCCCGCGGCCAGCGCGCGCTCGACAAAGTAGCCGTAAATCTGCGGGTTCATGTCGTCCACGTTGGCTTCGATGACCGCGACTGTTTCTTCGCGCCCGGCGACAACCTCGCCTTCCGCGGCCTCGCCGAGGAACAGCCGCAGAACATTCGGCTGCTCGCGCAACTCCGCGGCGCCTGCGCCGTAGCCCACGGCCGCAACCTTCATTGGCGGCATCGGGCCAAATTGGGTGGCCAGCGTGGAAATGATGGCTGCGCCCGTGGGCGTCACGAGCTCGCGCTGGATCCCCGTCGAATAGGCGGGCGCGCCGCGCAGCAAATCGGCGGTCGCGGGCGCAGGCACGGGCAGCAGCCCATGCTGCGTCTGGACGCTGCCGCTCCCTGTATTGAGCGCCGAGCAGGCAAACGCCTCGAGGCCGAGCATCTCGAACCCCACGCAGGCGCCCACGATGTCCACAATCGAATCCACTGCGCCGACTTCGTGGAAATGAATCTTCTCCACCGGCACGTTGTGGACGCGCGCTTCCGCTTCGCCGAGCCGCTGGAAAATCTGGCGCGCCCAGTCCGCCGCCCGCGGCGCCAAGCCGGCGCGGCCGATCAAACCGAGGATGGTGCTGAGCGAGCGATGGTGGTGGTGCTCGCCTGTCTCGACCACGACCCTGGTAGCCGCCAGCGCGCCGCGCTTCACTTTCTCCGCGCGAATCTGCCAGCCGGAAAGCTCGAGCCGCCGCAGCTCCGTCTCCATGCGCTCGAGCGCGCAGCCCGCGTCCACCAGCGCTCCCAGCACCATGTCTCCGCTGATGCCGGAGAAGCAATCGAAGTAGGCAATCTTCATTGGGATTGTGCGGCACGCTTCGCCGCCGGGCGCCCAAAACATTGATACTAGTCGTGCCCTGCGAAGCTGTCAAATTGACTGCCCGCAAGGATTTTTGACTGCCTTCGCACCAGCCCCTATAATCGCTGCGTTCCTCTGCGCGCAAGGAGCCCTGTGTATCCACTTTTCGAGCGCCGCTTCCGCGAAGCCCTGCAGGAGTTTATTCGCCGGCGCTACAGCACCGATCTTGCCGTTCTCACCGAGCAGCCGCCGCGCATCGAGATGGGCGAAGTGGCCACGCCCGTCTGCTTCGAACTGGCCAAGCGGCTGAAGCGCGCGCCGCGGCAGATCGCGCAGGAGATTGCCGCCGAGATCGGGCCGATCGAAGGCGTCGAGAAGGTCGAAGTCGCGGGTGGAGGCTACGTCAACGCGCGGCTCGACCGCGCGGCTTTTTTCCGCGCGGCGCTGGAGCGCGCGGGCCACGAAGCCATCGCAGCGCCGGCCGGCGCTCCCAAGAGCGTCGTCGAGCACACAAACATCAACCCCAATAAGGCCGCACACATCGGCCACCTGCGCAACGCCGCTCTGGGCGACACGTACGTGCGCCTGCTGCGGCACGCCGGGCGCAACGTCGAGGTGCAAAACTACATCGACAACACCGGCGTCCAGGTGGCGGACGTTGTCGTCGGCTTCCTGCATCTCGAGAAGATGACGCCTGCCGCGGTGCGCGCCCGCGCCGCGCAGCCGCGCTTTGACTACTTCTGCTGGGACCTCTACGCCCGCGTCACGCAGTTCTACGAAAAAGACGCCGCGCGCACGCAACTGCGCAGCGACGCGCTGAAGATAATCGAAGAAGGCCGCGGCGCGGCAGCCGAAATTGCCGACACCGTTTCGACCGCCATCGTGCACTGCCACCTGCGCACGATGGAGCGGCTCGGCGTGGAGTACGACCTCCTGCCGCGCGAGAGCGAGATCCTGCACCTGAAATTCTGGGTAGCTGCGTTCGAGCAGCTCAAGCAGCGCGGCGCGATTACGCTCGTTTCTTCAGGCAAGAACGCCGGGTGCTGGGTGATGGCCAAGGAAACCGGAACGGGCTCCCCAGGCGCGGAATCCGACGAAGAAGCCGATGTGAAAATCATCGTGCGCTCAAATGGCACGGTCACCTACGTCGGCAAGGACATCGCCTACCAGCTCTGGAAATTCGGTTTGCTCGGCCGCGATTTTCACTATCGCCGGTTCGACAAGCATCCAAGCGGGCACGACGTTTGGGCGAGCTGCTCTGAAAACGGGGAGTCCGATGCACCTTCATTCGGCCACGCCGACAAGGTGTACAACGTCATTGACGTCCGGCAGACGTATCTGCAGAACGTCGTCGTTGCCGGGCTCCGCGCGCTGGGCTACGACGCGCAGGCGGACCGCTCGATCCATTTCGGCTATGAAGTCGTCGCGCTCACGCCGCGCTGCGCCGCCGAGATGGGTTACGAGCTTTCAGCCGAGGACGCCAAGCGCAGCCACGTGGAAGTCAGCGGGCGAAAAGGACTGGGCGTCAAGGCCGACGATCTCTTAGACAGACTCGAAGCAGCGGCGCGCGCCGAAGTGGACGAGCGCCACCCCAGTACGTCCGAAGCCGAGCGCTCCGCCATCGCGCACGCCATCGCTATCGGCGCGCTGCGCTATTTCCTGCTGAAGTTCACGCGCACAACGCTGATCGCCTTCGACTTCAAAGATGCCCTGAGCTTCGAGGGCGAAACCGGGCCCTATTGCCAGTACGCCGTCGTCCGCGCGCGAAACATCTTCCGCAAGCTGCGCGATGAACAACCGGGGTTTTCTTTTGATCCCACGAAGGCCATGCCGGCTAAGACGCTCGCGGCTCTGCTGTCTTCCCCCGCGGGCGACGATCTGTGGAGGATGATCCTTCTTGCCGGGTCGCTCGGCGCGCAAGTGGAAGCCGCTGTGGGCGCGCAGGAGCCGTCGTTCGTGGCGAAATACGCGTTTCAGCTCGCGCAAGCCTTCAACAACTTTTACCACAAGCACCACATCCTCTCCGAAGAGGACGCGGAGAAGAAAACTTTCTTCCTGCTTCTCGCGTCGCTGATCGAGCGGCAGCTCGTCGCCGCGCTCGAACTGCTCGGAATCGAAGCCCCGCAAAAAATGTAGTCACCGGCTTCGGGGCCGGCCGTCGTCCGCCTACTTCTGGCCCGAGTTCCAATTCATCACCACATCAACCAGCGTGCGCACGGCGACGCCCGAGGCGCCTTTGGCCGCCCACGGTTTGGCCTCATCGAGCCACGCCGTGCCCGCGATGTCCAGATGAATCCACGGCGTCTGGTCTGCGAATTCCTTCAGGAACATCGCCGCGGTGATCGCGCCGCCGCCCTTGCCGGTGCCGACGTTCTGGATGTCGGCGATAGAGCTCTTGATCATCTCCCGGTAGTCGTCGTCCAGCGGCATCGGCCACATTTTCTCGCCTGCGGCGCGCGCGCTTGCGAGCAGGCGTTCGGTGAACGCCGCGTCGGAGCCGAAGACGCCGACGTTGACGTTGGCGAGCGCCACGACGATGGCGCCCGTCAGCGTCGCGGCATCCACGAGATGTGTGGCGCCGAGCTGCTTGGCATAGGCGATCCCGTCGGCCAGGATCAGGCGCCCCTCGGCGTCGGTATTGATCACTTCGATGGATTTGCCCGCCATGGAAATCTGCACGTCGCCGGGCTTCTGGGCGCGGCTGCCCGGCATATTTTCCGTTGCGGGCACGACGGCGATCACCTTGACCCCCGGTTTGAGCTGCGCCAGCGCGCGCATCACGCCGAGCATCGTCGCGCCGCCGGCCATGTCGTATTTCATCTTTTCCATGCCCTCAGCGGGTTTGATGGAGATGCCGCCGGTATCGAACGTGACGGCTTTGCCGACCAAGCCGATCACCGGTGCGCCCGGCTGCGCCTGCGGCGGCGTGTAGGTGATGACGATCATGCGCGGAGGCTCCACGCTGCCCTGCGCGACGGAGAGCAGCGCGCCCATTTTCAATTCTTCGATTCTCTTCTCGTCCAGGATCTCGCAGGCCAATCCGCTCTCGCGCGCCATCGCGGCCGCGCGCTCGGCCAGCATGCGCGGCGTCATGCGGTTCGAAGGCTCGTTCACGAGCTCGCGCGTGAAGTTCTGCGCTTCAGCGATGATGCGCCCGCGCGCGATTCCGGCTTCGGCGGCGCCGGCATCGAAGCCGGCCAGGCCCACGGCATCCACGTCCTTGCCGTTCTTCTTGTCCGTCTTGTACTTTTCGGACTCGAAGTTCGCCACCAACAGAGCTTCCGTGATCACTTGCGCCGCGGCAGCGTTCGCGTCATCTTCGCGCGCCAGGAAGACGAATCCCGAGACCTTGCGGCCTTTCAGGTACCGCAGCGCCGCTCCGGCAATCTTGCGCAGATCGGCGAGATTGTATTTCTCGCGCTTGCCCGCGCCCACCAGCAGGATTCGCTGCGCGGCCGCGGCGGACGGATAGTGAACCAGCGTCATCTCGAGCGCCTTGCCGGTCACCTCGCCGCTCGCCGCCAGCTTGCGCAGCGCTCCGCCGGCGGCCTGGTCAAGCTCGGCCGCGCGGCCCCGGATGGGGTTGTCTTCCTCGAAGACGTAGCTCGCCAGCGCTTCGGTCTCAATCGTTCGAACGGGGCGTGTCTCAACCTTGATCTGCATGGCTCCTCGTTAGCGTCTCCGGTAGCGGTACAACGCTTCGCTGGCTTCGCGCCGCGCTTCCTTTTCGCGCTCCGCCTGGCGGCGGTCGTACTGCTTCTTGCCGCGAGCCAGGGCGATCTCGCATTTGGCGATGCCGTCGCGGAAATAGATGCGCAGCGGCACGAGCGTCAGGCCCTTCTGCTGCGTGCGCCCGGTGAGCTTGTGGATCTCCGTGCGGTTCAGCAGCAGCTTGCGCGGGCGCAGCGGCTCGTGGTTGAACGGCCCGCCCGGCAGGTACTGCGAAATGTGGCAGTTGATCAGCCAGACCTCGCCGTTGCGCACGGTCGCGTAGGCGTCGCGCAGATTGGCTTTGCCCTCGCGCAGGGCCTTCACCTCGGTGCCGTAGAGCGCCATTCCCGCCTCGTATTTCTCGAGCAGGTGGTAATGATAGGGAGCGGCGCGGTTTTGTGCCGCCACTCGCTCGGCCGTCTTGTCGGTCTTCTTCGGCTTGGGGCGCACAAATTCCTATCATATCTGCCGCTAGTAACCAGAAGCAAGCACGCGTCTTGCCGGGCCATCGTGCCGGTGCTAGACTCGAAAGTGATTCGCTTCAAGCGTGGAGCGATTTCACATGGGCTATCGTTTTCTTTCCATAACGGCGCTGGGCTGCGCGGCGCTGCTGCTGGCGGGCTGTCCCAAGGGCAGCGAAGAGCTCAAGGCCGGCAAGCAGGCCGAAGCGTTGCAGGACTACGATACGGCGCTGGTCCACTACGAGCGCGCGCTCAAAGCCGACCCGCTGAACACCGAGTACAAGCTGAAGGCCACGCGGGTGCGCTTCGAAGCCGGGCAGTACCACGTCCGGCAGGGGCAAAAGCTGCGCGACAAGGGCGAACTGCAGCTTGCGCTCGCCGAATTTGAAAAGGCCGTGGCCATTGACCCCGCGAGCGCCGTAGCCAGCCAGGAGATGCAGCGCACCGTCGAGATGGCCGCCGCCAAACGCGCGGCCGACGCGGGCGCCGCTGCTCCTCCCCCGCGCCGCGAAGAAGGCAAGCTGCTGGAGAAGCCACCCGAGCTGGCGCCGGCCATTCCGCGCGCGCCCATCAACCTGAAGATGACCAACGACGCGCACATCATCTTCGAGACCATCGGCAAGCTCGCGGGCGTGACGGTGATCTTCGATCCCGATTTTGCTCCACGGCGCGTCACCACCGAAGTGACCAACGTCACGCTCGAACAGGCCCTCGATATCGCCGCGCTGCAGAGCAAGGCGTTCTGGAAGCCGGTCACCGGCAACACGATCATGGTCATCCCGGACCAGACCCAGAAGCGCCGGGACTATGAAGAGCAGGTCGTGCGCACGTTCTACCTGTCGAATACGCTGCTCCCGCAAGACCTGACCGAGATCGTCACCGGCCTGCGCCAGTTGCTCGACGTGACCCGCATCCAGCAGGTGAATTCGCAGAATGCCATCATCGTCCGCGCCACACCCGACAAGGTGGCGCTGGCCGAAAAGTTGATCCGCGATATTGACAAAGCCAAGCCGGAAGTCGTGGTCCAGGTGGCCGTGCTTCAAGCGCGGCGCGACCGCATCCGCGACCTCGGCATCCAGCCGGATACGACGGGGTCCCTGGCCTTTACACCGCGCAACTTTGGCCAGACAACCCCAGCCGGCGGCGCAACGGCCACGACGCCCAACACGATCCCGCTGAATGATCTCCAGCACCTTTCGAGCCGCGACTACAGCGTCAGGCTGCCGGGCGCCGTTGCCACGGCCTTGCTCACCGACAGCGCCACGAAGATCATCCAGAACCCGGAGATTCGCGCCGTGGACGGCCAGCCGGCTAAGCTCCGCATCGGCGACCGCGTGCCGGTGGCCACGGGCAGCTTCCAGGCCGGCGTCGGCGTGGGCGCCACAGGCGCGGGGGGCGCGGGCTTCATCAACCCGCTCGTGAACACGCAATTCCAGTATCTCGACGTGGGCGTGAACGTGGACATCACGCCGCGCATCCATGCCAACCACGAGGTCAGTCTGAAGGTGAAGGTCGAGGTCTCGTCGGTCACCGGCCACGTCAGTATCGGCGGCATCGACCAGCCCATTATCAGCCAGCGCACGATCGAGCACGACGTGCGGCTGGTGGAGGGTGAAGTGAACGTCCTCGGCGGGCTGATCGAACGGACGCAGACGAAGTCCGTGACCGGCTGGCCCGGACTGGCGAAGATTCCCTTCTTCCGCTACTTCTTCTCCGGCGAAAACGTCGAGAACGAAGAGAACGAAATCCTCATCGTCTTGATCCCGCGCATCGTGCGCCTGCCCAGCATCACCGAAGCGAACCTGCGCTCGATCAGCTCGGGCAGCGATACCAACGTGTCTGTGCGCCGCGAAAGCGAAGTGGCCGCGCCGCCGCCGGCCGTGCCTCCGTCGCAGCAGCCGCCCGCCGGCGCCCAGCCCCCAACGCAGGGTCCGCAAGCCGGGCAGGCGGCGCGCCTGCACTTTGATCCTGCAACCGTGGCGATGAAGACCGGCGATACCGCCGTCATCAACGTGGTCGTTGAAGACGTCCACGACCTCTTCTCCATTCCTATGCTGCTGCAGTACAACCCGGCGGTCATCTCTGTCGAAGAGGTGCGCCACGGCGGCTTCCTCTCCGGCGGGACGCAGGAGGTCGCCATCGTGCAGCGCGTGGATAAGGAGCGCGGCCAGGCCATCATTTCCACCACGCGCCAGCCGAATACGCCCGGCGTGAACGGCACGGGCACGCTGGTGGGCATCGTGATCAAGGCGCTGGCGCCCGGGACGTCGCAGCTTGCCATCGTGCAGGTGCTGGCGCGCGATTCGCAGCAGAAGGCCATCCCGCTCGTGTCCAGCGAGGCCACGTTCCGGGTGCAGTAGTTCCCAAGACCATGCGGTTTCCCATCACAAGCTCGAGGCCGCGGCGGCTCGCTGAAGCCGGCTTCACGCTGCTCGAGCTGATCATGGCCTGCGCCATCCTGCTCGTGCTGGCCTCGGCCGCGGTGCCGGTGGCGCGCCACTCCGTGCGGCGGCAGAAAGAGGCGGAGCTGCGGCAGGACCTCCGCGAAATCCGCAACGCGATTGACCACTACAAGGACGCCGCCGACCGCAACCTGATCCGCGTCGAAGTCAGCACGGAAGGCTACCCGCCCGATCTCGACACTCTGGTGCGCGGCGTGCAACTCGCCGGCGCCGCCGACCGCCGCGTGCGCTTCCTGCGCCGCATCCCGGTGGACCCCATGACCCGGCAGACCGATTGGGGGCTCCGCGCCGTCCAGGACGACCCTGACTCCATGAGCTGGGGCGGGAAAAACGTTTTCGACGTGTTCTCGCGCTCGACGGCTACGGCAATCGACGGCACGCGGTACTCGGATTGGTGACCTGATGCGGTTCGCTCACAATTGGCGGCAGAACCTGCGGGGCCGGACCCCGCGTTGCGCGCTCGCGTGCGCCGGCTTCACGCTGCTCGAGCTGATGATCGTCATTACGATCATCCTGATCCTTATCGCTATGGGCGCGGGGCGCTACGACCAATCGGTCGCCCGCGCGAGAGAGGCCGCACTGAAGCAGGATTTGACCGTGATGCGCCACGCTATCGAGCAGTACACGTTCGATAAGCAAGCTGCGCCGCAGTCGCTCGAAGAACTGGTCGCAGCCGGCTATTTGCGCGAAGTCCCCACGGACCCTATGACGCGCAAGAAAGATTGGCGCGTGGACTACGAAAACGTGCTGCTCAGCCCCGACCAGAGCGGCACCGGCATCACCGACGTGCACTCCTCCTCGGACAGACTCTCCCCCTTCGAAAGCACTCCCTACAGCACCTGGTAAGAAAGAAGAAAACCAACCGTGCACGGTGTGGACTAAAAGTTTGTCCAGAGTGGTTTGACGAGTCCGTGCGGTTCCTTGTATCATGGGTTCGCGGGGTGGAGCAGTCTGGTAGCTCGTCGGGCTCATAACCCGAAGGTCGTTGGTTCAAATCCAACCCCCGCAACCAAACTCATAGAGCGAAGGCCGGACGCTTTGTCCGGCCTTTTGCTTTCCCGCCCTTGCCCATAAGCAACTCACCTGGTTTGAACCGAGTCAGCGAAAGGTCGGGCTGGCATTTTCTGGCCCGGCGCAGGCGCCGGTCTGGCCGAAGGTCAGGTCAAATCTGGCCCCCGCAACCAAACTCATAGAGCGAAGGCCGGACGCTTTGTCCGGCCTTTTGCTTTCCCGCGTCGCGCGCGGCGGGGCGGCGAATTTGGCGTTGACGCGCTCGTCTGCATACGATAGATTCCCCCGGTTCCCATCCCCCACTGAAAGGACTCCTTAATGACCAAGAAAAGAATTCTGTTCGGGGCTCTGGTGCTTTCGCTTGGACTGCTGTGCGTCTCCGTGTACGCGCAGATGGCCCGCCCCTATCGCAACGGCTCGGTGTGGACGCTGGCGTTCATCCGCATCAAGCCCGGCATGGATTCCGCGTACCTGAACTACGTCGCTACCGACTGGAAGCGGATCCAGGAAGCCGCCAAGAAGGAAGGGCTCATCCTTTCCTACAAGGTTCTGACCACGGAAGGACACACGGCCGGTGACTGGGACTTGATCCTGATGACCGAGGTGAAGGACTTGGCCACGCTCGAGGCCAACGAAAAGAAAGCAGAGGCGCTGGGGCAGCGTTTGGTCGGCGACGACCAGAAGCAGATGCAGGGTTACCGCGACCGCTCCGAAATCCGGGAAGTCATGGGCAACCGGACGGCGCGCGAGATCGTTCTCGAACCCGGACGATAGCAGCGCACCGCTGCCAACTACAGTTTCGAAAGGGCCGGGCTTCATGCCCGGCCTTTCGCATTCTCGGGAGCCTACGCCGCTTCCAGCGATGTTTCCTGCATGGCGGGAACGTGCGCGGTTCCCTTCAACCGGTACAGGCGTGCGCGCAGTTGCTGCGGGTCCAAGCCTGCTCTTTCACAGACGATGCAGAAATCCCTGTTGTCTTCGAAGAGAAACTTCTCGGCATCGCGCCGGCGCCTCAGGGGTCCGGAAGCCCATTCCTCCACCGTCTTCGCGACCACCGCCGTCCAGAGCCGGTGCTCTGGGTTTGGTTCGGATGTGCTCTGATCCATCGCTTCAAACGTCATTGAATCCCCCTGCGCGTCACCGCTTGGCTCGTCCCCTGACGCACACAGTTATCATGAGCATGCTGTATGCCACACAACGACCCTGGTTCCCCGTCATCTCGGCCAAGCAAATAGGCGCTAACTCGTTGATAGGACAGCTAGATATCGGAGGCCGTCAGATGGCCGGGCAAAGTCTGGAGCTGGCACCACCCGCACCGCACAGGTACACAGCGCGATTTAATGTTTCGTATAGAGACAAAAATACCCGGGGTCAACTCGCGCGGCCCAGGCATTTGTCTCGAGCTATTTCGTCGTGTACTTGCCGAACCAGGAGCGCAGGTAGAGTTGCGTGCGCATGAAGTTCGAGGGCTTCGACGTGGTGCCGTGATACTCCTCGGCGAAACGCAGCATCGCCGTGGGCACCTTGCGCAGCTTCAGCGCCTCGTAAAACTCCTCGGTCTGCGAGATGGGCGTGCGCATGTCGAGCTCGCCCGTCATCAGCATCGTCGGCGTCTTCACGTTGCCCACGTAGGCGAGCGGCGAATGTCTCCAGAGCAGCGCGACATCTTCCCACGGCAGCTTGTCGAAGCGGCGGTAGCCCCACAGGTTGATGTCGGTGGTGCCGGCGAAGCTGATCCAGTCAATCACCGGACAGTTTGACGACGCTGCGGCGAAGCGGTCCGTGTGGCCCACGGTCCAGGCGGTCAGCACGCCGCCGCCCGAGCAGCCGTAGACGAACAGGTTGCGCGTATCCACGTAGCCGCGCGAGACCACTTCGTCCACGCCCTTCATCAAGTCGTCGAAATCCTTGCTCGGGTATGCGTTCTTGATGGCGTTGGCGAACGCGCTGCCATAGCCGCTGGAACCGCGCGGGTTCGTATAGAGCACGACGTAGCCGTTGGCGGCGTGCTCCTGCCAGCCGAAGTTGAACCCCACGCCGTACATCGCGTGCGGCCCGCCGTGAATGCTCAGCATGAGCGGATATTTTTTCTTCGGGTCGAAGTCCGGCGGCTTCACAATCCAGCCCTGCACCTTGAAGTTGTCCGCCGACGTGTACCAAATCTCTTCCACGTCGCCGAGCTTCAGGCCGGCGAGGACGTCGTCGTTGACGGCGGTGAGCTGCTTGGGCTGCGGGTTGCGGACGTCGAACGCCACCACGTCCACAGGCTTCGAGGGGCTGCTGAGCGTGCCGACGGCCACGCCGTTCTTGGCGATGCTGGTCACGCTGAGGATGTAATTCCCTTGCGTGAGCTGGCGCTGCTGGCCGCTCACGGACACAAAGTGGAGGTGCCGCGTGCCCTTGTCCTCGCAGGTGAAATATACGCCGCTGCCGTCGGCGGCCCAGTGAAGCTGAGTGGGCGTGCGGTCCAGGTTCGGCGTCAGCGCGCGCGGGTTCGCGCCGTCAATCCCCATCACGTACAGCATCTCGTCCTTATAGGTGTCGTCGGTCCAATCGCGGCCAATGTAGGCCACGAGCTTCCCGTCGGGAGAAACCACCGGGCCACCGTCGGGGCCCTTGCGGTGCGTGAGTTGCCGGACCGCGCCGTCCTTCACACTGACGGCGTAAACTTCCGACTCGTCCCACGCATACTCCCAGTCGTTTTGCCGCAAGCCGCTGAAGAGGATTTCGCGGCCGTCCGGCGTCCAGGAAAGCGAGGCGCTGGTGCCGAAGCCCTCGTCGTCGTTGTAGTCGCCGCTGGTCAACTGCCGCGGCGTGCCGCCGGTGGCGGGCACGACGAAAATGTGCCGGAAGCCTTCCTCCAGAAAGCCCTGCCGATCCAGGCGAAAGACGAAGCGCTCGACGATGCGCGGGTCGCGCGTCCATTTTGCGCCGTCGGGACGCGCGGGGAGGTGGATGTTCCAGGTCTCCTTCTGCGGCACGAGCATCGAGAATCCGATTGTTTGCCCATCCGGCGACCAGCTCAGCGCGGCCGGCGTTTTCTCCACCCGCGTCACCTGCGTCGTGGCGCCTTCCGCGTCCATATAGCGCATGTAAATCTGCGAACCTTTGGGCTCGCCTTCAGCGAGGATGAAATCGCTGTTCGGCCTCATATAGGCGATGCGCGTGCCGTCCGGAGACCACCGCGCGCTGGAGCCTTTCGTCAGGAACCGCTGCTTCGTGCCGTCGGCGTTCATAATCCACAGCGCCGACTCGAACCGGTCGTTCATCTTGTCCACCCAGCGGCGGGTGAAGATGATCTGCGTGCCGTCGGGCGAGATGCGCGGATCCTCAACGGTTTCCCAATCGAGATACATGTCCAGGCTGAGTTTCTTGCTCTGCGCCTGCGCGCCAGCCGCCACCAGCGCGAAGACAAAAGCCAACAACACGCACGCAAACGCTTTGCGGTTCATGCTTCACCCCTCGCTCAGATTTTGAAAAGAACCAGGGCAACCGAGATTTGAGTGCCTGCCTAGAACGACCCGAACAGCCGCAGCACGCTTCCGCGCACGCGGCCCCAAACGCCGCTGAACGACTGGGCGAAAGACACGGACTCCATCTCTGCCAGATACGAATAGGCCACGGGCACCACCACCAGCGTCAACAGCAGGCAGAGCGTCTGCCCCCCGATGATCGTTACCGCGATCGCGGCGCGCTGCTCGGAGCCGGCGCCGATCCCGATAGCCACGGGAATCAGACCCGCGACAATCGAAAACGTGGTCATCAGAATCGGCCGCAGGCGCACGCGGTTGGCTTCCAGCATCGCCTCACGCAGCGGCATGCCTTCTCGCCGCAGCCGGTTCGTGTAGTCCACCTGGAGGATGCCGTTCTTCTTCACGATGCCCAGCAGCAGGAAGACGCCGAGCGCGCTCCACAAACTCAGCGCGCGATGCGTGATCCACAGGGAAAACAGCGCAAACGGAATGCTCAGCGGCAGCGTGAGCATGATGATGAACGGGTGCGAGAAGCTCTCAAACTGTGCCGCCAGCACCATGTACATGAAGATCGAAGCCAGCAGCATCGCCAGCACGAGGTTGAAGGTGGTCTCCTCGAGCATTTTCACCTGCCCGCCGAACAGGAACGAATACCCGGGCGGCAGGCCCACGGCGCGAATCGAGCGCGTCGTGTACGCAGCGGCCGCGTCCAGCGGATAGCCGGCGGCGATGTTGGAGTTCACCGTCACCTGAAACTCCCGGTTGTAGCGCCAGAGCGATGCGGGGCCCGCGCCGCGCTGAATCGTGGCCACGTTCTCCAGGCGCACCAGCCCTCTCGTCGAAGGCACCATCAGGCGCGCAAGCACCTCGGGATTATCGCGCTGCTCGGTGAGCAACTGGATGGTCACCGGATACTGCTCGGAACCTTCCTTGAACGTGGAGATCTCGTCCTCGCCGGAGTACATCAGCCGCACCGTCGCGCTGACGTCGGTCATGCGCACGCCGAGATCGGCGGCGCGCTGCCGGTCCACCTTCACCTGCAATTCGGGCGTGTTCAAGTTCAAGCTCGGGTTGATGTCCACCAGTCCCGGAAATTCCCGCATGCGCGCGGCCACCTGCTTGGAGATCTCGATGAGCTGCGGAATGTCCGGCCCGCGGATGATGGCGCGGATCGGGTAGAACTGTTCCCCGCCCAGCGTCGAAGGCAGGCGCACGTTGTAGGTGACGTTGGGGAACCCGCCGAGGATGCGCCGGATCACCCCCGCCATCTGCTCGTGCGTGCGCTTGCGCCCGCTGCGGTCCACGAGGCGAATGTAGAGGTGCGCATGGTTCGTAGTGCCGTGCGTGTACGGCTGGACGAACACCACTTCCGGCAGCTCCACAATGCGCTTGGACATCTCGGTGACCGTGGCCATCGTGCGTTCGAGAGAGGTGCCCTCGGGCAAATCCATCGAGCTCTGCAGCTCGCTCTGGTCGTCCGCCGGGATCCAGTCACGGCCCACAAGGCGATAGAAGAGGAACGTGGTCGCAAACACGCCGACGCAGATCAGGAGGATGGCCCGGCGATGGCCGAGCGACCACGTCAGGCTGCGCAGGTACGAATTCTCCAGCCAGTGGAAGAACTTCGATTCGCGCGAATGCGCATGCGCGTGTCCCCCGCCGGCGCGCACCTTCAGGAAGCGCGAGCTCATCATCGGCGTCAGCGTGAAGCTCACCAGCAGGGACACCATGATGGCCATGGCCATCGTCCAGCCGAACGAATTCACGTAGCGCCGCGCATAACCCGTCATGAACGCGATCGGCAGGAAGATGATCACCAGCGAAAGCGTCGTGGCCATCACCGCCATGCCGATCTCGCGCGTGGCCTCCACCGCGGCGCGCTTGCGTTCCACCCCTTTCTCTTCCATGTAACGGAAGATGTTTTCGAGCACGATGATGGCGTCGTCGATCACGATGCCCACGGCCAGGGTCAGCGCGAGCAGTGTCATGTTGTTCAGCGTGAAATCCATGTAGCGCATCAGCGTGAACGTGGCGACCACCGAAGTCGGGATGGCCAGGGCCGCGATGCCCACGGCGCGCCAGTTGCGGATGAAAACCAGTACAACCAGGCTGGCCAGCAGGCTGCCGAGAATCAGGTGCTCGAGCAGCGAATGCACCGAGGCCTTGATGAAGACGGAAACGTCGCGCACCAATTCCAGCTTGATCCCGGACGGCAGTTCGCCCTTCAGAGTTTCCAGGCGCCGCTTTACGGCGTCGGCCACGCGCACGGTGTTCGTGCCCGTCTGGCGCAGCACGGAGACGCTGACGGCGTCTTCTGCCGTACCACCTTTGCGCACCAGCGCCGACCAGGTGCGCAACTCTTCGGCGCCGTCATCCACGCGGCCGATATCGCGAATGCGGATAGGCACGCGGTCGCGCCTCGCGACAATGATGTCCCCAAACTGGTCGGGCGTATTCACGCGGCCCAGCGTCCGCAGGCCCAACTCCTGCGCGCCGCGGATCATGTGCCCGCCCGGCGCCTCGATGTTTTCGCCCTGGATGGCGTTGCGCACATCGGGCACGGTCAGGTTGTGCGCGGTCAGGCGCTGCGCATCCACGAAGACGCGGATCTGCCGCTCCTGCCCGCCTATCAGGTCCACCTGCCCGACGCCGTCGACGGTTTGAATCGCGCGGCGCACCTGCTTGTCCGCAATCTCGGTGAGTTCGCGGCGGCTCATGGGCCCCGCGACCAGGATCGTCAGGATGGGGTCGGCATCCGGATCCACCTTGCGGATCACCGGCGGCAGCACGTTGGGCGGCAGGCGATTCATCGCCCCGGCGACTTTTTCCCGGATGTCCTGCGCGGCCCCCTCGATGTCGCGCTCGAGCACGAACGTGCAGGTGATGCGCGTCTGCCCTTCGGTGGTATAGACCGACATTTCGTCCAAGCCGCTCACGGACGAGATGGCGTCCTCGAGTGGCAGCACGACGCTCGTCGTCATTTCTTCGGGGCTCGCGCCGGGCAATTGCACACCGACGTACACCGTGGCGGGATCAGCGCGCGGGAAGAGGTCCACGCCCAGCGCCGAGTAGGAGAAGATGCCGAGCGTCACGAGGAACGCGATCAGCATCACCGCGAAGACGGGACGCTCGACGCAAATGTCTGCGAGCTTCATGTTTCCGCGCTATTGCACCCGCACGGACGCGCCGTCGCGCAGATCGCCCTGTACGGCCACGGCCACCTGCTCGCCGGCGCGCAGGCCTTCGAGGATTTCGACGCGGGAATTCTGTTGCGCGCCCGGCTTGATCTGCCGCTCCGCGACGCGCGCGCCGTTCACCACGTACACCTTATACACGCCGTAGCGGTACGTCACGGTCTGGTCGGGTACGGTGAGCGTTTTCTCTTGGAGGTCGCTGGGCAGAGAAGCCTGAATGAAGAACCCGGGCTTCAGCTTGCGCGCCGGGTTCGGCAGCAGCGCTTCCACCTCGAACGTGCGCGAATCCTGCAGCACCGACGGATTGATGCGCACCAGCTTGCCCTGGAACGTTTCGCCCGGGTATGCCTCCACCTGGACCTCAATCATCGCCCCAGTCTTCACCGTGCTGGCCCATTTTTCCGGCACGGCCAGCCGCGCGCGCAACTGGTCGGTGCGCACAATCACCATCACCGGACTCTGCACCTTCAGGAATTCGCCGGGGCTGACGCGCCGCTCTTTGATAGAGCCGGGGAACGGCGCGCGGATCTCCGTATCGGCCAGCTTCTTTTCCGCGAGTTTGCCGGCGGCCTCGCTCGATTGCAGTTGCGCCTTCAGTTGTTCCACCTGCTGCACGGCCAGGTCGTACGCCGCGCGCGCGCCCTGAAACCGCGCCGCTGCCTGGTCAAGATCCTGCTGGGAAATCAACTTCTCGCGAAAGAGCTGCTCCGCGCGATGAAATCGCTGCTCGGCCTCATAGAGATCGGCCGCCGCACGCTGGACGAAAGCCACCTGTGCCGGGTCGCGCGGCAGCGGATCGCCTGGGCCGATGCCGAGCTGCGCGCGTACCTGGCGCACGATGGCGCGCTGTCGGTCGAGTTCGTAGCGCAGCTCGGTGGCGTCCAATTGCACCAGCGCCTGGCCTTCGCGTACCCAATCGCCCACGTCCACGAGCACGCGCTCCACCCGCGCGTCCACCTCGGCGCTCACGGTGCTTTCCTCGAGTGCATAGAGCGAGCCCACGGCCTGCACGCGCCGCCGAATCACCTCTTCCTGCACAGGATACGCGCGCACAGCAATGGGATTGCCGGCGTCGCCGCGCGCGCTCGCGGTCTGCGTGCGCGAACAGCCCGCCTGCAGCAATGACAAGATAAAAAGCAGCGAGAAGATGCCCAGCCGGCAGGCTAGGCCTGGATGATTCCTGGACAAGGATTCGGCCCCGGACACTCGTATTGGACGCCGCTTACGTCCGGCACGTTACGCGACCCGCTCGTTGGCGCGGCTCACACTACCACCACGCTGGGTTTTTATCACATTACAGCCGCTGAGAGAAACTCAAGAGAAGGCAAAGCGCAGGGGGGCAGGTCTGGTCAGAGCAGGGCTTGGCCGCGCGGCAGGCGCAGCTGACCGCGGAATTTCACCTGATGCCTCCGGCCGCGATCAACGTACTCGAACACAATCTCTCGCGATCTCTGCAGACGAAACGGCTGCTGGACGCGCATTCCGGAGAGCACCAACCGGTCGCCGCGAACCACGTACGTGCCGAACTTGTTCCCGAGTTGATAAAGGCCGTGGGGAAAGAGGACGAGCGCCGGGCCCTGGCAGGAAACCGTCTGCGCACCGGTCCGGATGCTGATGCAGCGGTATGTCCCGGCGACGCGGGGTTCGGCGGCAGCGGGAGCCGCCGCGACGAGGGCGAAAGCCACGATGATGGCAAAGCAGACCGCCACGCGAGCTGCGTGCCGCGCGGCGTTGTGCTGGCCGAGATGAGCGAGGATCTCCATGGCTCAGGAGAGCAGTAGGAGCAAACCTGTGGCCAGTGAGATGTGGCGTTGGCTATTGAAAATACAGCTCTTGCGGCGCTGAGAGGTAGACGCCGGAATGGGCTCGCGGTTGCCGTCCGATTTCGTTACATCCTGGCGAGCGAGCTTCCAAGGGCAAGCGAGTCCGCGCGGAGCCGGCTGGAACGCCCGCGGTCAGGTAATCTCCGCGCTGCCGTTCGGGCCTAGACGCCGGTCGAGTGATACGGCGAGAAAGTGGGCGCAGCGGGTGCGCTCGTGATCTGCCCAAGCGGCCAGGGCGGGCGCCAAGGAGCGTGCTGCACGGAACAAACTGAGCAGCCGGTAATACGTCCCGATCGCATGGATCTCAAAGCGGTCGTCGGCGGGACTTGGGCAGAGCTCGATCAGCCCCGATAGGTGTCCAAATTGTTCGGCGCGTGCGCCGCTGCCGTCCAGCCCGGCCACCTTCCAAGCCTGCTGGGAGATCTCTACCTTCGAATACACCTCGACGAGGGATCGGCAGTATGAAACGAAGAACTGAAACAACCCCGCTAAAGAGAGAAATAGTATTAGGGCAGAAATCATGGCCAATCCGCGATTGGAAGGAGCAACTTCCCTGCCAGAACGCTCTCGACATGGGCCAAGATCCGTTCTTTTCCCTCATTTTCATCGTGGAAGCAACGCATTGATCGCAGAGAGGTTGCGGGAGCGCGCGCGGGGGCTCGTGAGGCCGGCAGCGGCACATTGCTGAGGCGCTGTTCCGCAGTGGCACACGCGGCTTCGCTCAGAAAGTTTCGCGCGCGCTTGAAACAGTTCCGCGCGCATGAGCGAGCGGAAATCCGCTGCCCAAGAGTGGCAAATGATGGGATGTTTCTGGGAACGAAATGGCCAGAAAATGGAGGCGAGGAGAGCCTCAGCCCAGGTACTTGTTCACGTTTTCGACGGCGGCGCGCGCCGATGCCAGCGCGTTTTCAATCGCGGGAGCGCCCTGAATGTCCGTGTGCGCGAAGTAGAGCCCCGGCTGGGACTGCCGCGCCGTCTCGAGCACGCCGCCCGGCGCCATCTGGCCGGGGCGCGGAATGATCATCGGATGGCCCCAGCGCGCCAGGCGGATCTCTTCGATGTGCGTATCCTTCAAGCCGTGGTGGCTCAGGCCTTCGAGGATGGCCTTGCGCACTTGGGCCTCCACGTACTCGTAGGTCAGATATCGCAGGCGGTCGCGCCCGTGCGCGTACGGGAACGGCCGGTACACGGTCAGCACAGCATAGGGCGTGCTGCGCCAGGAAGCGAAGTCGGCGCTGCAGATGTCGGAGAAGACTTTCTGGCCGTTCAGCACCTCGGGCATCTGCCGCTGCACGTCCACGTTGTGCATCCGGGTGAGTTCGTAGGCATTGCGGATTTTCTCGTTCGAGAAAATCTCGTCAATCCGGTTCCGCAGGAGCACGTTGGCCACGACGAAGCTGCGATAGTCCAGGGACTCGATGGCCTTGCGCTGGTCGTCGGGCAAATTGGGAATCATGCGCTTGGCCAGGAACAGCGGCGACGAGAAAACCACTGCGCGCGCCTGGTAGCGGTGCACCTTGCCTTCGTGATACGCGAGCACGGACCAGCTCTTCTTGTCCTTCCCCGGCTCGATTTCAAGGACGTAGTGGCCCGTCTCGATCAGTTGGGGGTTGCGCTGCCGGATGCGCTCGGTGAGCCGCTTGGCGATGAACGAATTGCCGCCGGGAAACACGAGGATATTGCCGAACTCCGCGGCGAAGAAATTCAGCCCGTGGTACGCCGAGGTCTCCCAGGTGTTCGTGCCGAACGCGCCCCAGAAGTAATACTCGGTGGCCTCGCGCGCCCGCGGCGAAAGGGGCCCGAGCGTCTTCTTCCAAATGGACTCTTGCAGCTTCGCATCGTAGAGAAACTGCTTGTAGGAAATGCTGTCGAGCTGCTCGACAAGCTTCGGATCGGTCGGCGGGATATCCGGCGTAGGGCCTTCGTCGTTTACGTGCTCGAAGAACTCGATGTTCTGCTTGCTGTGGATCTCCCCTTCGCTGAAGGCTTCCGTATTGGTGAACAGGCAGTGGTTCTCGCTGCCCTCCGACCAGCGCCGTTCGATGTTGCGCTCCTTATCGAGCTTCTCGCCCTTCTTCCGCAGGCCCAGCTCGAGCAGTAGGTCGAAGTTGGGGTTCGGCGGCCCGCCTTCTTCCGGTTCCGGGTCGATCATGTACGCCGCGCCGATCGAGTACTCGATGCCGTTCCAGTTCCCGCTCTTGGAGACGCCGCCGGTCTGCGGCTCGCGCTCCAGCAGCAGCACGTTGCGGTCGCGCAGCAGGAACGCTGTCGTCAGTCCGGCCATGCCGCCGCCCACGATGACGACATCGCGCATCTCGTCGTGCCGCACCCATTCGCTCGGGTCCTGGAGGAAGCGGTAGGGATTGCGCATGATTTCATGCGCTTCCTCAAAGTTGTCGCCGGTCCACTTCTTCTGCGGCGCCGCGTCGGGAAATGCCCGCGCCACGCGCTGGGCCACCGGCGTGATGCCGGCAACAGCTAGGCCGGAAAGAAATCCGCGCCGCGTGATGCCGTGCGTCCAGTCCTTCATGCCCGAAGCCTCACTGCCTGCCCGCCGCCGCGGGCTTGCCGCCTCCCGCGCGGTCGTTCGGAGCCGCGCCTTCTCCGCGCACCACCGTCTCCCGCTTCACATTCTCGTGCCGCAGCGCAGCTGGCGCGTCGTCGGTCACGCGCAGGGTCTGGCCGTTGGGATAGAACATGAAGCGGCGAATCTCTTCCAGGTTGAACGTCCGCGCGCCGATGCGGTTCGAGACCACCATCTGGCCGCCCGATTCGTCCTCGAAGCGGTCGCGCACCTGCCCGCGATTCACCGCGACGGCCACGCCGGACGTGGGATACGTCGCGATGACCTTGGGCGCCGGGCGCGGAGAGAAGCCCTGGTGCCCGGGCGTTTCGCCGGCTTCGACCAGGCGCACCACGCGCAGCCCGTTCTTGCCGTCGGCCACGTAGGCAAAGAAGCTCGCATTCGTCGCGGCAACGGACACGTCGTAGGCGTCATCGAGCGGCGCGTCGGCGCGGTTGTACTCGAGACGCGCGGGATGCTCCGGACGGCCCACATCCACGACCACGAGCCCCTGCTTCCCCGCGGCGATGTACGCGTAGGTCCGCGAGACGCAGATGCCCCGCGCATCTTCGATTGCGACTTTGGCGCCCGGTACAAGCGCGGGACGCTCCTTGTCCGTGACGTCGAAGACTTTCAGCCCTTCGCGGTCCAGCACAAACGCGTAGCGGAACTGCAATTCGATCGCGTGCGCGCCATCGAGCTCGCCCGGCGCGCTCTGATAGACCAGCCGCGGCGCGGTGGGCTGATCGAGGTCCACCACGCTGAGGCCGTTTTTCTCCGAAACGACGTAGGCGTAGTGGCCGAGGTTCTTGACCATGCGCGCCCCGGCGAGTTTTCCATTCGGGTTGAACGTCACGGCGCGCCGCAGCCGATTGTTCTCCGGGTTGGCATCGGTGAGCGTGTCCACGTCCACCAGGATCAAGCCTTCTTCGGCGTCGGTGACGAGCGCGTAGCGGTAGAGC